>NZ_JACCDE010000049.1 GCF_013415125.1 Vreelandella glaciei | reverse complement strand
CTAACCAAAATGCTTGAGTGGAACTGAGGTCGCGACTCATGATGATCTCCAATGCTAAAGAGACCACCAGTGTGATCAGCCAACGTTAATATGGGTAGATGGGGTTTATGGCGCGCTTACCCATCAGCGTGATACCGGCTATCGACGGCGTTACGGCAGGAACTATATTGAAGTCCGAAGCAAGGTCGAAGCTAGGCTGCGTGAACTCTTCGTTGCGCGAGGGGGTAAACCGCGCCGCTGTCACCCTTTTTATCTGGTGCTTGGAGAATCCCCTTGGTTTCGTGATCTAAACGCTAACCAAAATGAGCTAAAAATACCTCTATCGGAGCTTGACCCTGAAACAACTTCCTTGACCTACCCGGATAGCTTTATTGCGTTATCCCGAGACGATAAGCCTTACTACAATAAAGTGTTTCTTCTTAGCGAGATGAGTGAGCTCGTTACGCGATTCGGAATTCCTGAAAATGATCATGTTGTTCCTTATGAGCGTTACTGGGAAACAGATTTTGAGCTCTATATTGAGGTGCAGCTTTGGGACCTTCCACCTAGATTCAAAACATAACAATTCCATTCATGGCGACATCTACTACTTGCGGCTTCGTCTCTATTTCGTAGCCGCGCATGCTAACTGGAGTTATATCAGGTTTACCTAAACGTCCGTACCTGGCCGAATGGGGAAGCTTCAGGCAATGCTGATGGAACGGCTGCAGCACCGGTCGCTGGAGCCGATCGGCCTCAGATTATCGTCCGACCAAAGGATATTGGAGCTTGTGATATTTGAAACACTAGCAACTCGATTGGGTGGGTCCGCTTTCTTAGCGGGGGTCAAGTATCTTTACGTCTGACTCGTTCCCCATAGAATCAAGGGTAAGAGGGCTCCGCGGAATTTTTTCGAGCACATAAGCCCTGGGGTTTCCAAAGAGTTCGTGCTGGCATCACTAGGTCCGCCGCACCGGCAGTGCGAGGAGATATGGCAATATAATTTTGGGGACGCCCTAGCGCAGATCGAATTCTATTTGGATGGGGCTGCTCGCTCAGTGGCCCTTGCCATCACTTATGAGAGCCCGAAGCAGGGCTTCAAGCTCCCGACTCTTGAGGTTCCACTCGGGAAGCTGACATTTAACGAATTTCTTGTTTGTCCGGAAGGACACTTTAGGTACCGATCGACATTGAGAACGTGTGAACTTCTATATGAAGTAAAGTTTCCACCGTCATGGACGAGCAACCATTACACTTTTGGAGCACTTTGCGTACTCACACCAGGAGCACTAGGGAAATACTGCATAAATCCCGCCGCAGCTGCCTGGCAGCCGGCGGCGGGGTAAAATCTGGCTACCCTGTCACCACCTGACCGAGCCACCCGATGAAGCAGATCTCGTTCGCCCAAGCCGAGTACCAGAACAAGAAAAAGGTCACCCGCCGCGAGCGGTTCCTGGCTCAGATGGAAACCCTGGTGCCTTGGCAACGGCTCATCGGCGCGCTGTCGCCCGCCTACTTCCCGAACGCGGCCGGTAAGCGCGGCCGCCCGCCCATCGGCCTGGAGCGCATGCTGCGGATCTACTTCCTGCAACAATGGTATGCGCTCGCTGACGAGGCACTCGAAGATGCGATCTACGACAGCCAGGCAATGCGCGACTTCGTGGGCATTGACCTGTCTGTCGAGAGCGTGCCGGATGCGACCACGCTGTTGCGTTTCCGCCACCTACTGGAGAAACATGCCCTGACCCAGCGGATCTTCGAGGAAATCAACGCCCACTTGGCTGAGCAAGGCCTGTTCATGCGCGAAGGCACCATCGTGGCCGCCGCGCCCTCTACCAAGAACAAGAACAAGGTCAAGCAGCGTGATCTGGAGATGAAGCAGACCAAGAAGGGCAGCCAGTGGTATTTCGGCCTGAAGGCCCATATCGGGGTCGATGCGGTCACCGGACCGACTCACAGTGTCGCCGCCACCTCGGCCAACGTCGCCGATGTCACCATGGCCGGTGCCCTGGTCCGAGAAGATGACAAACGGGTATACGGCGACGCGGGTTACACCGGTATGTGGAAGTATCTCGACGAAGAGAAGGATGCCGCGGATTCCCGATGCTGTGTTGCCGCCAAACGCAGCCCCATTAAGAAGATGGAAGACACCCCCATGAAAGCACTGCTGCTGGCGATCGAGAAGGCCAAGGCCAGCATCCGCGCCAAGGTCGTGCATCCGTTTCATGTCATCAAGAACCTCTTCGGCTACCGCAAGGTGCGCTACAAGGGGTTGGCCAAGAACCAGGCGCAACTCTTCAGCCTGTTCGGGCTGGCCAACCTGGTGCTGACGACACGATGCGAGGGCCAAATTGACGGGGCCATTACGCCCTGAATCTGGCCTGACAGCCAGATAACCCGGCTGTCAGGGAAAACAGACCACATGAGGTGGTCGGAAATTGATCGCCGACGCGGTGATTGAGTCACTCTGAGTTCCTCAGTCGCTCGAAACCGAATTGATCAGTGGTTCCCTAATGCCGGCCCCGAGATGACTGTAGCGCGAGTCGCGGTATTCCGATCTTCAACTAAGCTTGGGTATGTCAGGGTGGTTTTTTTCAGGGTTCCACTACCCAATGCAGCAGCCACGTCGTCATGGAGCGCTTATGTCCACGGCCCGGAACGAGATCTCCACCAGGGAACCCGCACAGGAAGGGAGCCGGGCGGTCAACGCGTGCCGAAAAGTGGTGGGCCTGATACCCGCCCCGGAGATGCCCGCTGAGATGGCCAAACAGGTAATCAACCGGTTACCCGAGCTTTTGGCCAATTACGTCGATGACCGGTTGAACTGGGAGGTGCAACTGATCGTCGATCCGTTGATCGGTGCTGCAGAGGCTTCCAACGATATTATTGGGAGTATTCTCGAGTATAAGCGGGACCAGCAGTGGGACTACGCGATCTGTATTACCGATTTGCCGATCTTTAAGGACGGGCGCTTCGTAATCGCTGAAACCAGCACGGTGCATGGCGTTGCGATGATTTCATTGCCTGCCTTCGGCATTACCGCAATACGTCGTCGCCTGAACGAAGCGATCCTGCAACTGGTCAACGAATTGCACCATGGCAGTTCCGAAGAGGACCGTACTCGTCAGGAGCAGCGTACCCAGCAATCCGATAAAGTCCACGAGAGTCTGCGTGGCAAAGGTGCGCGGCAACTATTGGGCAGGCACCTCTACGAGAAGCTGTTTCCGATACGTCGGCTAACGCTATCGGGCGAGGGAGAGTCCTTTGACGTGCGCTTCATTGCCGATTCGTGGATCAACGGGAACCTTCGCATCCTGGCAGGCATGGTGCGCGCCAACCGCCCCTCGACCATCTTTCCTGCTTTCAAGCGCGTCATCGCCGTCGCGTTCGCGACCGGCGCCTATGGTCTGGTGTTTCCCACCCTTTGGCAGCTCAGCGCCAATTATGGCCGGCCACGCCTTGTTCTGCTGATGGGAGTGGCCATGGTGGCGATGATCGCCTGGATCATTATTGCCCACACGCTTTGGGAACCGATAAAAAACGCCCGATCACCACGTCTGGTTCGGCTCTATAACACGGTCACTGTCCTGACGCTGAGTGCCGGGGTCGTATTCTATTATTTGATCCTGCTGGGCCTTTTCTGTTTCACGGTCCTCGTTTTCATTCCGGCCAACATGCTGGAAGCGCAACTTGATCACGGGGCCAGTCTTCTCGATTATACCACTCTTGCCTGGCTCGCGACTTCGGTTGCCACTATCGCTGGCGCCCTGGGGGCCGGACTGGAAGATGAAGAAACCGTCAGAAACGCTACTTACGGCTACCGGCAGCAACGCCGCAACCAGGAAGCGAATAAGCGCTGACAATTCTGTTTTAGTGATCAGCCGTTGTTCCTCGGCGGGGTCCACGCCGGTGCTTCGTCCTCGATTCGCCGTGCGTCTTCCCGCATGGCGTGCCCCAGTGACTCGTCCAGTTTCATGAACAGCTCCCCGTAGCGCGGGCTGAAGTGGATGCCTTCCTCGATGTTGCGCCAGGCGCTGAACAATTGGTCTTCGTTGGCTTTTTCGCTGGCGACAAAGGATTGAGTCATCCGGCGGGCGCGTTCTGGGTGGACGCCCATGGCGGTGAGGGCATCGCCGCCGAGTTCCAGGGCGGAGTAATAGGTTTCGCTCACCACATCGTCGGCGCCGGCCTCACGCAACTCGTAACCATGGCCGCGGTCGAAGGAGCGGGCCAGCACCCAGACCCCCGGGTAAAGCTGTTTGACGTGACGCACCAAACGTACGGCCCGGTCCCTGTCATCAATGGCGACGACGAGCAGGCGTGCCTCGGCAATGCCGGCGGTTTCCAGTAGCTGGATGCGGGTGGCGTCGCCAAAGTAACTTTTCAGCTGGATCCGGTGCAGGTTTTCGACCTGCTCCAGGGCGTGGTCCAGGGCAACGCTGGGAATGTTGTTGGCGCGAAGCAACCGGCAGACGATCTGCCCGAAGCGGCCGACCCCTGCCACGATCACCGGGGCCTGCTCTTCTATCTCATCCGGCTCTGCTTCTTCATTGGAAGCCTTCTGATAGCGCGGCAGCACCACCCGGTCATAGACAATGAACAACAGCGGTGTCAGGAACATGGACAGGGCCACCACCAGTGACAGCACCTGAGCGGTGTCTGCAGGGATAACTTGGTTCTGGGTACTGTAGGTCAGCAGCACAAACCCGAACTCACCGGCCTGGGCCAGCCCGAGGCTGAACAACCAGCCTTCACTGCCGCGGATGCCGAATGCGAAAGCCAGGCCAAACAGAATCAGCGTCTTGCCAATGATAACCGCCAGGGCGAGAAGAAAGATCGTATCCCAGGAAGCCGCCAGAACGCCGAAATTGATTCCCGCGCCTACTGTTATGAAGAAAAGCCCTAGCAGCAGCCCCTTGAAAGGTTCGATATTGGCTTCCAGCTCGTGCCGGAATTCGCTGTTGGCGAGGACCACACCGGCCAGGAATGCGCCGAGCGCAGGCGAGAGGTTCACCAGGCTCATGAGCGCCGCGATGCCGATAATCAGCATCAGGGACGCGGCGGTGAATACTTCCCGCATGCCGGATCGCACCACGTAGCGGAACAGCGGCCGACTCAGGTAATGGCCACAGATAATCACGATCACGATCGCACCGACAACGGCCAGCCCATGCGCCCAGCCCGGCAGGTTCTCAACCAGGCTGAGGCTGCTATGCCCGCCCTCGCTGCCACTACCGGACATTCCGGACACGGCCAGCAGAGGGATGACGGCCAGCATGGGAATCACCGCAATGTCCTGGAAAAGCAGCACTGAGAAGGCACTCTGCCCACCTTCGGTTTTGACTAGGCCCCTTTCGGTAAGTGTCTGCAAGACAATCGCTGTTGAGGAAAGGGAGAAGAGAAACCCTACCGCCACGGCTGTTTGCCAGGCCATCCCCAGGAACCAGGCAAAACAGGTGGCTGCGGCTGCAGTCAGTGTGACCTGCAGGCCGCCAAGACCGAGCAGCCGAACCCGCATGGCCCAAAGGGATTTGGGGTCAAGCTCCATCCCCACCAGGAACAGCATCATTACCACGCCGAACTCAGCAAAATGCTGAAGAGTGAGGGCCTCCTGGCCCACCAGTCCTGTCACCGGTCCTATGACCACACCGGCCACCAAGTAACCGAGTACCGACCCCAGCCCGAACTGTCTGGCCAGTGGCACCGCTATTACCGCCGCCACCAGGTAGATAAACGCCTGAACAAAGTAGTCAGTCATCAGTCATGTCCGTGGGTCGAAAATCACATACCCATTCTTCTAACATTAGACCAACGGCTGCATTTCGCTTCCGGTATCGAAAATGGGGGACAAAAATGGGGACAGACCTGTTTTCTTCACCCCAATGATCAGCGTGGTCATAACCGTCAACTGGTAACCCGTGTGATTCATCACGGTCTTGTTAAAGTGGCTGATCGCACGCTTCCGGCTCTTATTCTTCTGCCAACGACATGGCAGCACCGCCACATATGCTCATTTATTCTCTAAATACTTGTCGCTTATAATATCAAGTAAAGAGGGCGGGGCGCTTGCTCACGGCCCCCTCGACCACTGGACGATGCCTTAAGAAAGGCGGTCGTGGTGGCGGTTAGGACAATGCGGCCAATCTTGGCCCTCCTCGCATCAGGGTTGGCCACCAATTGTCGGCGGCGGCTCCCAGGTGCAAGGTCACCCGCAATGCATGCATGGTGAGCGTGGCGGCGACTTTCAGCACCTGCTCGCGAAACCTCATTAGGCTCCACCTCTTACGGTTTTGATTCCCCATCAGGCAGCTCAGGCCGTGCGGATATTGTTTCAATCTAACCATTAGTTCTAGTTCGTTCTGGGCCTTCGGCCCTCCACTGGATGGCCTTTTCTCCGCTTCGCTACGTAAAGGCCGCTGCTGAATGTTGGCGTTACATCAGGAAAGTCTCAATGGCGGCTTCTGGCCGATAGCGGCAGTCAGTCATGAATATTGTCTGACCGCCGTCTACGAATTCAACAATAAAACTGTGGAATTCTTTCGTAGCGCTGTTACTCCTGACGAACTTTCCGTAGCATTTTCCAAACCTGTGAAAATAAGACCAACAACAGTAGTGCGATGATCCCCTGCGAGATAGGACGCGTAAATAGGGCACCCACGTCGTCTTGAGAGAGCAACATTGCCAAGCGTAAATTTTGTTCCGCCATTGGTCCTAACAGCACCCCCAACACTACGGGGGCGAGTGGGAAGGCGAGCCGGTGGAGTAAATAGCCGAGCAACCCAAAACCTAACATGACATACAGGTCCGTCATGTTTCCTTTGACGGTATAAACCCCCACTGCCATTAGCACCAAGGTTGTTGGAACCAATAACGCAGTCGGCATACGCAACACCTGCGCGAACAGGCGGGTGGCCACCATACCGCCCAGGAAAAGCAGTAGTATCGCCGTTATTAGCATCTGCCACATAAAGCCAAAGACCACATCAGGCGACTTCGTAAACAGTTGCGGGCCGGGCTGAAGGCCATGAATCATCAGCGCACCAAGCACTAAGGCAGCGACCAGGTTGCCAGGAATCCCTAGCGTTAGCGATGGAATCATCGACGAAGCATTGTCGGCACTGTTGCCTGATTCGGCTGCAGCAACACCCACCGGGTTGCCAGTGCCGAAAGAATCGGGATTTGAGGACTTGCGCTTCGCTTCGTTATAACTCAGTAAAGCCGCCAGATTACCACCAGCACCTGGCAAAATGCCTACACTGACGCCTATCAGCGATGAGCGCGCCCAGGTGCGCCAGTGCTGACGTATCAGCGTTAGTGCATTCCCGCTAGCATCGACTTTAAAGCTTCCTGCGTCGTAGTAGGTTGCGTTGCTTTTCTCAGCCATTTCAAGCACTGGCGGAATCGCGTAGAGGCCGATGAGCACGATAATCAGGTCAAAGCCCCCGCTTAGATAAAGTGAATCGAACGTATAGCGCTCCGCTCCACTGATGGTGTCAACGCCTACTAGGCCGATGATAACGCCCAGTAGGGCGCCGAGCATGCCCTTGCTGATATCACTGCCCACTAACACGGCGATGCTTACAAGACCGAAAACGGCCACCCAGAAATACTCAGTGGGCCCAAAAGCGAGCGTGACCTGCGCCAACAGAGGGGCCAGCGTCATCAGCGCTATGGCACTGATAATTCCCCCCACGGCTGAAGACCAACACGCCGTCTTGAGGGCTAGTCCGCCTTGACCATTGCGCGTCATCGGATAACCATCGAATGTCGTCGCGATAGCCGCTGGCGTGCCAGGAATTTTAAGTAAGATGGCGGGAATAGCGCCCCCGTACATCGAGCCATTATAGATACCTGCCACCAGTCCTAGGGCGATCACAGGATCAAAGCCATAGGTCAGGGGTAGCATCAGAGCGATGGCCATCACCGGGTTGAGGCCGGGTAGGGCGCCAATCAAAATGCCCACCAAGGTCCCGACGAAGAGGCTAACCAAGGAACCAAACTGTAGGGCCACGGGCAGTGCATTGAACAGGGAATCAAACATAGCGTGTCACCCTATTTAGGAAACCAGGAAAAATTCGACGGGCAAGGGGCGTTTCAGCACCATTGCAAACAACCCGTATAACAGGATGATAAAGCCCACCGTAATACCTAGAACGACGATGGGGCGTCTTTCACCGAGCACCAGCGACAGTAGTATGATGAACAGCGTGCTAGTGGAGTAGAAACCCACCGTTGGCATGGCCAAGTAGTAGATCAGGCAACAGGCGACTGTCGCCATAAATCGTCCTGGGTGATCGATTAACGCGACAGCGATGCTACTCGACTCACTTGCCCCTAATCTCTGCGTAACGCCTTTAAAGATGAGAGAAAGTGAGAAAAGGCACATCAGAATGCCAACGCCCATAGGCACATAAGCTGCTCCAGCATCAAAGCCATTCCCCACCCCGACCACTGTGCAGCCGAGGATGAGGAAGGCGATGCCAGAGATAATATCTCTGAAGTTCATGAGTAAATTATCGTCCAGTCAGCATGGGTTAGTTTTTCTTAAGCCCAAGCTTGTCGAGTGTCTCGCCAATTGCTTCGGTTTCCTGTTGCAGGCGCGCACGAAGCGCTTCACCACGAACGAGGTTGAGTGTTTCACCTTGAGCAGCTAGGAACGTTTGGAACTCGGGGTGCTCTACTGCTCTTGCAACAGCATCGGCGATGACATTAACGCGTTGTTCATCCATACCCTCGGGTGCCAGCATCATGCGCCACAGTACGGTTTCCAGCTCGGGATGGCCGAGCGCGGCAAGTCCTGATGCCTGAGGGAGGGCTTCATTGTCGTCGGCGGAGGTCACGAGCAGACATTTTGCCTTGCCGTCTTCTACGTAGGGGAGCACCGGTGTGATGGAGCCACCGTAGATGTCCACGTGGCCGCCAAGGAAGTTTTGGAGTGTTTCACCGGCACCACCGAACGGAATGGGGCGCGCTTCAATGCCAGTGGCGTCGAAAATACGCTCTGCCGCTAAACGCATGGTTCCCCCAACACCGTCATTACCATAGGTGTACTGACCAGGGTTGTTTTGTAGCTCGGCTAGGAATTCCTCACCTGTTTCAGCGGGAAAGTCGGGGGCTACACACATGGTGTAAGCACTCTGAGAAGTGCTGGTGATCGGGGTCAATGTCTCGTAAGAGTACTGAACACGCTGCATGTGGGGCACGGTAGTGATCGGGCTATTCCAGGTAGAGAGCAGTGTGTAACCATCGGGCCTAGCCCGGGCAATTTGGTTTACCCCGATAGCACCACCTCCTCCAGCGACATTCAACACCGCTAATGACTCTCCTAACTCTTCCTGAAGGTACTGGTTAAGCATGCGCGCAACGTTATCAGTGCCGCCGCCAGCGGGTGCCGGTACGACTATTTCGATAGGACGATCCGGGTAGTCGTCAGCCATGACAGGCATAGCAGTAACTGCGGATAGTGCAACAAGAGACGTAAGCTGTAATTTTTTCATTGTTAGTTACCTTTTTTGGTAATGCAGGGTGTAAAGACGGGCATCAAATGCGCCCTTATGCGGGGTGATCACCGAGCGTGACACGGTAGCGGAATCGCTCGGGTCGTCCGTGTACCCGGCGAAACTCAATGACTCTTCCGGCGGGATTGCGGGCAATGCGTTGGATGACGGCGACCGGTGCCTTGGGAGCTAGCTCCAATTGCTGAGCGCTGGTCTCGGTAGCAATGCCGAATGAAAGCTCATCGGTGGCCGACGAGATTAAAATCCCGACTTTCTCCAGAAATACGGGATATAACAAAGGCCCCATCGCTTTTGGATTGAGCGATAAGAGTCCTTCGAAATCGGGTAGACGTAGGTAAAGTTCTTCAAACAGTAGCGGTTCGCCTGACCACAGGCGAACGCGTTCGAGTTTTATGCAATGGCTGACTGAGTCCTCACCAAAGGCTTTCTGCACCTCAGCAGGCAGCGGGACTTCCTGGCAGCTAAGAATTCGGCTTTCAGGAATGACGGGGATATCAGGATCATCCACGTCATGTACATGGAAGAAGCGAAACAGATCAGCTCGGAAAGCGGGTTGCTTAACGAAAGTGCCGGTACCTCGCCGCCGATCCAGCAGCCCCTCATCAACCAGCTGCTTCAGGGCCATCCGCATGGTGGCTAAAGCAACGCCATACTCTTCGGCTAAACGGTTCTCCGAGGGGATCATGTCGCCTGGTTTCCACTCACCATTGGCGATCCTTGAGCCTAATTGATCGCGGAGCTTGGCGTACAGGGGTAATCTTCCGTCCGTATTAGCAGAGAACTTGGCTCGCATAGGGGGCATCCAGTGGTCATTTTGATTTCTTGAGGTCATTGAAGACCCGTGTATACTTCTAGTCAACCAGTTCTCTAGAGAACTAGACTTATGTATAACAAGTTAGTGTATGTAAAATGCCCAGGTTTAGGTCAAGAGGTACTAACGGTGAAATTAGGTTTTGATTGCCATGCTCATGTTTACGGGTCCTTTAAGAACGTCCAGGAGTCTAACTACACTCCCTCCCGTCCTGCTCCTCTCGTGGATTGGCAAGAAAATCTCGAAAGCTGTCAATTAAGTGGTGGAGTCCTGGTGCAACCAAGCTTTCTAGGAAACGATAATCGGCAACTTCTTGAGATCCTCGCTAAGCTTGATCATGCTTATCGTGGGGTGGTTCAGCTCCCCAAAGAAACGACGATTGAAGAAATAGCCGCTCTTGATGCTACTGGGATTGTGGGCGTTCGGTGGAATCTTATTGAGGGGCGAAGTGCATTGCCTAACCTCAGTGATCCGCAATGGATAGACTTCCTGGATAATCTTAAAACCATGGACTGGCATCTTGAGTTGCATCTGGAAGGAAATCGGCTGCCTGAAATTTTCCCAGCGTTACACGAGCATGGTGTTAAGTTAGTCATTGATCATATTGGGTTACCCGTCGAGGCCGAACCCATGCAAGACCGGGGCTGCCGTCTTCTGCTTGAATCAGGACAGGCAGAGCGAACCTGGGTAAAGCTCTCGGCTCCCTATCGCTCACCGGTGGCAGACCTAAAACCGCATGTTCAAGCGTTATTGCACCATCTTGGGCGAGACCGATTGGTGTGGGGCAGCGATTGGCCGTGGACACGTCATGAGGATAAGCATACTTACGGCGATACCTTCAGATGGCTCAATGACTGGATTAATGACGCTGACGATCGACAGCATATTCTTGATACTAATCCCCGTTCCTTGTTCCGATTAGGCGCTTAATTGGGGGGGGTATGACACCTCTGGCCTCGAGCCTACTCGTATTGATTGAGAAAGGAGGCATGTCTACGCAATGCTTTCGCGAGCAAAGAAGCGACATTGTGAGCTACCATCCTCGCGGTGAAGTAACAGACTGCTTCGGCTCATGTCGCGTGGTTCTCATCATCAAAAATTTTCTCAATGGGCAAACTAAAGGCGCGAGAAATCTGGAATGCCAGCGGTAAACTTGGGTCATATCTGCCATTTTCAATCGCGTTAATAGTCTGACGGGAGACGCCCAGGATTGTGGCTAAATCCTGCTGCGACCAATGGTGCTGGGCGCGCAGCGCTTTAAGTTTGTTTTTCATTGATATCGATGCTTAGCGATCATTAACCCAACGATCCACATTAGTCCCATGACGGGCCATACCCATAGCCATGGAAGATGAGGCGCACCGATGTTTTCCATGAAGCCATAGCTAAAAGTCAACAGTGCTGAGGCTGCGAATGCAAATCCCAGTGCTTCGAACTGAATCCGCAGTTGCATTTCATCCAGTCGTCGCAATTTCCGTACTACCGCCCAACACATAAATGCTGCAGGGATAATTGGGGAAAGGGTAATGATCGCGCGGGATACAAAATCGGCATCCTGGAATTGATTCAGAGCGAACAATGACGCCACCAGCACGACCATGTAACACCCTAAAGCAGCGCCCATCTCGTAAAGATATCTCATCTATGCAGCCTCCAATGTAAAGTAGGCTTTACATTAATTAATGCTAGACTATAAGTAAAGCTCACTTTACATTTTCGGTACGTCACTTGATGTACTTAGGGATCTCAGCTTTGAAACCGACCTGCCTAGGCAGTAGATAGAAGGCCCACCGTGTCAATGTGTCTAAAAGGGGTTAATTCGCGGATAAGCAGTCCGCTCATGGCCGATAGCGACGCTATAGCCAGTGCAGGCGTTTTCCCTACCAAACCTCTGCCGGTTCTGCTATTTCCAAGCGTTATTCATTTCTAGCTAAGAGCGCTTTCCAGCTAACGTGTCGTTCGATACTAAGACCATCGTGCCGGAAGGGTAGGTGGTAGAGAGCAGTTTTACATTGAAACCGCGGCAGCAGGTGTCAACGCAAGCCTGTTATCAGCGGCAGGTAGACTTGCCGGCCCTCATGGGCCGGCTTTGTGGGCAAGGCCCCTAAGATTAGCGAGCGATGCGGGTACTGGCGTCAGTAAAGCCGATCAGAGAAATATCGACATCCATGCGTTCACCGCGTGGACTGATCATGCTGAGGGTTGCCGTGTTGCCGCTGCGGAGTTGCTGCAGCATCGCTGGTTCAATGGGGGCGTCAGCACGGCAGCCTTGCTCCTGACAGACCTGATAGGGGAACTGGATTGGCTCACCGTTATCCACGACCAATTGCAAGCCTGGGGCCAGGTGTACCCCCAGCGGCACGAAAAAGCTCATCACCGGGTCATCGATCTGGGGCGGATAGTCGAGAATTACCTGCATCAAGGGCTGGTTGCTGTCAGGTTGCGTGACCAATTGTGACATTGCACAAGGGGTCGGGCCCTCGGCATTACGCTGGCAGCGGACTTCCCAGTCCTGGAACGACTCAGTGGTAACATCATTACCGGAAGCCGCCCCCGGTTGTTGTTGGCTGAAGGCGTTGGGAGACAACGCCAAGAGCGATAATAGCCCCATCTTGCATAGGTTTTGAGTCAGGTTTTGAGTCAGGTTGTGAGTCAGATTGTGCGGCATTGGCGTACCCTCCTGTTGGTTCGCTGATGGTGAATAATAATACTTACCATGCCTGCTTGTTCGCTTGAGGTCGAGCCCTTTGGTTTATCAGATAGTGGTTGGGCGGTTTATTTTTCTCTCTGGTCATTAAAATTAAATTCAGCTAAATCATGCGCTTAGAAAATATTTCATAGGCATTATTGGTCGGATAAGCCTGCTGACATGTTTAACCAATTATAAAATAGGGCAAGCTAATACCTGTTTATGTTTGGCCGTTCTGGCATGAAGCAGATTTTATGAAAGGTATCGGAACACTGCTTAAGCGGATCCTCAAGGGTTTCTACGATCCTTGGTATCGCTGTTATTTTGTTACCAATTCCACTCGCTACGCGCCACGGCATCATGCGCATGCAGGCTTTCCGCATGCACCACCTTGAGCTTAAATGCTGTCACTCCTGGCGCCTGCCGCAGTGTTTTATCAAGCCGTCTTGCCGCGTCTTCACAGAACATCAGATTCTGCCCATTAGCGAGGGCAAAGGCCTGTTCATCGATACGCTTAACGGCAGTTTGTAGCGCGGTACCGAGTGTCTTTTCAATACGATCAATCGAACGCGCTACCAACTCATCTATCTGCAGCGTGTTGTCATCTTCCTCTGCAAGACGCAGCGTGCAGTAAACAAAGCTTCGCTGACTATGGGGTGTCGCCAATATTCCCTCTTCACTGCCTAGCCACGATGATACCGCTGCTTTGGTTAACGGGATTTCCGCAAAGTCTTCATCAAAAGCTTGTTGAATTAACTGTCGTGCCAGCGCCGCCGAGCAGGGGCAGGTGGATGAGTAACCTATCTCAAGGTCAATGTCGGCCTGAAAGCCAGCTGGCGTTACTTGGCAGTGCAGCGTAAAGGGGTAGCTTTTCCACCCGGCCAATGGGCTTATCAGCGCTTCACGTTTAAGTGGCAATTCGCCTTTAAAGGTTAGATAGGCATGCTGAGAGAGTTCCTCGTGGCTTGCTAAAAATGTGTTTAACACGTTTTTTACCGCAGGGAGCGTCAGTGCTTTCTCTTCTAGCATTTCCAATGCCAAATAAAGACGCGACATATGGATCCCGCGAGCGTCAGGGTTCTCAAGACTTACCCCAGCATTGATCTTGACAGTCACGCTGCGGTTACCGAACCGAATAGGTAGCGCGATACCTTCCATGCCCACCCACGTTAACGCCCCTGGCGAACGAGTAGTTTGGCTTGCGACATCGGGCAAGGTGAAAACGGTCATTCCTCTACCTCTTTGGATGAGTTAAAAAAGGTGTAAAGCTCCGCGATCGTTTCCGGTGCCACGTTTTGGGTGATGAAGACAAATCGTGAAACACGGTCGTGAACGCTGTTCGCTGGCAGTGGCGCCGGGGGATGAAAAATATGCTGCACGCCATGTAGCGCCATCGGCGTCTCTCGATCGGTAAGGTGCACCACGGCTTTAATACGCAGCATTTTGTCGCCCATCAACGACATCAAAATATCCAGCCAATTCTCCAGTGCCTCCGGTTTGATAGGCTCATTAACGCTAAAGCAGAACGCTTTAATATTGCTGCTGTGGTGGGAATGGTCGCTCGATCGGTGAGGACTCATCGTTGAATTTTTCAGTGGTGCTGAAAATGCGGAGGATGGTGTCTCAGCCTGATGCCGTGCGTAGCTGCTTGCTTTTAGCCACTGCTCTACTTGATAGCCTTGCGTATCGGTTCGGTAAAGCCCTGAGCCCACCAGTAAATCCGCCGAGAGTTCGCCGTCGATGACCTGCCACTGCTCCGCTGCCGGGTTTAACTTGGCCAATTGATTCGCCAGTCGGGAAACCGTCTCCTCACTAGCCAAGTCGGTTTTGGTGATTAACAGCTTGTCGGCCACCGCGACCTGATGCTGCGACTCCCGGTGAGCTTCCAGGGTCGCCGCGCCATTGGCCGCATCGACGCAGCACACGACGCTATCGAGCTTAAAGCGGTGTGCCAGCCAGTGATCCGTCATTAACAGCTGCAGTAGCGACGTAGGTTCAGCTAACCCGGTGGTTTCGATAACCACACGAGAGGGCAGGGGCTTGTCTTGAGCCGCGATATCCTCGAGCGCTTCTTGCAGCGTCCGACTCAGATCACCACGCAGCGTGCAGCATAAACAGCCGCTACTCATTTCGATGACCGCTTGTTCATCGCTGTGGGTAAGCAACTGGTGATCCAAGCCGATATCGCCGAACTCATTGATCACCACCAACGTATTGCGCATGGAGGTTTGGTGAACCCAACGGTTGAGAAGGGTAGTTTTTCCACTGCCCAAAAAACCTGTCAATACATTGATCGGTAGTAGCGATGGCTCTTGCATAATGTCCTACTCCCACCTCGCTTTACGGTAATGGTGTTCTTTGCGCTCCTGACGCTCTTTGGCCTCAATACATAATCGTGCAGTAGGCCTGAACATTAGGCGTGGAATACCGATAGGCTCGCCAGTCTCTTCGCAGTAGCCGTAATCGCCATTCTCGATTCGCTTTAATGCCGCATCGATATTGTTGACCAAGCGGCTTTCCCGATTGGCTTGACGCAATGCCAGGCGCAACTCCTCTTCAAACGAGGCTTGGTCCGCCTCGTCGCTGTCGCGCTCGTGGGAGGCAATCGCGGTTTTCATCTCCTTTAAATGTGCTTCAAGTTCTTCGCGTTCGGCCAGCAGCCGCTGACGGAAAAACGCCAGCTGCTCGTCGTTCATATAGTCACTAGCCGGCATGGCCAGTAGCTTGGCTTCCCACTCTTTCATCGTTACTTCACGCTGTTTGTCAGCGTTGTTACTCGGGTCACTCATACAGCGATTCCGCCTAATTTTAACGTTATAACGTAGTATAAATGCGCCGGTGGGCACCGATCGCCCAGGGCGTAAGTTCGTCACATCAGGCTGCGCTCATTCGCTCAAGCAGACGCTGAAGATCGGTTTGGCGTTGATGATCATCGGGGGCTTGAACTTGCTCTAGCAGTTGCGCTATCGCCTGCTTGAGAGGTACTACGCCCAGGTCTTCGCCTTCACGAGTACGTATCGCAATGGTGCCTGCATCGCGCTCTTTCGCCCCCGCCACAAGCAAAAAGGGAATTCGCTGGAGGGTTTGTTCGCGAATTTTGTAGCCGATCTTCTCATTGCGTGTGTCTACTTCGGTACGTACCCCCACACCATTGAGTAGCTGGGCGACGTCCCGAGCATAAGCGGCGTGCTCGTCGGTAATCGACAGCACTACTGCCTGAACCGGCGAGAGCCAGGCCGGAAGCTTGCCCGCGTAGTGCTCGATCAAAATACCGATAAAGCGCTCCAGCGAGCCAAACAGCGCCCGATGCAGCATCACCGGAGGTTTGCGCTGGCCGTCCTCATCCACGTATTCAAGGCCGAAGCGCTCGGGCAGGTTCATATCCACCTGCAGCGTTCCGCACTGCCAGTCGCGGCCAATGGCGTCGCGCAGCACAAACTCCAGCTTAGGTCCGTAGAAAGCGCCTTCTCCCGGATTGAGTCGGTACTCAAGCCCCATGCCCGTTAGCGCCTGCTCCAACGCGCCTTCCAGAACATCCCAGGTGGCGTCGTCGCCCATGCGGTTTTCCGGGCGGGTGGAGAGCTTGATACTCACCTCCTCAAAGCCGAACTGACGGTAGATGTCCAGCACCAGGGCCACCACGTCGCGGCACTCGGCGTCCATCTGGCCGGGGGTGCAGTAGATATGCGCATCGTCTTGAGTAAAGTGGCGCACCCGGAGCAACCCATGGAGCGCGCCGGAGGGCTCGTAGCGGTGCACCTTGCCAAATTCACCCATACGGATGGGTAGATCACGATAGCTCTTTAAGCCGTGGCGGTAGAGCAGCACGCTACCGGGGCAGTTCATCGGTTTGAGCGCCAGCGAGCGGCCATCTTCGGTCTCGGTGGTGAACATATGCTCGCGATAGTTGTGCCAGTGGCCGGAAATTTCCCATAGGCTGCGGTCCATCACATCGGGGGAATTTACCTCCACATAGCCTGCGGCCTGCTGACGGCGGCGCATGTAATCAATCAGTGACTGGAAAATCGCCCAGCCGCGGGGGTGCCAGAAAACTGCGCCAGGCGCATCTTCCTGAAAGTGAAACAGTTCCAAGCCACGCCCCAGGCGCCGATGGTCGCGCTTTTCGGCCTCTTCAAGGCGCTGTAAGTACGCTTTTAGCTGCTTTTTATCCGCCCAGGCGGTGCCGTAAATGCGTTGTAGCTGTTCGTTTTTGGCATCGCCCCGCCAGTAGGCGCCAGCTAACTTGGTCAGTTTGAAGGCGTTAAGGAAACGCGTGTTGGGAACATGAGGGCCACGGCACATATCCACGTATTCTTGATGGACATAGAGTCCTACCGCTTTTACCTCCTCGGGCATCTCTTCGATTAAGCGCTGCTTGTAAGCTTCACCGCGGGTTGTAAACAGCTCAGCCGCTTCATTCCGTGGGGTGATGCGCTTTACAACGTCATACTCTTGATCGATCAGCGCCTGCATGCGCGCTTCAATGGCGGCGAGATCGCTGGGCGTAAAGGGCCGCTCAAAGGCGATATCGTAGTAGAAGCCGTCTTCAATGACGGGCCCAATTACCATCATGGCGCTGGGGTAGAGCTGTTTGACGGCGTGACCGACCAGGTGCGCACAGGAGTGGCGAATGATCTCAAGCCCTGCCTCATCGCGTGGGGTAATGATCTGTAGCTGGGCATCGCTGTGGATCATCTCGCAGGCGTCGACCAGTCGGTCGTTGAGCTTGCCAGCGATAGCCTGTTTGCCAAGCCCGGGGCCAATGGCATACGCCACCTCTGCGACACTGATGGGGTGGTCAAAGTGGCGTTGGGCGCCATCTGGTAGTGTGATGGTGACGGCCTGTTCGAGTGTGTTCGTGGTCATTGGGTAAACTCATAATTTATCAGAGGTTAGCAAGCGCTAGGTGACAGAAGTGATAGGGCGCGTGAAGAGCGCTTCGTTAAAGCACAAAAGCTATGTACAGCTATGTCTGCCGCTGGCTCGGGTAGCGGCGGGCGCTGAGCGCCAGCAGTACGCGCCGAAGGAGTGTTAGATGGGGGAACTCCACTAACATACCAATCACCAGGGCGGCATAGATCAGCGGTTGTCCAGGTAACGCGGTCATCGTGACCGCTAGCATCAAGGGGGCATTGCGGGCAGCGATCGTCATGGTGAGTAACGCGTGCTCCGGGTAATCCAGACGGCAGAAGCGGCAGATAATCTCGCTTAGCAAAAAGGTCAGCACGAAAAACACAAACACCGACAGCAGTAGTAAAGCAAACACACGGTGGTGAGCGAGCATCACGGCGATATTACCCGCGAATATTTGCATCACCAGCAGGGCGATAACCCAGGGAGTGGCGCGGTCTGCCCAGGTCAGGCACTGCGCAAAGCGTTGCGCGCCAAGTACGCGGCGCAGGATGTGATGCAGCGTTAACGCGGCAATCGCTGGGAGCACAAACCAGTAGAGTAGCGTTGTACCGATCAGCTGCACCTCAATGCTTCCCGTCTGCTGGGTAAACCACTGCAAATAGAGTGGATAAAGCAGCAGCTGGATCAGCATGTTGAGGGGAACCAGTGCCATGCCCAGCGCAATATTGCCCCCTGCCAGGCGGGTAAAGCCGAGAAACCAATCGGTACACGGCGCCATAAAGTAGATCACCAACCCCACCATCAATAGCGGATGGGCCGCCATGAACAATGCGGCGACGCCATAGCCAATCAGGGGCACGAACACAAAGTTGGCTACCAGGGCGATGGCCAAAAAGCGCAGGTTACTCGCCTGCTGGGCAAGCATCTCAAAACGCACACTGAAAAAGAGTAAGCCAATCATTGTCAGCAGCGTGGCATCGACGTTGTCGCCCAGCCACTGCCCACGAGCGGGGGCGAAATGGCCAAGTAACGCCCCACCAACGATCGCCGCCAAAAGCAGGCTGGAAGTTAGCGTTACACCGGGCAATCGTGGGCGAGATGAGAGTGTTAGCATTGGCACTCCTCACAGCATTCCTGATTGCCGAAGGCTCCCCATACTTGGTTATCGGCTTCTAGCACCCAGGCATCGATCTCCAAACGTTCGGCCAAGTAGGTGGCAAGCATGCTGAAGCGCTGGCGAAACTTGTAAATAAAGCAGTAGATTTGCGGGTCGTGGCGTACCTGCGGGCCGACTAAAAATAGCCCGGGCGTCAGGGTGGATTCATCTACCTCGTTGAGCCGTATCTGCCCTTGGTGATCCCGCTCCCACAGCGATTCGATCTGGCTTGCCCCGCCGCCGCTGATAAAACCCGTACCGAGTATAGGTGGCTGCTCACACGCCCATTGACGGCCGTCGGCGGCATGTATGCTAAACCCGGTGTCCGCATTAGCGATGACTTCGACAATATCCGCACCGAAGACAATCTCCAGCCGCCCGGTGTTGACCGCCTCGTCCAAGCGGCCACGGGTATAAGGCGAAAGGGAAAGGCTGGGGTCGTGGGGACTGCTGGGGTCCCAGGAGGATTTGCGCGCTAACAGGCGTATCGACCGCCCAAGTTGAACCAGATTGATCGCCGCATCGACGCCGCTCTCGTACCCACCGATCACTGAATAGCGAGGAGCGGTAAAGTCTGCCCAGTTTTCCACTTCGGCATAATGTTGGCACCAACTCGCCCCTGGGAATGGCGACAGCTCGGGAAACTGATACTCACCGGTAGCCCAGACCAGAAAGCGCGTCGTCAGTTCGCCCTGCTCGGTACTCAGAATAAAGCCGCCGTCCGCCGCGGACGCTACTTCCTGCACATGGCAATTTTCGCGGATGGGCAAATTGTGTTGTTGGGCAACAAAGCTTAAATAGTCTGCATACTGGGCGCCGCTGGGGTGCTCTACGCCGCAGTGCAGAGCGGGTGAGCTCAATGCATCCACGGCGTTGAGATCGGCTAGGCCGAAGGGGTTGCTGTAGAAAGAGGGGGTGATAAAGCGCGTTTGCGCAGGCCAGCGGCGCAGCGACTCCCCGATAAGCCCGCCCTCCAGAAGGGTGTAATCCAGATCGGGCAGTTTTGCCAACATAGTGGCCAAGCCTATCCCCGCCGGGCCAGCCCCAACGACAACCACATCATAGTGTTGCATTACGCGCCTCCCTGCTCATACCGTCACCTCGGCGGCGAACTGCCACTCGCTGCCATGCGGCGTGTCGTGGACCACTACGCCAGCCGCTTCAAGGGCATTTCGCAGGGCATCGGCCTGGGCGAAATCGCGCTGCTGGCGGGCGTGATGGCGTTCTGCTACTAGCGCATCAATCTGACTGACGGGCAGTCGGTCTGGCGAGGCTTGATCCGGTAATTCCCGCAGGGCATTTAAGGCGCTTACTGCCGGTTGCTGTAGTAAGCCGATTAACGCGGCAGAGGCGCGCAGTCGGTAGGCTGCAGTGCGCACATTGTCTTCGGTAGTGGCATTACCAATAGCGCTTGCCAGCTCGTGCAAACGGCTAATCACCCGGGGAACATTAAGATCGTCGCGCAGCGCTTCCAGCACCTCGGCATCCGGCGCTACGTTCTTCCACTCAACCTGCTCATCCCCAGCGGCCGAGGCTAGGCGGCGGTACCAGCGCACCAGCGTTTGCCTCGCCTCAGCCAAGCGACGAGAGTTCCAATCCAGCGGGTGGCGATAGTGGGTCGCCAGCAGCGCAAAACGGATCGCTTCACCGGGCGCTTGGCTGAGTAGGTCGCGCACCAGCAGTACATTGCCGAGCGATTTAGACATTTTCTGTCCGTCGACAGTAATAAAACTGTTGTGTACCCAGGTATGGCAGTAGAGCGCGCCGTGGGCGCAGGTGCCTTGGGCAATCTCATTTTCGTGGTGAGGAAAGATCAAATCCTGGCCGCCACCGTGAATATCGATGGTATGACCCAGGTGTTGGCCGATCATCGCCGTGCACTCCACGTGCCAGCCGGGGCGTCCGCGGCCCCAGGGGCTTTGCCAGCCGGGCATGGCTGACGTGGAAGGCTTCCAGAGCACGAAATCGAGGGGATTGCGCTTGTAGGGGGCAACCTCTACGCGCGCCCCCGCCAGCATATCCTCGGTGCGGCGTCCGGAAAGCGCTCCATACTCAGGGTAAGACGCCACATCAAAAAGCACGTGTCCCTGGGCCTCATAAGCGTGGCCACGGGTAATCAGTGTCGCGATCAGCTCGATAATGTCGTTAATGTGGGCAGTCACTCGAGGCTCTAAATCCGGCGACAACACCCCCAGCGCCTGCATATCCTCATGGTAAGCGTCGATATAGCGTTCGGTAATGGTGCCAATCGGTACTCCGGCCTCTGCCGCGGCGGCATTAATTTTGTCGTCTACGTCGGTAAAATTGCGTGCGTAAACGACCTCGGGGTAGTCATGCCGCAATAAACGCGCCAGTAAGTCAAAAATAACCGCGGGTCGGGCGTTACCAATGTGCGCGAAGTTATAAACCGTGGGGCCACAGACATACAGGGTCACCCGGTCGGGACGCTCGGTGCGAAGCGGCCCTTTAGTGCGTGTTAGCGTGTTATAGAGGCGAATTATCGATGTCATGTCGTCTCCACGATGGAAATAAGCGAGTCGCTATAGCAATGTCTAAGCGGGATCAATGGACATCAAAAGTCTTTTTTGATCGTTACCCAGGGAAGGGCTTCTATGCACTAAGCCGCGCTCTTCGCAGCCTTCCCAGCCGCTTCCTTTAAGTAACGCTATGTCACCCGGTGAAAGGCGTTGAATAGCGCTGGCATCGGTTGCTATGTCGGGTCGGGTGGGATGTGGCGCGCCCAAACCGTCACGGTTGATGGCGTGCTCCGGCAGCCATTCGCTGCCCGGACCGAAATAGGTGGTCACCATGCGCGCGGGGAGGTTGTCGCAATGAAACCGCGGGCACATGGCACTGTTGAGCAGGCGCACGCGTATGCCGACGGTCTGGGTATCAAACAAAAAAGCGATCGCTTCAGCGATGGTCGCCATATCGTCGATTAGTGGGTCAGCAGCTTCCGGCGCAGGAAGCCGTCGCCGTAAGTCGGCAATGAACGTTTCATCGGGATGACCCAGCCAGCTATATTGCCAGGCGCGGTCTGTTTGGCATTGTGCCTGCGCGCTAAAGGCGATATCGGCGGGAAGAGGCCGCTGAAAGATCGCGATATTAATGGCGTCTTCAAAGATACGCGGTAACACGCTGATGTCGTTATCGATGGCTGCATGCTCTGGCAGCATTAGGTGAGTAGCGGGTAGCGAAGACATAAATGGCTCCATAAGCGATGGAAAAACGGGATATAAGTAGTCACGCGGTAAACCGATGCAGCTCGGTCATCCACCGCGTTATTGATCCCTACGAGTAGAGGCGGGTTTGCCGCGTATAGAGAGGTGCTGGCATAAAAATCGCCAACTTTGGGTCACGAGCATGGCAAGAACAAACAGCACTGCGGCCAGAGAGACAATGGTCGGGCCTGTCGGTGTGTCAAACATGTAAGCGGCGCGTAGCCCGCCAGTAGTGGCTGCCATCGCAATCATGGCGGCAATAAGCGCCATCTGTTCCGGCGTGCGGCTGAAAGGCCGCGCCGTGGCGGCAGGGATAATCAATAGCGCAGCAATCAAGAGTGCGCCGACCACCTTGAGGGCCACGGCCACCACAATGGCGAGCGCCACCGTCAACACCAGCTGTTCACGACGGGGGTTGATGTGGCTGGCATAGGCGAGTTCTTCGTTGAGTGTTGCAGTTAAAAGCGCCTGCCAACGCCATAACATCAAACTGATGACCAGAACGGCCCCCGTCCAGATAACCGCAAGGTCGATTTTGCCCACGGCCAAAATGTCGCCAAACAGGTAAGCATGCAGATCAATACGCACACCGGAAACAAAAGAAACGGCCACCAGCCCAATGGCCAGGGCGGAATGCGCTACCACCCCTAGCAAGGTGTCCATGGCATAGCCTCTGCCGCTTAACGTTGACACACAAAATGCCATCAGCAGAGCAACCCCCATCACACCGGCGAAAATGGAGAGATTCCATAGCAGGGCCAAGGCCACACCCAGAATAGCCGCATGCGCTGTGGCATCACCGAAATAGGCCATTCGCCGCCAAACAACGAAGCATCCCAGCGGCGCTGCAGCTATACCGACACCGAGCCCTGCCAATGCAGCGCGCCACAAGAAGTCATCCAGCATGACGCAGTATCTCCTTATCTTGCGGGTTCGCATGTTGGTGACGATAGAAAGCCAGTGTGCTAGCCGCCTGGTCACCGAAAAGTGCATGGTACTGAGGCGATGCAGCGACTTTCTCGGGTTGGCCTTCACAACAGACATGCCTGTTCAGGCAGATCACGTGGTCTGCCGTGCGCATGACCACATGCAAGTCGTGGCTGACCATCAGCACCGCACATTGGGAGCGTTGGCGGATCTGTTCAATGCGCTGGTAGAACTCGGCAACGCCCCGGTGATCCAGCCCCTGTGTAGCTTCATCCAGCAACAACAAAGAGGGACGCGATAGTAGCGCGCGAGCCAAGAGCACTCTTTGCAGCTGGCCACCGGAAAGATGATTCATGGCCGCATTCAACAGATGTTCGGCGCCCGCCTGTTCTAATGCTTCGGCAATGTCACGGCTGGCATGCCGTTTGGGGAGGTTGATAAAGCGATGCACCGTCATCGGTAAGGTAGGATCCAGATGCAGGCGTTGGGGCACATAACCGATCTTCAGATCACGCGAGCGGACAATGTGACCAGCGGTAGGTTTGATCGCGCCTATCAGCGCCTTGACCAGTGTGGATTTACCGGAGCCATTGGGGCCAATGAGGGTGACAATCCGACCAGGTTTTAGCGACAGATTGATGTTTTCCAGGACCGGCTGCTGGCCAAATTGAACTGTCAACTGGTCGGTTCTCAGCAAAGCGTTGCCTGTCAACGAGGTGCAATACTCAGGTATGCCTTTTGTTGATAGACGCGAAAACATAACAGGCTCCGAGTTGATTTATTGTTATGTTATAACATAAATTGTGCGAGTGCCAAGAGGTTAACGAGTCAGCAAAAAGAAACAACTTAAAAGGAGCGCATGTAATGAAAAAACCACTTGCCCGTATGACGTTGCCGGTACTGCTGGGACTTCCATTGGCCGCCATGGCCGATGTGCCGAAAGTCGCAGTAGACATCCCGCCGGTACATTCGCTGGTCAGTAAAGTGATGGGGGAGTTGGGGGAGCCTACGCTGTTTATGCAGCAGGGTGCCTCTCCCCATGGGTACTCGCTGCGCCCTTCGGAAGCAAAAACGCTGGATGCTGCTGAGTTAGTGGTTTGGGTCAGCAATGACTTAACACCGTGGCTTGCCAGCCCACTGACGTCATTAGCGTCAGATGCCGAGCATATGCAACTGATGGCGTTAGACGAAACGCAGGTGCTGAATTATCGCGATCGATCGATTGATCTCATGGGCGTTCATGATGATCATCACGACCACGACCACGACCACGACCACGACCACGACCACGACCACGACCACGACCACCATCATGATGGGGAAGACCCACACGGTTGGTTAGACCCACAAAATGCTCGCCTCTGGCTAGATGCCATTGCCGGTCGTTTAAGCGCGATGGATCCTGAAAACGCCGAGATCTATCAGAGTAACGCTACCCAGGCCAAAGCCGATGTGCTGGCGTTGCAAATGTCGCTGGAAAGCCGGTTTGCTGAGCAATCAGCACCGCGCTTTGTGGTCTTCCACGATGCCTACCAGTATTTTGAGCAGCGTTTTGACGTCCCTTCAGCAGGCGCTATTTCGCTGGGCGATGCCTCTGATCCCAGCCCGGCGCGCATTGAAGCCCTGCAGCAGCATGTGCGGGAGAATGATATCCATTGCGTATTCAGTGAGCCTCAATTCAACGCTACGATGGTAGAAAACGTCTTTGGTGATACACCGGCCGTGATGGGTGTTATCGACCCCTTGGGCGTTGAATTGCCCCTTGGGCCAACGCTGTACGACCAGTTACTGCTCCAGTTGGCCGATGCGCTTGAGAAATGCAGCGTGCACAAGGGGACATAGCGATCATTGCTATTAAGCAGTAAAAACTTCACAGGGCGACACTTAAACGGTGCCGCCCTGTTGTCCTGAATTCAACTAATAAGTGCAGCACCTGCGGTTTCTAGCGCTCCTGAGTATTCACCTAAGAACACCTGGGCTGGGGTTCGGTATCCCAGCCGCTTTCTTGGTCTATCGTTTAGCTTA
>NZ_JACCDE010000048.1 GCF_013415125.1 Vreelandella glaciei | reverse complement strand
TAAGACCATGCCAGTGGATGGAGGTGGACTCGTCCAGCAGGTTGGTGACACGCAGTACGGCGTCTTGACCTTCTTTCAAACGAATCAGCGGGCCAGGACTGGTACCGTTAATGGTAATTGGTTGGGCTTCTTGTCCGTCAATAGGCAACGATTCACGGCGGATCGCCAGCGATACCTCGGGCCCTTCTTCAACGCCCTGCGCGTAGACATTGCTGCGGCCCCAGGGGTTTGCCCAGGCGGGGGTTAATCCCATTGCCGCAGCGGAACCTATTCCTAGGGCAGCGCCGCCTTTTAGGACCTGCCGGCGAGAAAGCGGGTGAGAAATGATGCTTGAGCGTGCCATGTGTAACTCCCATCAATGATGAATGGCACCATCTTGATGGAAGAAGCTGAATCAAAGCTGAATAGTGATTAATTAATCACTTCAACTGCAAGAGGCAACGTAACCGTAACGCGCAGTCCACCCAGTGGACTACGCTCAAAGCGCGAGTGCCCTGAGTAGCGGGCAATTAACTGCGCAAGAATCGACAGGCCTAAGCCGTAGCCGGGACGGCGTTCATCCAATCGTGTGCCACGCTCTCCCAAGCGCGAAAGATCTTCTTCTGCAACGCCGAAACCGTCATCATCAGTGGTGAGCGTGAGTGTGGTAGCGGAGGCGGCAATATCGCAATTAACGCACCTATTCGCCCATTTGCCAGCGTTATCGAGCACGATGCCTAATATTTCAGAAAAGTCGTGAGCCTCAATAGGCACTAGGTCTTTCTCGCCTGCCGAGTGGGTGAGGTTGAAGATACGCTCAGGGTAAAGGCTGCGGAACATCTCTATGAGCCGTGAACTATCTCGCGTGACGTTCGCCATTCGACCCGCGTTAGGCCCTGCAATACGCGAACGACGCAGCTCTGCAGCTAACTGAGCGTTAATATCTTCAATACGGCTGAGCAGTTTATGCCGTCGGTTTTCATCAATGGGCCGATTGCCGCGCAGTACTTGGGTAATTGCTGCCAGCGGGGTTTTTAAAGCATGAGAAAGATTGGCGACTGATTCCCGCGAGCGTTGTAATCGATGATCGATATCATCCATAAACCAGTTCAGCTGGTCGACTAATTCATCTAGCTCGGAAGGGGCTACTAATAACAAGCGATCACGTTTGCCTGATCGCAAGGCTTCAAGCTGTTGACGCAGTTGCCAAAGTGGCGTGAGGCCGCGGTTAACTGCCAGCATATTGAGTATGATGAGCATTCCTAAAAGCACGGCGGCAATTCCACCGACCCACCAATGCAAGGTAGCAAGTCCTGCTTCTACCTGAGAAAAATCCTCACCCACCAGTAATACGCCGTTAGAACCCTGCCACTCAAAATGGCGGCGGTAGACGAGCATGTGCTGATCGTTATGTTTAACGTCCACAAGAGCATCGCCGTTCTCTTCCAGCAGAGGCGCCAGCTGTTGCTGCCATTGCGGGTCGGAAGCGCTGACCGAACCGTTAAAGCGGAGTACGTAGAGATGATGAAAGACTTGATAGCCTTGGCTAACCGAGTCTAGCGCAGTCGGGACAGCCGTTTGGTCCTGCTCTAGCTGTGCGACCGCATGATTGGCTTCGCGCTGAAGACGCTCACCCAAAAAATCCCGAGCAAGATTCTGTAACAATATGCCATGCAGTAGCCAGGTCGTCACCACCACGAATAGCGCCACGCCACCTAGCCAGGCGAGTAGTCGAAAACGTAAACTGCGCCGATCAATGTGAAGCAAAGAAATACCCCTGGCCGCGCCGCGTTTGAATCACCGATTTGCCGAGATAACGGCGCAGACGAGCGACATAGACTTCGACCAAGTTAGGCGCGGCGGCATCCTGATCCAAGGCATAGAGCTGCTCTAGTAGCTGCTCTTTAGAGTGAATGCGATCAGGATGCAGCATTAAGTAGCGCAGTAACCGAAACTCGGTCGCTGTGAGCGAACGCCACGTTTCACCTTCTAAGCACACTCGTTGACCCGCTTCATCCAACGAAACGCCGTTAAGCGTGATCACTTGAGATAACTGACCAGACTGCCTGCGTAGCAAGGCCTTCAGCCGGGCCATCAGTTCGGCTTCGTGGAAGGGCTTGGTAAGATAGTCATCGGCCCCCGTCTCAAGGCCGACAACTTTATCTTCCCAGGTATCGCGGGCCGTCAGGATCAAAATAGGCGTGTCGCGTTTTTGCCTGCGCCACTGGGCGAGCAGATCCAGCCCTGAGCCGTCGGGCAAACCGACATCTAAGATCGCCAGTTCATAATGCTCGGTTGCCATCAGCGACTTGGCCGCTTTCAAGGAAGCGGCCAAATCAACTAGGTAACCGTTGTCTTTGAGACTCTCTGCTAAGCTTTCCGCTAGCAAGTCATCATCTTCAAGTAGCAACAGTTTCATGGATATACGTCAGATTAGAGAGAAAAATTGCCGTACATGCCGGATTCGTAATGGCCGGGAATGTTACATGCATACTCTAGCGCGTTAACATTATCAGGAACACGCCATAATAGAGACCCAGTCTCGCCAGGTGCAATGGTGACGCCTTCCATACTCATATTGGCCATATCGTGACCATCGCCGTTTGACATATTGGACATATCGTGGCCTTCACCGTGTGCCATATTTGACATGTCATGGCCTCCGCCATTGGCCATGTTTAGCATCATCTGGCGATGTTCTTCTTGGGCTTCTTTGCTACCAATCACAAATTCGTGTTCTAGATTGCCGGTGTTAGTAATTTCAAATTTAACCACCTCCCCTGCCGCCATTTCTAGCGCTTCAGGGTCGAACCACATATCGCCAGCTTCAAGGCTGATCGTGCGGTCAACGTCAGCCTCGGTTAGGCCATTGTCACCACTGCCTTGGCCGGGCGCAGCCCAAGCCGCACTCGTTATCAAACTTAGTGAAAGGGCAAACATAGACGTTGTTAAGGAGATGTTGCGCATGGTCATTTACCTCAGAGGTTAGTGTCACTTGTTCTTTATACGGTGTTAACCTGAAACGAGCCTGAACCTAACGTAAAAATATGGCCTGCTACCCAAAAGCATTTCTAACATGATGATGGATCCTGACCCCCTGATTAGAGTCAACGCTGCAGCAATGACTTTTCGTCTTGTTGGTGCAATTGCCTATGGCAGCCTCCGCCTAAACCTCAGCGTAAGGCCCATAAGAAGGAGACCGTTAATTTCGAGCTCTGGAACGGCTTAACAAGGTGGTTGACCTGTTAGTCACCCATTCGGTGATGACACTCTTGTCAGCACTGCCGTGATCAACAAGATAACCGCGACCAGCACCATCTCCAGTGCAATACTTCTCTGTAACCGTCCTGGGGCTGTTGCGTCGCCGCTCTCAAAGGCCGGAACAAGCCGCCACTTGTTCGCGGCAGCAAATAACAGTAGCACCGCCACAATCAATACCTTGCCGATCAAGAACTGTCCATATGCCGTGGTGAGCAGTGGCGTGAGACCGCCCGTTAGCAGCGTGGCCAACGTGACGCCCGCCAGTACCAACAAGCCGACTCCGCTTATGGCGATTTTCCCGAAACGGGTCAGAATGTGGGCGGTATTGTCCTGGTTGTGACCCCGTCCCACTAAATGGAACAGCGGCCACAGCGAGGCCACCCAGAATGCTGCCGCCATCAGGTGAACGATCAGCAAGCCAGCCAGAATGAGGCGTGGGGTGTTTACTGTATGCCCCACCTGCACGAATGCCAGCATCACCAGTAACACGCCTACTAGGCTCACGCTGTTGGCTGTTTTCGAGAGCGCTAAGTTATTAAGCTGAATCGCCTGGACTAGCAGCAAGCCAGTTACCGCCAGTATTAGTCGGACCCCGGACGCGCCATCGAACACGATTCCGAGCAGCATTGGGTTGGTTGCAGCAGCGATATTGCCGCCCCCAAGGTAACCAGCTTCTAAAGGCCACTGGAACAGAATCAGAATGACCCCCGCCCAGGCAGCAAAGATGCCCATGCAGGCGACGCGCCTCCGGTCGTGATCAGGGAGTCGGGGAAACGCTAGACGAAACAACACGGCCCCCGTCGCGACTAGGGCGTTAAGGTAAATCCCGGCCGCCACGAGAATCATCGCGACGGTCCAGACATCAAGGCTATTTACTGAGGGCCACCAGACCACGGGTCAAGGCTCGACCGAGAAGTTAAAACCGTCAGACATCATGTGCCCGTCATCCGATAGGCCACGCCAGCGCACCTGGTAATCCCCAGCCGAAAGAGTGTCACTGGGCTTTACGAAGTAGCGATCGACCTGTTCACTGCCTGGCTGACCATCAAGAGGAACGGGGCCGTCCGGGCCTGCCACTTCAAACTGGGTGATGCGCATCATGCCACCAAACTCGATGCCAATCTCTGCTGGGGAATCCTGAATGGTGACGCCATCCTTAGGCGAAGTGCTTGCGCCCCCTTCATGGGCCAACACTGGGCTTGCGAGCGACAGCAGCAGCGTTGCTAAGGTAGCGTGAATAATAGGGAGCGAAGTCGTCTTCTTTTGCATACCGTTTCCTTATATTTTTTTAGGCTTGAATGGTTCGTCGCGGAGGCTTCAAATCTGATTCGGTTGAGCCTTCAGACATCGTTCATGTGCCCTATTTGACGAACAAGGCACATGGCATCTTGCTCTTAAAGAACCAAGAGAGCATTCATGGATTCTTTGGCTGCTGGGTTTTCGCTTCTTGGGTGGCGATGTATTTGAGCAGCATTTGTACGCGCTCTTCTTCATGGAACTGAGTCAGTGTTATAGCGTGCCAACCTGAAACAGAGCTGAAAATGGCGGAAAAAATGACCTGTGACAAATCTAGCGTTTGGGATCAGTTTCTTCTTTACCTTTGGGCTACCTATAGGTTGTAGGCTTATAACAAAAGCTAACTCTGCCTTCTTCCATTTTTATCGGATAAGGCAATGTCTCGATCAGCAACATGATGAGAGGAAATATCATGGTTAAGCACACGATGAACTTTGCTATTGGTGGGGCTGCAATCCTCAGTGTCTTAAGTAGCGCCATCTTTGCTCAAGGCATAAATCAGGAGTGATGTCATGATGAACGCGGAATGCTTTGCTTTTATGGGGTCAATGGGGTGGTTAGGCTGGTTGATGCCCCTGGCTATGCTGTTATTAATTGGCTTGGCGATCGCGTCGCTGGCCAAGTACCTCTTCAGTCGTTCACATTAAGGAGTTGAAATTAATGCAACATATGACCACCAAACTTTTGCTCTCGGGTTTCATGCTAATTGGGACGGTCTCCGCTCAAGCGGCGTTACCGCCAGAGGCGACACTGTATAAGAACCCCCAGTGCGGCTGTTGTGACGAATATGCGCGCCATCTTGAGGAACTTGGCGTAGACGTCACCGTTATTGATGACGTCGAGCTGGGTGATATCAAACAACAGGCGGGTGTTCCCTATGGTCTTGGATCGTGCCATACCATCGAAATCGGCGAGTATTGGATTGAGGGCCATGTTCCGATGGAAGCCGTACAGGCGCTGTTTGAGCAACAGCCTGATGCAGACGGCATTGGCCTAGCAGGTATGCCCATCGGTACACCGGGGATGCCAGGGCCTCAGGAAGCGCCCTATGACGTGTATTCCTTTACGGATCAAGAAGACAAGGCGTTTATGACGCTGTAGTAGGTTTTGGATGACATAATTAGACCTCTTGTACTACATGAGATGTTTGTTAAGCACCAGGTGTGTTTCGAGATGATTTGAAAATTGGTTGCGTCAGACGCTCTCTAACGTGCGACATGTTCAAGAAATCATCCAGAAATTGGCGGGGCCTTTCCCAGGGTTCGCTGATACTTTTAAGCATCTTAAATCCAAAAATGAACAGATACCCTGCGAAGCCTCTGTGTTAAATGCTTTTAGCAAGGTCAGTATTGGTCACAGTGACTTAGCATAGGTACTATTTGCCACCTTTATGAGTAGCGGTGTCTGTTTTGTCGGTAAGAGCAACCTGTACACCCCGTGTACAGGTTGCTCTTCTGACGAAGAGCCGATACGGCCATCCCTTCAGTGGCGGGCGAGGATCTTCGCTGCGATGGGCGAAGTGATCATTTGAATCACGGCAAAAAAAGCGGCTGGAATTGCGATCTCTGATGGCAAGCCAGAAGCAGCGACAAACGCTGCAGCGATGCTGAATTCCTTTTTACTGACCGTGAAAAGATAGGTAATCACCTCTTTGCGATCAGAGGTGAGTAACCGTGAGGACATACCTACCAGGTACCCAATCAAATTGAGGCACAGGGCCGCGCCCGCAATCACAAACGCATACCAGCCATAGCCAATGATCGTGGTGGCATTCGGCCCGACCACGGCGAGTAGGATCAGCAGATACAGAATCGACCCTATCCCTGCATACGCTGAATCATGCCGTGCAAAGAAAGCCGAGAACCTTGTACGCAAGCTGACCCCAATCACGGTAGGAAGAAGCACGATTAGTGTTAATTCAAGAATAATTGATCCAAGCGGCACGTCTAACTGAAGGCCGGTGAGCCATAAAAACAGGAAGGGAACAATAAACGGACATAACGCGGTGTTGACTGCGTTGAAAACAGCGGCAAGCGCCACATTGCCTTTCGCCATCAGTACCAAAAGAGGAGAAGACACATCTGTCGGCAGCGTGCCGAGCAAGGTTTGGCCAGCAGCCAGCGGGCCGCTTCCAAAAAATAGACGGCCCGTTAGCCACCCGGCAATCGACATAGGCCCATAGACCAGCCCCAATGCCAACAACTGCCGTGACGGCTTTCGGAACACGATGCGCACTGCATGCGCATCGAATGTGAGGCTGATAATCAACATCAGTAATGCCAGTAATGGCCCAATCGCGAACTTAAGCATTATTCCGGTGGCCGGAAAGAGTAAGCCTCCCCCCGCGACGACGATTACAAACCAGACAAGGTGCGCCTCGACAAAATAAATGAATCTACCCATGGTGGATTGGACGTTACCGGTTGAAGTGGATTGAGCCCCGCACCTAAAACATGATCACCTTCGGCCCAGCACACAAAGGCTCCTTGGTAGCTAGGGACGTGCTTCCCAATCCAGCGATGCAAATAGATAATGCTCAAGGGTTGAAGCTTTAGTTGCTAGAGGTTTTATAGTACCAAGAACAGATAATTCGAGAGAGGGTAACAGATGGGACATCATCATGATCATCCCCACATTGATCCTGCCTCTGGCGACCGGCGCGTCAGCATCTCCATTTGGGCCAATGGGCTCTTAACCATCGCTCAAATCGTCGGTGGCATTATGGCGGGGAGCCTATCGCTGATCGCTGATGCGTTACATAACTTTTCTGACTTGGCAGCATTAGTCATTGCCTTTGCTGCTCGTAAAATCGCCAGACGGCCTGCCGATGTGCATATGACCTTTGGCTATGGCCGCATCGAGATAGTGGCAGCACTCATCAATTACACCACCCTCATTATTGTCGGTGTCTACCTGATTTACGAAGGCGCTATGCGGATGGTCGATCCCCCTGAGATAGAGGGATGGACGATCGTGATTATTGGTGGCGTCGCGCTCGTCGTCGATGCCCTTACCGCCATGCTCACGTGGTCAATGCAAAAAGAGAGTGTCAATATCCGCGCCCTTTTTCTGCATAACTTATCGGATGCGTTTGCCTCCATCGCCGTGATTATCGGTGGTTCGCTTATTTTACTGTACGACATGCGCTGGGTAGACCCCGCGATCACGATAGGGATTGCGCTATATATTCTTTACCTAGCCTTCTCTGAAATTGGCGGCCCTATCCGTACGCTAATGCTGGGATCTCCCCCGGACATTGACGGGCAGGCAGTCGTTGAGACCGTACGAGATATCGAGGGAGTCCAGGATATTCACCATGTGCATCTATGGCAGATGCAGGAAAACATGGCAGCCCTTGACTGCCACGTGGTTCTGACAGAAACCGGCTGGCAGCAGCTTGAATCCGTCAAAGCAGAGATCAAGGAGCAGCTTAAAATGCGCTTCAGTATTGCTCATTCCAGCCTAGAGTTTGAGCATAGTGACCACGCGCATCAAAATGCCAATCTATATGGGCATGAGTGACAGACCGAGGCCGGCTCCCAGCTCAGGTAGATAGCGAGCAGCTTACTCCCATAGCGATTGGCTTATTTTTCAACCCTACTTTTCCACCCCATCGTTGAGACAGAGAGAGAAACATGTTCAAAAAAGCGTCTTTTATATTGGCCGGTACGTTAATGCTGACCGCTGCGATCGTCGCCGTATCGAAGCCTGCCCTCTTAGACATGCAAGCTCAGGCAGCAAAAGAGAGCGGTGTCCAGGCCGAGGACTCCTTGGTGCGTTCACACTCCCCCATCTTGGGACGAGAAGACGCGCCGGTGACGATTGTGGAATTCTTCGATCCGGCTTGCGAAGCCTGCCGTGCTTTCTATCCCCTGACAAAAAGTATTCTGGAAACCTACCCAGAAAAAGTGCGGCTCATCGTGCGCTACACTCCTTTCCACGGCGACGTATCGGACAAGGCCATTCGGGTATTAGAAGTTGCTCGTCGTCAGGGCGTCTTTGAACCGGTACTGGAGAGGCTGCTGGCTCGCCAGGATCAATGGGCTTCACATGGCAGTTTTGATGAATCCGCTATCCTCGATATCGCGAGCCAAGGAGGCCTTGATTTAGCGGCTGCCGAAGAGCAACTGACTTCTGCTGAGGTGCAGGCGGTGATTGACCAAGACATGGCGGATGTCAGAGCCAATCAGATTCGCCAAACACCTACCTTTTTTGTCAATGGCGAGCCTTTAGACCCCTTTGGTATGCAAGAGCTGATTGATGCCGTCGAGAGTGAAGTAGCGGAGATCTCTGGGGAAGAGGATGGCCAGTGATGCAGCGCTGGTGGTTACTAGGCTTGGTGGGCTTTTACCCCTTGCTAGCCGAAGCCAATTGGCAAACGCATCTGTCATTGCCTCCGTCTGAACTTAGCCCTGTCAAGTTACAGGCGGCTAGCGAGCAAGAAGGCACATTACCGCTCGATAGCGTTGATACCCTAACCTTTGGGCGTGATGTCGTCATTGATACCACCCTCTACGAGGCCTTGGCAGCAGAAGGTGTCCCAACGCGTTTCGCCACTAAACTGGAAACACTGCTCAGCGAGTTTATCGCAGCGCCGCTGGAGTTTTCTGGCAGTGAACGTATTCAATTAGTGTGGGAGGAAGATCGACGCCAGGACGGCGCCCGTGTTGGGCCACCACGCCTCAGTTATGCCGCTCTGCCTGATCAGGCAGAGCCCTTGGAGGTCATATGGCCGGTCACCCAAAAGGGGGACGTAGCTCTTTTCAAAAGCGACACCCTGCTAGGCACGTTGCGGTTGCCCGTGCTTAGTGCCCGCTTAACGTCTCGCTTTGGGAATCGGCGACATCCTGTGTATGGAGGGATGCGTCCTCATAATGGAATTGACTTGGCTGCGCCGACAGGAACGCCGGTCATTGCCACCGCACCTGGGCGCGTATTCTTTATGGGTCGCCAAGGGGGATATGGGCAGGTGATCGAGGTGGAGCACGACACAGGGGCCATTAGTCGCTACACACACCTTAGCCGATTCTCCCCACAGCTAGTGGTTGGGGATTTAGTCAATGCGGGAGAGTCGCTCGGAGAGGTAGGTTCCTCCGGGGTCGCCACGGGCCCCAACCTGCATTACGAAGTGAGAGTCAATAACCAGCCTGTTGATCCCCTTGGTCAAGGTCAACGCATCATGTTGGGTGAGCAGCCGACTCAAGGTGAATATCAAGCGTCACTTTACGAGGCAAGAGATCGCTTGGAACAAGCTATCGGCACGGCGTCCATTTATGACTTGATCTCGTTTAACGAGCCGTAACCACCCGTGCTTAGCAACGTTGCATGGATTGTTAGTAACGTGAACGTGTGCTTGCCTCGTTATGGAACCCTAGCGCTGTGATCACTCATCTACCACAAGACAGGTAATCGGTATGGAAGAGGTTTCTCTCGTCACAATGGGGGTATTGGGAAGCCTTGCCGCGGGCTTGATGACGGCTGTCGGGGCGCTTCCTATCTTGTTTACCAAAAGACCGAATCGTGGTGTTCGCGATTTAGCGTTGGGGTTCGCCGCTGGCGTCATGCTAGCGGCCTCTTTCTTCTCACTGATCATACCCTCCTTAGAAGCCTCGGAGCTGCGTTACGGAGGTAGCGTGGTACCTGCTGCCATTGCCTGTGCGGCCATCTTGCTAGGGATTGGAATGGTCGCACTACTGAACGAACTCTTACCTCATGAGCACTTCGAACAGGGGCGAGAAGGGCCAGAGGCTGCCTCACTACGTCGTATCTGGTTGTTTATTATTGCCATTACGATACACAACCTGCCAGAGGGGCTGGCCGTTGGCGTGGCCTTCGGCGCAGGGGGAAGCGAAGGAGGCATTCCACTAGCGATTGGCATTGGACTTCAGAATGCCCCAGAAGGACTGGCCGTAGCAGTATCACTGCTAGGCGTGGGCTATTCACGTTGGCGGTCATGGACGATTGCCGCCCTTACGGGGCTTGTTGAGCCGTTAGGTGGCTTATTAGGCGCTGGAGTCATCAGCATGTCACAAGCGCTACTGCCCTGGGGGTTGGCCTTTGCAGCGGGGGCGATGTTGTATGTGATCAGTCATGAGATTATTCCCGAAACTCATCGAAGCGGGCACCAAAAAAAGGCCACGCTGGGCCTCTCCATCGGATTGGTACTCATGCTGTTTTTGGATGTTTCGCTGGGCTAACCATTGGGCGTGGGGCGTAGCGTTAGTGCTAACCCAAGTCGTGAGCCCCTCCGTGCGATTTTTCAGTGATACAGAGCTGATGATCACTGATGACCTCAATGATTCGGCAGCTTTCCACTTTACCACCGGCACACTGCGTGACCATCCGTTGAAGCTCCTCACGCAGTATGGACAGTCGTTGAAGGCGGGACTCCACTTTCTTTAGGTGATGCGTGGCGATGGCATCGACTTCTTGGCAAGGCATATCAGGTTGATCTGACATGGCCAAAAGCTCTCGCACTGACTCCACCGAAAAGCCAAAGTCTCGGGCATGACGAATAAAGGTCAAGCGCCGCACAGCGTCGTCTCCATAGCGGCGCTGCCCCCCACCGGTTCGTGTTGCATCGCGCAGCAGCCCAATACGCTCGTAATAACGAACCGTTTCAGGTTTGCAATCGGCTCGTCGTGCTAACTCACCAATGCTGATACTTTGCCCCATCATCGACATGGTAAAACTCCTTACGTAGGGCTTGAAGCTATAGTTGCTACAAGGTTTACACTTCAAAACCATAGCCCATTGAGAGAAGAGGCACCATGAAAACATCAACGCCGACAACAGCGCCAAACGTCTTGACGCTGCGTGTTGAAGGCATGGACTGCGGCGGTTGTGAGCGCAAGGTTGTATCGGCGCTAGAGCGACTGGAAGGCATTGAGGAAGTCACGGCAAGCTCGGTCACGGGATCAGTGAAGATTCACCACCACGATCACGGGGCCCCCTCGCGAAAGACCATTGAGGGCATCCTGAACGAACTAGGCTATCAAGTGGCTTCCCATGATGGCCAAACACGCGCATCTGGTGCTTCATCCTCTTGGTGGCAAACCGCTAAAGGGCGCTTGGTCATTATCACAGGAAATCTGCTGATAGTGGCCTTCGCGCTTCGTTTAGCATGGCCTGCGCTGGGTAATATGCCTTTCATTTTGGCCACGCTAGTCGGCTTAATACCCATTGCGCAGAGTGCCTGGGGCGCCCTCAAAATGCGCAATCCCTTTACCATCGAGATGCTGATGTGCATCGCTGCGCTTGGCGCATTGGCCATCAATGCTGCCGCTGAAGCTGCGATGGTCGTGTTCTTGTTCGCCGTAGGTGAGCTACTCGAAGGGGTAGCTGCTTCACGAGCGCGCCGCAGTATCTCAGCCTTGGCAAATTTAACACCCTCAACGGCGAGGCTGATGGACAATGGCCAGCTGCGTGACGTCTCGGCGGAGTCACTTAAACCCGGGCAGCGTGTGCTGGTGCGGCCCGGTGATCGCGTACCCTGCGATGGACGCATCCTGGTGGGCACCTCCGACATTGACGAGTCGCCGGTAAACGGCGAGTCCATACCCCGTTCGCGAGCGCCTGGTGATGACATTTTTGCTGGCACAGTGAATCTTGATGCCGCCCTGGAGGTGGAGGTAACACGAGGCGCTGATGACAATACGATCGCTCGCGTTATTCGTCTGGTTGAAGAAGCACAGGCCGCCAAGGCACCGATAGCACGCTTTATTGATCGTTTTGCGTATTACTATATGCCCGCCGTCGTCTTACTCGCCCTACTGATGGCGATAGTGCCACCGCTGGTATCGACCATGGCATGGTCGGAGTCGATTTACCGTGCGTTAGCATTGCTGTTAATCGCATGCCCCTGCGCGTTGGTCATTTCTACCCCAGCCGCCATCGCCGCAGGTCTCTCGGCGGGCGCTCGGCGCGGACTACTGATCAAAGGGGGAGCCGTTCTTGAACAGTTAAGTAAGCTTCGCTTGGTGGCATTAGATAAAACGGGCACCCTCACTGCGGGTACCCCAAGAGTCACAGATGTGGAGTCTTGGATTGCTGAGGAAGACGATAACAGCGTATTGCGGCTCGCCGCCGCGATAGAGCGAGATTCCAGTCACCCTATCGCCACGGCTATCGTTGAGCATGCCCGACAGTCGGGCCTAAACCTCCCCACCGTCACCGGCAGTCGTGCTTTGGCGGGGCGCGGTGTCTCAGGCCAGGTGGAGGGTCGCGAGCTGAGCTTAATGACGCCTCGTCATCTTCACGAGAAAGTCATCCTTGAGGTAAGTCTCAGTGCTCGGATTATCGCGTTAGAAGAAGCCGGTAAGAGCCTCGCACTCCTCGTCGAAGGCGAGCGTTTGTTGGGCTTGATCGCTGTTCGCGATGAGCCACGCGAAGATGCCCTTGAAGGCCTAGCGGCGCTATCCCGTTTAGGCGTACAGGCTGTCATGCTCAGCGGTGATAATGCCCGCACCGTCGCTGCCACTGGGGGTCGCTTAGGCATTGAAGCGTACGGCGAACTCATGCCTGAAGACAAGGCAGCGTATGTTCGAGACTGGCAAGCGGCAGGTCGTGGCCCCATCGGTAAAGTTGGCGATGGCATCAACGATGCACCGGCACTCGCGGCAGCCGATGTCGGTATCGCGATGGGGGGCGGCACGGATGTGGCGTTGGAAACCGCCGATGCAGCCTTGCTCAAGAACCGCGTTACCGGCATCGCTGAGCTGATAGACCTCTCTCGTGCCACGCTGCGCAATGTGAAAACCAACGTTGTTCTCGCCCTTGGCTTAAAAGCCATTTTCCTGGTCACCACAGCTCTGGGTATTACCGGTATGTGGATTGCGGTGATGGCCGATACCGGTGCTACCGTCCTAGTGACGTTGAACGCCATGCGACTGCTGGGTTATCGCTTTTCGCCCAGTACCGCATTGACAGGCCTGTCACAAGGAAAAACAACGTCATGAGCACAGCGCAACACGACAGCCCTTCACGACGTTGGCCATGGTTCACATTTGCTTGCGTGTTGGCTCTAGCCGATCAACTGGTCAAAGAAATCGTGCATGCCCGGATGTCGTTTGGCCAAGTCATTCCGCTAACACCGTTTTTTAACTGGGTTTACACCGGTAATACAGGGGCCGCTTTCAGCTTTCTCGCGGAGGCAGGTGGTTGGCAGCGCTATTTCTTTCTTGGTTTAGCGTTGGTGGTGGTCGTCGTATTGGTTGTGCAGCTATGCAAACCCCTGTCGCGCTTAGAGGCCTGCGCGTACAGCCTGATTCTTGGCGGCGCGCTCGGTAATACCGTTGATCGCTTAGCGCGAGGGTACGTCGTCGACTATCTGGACATTTACTGGGGCGAATGGCATTGGCCCGCCTTTAACATGGCCGATATCGCGCTGTTTGCAGGTGTATTGATGTTCGCAGTGGCATTATGGCGTGAAAGTCCTGCTTTTAAGCGCGCAGAGTAACAGTATGGATTTGGTCGATAAAGATAAAGAATATACGCTTTTTGCTGGGCGCTCCTCACCAATAGTAGATTGCGTTGTAGCGCTAGCCGCTGGGGTACTGACCACCTTGAGTGCCGCCCCTTTTTCCCTATGGTGGCTTGGCCCAGTGGGCGTAGCACTGGTCTATTGGAAAATAGCATCGCTAACGCCCGCCATGGCCACCCTGCGTGGGTGGTGTTATGGCGTAGGCCTGTTCGGTTCAGGCACGTCGTGGGTCTTCGTTGCTATTCACGATTTCAGTGGCACCGGGGCCTTAGTAGCGATGTCCCTCACCACTCTTTTTGTCAGCGTCCTGGCGCTCTTCTTTGCAGTTCCCTTTGGGCTCTATCGACGCATCACGGGGCCACGGTTCGCCTTTCTTAGCTTTGCCGGTATGTGGGTGGTGAGCGAATGGCTACGCACCTGGTTGCTCACCGGCTTTCCCTGGTTATTGCTGGGCACCTCTCAGATAGATTCTCCACTAGCCCCATGGGCGCCCGTTGGTGGTGTGTACTTGCTGTCACTCATGACCGCGCTGACAGGTACGTTAGGGGTAGAAGTACTGCGTCGCCGCTGGGGTTTCCTTGTCCCAATGGCCGCCTTGTGGATCGTTCCATTCCTATTGCCTGCCCAATGGACAACCCCGGCTGGCAAGCCCATCCAGGTGGCATTGCTGCAAGGGAATCTTGATCAGCGCATTAAGTGGACTGCCCAAGGGCAGCGCGAGGCGGTCAATATCTACACAACAATGACACAAGAGCAAGCAAGGGACATCGATCTCATCGTTTGGCCCGAGGCAGCCCTTCCCATGCTTGAGCAGGAAGCACAGCGAATACTGGAGCAAGTAGCGTCCGACCTGGGGCCTAACACCGCCTTGTTGACCGGCATTTTGCAACGCGACAGTGAAGGGCGCTCTTATAACAGCGTCATAGGGCTAAATGATGTGCAGGGCGAATACCAGAAAGCGCACTTAGTACCCTTTGGCGAGTATTTGCCATTCCAAAGCCTCCTCGCTGACACCCTTGCTTTTTTCGACTTGCCAGCACCCCGCCTGACCCCAGGGTCAGACGGACAGGCTCCGTTACACGTGGCTGGAACCACCATTGGCACTGCCATCTGTTACGAGATCATTTTCGCCGACCACGTCGCCCAACAGGCGCGTAATGCCGAGCTGCTATTAACGGTATCCAACGATACGTGGTTTGGGCGTTCCATTGGCCCACACCAACATCTTCAAATGGCGCGTCTACGTGCCTTAGAAAATGGTCGTCACCTACTTCGAGCTACCAGTAATGGCGTGACGGCCATCATCGATTCACAAGGTCACGTCACAGCCCGTGCCCCACAGTTTGAACAGGCCAGTTTAACTGGCGAAGTGACCCCGATGCAGGGCCTAACTCCTTTCACACGCACCGGTAGTGGCCCCTCTTGGATACTCGCCGCCTTGCTGACGCTGCTCGGATTACAACTAAACTTATCTCGATCAAAAAACGACGCATTAGATGAAAAAGGAACCTAGCGATGCTCTCGGTAAATAACGCAGCAATACTTAAGAGACTCCTCCCATGGCCAATGCAGATGGGCTTCATCATGAGTGTGATGGTTTCGTCTCTGGCATGGCTCCCTGTCGCCATGGCGGCACAACCCGCCACTACCCAGGAGACGGAATGGCCTAAGGGGCATTACCCGCTACCTGAGGAAGGCAATATTATCGGAGAGGCTGACACCTTCACAGTGAAGGATTACGACGATACCTTGATAGATATTGCCAAGCGTCACAACCTTGGCTATTTGGAGATGATCCGTGCAAACCCAGAGGTCAGCATCTGGGTTCCAGGGGTGGGCACGGAAGTGACTATTCCGGGACGTTTTATTCTGCCGAATGTAGAGCGTACTGGGATCGTTATAAATATTGCCGAGCTGCGGCTTTACTACTACCCAGATGTCAAAAACGGTGAGACACCGCGTGTTGAGACCTATCCTATTGGCATTGGTCGCGAAGGGTTTGATACCCCTCTCGGTGTGACCGAGACCACCATGAACATTAAAAACCCCGCATGGTACCCGCCTGAGTCGGTAAAACGTGAAGCTGAAGCACGCGGCGAAACCGCGCCAAGTGTTGTCCCGCCCGGCCCCGATAATCCGCTGGGAGACCACGCCATTATCTTAGGCTTCGATGGCTATTTGATTCACGGTACCAACCAGCCCGATGGCATTGGCATGCGTGCAAGCCGTGGCTGTATACGCATGTTGCCTGCCGATATTGAATCAATTTTTGACCGCATACCGGCGGGCACCCAGGTCAATATCATCAACCAACCTATTAAAATCGGTTGGGACAACGGACAGCCGCTGATACAGGCATTACCTCCTTTAGGGGTGGAGGATCACACCATGACCGCTATATCAGATGCCATTTCACGCCTTGAGCAACGCAATGCAGATGGCGTTAGCTTCGATTACGAACAGCTTGGCGATTTACTAGCATTATCCAACGGGCTTATCGAACCTCTGTATCCGAAGCCGGAACCGAGTAATAAAGAAGACGACAATATCAACAGTGTTTATGAAGAACTGACACTTCATTCGTCGTGAATGTCGATAAAGACAAGGCAGAGCGTTTTTTCAGCCCTTTGGAGAACAACGGCTTGGCTACCGTCAAACCCTTAATATTCGTCGTGTGTTGTTGATTGAGCTCTTCCATCACTAGCGTAGAAAGAGCTAATGCGATCATCACAACGTTGGTAGCATCCACTTTCGGTAGCACTGAAGTGTGACGAAGAGGATCTATTCTAAGCCCCTTCCACTGGCTGGCAGGGGCTTTTCTATACCTAGGCAAAGTGATAAATATTATTTCCCTATTAAGATTCATTTATTCCAGTGTTTGTTTAGTGGCTGATGCTCTGGGTTCGCCTTATCAATTGCAGCACCGATAGCAGCATAGGCGTGTTGGTACGTCTTATAGTTTTTCTGATTGCTGTAATACACGTTAAAATCAACAAGGCTTCGCACCACTGCCAGCAGGGTTTCTGGCTCACCATCACGAGTGATAACGTCAATAGCGTCGGTCACAGATTCATCGTAAACGCGCATAGCTATCTCGGCGTGAAACGCCTCTGCGTCGTGTTTAATCTTTGCCAAGTTCATTCTCCTTATATGCGTTGCTAATCACTGTACTTTCAAAGCCCGCTAACAGCCTGGTGGTTCTACGCGCTGCCGCAATAACACCAGCTGATGTCAGCCCTGTCCAATGGATGTGCCCAGTTTTTTTCTATTGTTGTTTCGCCTGCTTGCGTAAGAGGTCGCAGAAATCGAGCCAGCCGTAAGCTCGGAATATATCGGCTACGCCCATGGCTTTGCTGTTCTCACAGGACAACAGTAAAAGGTGATGGCCATCCTGCCGCGGCGGGGGTGCTGAACAGATGGCGAATGGGATCTGCGCAGCCTCCATCCGCTTCATAAACGCTTCGTTCATTGTGTGGTGCTCTGGCTCGCAAAAGATGTCGAAGGCGCTGAGAATAACTTGGGCGACCTCGGTGTTCAGTTCATGCCTGGTCAAGGGAGCTTTTATGCGCAGCTCAGGATCGAGGAAGCCAGCAATCAGACAAGCTGTAGCGAAGTGATGGGCGCCACCCTGGTTGTTTAGATGGTATCCCCAGGGCCGCCAACTGAAACCTTCTACTGACTCTTCAGCGCCAGAACCGCCATGGAAGCGGAGTTCATGCCAGTTGGGCAAAGGTTCGATGCTGGCACGGTTGTTGTGAACCAATTCGCGACATTCGCCGATAGCATAGGCGTCGAGAGTGGCGTAGCCGACGAGATCGCCTTTCCCAGACGCCAGGGAGATGATGTCTCTGATCGAGCAGCTGAAGTTGTCATCGTAGGTGGTCGATGTGAGTCCAGCGGCCGCTGGATAAGGCAAGCGCTGACATTGCAGCCCCGTTCGCCCTGGTCGCCAGTAGGCAATATCGTCCCCTAAGCAAAGCGGCCATCGGTGCCATTGGATGATGCCGAGTTCGCTGGCGCTAGCTGCTGGGAGCGTTACCCGGGCTGCTAAGTGTGAAAATTCAATAGCGTGCTGCACGGCTGCTGGGCTGGCCCAGTGAGCATGGCGCAGCCAGCGGACCAGTAATGTGGTCGCCAGCATAATATGTTCCCCCAAACCCTAACCGTTACGGTCACCCTCGGCTCTATCTTGGAGTGACATTCTGATTTTATTCTGGAGCCCAGGTGATAATGTTTCAGCGTCAACAAAGGCTTGTGGGATTCGATCGGCCCACGACCCGAAAAAGTATCCGCATTTTGGCGCTTTTCTTGATTGGCACTGCTCTAATCACGGGGATGATTCTTCGACAGGCCACTGCATTTTCCTCTGGTGTTTTGCACGCTAAGGAAGGCCGATATTCGCTCATGCTTGAGGTGGCATCTACCTCGCGCCAGCGTCGCAATGGCCTAATGGAGCGTGACTCAATGGCTCCCGATGCTGGCATGCTCTTCGTCTATGATGAGGAGCAGACAACCGATCATGCTTTCTGGATGTACCAAACTCGTATACCGCTTGATATTGCCTTCCTCGACCATGACGGAGAGATCCAGTCGATCACCAGCATGGCCCCCTGCACGAGAGAAAAAGAAGCCTGTCCGCGTTATCCAGCTGGCACGCGCTTCTGGATGGCCCTGGAGGTAAACGCTGGCTACTTCAATGAGCATGGTATAGCCGCTGGAGATCGCCTAGAGGTCGACCCTTTACAGCACCCCCCCTCTTAAAACCTGTTCTACTGCAGGAATGAGAGAGAAGCACGTTAATGAGCACACCCGTTTTTTCACCTCAATCGGGGCCAATCTAGTTGGCGGAACAACTGCTCCTGTACTGTCAGCCATGCCACCTTTAAGCAGTTTCTACCTCAGCTGTCATTGACGCGTGTAGCGTTACGCGCTACACTTCGAGGGCGTTTCACAACAAGGGAGCAAAGCAATGCGATGATAAAGAAGATCAAACACAAAGGGCTTAAACGTCTTTATGAGAAGGGAGAATCCCAAGGAGTACAACCAAACCATGTAGACGATTTAAGAGACATACTTGCTGCACTGGACGCAGCCACTAAGCCAAACGATATGAATTTGCCAGGATTTGATTTTCATAGTTTGAAGGGTGATAGAAAAGGCTTTTTTTCGGTGCATGTAAACGGTAATTGGGTAGTGATATTTACGTTTGATGGGGAAGATGTACACCTTGTTGACTATTTAGACTACCACTAACCCCGGCGTTCCTTGATAACCGGCTCGGTACGGTTATCAAGGGCCACCGAGAAAGATGGCCTCGCAGACGTAGCCATGAATGCAACACCTCAAATATGCGATACACAATTTGTGTAGAGAGAGAGAACTGAAACATGACCATGATGAACCCGCCGCACCCAGGTAGCTTATTGCGCCGTCGGATCGTGCCAGCGCTGGGGCTGAACGTCACTGAATTTTCCAAAAAGTTAGGCATGTCTCGTGCAGCAGTTTCACGCGTATTACATGAGCATGCCGCTATTTCCCCCGATTTGGCCGTTAAGTTAGAGCATGGCGGAATTGGCAATGCCAAGCACTGGCTAACGATGCAGGCAAACTATGAGCTATGGCACGCCGAGCATAAAGAACAGAACCATATTGAAAGATTTGCAGCTGTTTGAATTAGTAAGATATTAATTCGGAAAAACCCAACGTACCGCGACGTTGGGTTTTTTGTATCCAATTAGCCTCGCTAATTGAGACGCAAAAACCCGGCTTATTGCCGGGTATCAAGGTTTAAATATTGGCCATTATGAAAAATCTGCTTACCCATTCATGCGAACGTAGCAGGTAATAGCACCTAATTAGAGGTCGTCTTCTTCCTCTACATATTTGGGCACGCAGTCATGACAAAGGAATAATTGGCGTTCCTGGCCGAACACCACAGCTGTTATATTGTGAACTGCTTCTCGCGCACATGGCGTCTCATCATCCTTCATGCCTTCGCACTCAATCACGGTGCTACCTCATCGGTTTTTTGTCTGACTAGGATTAACCAGCAGCTTCGCTAAAAGCCCTACTCCTATTAAAACACTAGGCCTGCATTTCGACACCCGTCGACATAGGTGTTATCTATATTCTTTTAACAGGTTAAAAAAACGTCGTATAGGGCCGGACTTTTGGTGTTTGATGTTGTGTCATGCCATCTGGATGTAGAGAAACCCGGCTGGCAATTCTTCGCAGCGTGTTACTTCTTATTCACGCGGTGGTAAATTTCTTCCTCTAAGACGAGCTTAAACGCCTCTCCTTCTGCTTCAAATTCATCCCACAAGCATTCTGGCAGCGATGCAGCGTCCAGATCGAGTTGGCCCGGCTGAGCGCCGTATTCTATTTCATTGACGATATGGGGTTCGCGCTGGATAAATAACGTGGCCATAGTGTTGAGCTTTTCGTCTTCACGCTCTTTCTGGTAGAGCCTAATTTCATCTAGCGCCGGGCCTTCTGGCCAGGACTCTTTTCCTTCCATTCGACGTTTTGCCGTGTCAATCAGCTCGCCGAAAGCGCCCAAAGCCCCTGCTGCTGAACGATGCCCGTACTCATCGGCCGCCAAGATCAAGTCTTGCTCTTTATAATCGCGCACAGCCACGCGAAAACGAACGCCATCACAATGCAAGACCGAGTAAGGCATGACACTGCTTTCGGCATCAATCCACTCGGCAATACCTCGTATAGTAGTTTCACGGTCAAAAATGCGGCGTGGGTAATCGTCCCAGCCATCGATAGCGTCGAGAATCATGCTTCCCCCTGTGGGCGCTTATTAAGTTTATTAAGATAATTTCAAGTGGTTTTTCTATATTCATCTTGGTGGGTAGTTAAAGTACTGCCAACCATACATGTGAAATTCGGTGAATTATAAACAGGCTATACGTTGGATTCCGGTGCAACATTCCCCCTATAGCTGCCTTTTACTACCCAGTCAAAGCGTACTACATCAATTAGACTTGTCCTGGCCAAGGTTCACCTTCGGCCGAGTACCCATTACAGATAAGAAACAGCTTTGGTTGGCACGGGCACAGTAAAGGTCTACTACTGCAAGTGGACTTGTACCGACCAAGGTTCTCCCTATTCCGGGTGCCCATTCGGCATAGGAAACAGCCTAGATTGACACGAGTACAGTAGAAGCCTATTATTTAAGACAAGAATAACCCCCACGCCTCACAGGATTCGTTCTGACTGCGCACCAGGGGGTTAGTTTTTTTAGTGGTAAAAGAATGTATGGGGCTACAACTGCAACCACAACTAAACTTCACAAAACCCGCAAAATCCTCTCACGCCCATCTTCGCCACCTTCGCGCCAAGGGTCTCATCACCAAAGGTCAGCAATCACAAGCACTTAATGCCCTTCAGTTTGTCGGGTATTACCGGCTGCTCATTTATACGCGGCCGCTGCAGGATGATCAAAAACGTTTTTATCCGGGTGTAAGGTTTGACGATATTCTTGCGCTTTACGAGTTCGATCGTAGTCTTCGGCTAGTGCTCCTTGACGCTATTGAACAAGTAGAAGTCGCGTTTAGATCCGCCATAGTTAACGCTATGGCCAATGACAAAGACTGCGGCCCCCACTTCTATCTCAAAACCAAACATTTCAAGGACATGGAAGCGCACCGCAATTTCATGAAGAACGTCTTGGGATTGAGACTTACCAACCCCATTAAGCACTATTACCACACTTACCATACGCCGCCTTATCCGCCGATCTGGACAATCTTGGAGGAGTTAAGCATTGGCCAAATGTCGCGGTTGCTTGCCAGTCTTGATCGCGAACATCGGAGGCGAGTGGCTACACAGTTTGGCTACGATGAAAAGGTCATTGTGTCGTGGCTCAAAAGCACAACCATGCTGCGTAATAATTGTGCCCACCATAGCAGGGTCTGGAATAATAATGTCGGCGCTGACAGCCCTCAAAGCGCGAATGCTATCCACTCCGAGTTTCCAGGCAACCCTGATCAAGGATTTTTCTTTTCCCGGACCGTCGCGCTCCAAGCACTTTTGAAAGCGATCGATCCATCAACAACTTGGCAGGATCGCTTCAAGACAGTTATGAGAACATTGCCAGTTGCGACGCTCTCAAAAGCCGGCATCACACCTCAGTCAATAGGGATTCCCTTTCAGTGGGAAACACGACCGTTCTGGAACTGAATACAACCCGAAGCTAATTTTCAGAGAGTATCCTGAAACATCTTATTATCCAGGGAAAGGTACGATGTTACGCTGCCTGGGAGTTGCAGAATACGAGGCCTTGGCGAAAGTAGCCGATCGTTTGCGCCTCACTTGGATCGAAGTCCCTGATGAAATCGAGGATAGTTGGGTAAGGCTGAATCGCCAAACGGTTGCCTATCTAAGTGAGTTAGGTGCCACATCCAACTGATTAAGTTTAAACAGTTGCTTGTAATAGGCTCTACCAATGGTCACTAACATTAATGAGTATGAGGCAGAGACTGCCTTTGAACGTTTTGCCCTTGACCGGTATTTACCCCTGACAGCCCAGGCATCAGGAAGCTACATCGATATACGTCCCCTCATTGACGGAGGAAAAAACGTTATACAGAACGGGGCGAGCCACATTCAAGCCAATCGGGAGGACAACCTACGTGCAGCTTTCTTGCCATTGGCGTTTGGAGCAGCCTGGAAGGTGCTCGATCTTACGATCGAGCTTGCGCTGGCGAAACAAGGTATAAAACCCCAGCGGGAAGCCAAGCTCTGGCCAATTAAGGAAAAGGCTCGTATCGCAATGAGCGAGACGCTGAATGGCGCGATCCTAACCGAGGAAACCTGCACCTGGGTGGGAATTCTGACTTGCTACGTGTCTACAATAGAGTATCGCCATAGCCTGATTCATCGACAAGCTCAGTTTGTGGAAATCCCCCTCACCTTATCGGGCCATGGTAGAGACGGTATGCCACTTCCACCGCTAGATGAAGCTACGCTTAGAGCCTTAATCGCGTTGTCACAACTCGTTGGGGAAGGAATCATCAGCAACGGGCTGAATCGCCGTCGTCTCGACAACGTGAATTTTCTCTTGAATAGATTATCGTGCTTTGGGGTTAACTCAGTACCGCAAGGCGTCAGGATGAAGCCTATCGAATATTATTGGATGAAACTTCGTCCAGACCCTCATGGCCAATGGGTGGCCCCCTTCTCGATCGTTCATGAGCAGATGCGATGCAGAAGACAGTTAGGACACATTGACGTTCGCATCGACTTACCGGGAGAAAGCGGTCGCCAGCTTGTCGGTCAGTGCGAGGATCTACCGGACTGGGATGTCACAATCGATTTCAACCAACCCCCAAGCTATCTAGCTTATCAGTAATGCAGCCTAGCCAAGATATATAAAAGAGAAGTGTTGAAATAGACATTGTACTCAGGCGGGCGCCGCAGGGACCGAGCCATGGCTGAACCTTGCGATTACCGATCGCGAGACATTGAAGCGATACCTTCGGGCGCTCGCCCTGGGGGCTCTCAACGCCTGTGTAATTGATCCTGCTAACGATAGCTCGACACAAGATCAAGGCAGCCATATCCTGCGGATCCTACCTCCCCTCAACTGACCGAGATTGTCGTTTGGGTATTATTTTTTCCGATATTAACTTTCCAGATGTCACCTATGCCCCTATCTTATTGGCGAGGCCGTTCATTGAACGGTATGGGAAACGGAAATTGCTAATCACGGTAACCTCTTAGGTTGGTTGTCAGGTTGTTTCGACAAGGCCCGCGGGCTTTTCGGCTATCACGCGAGGGCGCTTACGTCAGCAGACCTGATCACCTCCTCGAGGCATCCCTGTGGCTTTTTGCTCCAGGTGAAGCTGTCATGCACAGCAAATCTGCAGCCTTCGGCTGATCAGATTCACGTTTTACCTTCAAGCCCCTTCTAGTTCGCTAGTTGGGGCTTTCTCATTCTGTGTCATAACCGGCCCTATCTCCTTTGAACCAGCCATTCATGAGCAGGGGACAACAGGGGGGAATCACTTGCAGCAAAGTGGTGGTCCAGGCCGGCGAGGCGCTGGTGACAAACTACCTAGATACCCCCCTTTACTCGGTCGTCCGTGATTTATGAGGCGTGCGTTCGCCTGCCATGGAATAACGCGCACCCTAAGTACCCCGAGCGAGAAACCCTTCTGTGATATGTCGCTGCAGCTCAGGCTTTAGTGATCGATACTCAGCAGCATATCAATCGCCAGACTTCATGAAAGCGATCCCGCTCCGCGGCCTCTGAGTACTCGATGAGGATTCACCTCGAGGGACGATTTCGCCAGCAAGCACCAAGCAGAATGAGAAATCCAATGATCACTAGCATCGAATATACAAGTCGACGTGACATCGAGCGCCGATACTGTAGTCCTGTCCATTCGTGGGGTTGATGAGCGTTCAACTCGCTTGGCAAAGGGGGAGGCTGATGTTCTCTTAATGCAGTTCGATGATGTTGTTCCCGGTGAGGGCTTCGGCTGCGAAGAGCCCATGACGCTTGAGGATGCTTGGAGGATTTCAGGCTGGATTCGGCAGTGGACCAGCGATCGACGATCAGTAAAAATTGTCGTTCACTGCACTGTCGGTGTGAGCCAGTGTGCTGTAGTGGATCTCTGGGCTGGCGCCTCAATCAATCGGCCTGCTCAAGGGGTCGAGGAGGATGGCAGGGATGCGAATCCACACGTTCGGTCAATGCTCGACCGCACGGCAGCGTAAACAGTGCGTATTGCCCATGAGTTATACTGTAGCCTATCGACTGGTTGCGGCCATCCAGCACTTCCTCACTCCAAGTGTCACTCTGCGTCCTACCATTGATGAGACCTGCACTGGGTAGGAATAACTAAGGAGATCGTATGAATGAGGTCGAGGGCTGCTTCAAGGGCTACATGATCAACAGCAGCATGGATGGAATTAGGAATCACTGAGCGAATTTTTTATCGGGTTGTACCATATCGATGGTGGGACAGCCGGGGAGTTCTGCATTCAGTGGGGTAATCACTCCCCTTTATTGCATGTTTATCAGGATGATTGGAAAGCCCTGTACTCTATGCAAGATGTGCTGAATTTACTGGCTGAACTGGATGGCAAAGAGATAACTCCAGAAAAGTTTATTAAGAAACTTAAAGCCTTAGGGTTTCGAGAGAACCTGTAGTTTCATTGAGGCTTAACGAGATTTTATTTCATCCTGAAGGCCCCTCAAGATCGAGGGGCCTTTTTCATTGCGCTGCACAGTGAACCGCCCCGGCTTTACCGGAGACTCCGTATCTTGAGAGGATGGAGTTATGAACTCACCAAAACGATATTCCCCAGAAGTCCGGGAGCGAGCTGTTCGATTAGTCCTTGAACAGCAAGGCGAATACCCGTCCAAGTGGGCGGCGATCTG
>NZ_JACCDE010000047.1 GCF_013415125.1 Vreelandella glaciei | reverse complement strand
CTAACCAAAATGCTTGAGTGGAACTGAGGTCGCGACTCATGATGATCTCCAATGCTAAAGAGACCACCAGTGTGATCAGCCAACGTTAATATGGGTAGATGGGGTTTATGGCGCGCTTACCAATATACAGGCGCCCACCACTGCGCCAAAAATCAGGATCAGTAGCCCAACAAGCTTCCAAAGCATTAACGCGACGACCGCCAGCGTTAAGGCTATCAATGCACACTCCGTAAACGTCTGATGTCGATACCTTGACCGCATACAATATTCCCTTTGTGGATGCGTTGGTTTTGCGAAGCTAAGTACGTATCTGAGAAATACATAGCCTACGTGATAAGCACTATAGGACATCAGCACAACCATGCTCATGCACAACCATGCTCATTCAGTTAATGACTGACGCCCCCGATTGAAGGCTGAGCTATCACTAACAGCCTAGTTAGCAGCAAAGCGGGAGGCCCGAAACAAACGAAGCCCTTTCCAAGCAGAAGGGGCTTCGTCGTTACTGCTAGATGGCTGACAGGTCACTATGTGAATGGCAGTATTCAGATATTAAACAAACCGCCCCAGGCCAACGGCAGCACGTAAGCGATCCATCGTGACTGCCGCTTCTTCGCGCGCCCGCTCGGCGCCTTTCTGAAGTACCGCTTCAATATGTGCGGGATCTTCCATCAGAGCGTTATAGCGTTCACGAGGAGCGCTTAAGTGAGCGTTCAAGTACTCAAACACTTGGTTCTTCGCATCACCCCAGCCAATGCCCGCAGCATACTGCTCGCGGAGGCTGGCGGTCTCTTGCGCCGTCGCAAAAGCGGAGTAGATTTGAAACAGCGTGCAGGTGTCCGGATCTTTCGGCTCACCGGGCTCCAGTGAGTTGGTCTTGATCTTACGTACCAGCTTCTGCAGCTTTTTCTCAGCCGAAAAGAGCGGGATCGTATTATCGTAGCTTTTGGACATTTTGCGCCCATCCAAGCCATTCAGAAGCTGCGTTTTCTCGTCAACGACGGCTTCTGGGAGGACAAAATGCTGGCCCTTGTAGAGATGATTAAAGCGCCCGGCGATATCGCGGGCCATCTCGATATGCTGAATCTGATCACGCCCTACCGGCACCTTATTGGCGTTAAACATTAAAATATCCGCCGCCATTAGCACAGGGTAGCCAAACAGCCCCATGGTGATGCCTTTATCCGGGTCTTGGTTTTCCGCCTCTTCGTTCTCAGCCACCGCTGCTTTATAGGCATGGGCGCGGTTCATCAGGCCTTTGGCGCAGACGCAAGAGAGCATCCAGGTAAGCTCAGGAATTTCAGGAATATCCGACTGGCGATAGAAAATCGCGTTGTCGGTGTCCAGCCCCAGCGCCAGCCATGTGGCAGCAATTTCCAGCCGCGACTCTTGCACGCGTTTTGGGTCAGGGCACTTGATCAGCGCATGGTAGTCAGCCAAAAAATAAAACGACTGAACATTGGGATCCTGGCTTGCCTCAATGGCAGGCTTGATCGCCCCAACATAGTTGCCCAAATGGGGCGTGCCGGTGGTGGTGATACCGGTAAGAACGCGGGTTTTGGCGGTTTGGCTCATGGTTTTCAGGCTCTTAAGCAAATACCGCTATGATAACGTGCACCTAGGCGCGTGGCGAATGGCGAATGGCGTCAACGCCAGCCAACTAATTTCCACACCTCGTCAGGGTCTCCAAAAGCCCCTCCAAGCAGCTCATCATACACAATACTTCCGTCCCCACTTACATTAACGCTGCGTCCTCTTACACTACCAAAAAAGTTAGCGCCGGAATTGACTGAAACATGTGTGTAAGGCGCATATACATTAGCAACTACACGATTACTTGAGTGGAAATTAACTCCGGTATCTGAGCCGCTATAACCTGAGAAGAGAGAAAATGTGGACTCTCCATTGCTATTAATCGAGTTGATTTCGGGCATACTTAATACACTACCAAAGTCTACCTTCCCTTCAACAAAAACGGTTAAACTCGAGTCTTCATCAATCACCAGGCCAGCACCACCACCTCCCATAGTGAAATCTTCATCGATCACAATAACCACGTTACCACCAGTAACTCTTAACGACGAAGAACTTGTTAGCTTAAGGCTATTTAAACGATAGATGGATGCTTGCTCGCCAAACAGAGTATTTAACTCGGGCGAAGCATGACTCACCCAACGATTAATGTCCCAAGTTTGGTCATAGCGTTCTATTTGCTGTGGGCTAAACCGCCATTCGACATTAGGGTAGGCACCTACGGTGATATCACCGATTGAAGTAAGCTCTTCTTGGTAACGGGTAATCTCCTCACTTAACGTGTTACCTGCAAAGTCGACGATATCGCAGGGCTGCTCTTCCACGCGAGTAAGAGACACATTACTATTTGGAAAAAAATCGGCTCTGTTATCTGGATCGATATGATCTGAGACAGGAGTGCGGTCAGAAATAATATCTCCGCCTGCGTAAATGCCTTCCCCAACGCTGGCTGACCAATTATTAAAACGCACATCACCCATGGCACTAACGATGCCATCAACCCGTGCGCTACTGCCAAATATTACATTCTCAAGGCTCTCAGCATTACCCTGGACGCGTCCGCCCCCTGCATTTAAAGAGATTGTTTTATTGGCCAGTATGCTGCCAAATACCTGAGAAGAACCATTGAGGGTGACGGTACCCAATGCTTCTATACCGCCATGAATGTACTCGCTACCACCAAGAACCACGTTTGCATTTTCAGCGGTAGTTCGTATTAGAGAAACACCCTGCTCAACAAAACTGCCGGGCTGTCCCTCAACCCACTCGCCCGCACCTGAGCTATAGCTACTGAAAGTCGAACCTCCGCTAGATTGAACGCCTTCACAGCCGACCACAGGAGACTGAAAAGGTGTCGGGTTTGACGCGTAAATCAGCCTAGACTGACCACGTGCGCCACTGCGCAAACCATCATCTTTGGCTGTAATCGCAACGCTCCCATCCTTTAGATACTCAAATTCCAATACGAAATTTTTAACTAGCCCTTCATAGATTGTATTTTGGTCGACTTCGCTTAACTCGTCATAGTTACTGGGAAGTAACTGTCTAAAAAAGACTTCTAGTGCATCTTTTCCAAGTAAATCTTCTACTTCTTTTCCTATCAATAGGGATTTTGATTTTTCATTTTTTGTCTTATCCAAACGACTATAGAGCTTCTCTTTTTCAATATTTGTAAGAGCAACCAAAGTGCTTTCTGCTGTCATATTAGCTTGAGTCGAGGCTCGATAGTTGCCTGCCAAACTCTCATCAATCAGAGCGCTTTGCATACTGGACATACCTAACATCAACGTACCGGAAAGAAACGCCATAACAATCACTAAAGCAGCGCCCTGTTGTTGTTTCATGGTGCCATCTCCTGATTGCTAATAATCTTATTTCGATCGGTGACTTTAAAGGTGATTTCATCGCATCCTGTCTTTGAACTTTCTTTTCGGCAATCACCGACAAGCAATGTCAAAGTGTGGGATACGTCATCACCATTGAGTGACGATAATACTGGGCAAGGTGTATTGGGGTCGATTCGAGCAAGATCAACTAAAGGTTCGTCATCCTCTATATACTGCAAAACACAGTAATATTGTGTAACACCATTGCTTATGCGTTCATTTAATTTAATACCATAATCATTTATAACCTCTTCCTCTCCTTCTCGAATACTATTGCTAAGTGTACTTGCTGCGAAAATCAATGATTCTTGCTTGCGGCTTAACGCATCCACTGTTCTAAATGTTTGAAAAGTGGTCAAAAAAAGCTGGCCAGCACCCAAAATAATGACGGTACCTATTGTCATGGCTACCATCAATTCAACAAGCGTAAAACCTTTTTGCTGATCAGCCATCATCGTCTCCACTTAAATCAGGAAGACGAAGGGTATAGGTAAATATATCTGACTCTGTGTCGCCAGTTCGGCTACCTAACTCAATCATAATAGTAAATTCACAATTGCCCTCATATTTTATTCCACTACCTTCCTTATTCACATTACGTAGCGGGTTCGAATCACTACCGCTAAACCAATGTGTCTCCCAATCGGACTCAATATTAATATCTGTGCAGGTCTTGTTTGCCAACTCCGCCCAAAGCCTTTCCTGGGCATCCACAGCGGCAACACTTGCCACCGAACGCTGGTAACCGGCATTGGCACTTTGCAGCGCTTTAAGCTGCATAGCCGCCACACCGAGCAGGCCAACGGATAGAACCACCAGCGCGATCAATGCTTCAATTAAACTAAAACCGCGCTGATGAATCATGGTTCTAAGTCCTGTCTTCGAATGCTGCCGGTTATATTTATAGCTAGCGTAAGCGAGGCCTCTTCCTCCAGCTGTCGCTGCGGGCTAAGTGTGATATGGCAAGGACTAGAGCATTTATCAATATTAGCGTCACCCAGGTTTAGGAAGGTAAGCGAGAATGTTTGATTTGGCATAGTGATATTAGCCGTCCGCCCCACTCGCATGGTCTCCTCCTCGCTTTTCACCCAGTAACACCAGCGGAGACTATCCTTGTCTTCGACCATGCCCTCAAGCCCACCGCACTCACCGGGCGGTAAGAACTCAACCGTGACGTTCTGGCGCTGTTTAATCGCCTCGCTACGGGCAAAACTTAGCACAGAGACCATTTCATTGACGTCAGCAGACAGCTGCTGGCGGGTAAGGAAATCAGAAAATGCGGGCACCGTCATCACAGCGATGATCGTTGCGATCAACAGCGTAATTAGCAATTCAATGAGCGTAAAGCCTCGTTGGGACATAAGTTACCAACACTCAGGCGTATTATTGTCGCCATTCGGCCCTTTTTGACCGTTGCTCTCTATCCAGAGTGTTTTACAACCGGCTGGAACATTGATTCCTTCTTGCGCCTCTAGACGATAGGTCAAACCCGACTCTGTCAGTCGTATCAAGGGATAAACACCATCAGGTGACGCTTTCGTTTCAAAGCATTCTTCTTTATAAATATAATTCGAGGTATAACAGCGTTCCATTACTAAAGCAGCCTGCATAAGGCCGGACTTACCGTCAGTGAGACGACTACGCTCCACATAGCTAGCATAATTCGGGTAGGCAATGGTCGCGAAGATGCCAATTATCGCGACCACAACCAGCAATTCGATCAAAGTAAAACCACGCTGGCCGTTCTGGAAAAAATGGCCAGTAATTAAATCAGAAACATTAGACACGCAGATCTGCTCCTGTATTAGTTGGCTCATACATCCAGTATGTCGCAAACCAATACGCTTTGCATTAGCTGCTGGCAATCACCTTCTCACGTAACTCTTTTGGCATGGAAAAAGTAATGGTTTCTTCGCGGCCTTGTAACTCTTCGGGCATAGCAGCGCCCATGGTTTGAAGCTTGGTAATTACCCCTTTGACCAGCACTTCAGGGGCACTGGCGCCAGCGGTGACGCCGATACGCGCTACATTCTCAAGCCATTGCGGGTCGATCTGATCGGCGTTGTCGATCAAATAGGCAGGTGTACCCATACGCTCCGAAAGCTCCCGCAAGCGGTTCGAGTTTGAGCTATTGGGGCTACCGACCACTAGTAACAAATCACTCTGGGCGGCTAGCTCACGCACGGCATCCTGGCGGTTTTGCGTGGCATAACAGATATCATCATTACGTGGGCCTTGAATCTCGGAAAACTTGTCACGCAGCGCATCAATCACTTTGGCGGTGTCATCCATTGAGAGCGTGGTTTGCGTTACGAAGGCAAGCTTGGAGGGATCACGTACTTCCAGGTTAGCAACGTCTTTTTCGTCCTCAACCAAGTAGATACGTCCGCCGTGGGAGGTATCGTAACGCCCCATGGTGCCTTCGACTTCCGGGTGCCCTTCATGGCCGATCAAAATGCACTCCTGCCCACGTTTGGCGTAGCGCAGCACTTCCAGGTGCACCTTGGTCACTAGCGGGCAGGTGGCGTCAAATACCTTCAACCCCCGCCGCTCGGCATCGGCTTGCACCGCTCGGGAAACACCGTGGGCTGAGAAAATGACAATGACGTCATCCGGCACTTCATCCAGCTCTTCAACGAACACAGCACCACGATCCCGCAGTGTTTCGACCACAAAGCGGTTATGAACCACCTCATGGCGCACATAAATGGGCGGGCCAAAGACATCCAGCGCGCGATTGACGATATCAATCGCACGATCCACACCGGCACAAAAGCCGCGCGGGTTGGCCAATTTAATTTCGATAGGCTGTGTTTGCTGCGTGCTTGTCATAAGAGCGCCTTGATGCGACGTAGCATCTGCTTAATGAGTGTTCACCGGCTTAACGTCCAGTACTTCTACTTCAAACGTAAGCGTGCGGCCTGCTAACGGGTGATTGAAATCCACCTCAATACGATCACCGTCAATGGTTTTGACCACGCCTGGCAATTCCGTTCCTGCTTTATCAGCAAACGACATCACCATGCCAATTTCCGGGGGCTCGTCACCAAAATCTGTCCGCTTCAGGGTCTGAATATTTTGCGGGTTATGCTGACCGAAAGCATGTTCTGGGGTGATCTGAAACATCCCCTCTTGACCCGCGGCCATGCCTTTAATCGGATGCTCAAAACCGGGCGGCAGATTGCCATCGCCCACTGCGAAGGTAGCCGGTGCTTTATCTTTGGTGGAGTCTACCAAAGTGCCGTCTTCCAGCTTTAAGGTGAAGTGCAGCGTCACTTCCATGCCATCATCAATACGGTAGTCGCTCATTACCATCCTTACCTGTCTATAAATGACTTTAAGTAAATGTCTTCTCGTTAGGACAGACCGCTATTAACAGACCTTCATGGTCAGACCGTTATGAAACGTTCCCGTGCGCTTTTTTACGTCGCCGCTCACCCATGATCGATTCCCAGATTAAAGCGACCGCCCCCAGGGTAATCGCAATATCCGCCACATTAAACGCCGGGTAGTACCATCCGGCGGCGTGGAAGGAGAGAAAATCGACTACATAGCCATGTACCAAGCGGTCATAAAGATTCCCCAGCGCCCCCCCGATAATCAACGGCAGCGCAATCGCCAACAGCTTTTCATCGTGTTTGATGCGGGAGAGCCAAATGGTTAAGCCTACCGTCGCACCAATCGCAATAAGGGCGAAGAACCAGCGCTGCCAACCGGGATGCGTGGCTAAAAAGCTGAACGCCGCGCCGGTGTTGTGCAGCAATGTCAGATTAAAGAACGGCAACACTTCCACCGGCTGAGCATAGCCGAGCTGGCTGCTGGCCACGTATTTCGTGGCCAAGTCCAACACAATCACTACCACCGCTAGCCACAGCCAACGCAACGGCCGCTGCATCGTCGGCCGCGCGCTGGCATCGCTAGACGTATTTGTATCAGGCGTATTTCCTTCTTTAAGCATAGTAACGAGTCTCACCGCTGCCTTCAGGGAGGTTGCTGATACAGCGGCCACATAGATCAGGGTGCTCGGCATGCGTACCTACATCAGGGCGGTGGTGCCAGCAACGCTCGCACTTGTCGTTGTCGCTGGCTTTGACAGCCACTTTCAGACTCTCTAGATCCGTTGCTTCTGCATCGCCTGCATCAGCCAGGGGCTTAAGCGTGACCTCGCTGGTGAGCATGACAAAGCGCAGTTCATCTCCCAGTTTAGTCAGTGTCGCCTGAAGCTCGTCGCTCACGTATAGCGTGACCTCTGCCGCCAAGCTGCCCTTGATCACTTTGGCATTACGGGCGTCTTCCAGGCACTTGTTAACCGAATGCTTAACCTCCAGCACCTGCTCCCAGAACGCGCGGCCTAAATCAGCGTTATCGTCCAGGCTGCCCAGATCCGTATAGTAGGTCTCAAGCAGCACGCTGTCGCCGCGCTTACCGGGGATGTTTTCGTGGATCTCTTCGGCAGTGAAAGAGAGAATCGGCGCGATCCAGCGGCTCAGCGCTTCCACCACGTGATAGAGCGCGGTTTGCGCACTGCGACGTGCCAGCGAATCGGTTTGCGTGGTGTATTGGCGGTCCTTGATGACGTCTAAATAGAAGCCACCCAGCTCCCGGGCACAGAAACCGTGCACCTGCTGATACACATCCAGAAAGCGGTACTCTTCATAGGCTTTTTCAATGCGCGCCTGAAGCTGAGCCGCACGATCCACGACCCACTGGTCCAGCGCCAGCATATCGCCAAACGCAACTTGGTTTTTCTCTGGATCAAACCCGTTAAGGTTCGAAAGCAGGAAGCGCGCGGTGTTCCGAATCCGCCGATATACGTCTGACGTGCGCTTCAAAATCTCGTCGGAAACGGCCATTTCGCCGGAGTAATCGGTGGAGGCAACCCATAGGCGCAGAATATCGCCGCCTAGCTTATCCATCACTTCCTGGGGTGCGACCACATTGCCCAGCGACTTGGACTGCTTGCGGCCCTGGGAATCGACGGTAAAGCCGTGGGTCAGCAGCTGGCGATACGGCGGATGACCGTCAATGGCCGAGCCTGTCAGCAGTGAAGAGTGGAACCAACCACGGTGCTGGTCAGAGCCTTCCAGGTACAGATCCGCCCGCGGGCCGCTTTCATGGCCGTGCGGGTGCGAGCCGCGCAGTACGTGGCGGTGCGTGGTGCCAGAGTCAAACCACACATCAAGCGTATCGGTGACTTTGTCGTAATCCGCTGCTTCCGCACCCAATAGCTCAGCGGGGTCGAGCTTGAACCAAGCATCAATACCTTCTAGCTCAACGCGCTTGGCCGCCTCTTCCATCAAGCCAACGGTACGCGGGTGCAGCTCACCGGTTTGCTTGTGTAAGAAGAACGGAATCGGCACGCCCCAATTACGCTGGCGAGAGATACACCAGTCTGGGCGATTGGCGATCATGCTATGCAAGCGCGCCTGGCCCCAAGCAGGCGTAAACGCCGTGGCTTCAATGCCTTCGAGGGCACTTTCACGCAGAGTTTTGCCGCCTTTGCCTTTAATATCCATGCCCACAAACCACTGCGCCGTGGCACGGTAGATCACCGGCGTTTTGTGGCGCCAGCAGTGCATGTAGCTATGTTTGATGGGGATATGCGCCATCAGTGCGCCTACTTCGCGCAGTTTTTCGACGATCAGCGGGTTAGCCTTCCAAATCATCTGGCCGCCGAAGAACGGCAGGTCGTCAGCGTAAACGCCGTTGCCCTGCACCGGGTTAAGCATGTCATCGAACTCCATGCCATGCTCGCGGCAGGTTAAAAAGTCATCCATGCCGTAAGAAGGAGCGGAGTGAACGATACCGGTACTGCCCACTTCTGACTCAACGTACTCCGCCAGATAGACCGGCGAGAGACGATCATAAAACGGGTGACGGAAATTGATCAGATCAAGCTGTTTGCCTTGCGTCGTGGCAATCACTTCGCCTTGCAGGCCAAAGCGCTCTAGGCAGCTCTCCACCAACTCTTCCGCCAGCAGCAATAGCCGCTCACCAGTATCGACCAGCGCGTAGGTGAACTCGGGGTGAACGTTCAACGCTTGGTTGGCCGGAATGGTCCAAGGCGTGGTGGTCCAGATCACTACCGCCGCTGGTTTAGCCAGTTCGCTTAAACCGAACGCGGCCGCCAGCTTGTCGGCGTCTTCCACCGGGAAAGCAACGTCGATGGCGTCAGACTTTTTATCCGCATACTCGACTTCGGCTTCCGCCAGTGCAGAGCCACAGTCAAAGCACCAGTTCACCGGCTTCAAACCTTTAAACACGTAACCCGCGTCGACCATCTCGGCCAAGGCACGAATCTCGCCCGCTTCGTTGGCGAAATCCATGGTGCGGTAAGGGTGATCCCAATCGCCAATGATGCCCAAACGCACAAAGTCGGCCAACTGCGTTTCGATTTGCGCACCGGCGTATTCACGGCAAAGCTCGCGGGCGTGTTCCGGCGCCAAGTGCTTGCCATGGGTAGTTTCTACCTTGTGCTCAATGGGCAAACCGTGACAGTCCCAACCCGGCACATAAGGAGCATCAAAACCGGCTAAATTCTTAGACTTAACGATGATATCTTTAAGAATTTTATTAACGGCGTGACCGATATGAATACTACCGTTGGCGTAAGGAGGGCCATCGTGCAGTACAAACAGCGGCGCACCTGCGCGCGCTTCACGCAGGCGCTGGTAAATGTTCATATCTTGCCACTGGGAAACCCGCCCTGGCTCCTGCTTTGGCAGCATGCCGCGCATGGGGAAGTCAGTTTCAGGCAAATTCAGCGTGTGCTTGTAATCCATAGTCCGGTCAGCCGTCGTTAGCATCAGCGGAATTTCCCGCCGAAGATGAATCAGAAGAAGCGGTCTCACGCCCAAGCGGGGCCGAGGCCAGCGGAAGAGAATAGTCGTGATTGGCCACTGCCGCCGAAAAATAGTGGCGAGCACGGGCTTGGTCACGTTCAATTTGCGCTTTCAGCGCGTCAAGGCCGTCAAACTTGACCTCGCCCCGCAGTCGCGTACAGGGGTATACCGTCATACGTTGGCCGTAAAGATCACCGGAGAAATCGAACAGGTGCACCTCAAGGGTCGGCCGCTCTGAACCCACCGTCGGACGAAAGCCAACATTGGCAACGCCCTGGTGGCGTTCACCACCTTCAAGCTCAGCGACTACCGCAAAGACACCCCGCAGCGTTAACGGTTGGGGCAGCAGCGGCAAGTTGGCGGTGGGTACGCCAAGCGTGCGCCCCAACTGCTGGTCACGCACCACACGGCCATGCAACGAATAGGGGCGGCCCAGCAAACGCGCCGCGGCGGAAAAATTGCCGCTGGCCAGCAAGGTACGCACCCGCGTGCTGGACACCCGCTCGTCATCCACGGTAAACGTGCGCGTGTGCTCTACCCCAAACCCCTGTTCGCGGCCCACTTCCGCCAGCAACGCAAAATCACCGCGACGGTCGCAGCCAAAACGGAAATCATCACCCACCACCAAGTGCTTAACGCCGAGCCCATCAATCAATACCTGATCGATAAACTCGCGCCCCGTCAGGCTGCGCAGCGTATCGTTAAACGGCAGCACCAGCACTTGTTCCGCGCCAAAATCACGCAGTAAGCGCACTTTTTCACGCAGGCGGGTTAACCGCGGCGGTGCTTGGTCACCGGCAAAAAATTCGCGCGGCTGGGGCTCGAACACCACCACTGTCAGCGGCACACTCCAGCGTGCGGCATGTTCACGGCACTGCTGAAGAATGGCCTGATGGCCGCGATGCACACCATCGAAGTTACCGATCGTCGCAACGCAGCCACGATGAGCCGCTTTCAAGTTGTGCAGACCTCGAATGACGCGCATGGCACCTCAGCCGTTGGGAGGACAAAGCCTCTGATTATAACGAACCCGCACGCCAGGGTGCAGCGTTATGAGTGCATTTTAAAATGACGGATGCGTAAACCTAACACTGCCAGCCACGCGAAGTAGAGTGAGCCGCCCATGACCACCAGCCCAGTGACCCAGCTTATCCGCTGCCACAGGCCAAAGGAGAGCCACGCTTGCCAATCCGGCGCCACAAAATAGAGTGCCGCACACATTAACCCACTGCCCCCGATTAGCTGTACCGAATAACGCTTCCAGCCCGGCTGAAACACTAGCACACCCTGCTTATGCAGCAGGTAACCCAGCAGGCCAGCGTTCAAGAAGGCCGACAGCGCGGTGGCTAACGCCAACCCGGCATGCGCCAGCGGCCAAATTAGCAGCAGGTTAAGCACCATATTAGCGACCATGGCGATAATGCCTACCTTTACCGGGGTTTTGGTGTCTTGACGGGCAAAAAAGCCCGGTGCCAATACTTTGATCAGCATAAAGGCTACCAAACCGAAGGCGTAAGCGCGCAGGCTCATCGCCGCCATTTGGATGTCGTTGTCAGTCATCGCGCCGTAATGGAATAGCGTGATTAACAGCGGCTCGGCCAACACCGCCAGCGCTAGCGCCGCGGGCAAGCCTAACAGCAACACAATGCGAATAGCCCAATCGAGCATCGCAGCAAAGTGCTCTTTGGACTGGTCAGCATGTCGCTTGGAAAGCGCTGGCAAAATCACCGTACCAATCGCCACGCCAAACACGCCTAGCGGCAGTTCTACCAACCGGTCAGAGTAATAGAGCCACGACACGCTACCCGCCGCTAGCAACGAAGCCAAGACCGTATCCAACAGCAGATTAATTTGCGATACCGACACCCCAAACAGCGCAGGCCCCATCAATTTCAGTATGCGCCGTACGCCCTCGTGGGCAAAGTTTGGCCAGGGCGTGGGCATCAGCCCCAAGCGCAGCAAGAATGGCACCTGGAAAACCAACTGTGCCGCCCCGGCGATCAGCACGCCCCAGGCCAGCGCCATGGCGGGCTCTTCCATTAGCGGCATTAAAAATAGCGCCGCACCAATCAGCGAAAGATTAAGCAACACCGGGGTAAACGCGGGCACCGCAAAACGGTTCCAGGTATTCAACACACTGCCTGAAAAGGCAGTAAGCGAAATCAGCAATAAATAGGGAAACGTTAAGCGCAGCATATCCGCGGTCAGCGACAGCTTTTCCGGATCACTGCCAAAACCGGGGGCAAACACCCAAATCAACCACGGCGCGCAGAGCATGGCCACGGCGGTAATCAGCGCCAGTGCTGCCGTTAAGCTACCCGCGGTCGCATTCAGTAGCGCACGTATCTCCTCCCGATCACGTTGGGTAGAGTACTCCGAAAGCACCGGCACGAAGGCTTGATTGAACGCCCCTTCAGCAAATAGACGGCGCAAAAAATTAGGGATCTTAAACGCCACGAAAAACGCATCGGCGCCATCCCCTGCCCCTAATAAGGTAGCGATAACCACGTCGCGCGCCAGCCCCATCACCCTCGACAGCATCGTCATCGTACTGACGACGAGGCCCGAGCGCATTAGCCCGCGGCGGGCTATGGCGGTGTTTGAGGAAGTGTTGGGAGCTTTCTTCGCTGTCATAAGCTATCCAGAAAAAAACCATCCAGAAAAATCATTCAGACACAAAAAAACCGGCCGCAGCCGGTTTTTTTATGGCGCCTGCCGGCTTACGCCGCCAGTGCCTTAATACGCTTGTTCAAACGGCTCTTCAGGCGAGCTGCTTTCTTCTTGGACAGCACGTCTTTGTCTGCAATACGGTCAACGACCGGCTGCATGGCCTTGAACTCTTCCATTGCCTTAGCGTGGTCGCCGGTGCTGATCGCTTTCACTACACGCTTGATGTAGGTGCGGACCATGCTGCGCTGGCTGGATTTCAGGACGCGACGGTTCTCGGCCTGGCGGGCGCGCTTGCGAGCTTGCTTGCTGTTCGCCACAGGGTATCTCCTTGGAGAATAAAGGTTGCCGAAAAAACGGCAACGAAATTAAATATGTGTTTGTCGGCTTCGCTATGACAGCACGACGTTCCGCAACATGACACTTCTCTAACAACTAGCTGATCAGGTCTATAACAACCAGTTGATTTGGCAGGCTTTTCACCCTACCAAAACGTATAACAGGCAGTTAAATCGAGCTGCCCATTCACGGGTCTGTCTGAGAGGATGGCATAGTCTATCACGCACCATGCGCGCTTGCTAGCCGTTGTCAATGGCCCTTGACCGAGAATCCCAAGGTCGATGGGGTGATTTATGGATTCAAGCACGGCTTATTTTTGCACGCCAATTAAATTTTTCTGTTTTTTTATATATTTAAAGAGACATGTTCCGTACAAAAAGCATCATTAAAAAAGATTAAAGGCAGACACAAAACAACCTTAGCGTTACACTCTGAAGAGCACCATCGTACTAGTCAATTAAAACTAGAAAATCTAGTATTAAGCGCTTTCCAGACTTGCCTAGCTGCCTCCTTGAGCACCACGTTGATCGATTTGCAACGTTCAACCAGCTCCATAAAAACAAGCTAATACAATTAATTCTAAAGCTGCTGCATGGCACGCCTTAAAAAGCAGTCGCATCTTATTACTTTTTAAAGTGGGGAAAATGAAAAACATACGCGTTCAACATAGCTTACCGAGCTCAGCGCGGACCAAGTCAACACGGCTAACCGCATGGAATAGTTAAAATAGCGCGGCGGCCATTATGTGGCCGCCGCTACCGAAGCTTTCGAGCCTACTCATTTGGGCAATGGTTAGCCAACGCCGCCAAAGCCAACGCCTATTTTATGACAAACTTGTGACACGGATTAACTAGTGAAAAGAGTCTTCATGGCAAACGTTAAGGAGAATATTGCAAGCAATTATAACGTACAGGATGTACCTCACGCTTTGCAGGCGCGCCATCACGCGCTATTTACCCATCATCCCGATGCCATATTTGAGCTGAGCCTTGATGGCATTATCGAGCACTGTAATTCAGCAGCAGCGCATATCACCGGTATCGCCAATGAGCACTTAACCGGTAACGCTTTTTTTCAGTTGCTCCATATCGACGCTCTCGTAGAGGCAAAAGCTGCCTTTAACGCCACCTTAAAAGGGCAACATCAAAGCTATCAAGCGCTTAGCATCAACCGTCATCACCATGCGAGTCAGCTTGAAGTCACCCACGTGCCGATTATCGCCGATGAACGCATGATAGGCGTCTATGCGATTTGCCGTGATATTACTCAGCGCAAACAGGATGAAAGCGAGCTACGGCTGTTAAAACGGGGAATTGAAGCCAGCCCTAATGGTGTGGTGATGGCAGATGCCACCCAGCCCCACTTGCCGCTGGTGTATGTAAACAGTGCGTTTACCGACATTACCGGTTACAGCGCTGAAGAAGCACTTGGCCGCAACTGCAGTTTTTTACAGGGCGAAGATTCCAACCCGGAAGCTGTTGAAGAGATTCGCCGCGGTGTCACTCAACATCAAGACGTGCAAGTACTGCTACGTAACTACCGCCGCGACGGCAGCCTGTTTTGGAACCAGTTATCGATTAGCCCCGTGTTTAGCGAAACGGGCGTATGTACGCATTTTATCGGCATACAACAAGACATTACACGCCAGCGAGAGCAGGAAGCGCGTATTGCTTATCAAGCAGCTCACGACCCGCTCACCGGGCTCCCAAATCTAGGGGCACTACAAACACGCCTGGAACATGCGCTCAAAACCTGTAAATCGCGGGGGCAGGAACTGGCACTGCTTTATATCGACTTAGACGACTTTAAGCCGATTAATGATGCGTTTGGCCATAGATTAGGAGACCAGTTACTTAAAACCGTGGCGCAACGCTTACTAGATACCGTGACAGCGGGCGTTAGTGTGGCACGCCTCTCTAGCGATGAGTTTGTGGTACTGCTAGCCCCTTACCAAAACGAACAAGAAGTGATTGCCCTCACGAATCGTTTATTAGCGGCCCTTGCTCAGCCATTTACACTCTACCAACACTGCCTGCACATCAGCGCCAGTATTGGAATCGCTTCTAATAAAGGCAGTACCACCCAGGCGCATGACCTACTTCACCATGCTAGCCTCGCGATGCTGGATGCCAAGCGCCAAGGGCGTAATACATGGCAATGGTACTGCGGTGATGCCATCGACAATGTCGCCGAACATGTTGTTATCAGGCGAGAATTACAAGAAGCCATACAAGCTGAGCAATTTGAAGCGTATTATCAACCCATCGTGGATGCCGTTAGCGGCGACATTCGAAGTGTGGAAACGCTGATACGCTGGCACCACCCCACCAAAGGCCTTGTTTCACCGGGCGTGTTTATGCCAATTGCCGAGCAAACGGGGCAAATTATTGCCATTGGTCGCTGGGTATTGGATCGCGCCTGCCATGATATTGCCGCACTTAATGCTGGCCGTGAGCGCCCCCTGGCGGTGGCGGTCAATATTTCGCCAATGCAGTTCCAGCGCACTGGCTTTATGAATGAAATTAAAGCAGCGCTTCACGCTAGTGGCCTCCCTCCCGCCTTACTGGAACTAGAGGTAACGGAAGGCACGTTAATGACAAATACCGAACAGGCCGTTGCACTACTCAATGAAGTACGTAATCTGGGCATTAGCGTGGCGTTGGATGACTTCGGCACGGGCTTTTCGAGCCTTAGCTATTTACGTGATCTCCCCATCAGCAAGGTCAAACTCGACATTCTATTTATTCGGGGCATTTCAAAAAATGCGAAAAATGCCGCCATCGTTCAAGGCGTTATTACCATGGCGCACCACTTAAACTTAGCGATAGTCGCCGAAGGCATTGAAACACGTGAAGAACAAATGGACCTGCAGCAACGCCAATGCGACCTGTTGCAAGGGTACTTTTTCTCCAAGCCCCTGCCGTTTGATGTGTTAAAAAGCTTGCCACCAACGCTTACGCCACCCTAGAAAGTGGTTGATGACACTTCCCCTATAAACGCCACACCTTACTTCTAAAACAGAAAAACAGGCTGCCTTACCCAGGCCGCCTATTTTAGACAGGAAATGCTGCCGTGCCACTGCGCCGCCTACACACTCGCCTACTGCTAGCCGTGAGCATACCGTTGATCCTCGTTTCAACGACGCTGCTGCCTGTTCTCCATGTGCATATGGAAACACGGCTCAATAGTCTGAGCGCCGAAGCCGATGCCCTCTTAAAAGTGGGGCAAGAAGCATTAACCCGCGATATTAATGAAAGCCTTAACTATGCGCTTGCCATTGCTGAAATGCCTGGACTAAGGCGCTACCTCGCAGCGCAAAGTTTAACCACACTCACTGACCAGCAATATTCGCTTAGCGATTTATCCCAGCTTTCTAATTTTTTAACGACCTTAATTAGCCACAACGCTCGTTACACCAAGCTAGTCCTGATTGATAACCAGGGGCGCGAAGTGCTGCGTGCCCCCAGAAGCAATAAAACTGGGGCACGGGTATCGGGCAATCTTCATGTTAATACTGACTACTTCATAGAAGCATCCAAGCTGTTACCACGCGACCTTTATATCTCACCGCCTGGCCGTAACCTGCAGTTCGAGTTATTTGGCCGCGATGTGATTCCAGTGGTCAACGTTTCCACCCCTGTGTTTGATGCCACCGGCGAGCGCCGTGGCGTAGTACTTTTGAGCCTTAATTGGGATTACCTGACTGACGCCCTGCGACAAGCCATGCTACTTGACCAGAACGCCAATATGATTTTGGTCGATGCCCAAGGCAGGTGGCTGCTGGATGAAGGTATCGGATCAATAGATACAGCGAGTTTTGGTGGCAACTTTGCTGCGCTTTCTCCCCTCTACTGGCAAGCCATGCAGCAGCGCAATGAAGGCAACGCCACCATAGACAATCACCTCCTGCGCTTTCAAACCGAAGATATACGCACCCAGCGCTACCGCAGCCTGGCAGGTACTATTTTTAGCGATAACGCCGACCACCCGTGGAAACTGGGGGTCACGCTCCCCCGCCCTACCTGGCTCTCACTGTTTAAAGAAGAGACCACTGTCCTCTGGTTTCTGTTGCTGACTTACGGCGTTGCCGTGGCATTTGGCATATTTTGGTCCATCAGCAGCCAACGCCAACGGGAATTACGCCAAGCCGCTCAGCGCCACGCCTATGAAGTCAGTGATTTATATGAAAATGCCCCCTGCGGCTATCACTCGATTGATAAGTCCGGTCTCGTGGTCAAAATGAACCGCACCGAACTTGCCTGGCTGGGCTACTCTGCCAAGGAAGTAATCGGTCATATCAATTACCGAGAGTTGATTACACCAGAAACACGCGAAGAGTTTGAAAAAGCCTTCCAAAACGTGAAAGACAATCAATCTGGCAGCGCAGAATGCACCTTACTAACGCGTAACGGCGAGCATCGTCACGTGATGATTCAAGGCTCTGCCTACACGCGCAATGGCCGTTTTGTGCATTCCCGAGCGATGGTGTTTGATCTTACCGAGCGTAAACAGCTTGAAGAAAAACTACGCGCGCAAGCCATGACCGACCCACTAACGGGCGTGTTTAACCGGCGTTACTTACAAGCCCAAGCAAAAATTGAGATGTCACGGGCGCGGCGCCAAAATCACCCCATAGCGCTTATCACAATAGATATTGACCACTTTAAGCGCATCAACGATGAGTATGGCCACGATGTGGGCGATGACGTACTGAAAAACTTCACGCAAATAGTCAGCGACCTGCTTCGCCAAGAAGACTTACTGTGCCGGGTGGGGGGTGAAGAGTTTGCGGTATTGCTCCCCAACACCGCCATTGAGCAGGCTCAGCAGGTGGCCGAGCGAATTCGTATCTCTATTGAACAGGCGCCCACCACTGTTGAATATGAAGGCACGCAACAAGCGCTCAAAGTCACGGCATCATTGGGTGTGACCCCGATTCATGTCCGAGAAAAATCGTTAAAACCTGCGCTTAAAAGAGCGGACATAGGGCTATATAAAGCGAAAGAAAATGGCCGTAATCAAGTCATCCTTCACACGCTATAGCGCTTGCCCCGCACCACAAAATCGGGGTTAAGCACTTGCTGGAGATTAGCATTGCTTAAAAGTGAGTTTCAAGTTAATCCCAGGCGCTAGTGTAAGCACCACGCTCATTATCGGCTTACTGTTTTCAATCAGAGCTTTGGACCACCAACCAATAAAAGCCCTCAGCGTTATTAGCGCCTTTGATGCGCTGGATATCTTCTTCGGAGAGTACCGACACCTCAGGGTAAGGCCTGCAAGCAACCGACAATAATATTGCAGGCCGCTTTAATCCGCTACACTTAGGAAGCCATTGCCAGTCTTTAGATATACGGCGAATCCTCGACGATATAGCTGCATGATCACCCCTCCAGGCTAATTGCAAAATATTTTTCAGCAAAGCCGTAATGATGTTTGGCATTTTGCCCTCAGAAAATAAAAGCATGTTGAACTTTAAAGCATCGCCCACCATAGGCGAGCACTATCAATGTTTGGAACTCTACGGCCAGCCTTTTTATCAGATTCAACATTTCTTTCGCCAACTGTGGGCCAAGGAAAGAGATAAGCTTATTGTCACATCAAAATTAGTGACCATGGACCGACCAATGCTCATAATTGACGCGCGTAAAGAGTCTACTATAAACGTGGTAGCACTGTTCTTAGTCCACATTATTATTATGAAACTACAGCGGATTCTCAATGGTAGAGAAAGCCAACTATAACTTATAGCAGCAGCTAGACATTACGAGTTCTCGGAGAAAAGCCAGTGATAGATTAAAGTTACTGAAACTCTGCTGACCCTTTTGCCTCTACCGTGTATGCCATAATGCTGCTGTTATTCAATAAATTAAGATATGTTAATCTTCCAATCATTCCAGCAAACTAGAAATGTGGATAAGATCGCAAACGCATTACTCCCTCCTATTCAAACATCTTCCGAAAGAGAGGTGTCAGCAGTTGCCCTCCTCGCTCACTCAAATGGTCATCATCGGTATACACTGGGATGCCATTGATGTCTCCCCAGCAGCGATCATCACCACACAAATAAGGGCGTGGGTCGAGCATGGTGATGCCACATTCTTCAGCAGCACGATCCTGAGCCTTCCAAGCAACAAGATGGCGCTGTTCATACTCCTCCAAACTGATCCACACGCGCGTTTCTCGACCTAGCAGGGCAGCCCGTCCCATCACTCTTGGAACATTAAGCTTCAATTCTGGAATGGGGCGCAGCATAAACACATCACGATGCTCGGAAAACGCACAGGCGGTGTCAATAATGCCCTGCTGCATTTCTCGATAGAATGATTCCGAACGATATTGATAAGGATTAGAGATATATCTTTTAGGTGTTGGTACTTCATGCGCTCGGTCAGGTTCATTTGGTCCTTCAAAGTAAGAGCTTATTCGATTAACAATCAACATAGGGATTTCCCGGTCCAATTGCAGAGATTCTGCATACACCTTTTTAAAAAAATCCTCACAGCTTCCATCATCGCGACCTGTATGTTTGATGCCAAAAATAGTAGGGCAACTACTTATAGTCCAATCCAGAACATGTAACTCTTTGCTAGGAAGAGCATTTTCTACTGAGCGTATAACAGATTGAGCATGGCTATCACCAATCACAATGACACCCAAACTATCCCCGCCGTAAGTACACCCTGGGGTAGGAGTTGAAACACTACCTATACACTCACTGCGTCGAGGATTGGCATTCTGAGCTTCTGCAAATATAGCTTCTATTTCTTGTTTAAACCTGCCTTCAACCCCATCATTAATTCTCACCGCCAACGCGGGAATAGCAATTAATAGCACCAACAAACCTGTAAGTATAATTTGCTGAGATGACCTAAAAGACATTAAGCCTCGCTGTATTGACTGTTCTACAAACCTCCATGATACCCAGCCCAACAATAAGGTAAGCATCAACGACATTAGCGTTGCAAACCAATCACCATGCAGTTCGAGATAAATCAAGCCAACGCTCAGCGGCCAATGCCAAAGATAAATAGAATAAGACGCCTTACCAAGCCATTGAGCAATAATCGTACCCGTCAAAAAAGAGTTCGAACGGGAAGCCAGCAGTACCATAACAGTGCCTAATACGGGCATCATCGCCTGCCAACCTGGCCACGGTGTATTGCCATCAAACAGCAAGATGCTGGCAAGAATTAGCGTAAATCCAAAAATTTCCAGAGTTCTTGCTATGCCTTGCGCAGGACGAAGCTGGTTAGCATAAAAATAAACGAGACTGCCAGCGAGCATTTCCCAGGCTCGGGTTGGCAACAAGTAAAAAGCAGCGCCTGGGTTCACCCGAGTTATTGCTATCGAAAGTCCGAGTGATATAACAAAACCTGCCAGTAATAATACCCCGATGAAACGACGATTAGGCCATAATTTCCATAAAACCATCAATACGATAGGAAACAGCAAATAAAACTGCCACTCAACGGAAAGTGACCAAGTGTGTAACAGCAGTTTTTCATGTGAGGCGGGGTCAAAATATCCAGCTTCTCGCCAGAATTTAATGTTGGAAATAAACAAGAGTGCAGTTATAACATGAGTTGCCAACATGCGGTAGTCGTAAGTTGGTAGAAAGTACCAACCCAATATTAGCAATGCTATACACAGCGCCATTAAAGCGGGAATTATGCGTCTAGCTCTGGCCAAGTAAAAGCCAAGCAGTGAGAAAGATGACTCTCTATTAGGTGTTAAAAGTTTACCTAAAATAATTCCTGTCATTAAAAATCCAGAAATTACAAAAAATACATCTACACCTATAAAGCCGCCATCAAAACCCGGCACTCCAAAGTGGAACAAAACTACCGCCACTACTGCCCAAGCTCTTAACCCATTAATATCCGTGCGAAAACCATTCATATTTTTCCCATATAGTTAACCCAATCCCTGCAAAGGGAAATACTGTTTAGTGTAAGACAGACCTTTTCAGTGTTCTATTCACTACTTGCTAGCATCTCAATTAGGCATCTTAATTTTTTTGGCCACCTACTGGAGAGGAAAGATAAGTAGCTACTATTAGTAGTATCCATAGCCAGTAAGCACCAAGAGCGACAGGGTAAGCAAAAAAAGAGTAGGTTAACCCAAAATAAAAAAACAACACGGGCAGCAGCATACCGGCTAATATAATGGGTCGCATTGAAGAGTCAGCGTGAAAAAGCTTACTAGCAAAATATCCGAAAGGCACACCATAAAACAGCAAAGTTGCCAACATGCCAACGACCCCGTAACGCAGCCAAGCATTCAAAATATCGTTATGAGCATGCCAATTCTGAGCGACCACCCCTTGCACTTCACCGTCATCGTATAGCGCTTGCATAGCACTTTGGTAACCATCCAGACTGTAGCCCAACCATGGTTTGTCTGCGATCAGCTGTATACCTGTCCGATAAAGCTCTAAACGTATACCTACCGAGCCGTTTGCTTCACCGTGCCAATAATCCCGCCCCTGCTCGACTGCCTTATGAACTCGATCCTGAACGCTTGTTTGCGGAAATGAATAGACGCCAAACAATAAGATAACAATGATAGCCAGCAAACCACCACGCCATAAAAGCGGCCAGTGGTGTAAATAAACGCGATAAAATATTAGCCCCACCAATGGTAAAGCTAGCCATCCACCACGGGTACCCGAAAGTAAAGATGCGCTTAACCCACCCAGCGCCCCTAAACATAAAAGCAATAGCCAAGCACGCCGGTTCGTCGACTGCCAAGCCCAGGCTAAGCCAGCTAAGCAGACTAGACCAGCGGCCAATGACATATTACCGAACAAAATGGGGTGAAGTGGCTCATGCCCTTGTGCACGCCATACGTCCCACACAGCTTTCTGCCAAACTGCCCAGACACCAGAGGTGATTCCGGTTAACGCAAAAGCGGCAAAAACAAAGGCAGCACCTAGCCTAAACACTGGCAGCGAACGCGCTCAACATGGCGACTAATAACAATGGCAGACCACTGCGCCACTCCCCATGCCAACTAGAGGCCAATAACACCGCAACGGCTAATATAAGGGGCACTAGACCTAACCATCTAACAGAGGTAGGTAGTATTTTAATACCGCCACCACGCAAAAGCTGCATTCCTCCAATAGCGGCTAGTGCGCATAACCCCAGCCAGCCGCCATTAGGCAGCACAAGCGGTGCAGCACATAGAAACACCACACCTGCCAGTGCAAATACTTTCATATCAGGGCGCTTCTGTTCAGATAGCTATACAGGATTACGACCCACTGAGTAATAGCAGAACCCTTTAGCGGCCATTCGCGCTGGGCTTCCTCCATGGCTTCAGGATCAAAAGTCCTAACGTTTGCACCAGCTTCCCAAAGTGCTTCCATCAATACGCGACTGGGTGCTTCACGCATATCATCCGTATTAGGCTTAAAAGAAAGCCCCCACAAAGCGAACGTTTTGTCCGCCAGATCTCCCTTAAAATGGGCATTGTTTTTTGCAAAAAGGGTATTTTTCTGAGCTTGGTTACGCTCTTCAACAGCTTTAAGCACTTTAGCGTCAAAGTCGATACTATCAGCGGTTTGAATAAGTGCCTGCACATCTTTAGGAAAGCATGAACCACCATAGCCCACACCAGGGTAAATAAAACAGCACTTGGACTGGCCACTTAAATGCTTATATAGAAACCGGCATTGAGGATGTTTTGGCCAAAGTGAGCGTGGGCCGCTACTTAGCCGGTGACGTAGGCGCCACGCTAGACTTCTCCCGTGAGTTTGAATCCGGAGTACGCATAGGTGCCTGGGGCACCTGGACAGATGCAGAAGATGATTTTGGTGAAGGCGGTTTCGACAAAGGTTTGTATCTTGCCATACCATTGGATGCATTTTTCACATTCTCTAGCCGTGATAGTACAACACTGCGCTGGCAGCCGCTTACCCGCGATGGTGGCGCGCGCCTGAATCGTCAATATGAGCTTTATGATTTAACCCAGGAACGGCAAATGGGGCGTTATTGGGAAGAATATGATCGCATGTGGCGATGATAATGGATTAGCAGAAATGGCCGTCCGCATTATAGACCTTGGTCTAACATCGACCTTGGTTTATAATGCACTGCAACAAGCCCAATTTGGTGCTTACTGCAGGAGATCATACGATGCCTCCCGAGCTTACTGAACGGCCCGCGCCGTTACCTTATCGGCTTTCTACCACGGCAAACGTTCAACGTAGCCTTCGCCAATGTTTGTCGATTGCCGCTGAACTGCTTTACGACCACGGCCATGTGCTAGAAACCATTACCCTGCCACAGCGCGGCTTAGCCCACCGTGAACTTGTCGCGCTTAGCACAGCTGCGCCCACCTGGGCGACCTGCCAGCAAGTGATGGAAGCTAGTGAAGCCGCCACCTTTAATGACTATGGCCGCTTTGTACTGACCAGCCTTGGTCGCGAGCTGATGTTTGATATGTTTGGTCAGGGTGCTGCTGACTGCGCATAAAAAAACCGCCCCTAGCTTTCGCTAGTGGGCGGTTTTTTGCTTGGCTTATTGTTTGAGGCTTAGCGTAGGCCAAGCATCGACAGAATGAACAGCACAACGACGATCAGGCCAATAATGTAGATAATATTACGCATAGGGCACTCCTTGCTTATTTGCGTTTCAGGGGAAATCAATGGGTTGCTTACCCATGAGCTAACACACCCATCCTAGCAGGCTTTTTCTTGTTTTGCGTAATCCCGCTTCCTCTCTCTAGCCGAAAGTGACTACTCCCGCGCTATCCAAGGTTGGATGTTGGTATTTTTCGTCAAAGGCTCGCTGATGTCGGCTAGCGACCAGTTCCCCTACTGGGTTACCTGCTAGCAGCACCTCTATGATGTTGATCCGCTTCATTTTCGCCCCCGGGCGCGACCTGTCCGCTTGATTTCTTCAAGTGATACTGGGTGCTCATGCTTGAATAGTTCGGCAACTTGACCTGTTGCGCCCAGTGCCGTGGCAATGAGTACAAGTCCTTCGAGGGTTATTTGCCCATGAGACTCGAATCGTTTAATAGTGGACTCGGAAACACCCGCCATCTGCGCCAAGGTTCTACGGGAAAGGTTCTGCGCCAATCGGGTTTCCCGTGCGTTGGCACCGACCTGCTGGGCCAGTTCGCCAGGAGCAAGCAGAGAGTGAGTCAGGGTCATAATAGCTCTATCAATAAAGGGTCATTTATAAGCTACTATATACTAAAATTGGCTATACAAGCTCAAAAATGAACCATTCATATAAATATTCAACTTGAGATTCAGGCGCAGAAAGTGCCACCTAACCTTAATGCTAGCGGCTACCTGTTGCGGAACCTCTTCGACTTCTTAGCCTCGAACCTTTGCCACTTATACCGAAGGTATTGCGATGCGCGTTACTGCTTTACTTGTTTCGTTTGCTGTTATGTCGTTGTTCGCTACTTCTGCCGCAGCAGCAAATAAACCCTCTGCAACAGCACTCCAGGCACTAGACCAGCAAACCCGCCTGCTTGAACGCGTCCACAGCATGGTAGTGGCCTACGATGGCGAGATTATCCATGAGCATCATCAAGGTGGGCCGGGTGTGGCCTCGCCTGCCAATATTAAATCGTTGTCCAAAACTGTGCTGGCAGCGATCACTGGTGCGGCGATTGAGGCGAATATTGTCGACTCCGTTGAGCAACCCATGGTGGATTTGTTTGGCGAGCACCTTCCTAGCGGTATTGATCCAAAAGTTAGCGAGATCACTGTGGCCCATCTACTCGCCCTGCAAGCGGGGCTTGAGCGTACCTCAGGCAGTCACTATGGCGCTTGGGTAGCCAGCGACAACTGGGTTAACGATGCCATCACTCGCCCTTTTGTGGATGAACCCGGCGGGGAAATGCTCTACTCAACCGGCACCAGCCATCTGCTTTCCGCCGCGCTTACCCATACCAGCGGCGAGACGACCCATGCACTGGCACAACGCCTGCTAGGCGATCCGCTCAATATCACTATCCGCCCTTGGCTGCGCGACCCGCAAGGCATCTATTTTGGTGGCAATGATATGCAGCTTTCGCCACGCGCACTGATTGAGGTGGGTGAGCTATATCGCAATAATGGGCTAGTCATTGATGAGTCTGGAAATGAGCAGCGGGTTCTGCCGGAAGGCTGGGTAGAAACATCGTGGCAGCCGCGCGGCACCTCTCGCTGGACCGGCGACGGATACGGCTTCGGCTGGTTTATTACTCAGTTAGCAGGGGAAGATGTTTACTACGGGCGCGGCTATGGTGGCCAAGCACTGTTTGTTATTCCCGAGCGTAAAATGACGGTCGTGATCACCTCAGACCCCAACCCACCCTCGCCGGGCGGGCAGTTTCAGCAGCGGCTGAATGGGCTGGTGGAGGGGCTATTGACGTTAAGCACAACTAGTTCAAGTACTGGAGCCCGATAACAGCGTTACCCACCTAGCGAGGCAGATGAGCCTAAAAGAGATAAAACAATGAACCTATCAGCGAATAGATGAATCACGGGGGTACTTTCAATAATCCTGATAAAAACAACTCAATCTAGAAAAATTCCTATTCGGATAAGGACTGATATTACTCTTTACGGGATATCATCCAGAGCATAGTAAGTTTGGAAAACTTAATAGGGTAGGAACGAGCCACCAGGTAATTTAACGCTCCCTATCAATCAGTTCAGTTTCACTTATTATATGGTCAGCAACTCTCCTCGCTCCTTCAACTGAAAGGTGATTATCATCAAAGTAAAAAGAAACGCCATCTTTTCCGCCATAGCAAACGTCATTGCCACAAAATACATTGGCTACATTAACTTGATGAACCAGCTCTGGGATAGCTTTTGAATTTTCAAAAAACCTATTAAATTCATCCCACCAATCTCTAGAAAGTCCTAAAACATTACCATTCTGCAACCTGCCCAAATATACAAGCTGCTGGATGCTCCTTGGTAGCTCTGGCGATTGGTCGACAAAAATAACTTTTTTTCCACTACTGGCAATATCCGAAAGCATATCATGCAGACTATCAATAACAGAAGAAACTTGCTCGCTATCTCTTGCCATAGGAAAGCTAGGATATACACCTCGAGCACTTCCCCAAATTCCCAGGGCCATCCGATACGACACAATCACATGAGTATAGTCATTACTTTTAATAATATAATTAGCTGTTTTTTTCGTCCATTCAGTGCAAGGTGAACCATCATTTTTACTATAAGAGGGTTCACATCCACTATACGAAAAATGAGCAACACCAACACCAGCCTTTTTAACTTGCTCACCTAGTGAATAGGCAAGTTCAACAACATGGCTATCTCCTAAAACTGCTACAGTTGCATTTCCACTATTGTATATGCATGTATCTTCAACCTCTATAACATTTCTAGGACTTGCATGGCATTTGTTGCGCATTGGACTTGCTTTGGCTGTAGAAATATAAGAACTCTGCCTCTCACTCAGTCGAAACCTTTCTGGAATTCCATTACTAACGTGACCATAGAAACCGAAGGAAAAAATAGCTAAAGATGCGACAGCAGCTGTAGAGAATACTTTTACTCTAGTGTCGACCCAAGACCCTTCTTTTCGCCTAAATGGACGCTCAATATATCTCCAAGAAAAGTAAGCCAAAACTATTGAAGAAAAACATAGTATTAGCATTGTTATCCAATGAGGATGCGGAAGGATCTTAATTCTTGCAAAAGCCATTAAAGGTTGATGCCAGAGATAGGTGCTATAACTTAACAAACCAGCCCATACCACATACTTTAAAGATAATATCCTATATACAAAAGTCCCTTTTGCACAAAATAAAATTATAAAAGCCGTTCCTAACACTGGGATCAATGTATAAAAAGAAGGAAAAGGATAGCTTTCGTCAAATACAAAAACCGAATACAAAATAAGAGCTAGGCCAAGAGCAGAACCTCCCTGGCTCGGTTTAATCACGCGCGCATAAGAATAAAATGCACACATCGCCCCAACCCCCAGCTCCCATGCCCGCGTAGGCAATAAGTAAAAATTAGCCGAAGAGTAATTTCTCCAACCCCATTCTGACAAAAGTAGACTAATACAAGAAAAACCTAAAACTACGTAAAAAACCGGTTGTTTACCAAACCGCCACAACACGAGGAGGAGAATTGGGAAAAATATGTAAAACTGTTCTTCAACAGCCAAGCTCCAAGTGTGAAGCAATGGATTCTCTTCAGCAGAAGGGGCGAAGTAGTCCTCCTTACTCCAAAACAACACATTAGAAGCAAAAAAACTTACGGCAACAAAAGCCTGGGAGAAATCTTTAAATTGCGGGGGCATCATCCATGCATAAGCAAATGGAATACAACACAACATCACAAAGAAAAGTGAAGGAAGAATTCTTCTGGCTCTTCGCTCGTAAAACTTCCCTATAGAGAAACAGCCAGCCTCCAAGTCTTTTATGATTATCAAAGTAATCAGATAGCCACTTATAACAAAGAAAACATCAACACCTATATACCCTCCCGCAAACCACGAAAAACCAGCATGGAACAAGATGACTGGCAAAACAGCAAATGCCCTTAGTCCATCAATTTCTTTACGGTATTCCATTAACTGAATCTCTCTTCAACTGCTTAAGCAGAAAAGTATATAGGAAATTAATAAATTTTTACGGATAACTAAGTACCTGATATAAAGTTTTCGTGTAATATCCATGCCAGGATTTCTGACACGGACAGAACCATGGAAAAACGCTTCGTTGCCCCTCTCACTGAACCTGAACAACAGACGCTGACCTC
>NZ_JACCDE010000046.1 GCF_013415125.1 Vreelandella glaciei | reverse complement strand
TTATCTTATGCTTGTTCATGACTCTTCCCCTCCGCATTGAAGTGGTTCAACTATCAATGTAGCTCTCTGAAGCTTCGAGAGGGGAGGAGTCCCTTTCATTGAACGCAGTGAAGCAATCTCAACACTATCCGCCCATTTGCATTTTCCTTCACTCTGAAAAATACTGTATATTCATACAACATTTTAAGAGTCAGGATGCCGACAATGCCGGGCCAGTCTTTTCACTTTACCCCCGCTTTGCCGTTAAGCGCTCAGCCGTTGCCGCATTTAACTTTTTTGGGCCGCGCTGGTTTTAGCGGTTTTCCTTCTCCTGCGCAGGATTACGAGCCGTGCACGCTGGATCTCAATACGCGGTTGGTTAAACACCCTACCCAGACGTTTTATGTCACCGCCACCGGCGACAGTATGGAGGGCTGGGGGATTTTTGAGGGTGATCTTCTCGTTGTGGATCGGGGGATCGAGCCGCGGCTGGGGCATATTTTGGTCGCGATGCTGGAAGGCGAAGTGTTGATTAAGCGCTACTCGCTTTACCAGGGCACCCCTCACCTATGCTCGACTCACCCACACTACCCGCCCCTGCCCCTTGAAGGCACTGACTGCAAACTGTGGGGCGTGGTGCGCGCGGTGATACACGAGTACGTACGATGATTGGCCTGGTCGATGCCAATAACTTTACATACGAATGCTAGCATATGACGAATACAAAATACTGTGGTAACTATTGACATTGGAATGAGCCTACCCTAAGTTTCTTTCCAGAAATAGACAAGGAAGTGGGCTAGCCGCTCACGGCCAGAGGGCCCTCAGGCCCGCCCCTGGTAGGAAGAATTTCCGCTCTGATTACCAATGAAAGAGGGCAAAGAGAGTGGCTGTACCTTTTACAGCGATTCGGTGAGTCACGGCTTATAAAAGCTATCAAAGATCTGCCAGGTAACAGGAAACCCTATCCCTTAAAGTAGCCCGAGTTCTTGGGGTTCAGCTCCCAAAGCCCTGTGATCTCCCCAACCTTAAGGCAAACCTCAGAGCCGATAGAGAGGTGCGATTAGGTCTTCGATCTATTCGGGGCCTGTTGGCGTCTCTTGGGAATATTCAAAACCAGAAAAGTGATGAGGCGAAATAGGGAAAATGCAAGAGGCGGACATTCGGTTGCTGTTTGATTGCGGAAATCTGAAGTCAGTAATGATCACCAGAGCGCCCCTGGTTGAAGGCTGGTGCTGCAATTTTCGCGAAAGGGTGGCGGCTGTGAGGTGCTCGACTTTCAAAGAGTAAGTCTGCGAACTTTTAAGACTCTGGATGCGACATTTCTGGCTGCAAGCCGGATTGGGTAGGCAATCGATCAACCAAGGACTTCATTATGGCGATGCTCGAAAGAGTCAGTATTACGCCTATGGCTCTCGATACCGACAAGGGTTCTCAGGAGGTTTCTTGGGTTCCGGTCAGTCGCTCAAAGCCAGTGCCAAAGGTGCCACACATATTCTTCGATGACGGAGAGCCTTGGCTCGCGGCCAATGCTTATGCACTCCACAAGTTAGACTCCGTTGTAGGAAACGATATCAAAACAGTGGCCTCAAACATGAGTCACCTAAAAGCCTACGCTTGCTGGCTAGAAGATCATGGGGTGGATTGGCGACACTTTCCGAAGAGAAAGAAAGATCGTTGTCTTTTCCAGTACCGAGGATTTCTCATTGAACAGCGGAAGGCCGGATTGGTTAGCTCCAGCACCGCCACATCGAGAATGGGCGCGATCATTCAATTCTACCGCTGGGCCCAGGTTTATGGCTGGGTTGACCGTAAGTCCATGTGGGAGGATCAGTCTAAAACGATCCAGTTCTATACCTCTGTCGGCTTCTCTCGGACGATGTCTGTGACTTCAAGCGAGTTGGCCATTCCGAATCGAAGGCGGGTTGGTGCGGCATTGGAGGATGGGCTGACCCCTCTAACGGATGAGAATCGAGCGGCGCTACTTACTTTTCTTTTCGAGCGTGGGAAAGTAGAGCTTTACCTGATGACCATGATTGGCTTCTTTACTGGGGCTCGGAGTGAGACCATTCGCACCCTGCGTCTATCAAGCATCGATAACGCCCTGGATGATCCGACAATTCCCTCAATGAAGCGCATTGCGGTGGGGCCTGGAACAGGTGTTGAAACCAAGTACGATGTGAGTGGTGCGCTGCTCTTTCCTGCCGAGCTTGTTCGTCAGCTTGAGCGATATGCTTATTCAGCGCGACGCCTTGGTCGACAGGCGAGGGCCTCCGAAGAAGATCGAACCTTGCTGTTTCTGTCTGAGCGAGGAAACGCCTACTCCGAGACGTCCTTTACAAAACTAATCAGCTACCTGCGTGAAAAGCTGGCTGAGGCAGGGCTTGATCAATTTAGGGATTTTAAATTTCACCAAACACGAGCCACTTTTGGCACCCAGTTAATGCGACTCGCAATGAGCGCCCTTCCGAGCCAGGTCGATGCCATCGTTTTTGTTAGGGATGCCATGCTCCACAAGGATGAGGCGACAACTTGGAAATATGTGAAGTTCATCGAAAAAGAGCCTGTAAAGGAGGCGCTGTCGGACGAATTTTTCAATTTGTATGTCGGCAAAGTTGGCAACGTCGAAACATTAATCGATAAGGTTACATTCAATGACGACGCCTGATTTGTTGATCCAGTATCTAGATAAGGAGAATGCGCCCCGATATGGTTCAAGGTCAGATTTAACACGGTTCCTTTATCGGGGCGGCGCGAGCTTGAGAGCGGATTTGGCGTTCAAAAAAATTGCCGTGGGAGCGCTAGGGGCGATTCGAACAGAGAGGTTGGAGCTTTTACAAGCTGTTAAAGAAGAGCTTGAGAATAGACTTTACGCTGGCCGATCGGAGAAGTCGGTGCCTCATTACCTTGCTACGTTCGTGGGATTTATGAGATTCCTGGATGAGGGCCAGCACTCGTTCAGTCTTGCAAAGCTGGAATTCAACTTCCTGGAGTACGCCGAGTATTTGTTCATTAAGTCTAGGAAGAAGGGTTCGAAGTTGAGCCCGAAGTCAGCCTACATAAAGGCTGCGACGCTGTCGTCGATTTTTGGTTCCATTCTTTCCATACCGGAAACCGTCCGCCTCATTAATAGGACTCGCCTTCGTGCCGTCAAGGAAGCGCCAAAAGCGGTCAGTCGGATTGCTGAGAAGCAAAACTTGGAGGCTACCTTCAAGCAGGGGAATTTCCTGGTCGATATCGCGGAAGGATTGTCTAAGGAAGCTGTTTATGGGCCCCTGCCCCTAGAGATCCCAATCCGAGCCGGTCTGGTTGAGGGCAATGAGGTGTTGCTCCATGCGGGATTGCAAGAGCTTGAGTTGGCAGCTACTCCCAAGCCTGGCTGGGCATATCAGAAAAAGGTCCTCTATCGGGAAGCGTTAAAGCGACGAGAGGCGGTCAGTGATATTTCTCCCCGGAGGGGCGGAGCGAAAAGGTGGCACCTGGTGAACCTGCGAGTCCAGGCAGAGTTTCTGATTTTCCTTGCTCAGACAGGCATGAATTTGACTCAGGCTAGAGAGTTGGGGCGCGGAGCCTTGAAGTATAAGCCGCTCGGCGATAGCTGGCAGGTAAGGTGTTACAAGAACAGGAGAGGAGGTGAGGTAAGCTTTCGAATTTACAAGTCTTACAAGCCCTTTCTTGAGCGATTTCGAGCCTTTGTGAACCATTTCTTTCCTGATTCTCCAAACTTTTTCCCTCAGTTTGATAATTATGGCAAGGGAGAGAGTGTGTCGAGAACGGGGCTTACTCACTTTGTGGCGTTTCGGCAGTTATTTGAAGCACATGGACTTGCTTGGGTTACACCACGAGAACTGAGAAACACCAGGGTGAATTGGCTTTTGCGCCGCTCAGGAGACCCTGAATTAACGGCAGATATGGCTCAGCATACTCGGGAGGTGTTAAAGGACCAATACGAGCGACCTAGTCAGCAGCGAGCTATGGTTGAGGTTGCCCGGTTTTGGAGCAAGCACGACCCTATCAAGCAAAAGGATCTCAAGGCGTCGGTGATTTCCAGCAGTTGCAATGGTGACCCAGAATCGGTGGCCGATAGACCTGGGGGGATAGTTGAACCTAACTGTGTCAATCCATCTGGTTGCCTGTGGTGCAAGCATCATCGCGATGTAGATAGTGAAGACTATATCTGGTCCATTTCCTCCTTTCGGCATCTCAAGACGATTGAGGCAAGCATGACGCTGAGTCGTGAAGAGGTGCCCTCTGACGTCGTAGTTGATCGGTTATCCGAAAAATTGTCGTGGTTTAAGAACTCTAGTTCCAGGCGTGCTGGCTGGGTGTCAGAAGCGCAGGAGCGGATTGAAGAGGGTGATTACCACCCTAATTGGGCCCCAATTATTGAGCTTCTGGAGCAGTAATGAACGCTGACACTTTGCGCTTTATGTCGCCATCCACGTTGGTTACGGTCGACTCGCCGTTGTATCGACCGCCATGCTTTCCGCCACCCAGAGATTGGGCGGTATCGGTCGACAGCGAAGGTGCCCCGCTGTCCCTATATGGTGATGATTTCTGGGACTTTCGGGCGTTCGAGCGCTCTGCGACCTTCAATTTTAAAAAGGACGGGATTTCTGATGAGAATGTCTTTCTTGTCAAGCAGGTTGTGCTCTTGGTGCTTTATCATCCGCGACTTTTTCCTGGGCGAATTAGGAGTTGTGTTTACTCGTTTGGAGCCCTGACAAAGATTGCAAGCGTCTGCGATAGTAAGGGAGTGCTGATCTCGGACGTTGAGAGGTTTCCGGCGATTCATCAGGAGATTGCTGATGCTCTTCAGTGCGCCAGTTTTAAGGTTTACGTCAACTTTCTACATAGATTGAGATTGCAATCAGATGTTCTTGGCTTTGAGGTATTCGGAGGGAGAGGTTTGGCGCTCCTGGCGTCGCAGATAAAAGGTCATGAGAAGGTTCAAACTCCATATATTCCACCCAGAATATGGGCGTACCAGGTTAAGAGGTTGAATGAGTGCCTGGACGATTTTTTCGAGCATGAGCAAGCGCTGGGAAGCGCATTCAGCTGGTTATCAGAAGCGTATACGTATAACGCCTCTTGCGTAAAGGATGTTAAATACCATTCACCCTTTTATGAGCCGCACGTTTACAAAAAAAGAGTGCTGTTTGCAGGAGGGTTTGAAGGATTTTCTGTGGAGTATGGACTTTCAGGGCTTTTCGAGAAATGGCTGGGCGTACCGCCTCTCATCTACAGGAGTACCCGCTTTACGGCCTATCTCAATATGGTTAAAGAGGCGGCTCTATTTTACATCATGAGCTTCTCCCTTCAGCGCCTGAATGAGGTGAACTCGCTCAGGTCTGATTGCTTTCTCATCGAGCGTGACGAGAGGTTGGGGGATATCGCAATGTTGGTTGGGGAAACCACGAAAACTGATCCTGATGATGATGCTCGATGGGTTGTGCCCAGCACCGTTAAGAAGGCTGTTGATGCGGCGAGCACCATTGCTAAATGGAGGCTGAAGTATTTCCCAGGGGGTGAGTCTGCGCCTGAATGGGATAGTTCTTCTGTGCCGCTCGCGTTGGCCGGAACGGAGCCGTGGCTTCCAGTAAAGGGTAACAACCGAAACTCCAAGAACGAACTTATAGGGCAATTAAGGCTGGGTCCCTTCATTGATCGCTATCCGCTTTTTTTCGATCCAGAAGAGATGGCAGTGACAGAAGAGGATTGGAAAATTGCGGTGTCTATGACCCCGAATATTGGCAATAGAGAAGGATTTGGCATCGGGCTTCAATGGCCTTTAGCGGCGCATCAGTTGCGACGCACCACCAACGTCAATATGTTCGCCTCCAACATGGTTTCTGATCAAAGCTTACAGTGGCTCATGAAGCATGTGAGTCAAAAAATGACGCTTTACTATGGCCGCAATTTCACTAATTTGAGACTCAACTCGGATGCTGAAACTTCCGTCATAGTCGAGTCCTACAAGGCAATTTACCGGCAGATTGCAAGTGTGGTGGAAGATAGCTTTGAGAATGTGCGCCCTCATTCTAAGCAGATGATCCCGATTAAGGTTGTCAATCTTGTAGAAGCTGGGGAGGAAAAACAGCTTACGAAGTTAATAGCCAAAGGCGATATTGGTTGTCGGCGCACACTGGCCGGATTCTGCATGAAGGCTGGGGTCTGTGAGTATGGTGGTATTGAGTCAATGGCGCAGTGTGCTGGGGCTGATGGCGGAGGCATCTGCACAGATGCGATTTTTAAGCGTGAAAATGGGCCAGCCTTGAGACGACTAAAGGCTGCTCACGAAAAGAAAATCGAGTCGCTGACCTCCGAGAGTCCACGTTTCAACGCTTTGAAAAAAGAAATCTATGCGATAGAGGTGTATCTCAGTGTCGTCAACGGTTAAGAAATCGGCAGAGCAAGAGTTCAGGGATGCATTTGATCGGCTGAAAAAAGGTAAGACAATCCGCCTTCCTTTGGGGGCAGCTGTTACCCAAAACAACGTTGCGAGAGAAGCGGGACGAGATCCCTCAGCTTTGAAAAAGGACAGGTACCCTTTGCTGATACTTGAGGTTCAAGCCTACATAACTTCTAAGTCGGAGCAAAAGAGGAGCAGCAAGCGTACTACAGACAACAGGGCAAGAACCGATAAGCAGAAGATCGCAGACTATCGCAAGCAGATTGATCGCCTGAGTTCTATTGTGGCGGCGCAGAATTCGACTATCGAAGAGCTTCTGGATGAGATTGAGCGGTTGAAGGCCGGGAGGGTGTCACGCTTTTAGCCCTCCGGTTACACGTAATATTCCGGTAAGCTCATGATATTCAATGACGCATAGCAGGTTACGCTTTTCCGATTTGCTACCCAAATGATGCTACCACAATTTGGCCGCTCGGGTCGCAAAGCGAACATTCAGGGCCGAGTCCGAGGGGTTCAATTTGAGGCTACGGTGTGTCACACGCATCGGGGTAAGTCCATTGAGGCTGAGGGGCATGTCGTGCTTAAAGGGGTAATTCTCGGATTCAGTCGGGGTTGTGAACATGTCAGAACCGATAGAGCGCCCTTTGGACGCGCTATCCGGAGGCCCGAAGCAAAGGGTCTGGATTACCATGACCGTTGTCGAGGAAACGCAATTGGTCCTTCCCGATGAACCGACCTTAGCCCTGGATCTTGGCCGCTAGGTCGAGGGGTTCGATCTTATCCGGGAACTGAGTCGCCGGGGGCAAAACCATTGCCATAGCTATCGACGATCTCGCCAACGCCTGTCGCTGTGCCAACCACATTGTAGTGATGAGGGAAGGTTGTATTTATGCTGAGATCAGCCCCAAGATGTGGTGACAAGGGAGCTTATTGAATCGGTCAACTGAAGCCGCCGTGATCTCTTTCCCGATCCAGTAACTGGCACTCCCGCTCGTATTCTTAAACCCACACTCGTATTGCGGTCTCTAATCCAAAACGCCGCGTCCGATTCATTCTCAGTGATACTCAGGGCCTATGAACTACCCATAAACTGGCTCTCTTGCATCTGGGACAGACCAAGGTTTTGATAGGCGTTCGAGAACCAACAGCCCGTGACTGCAACTTACCTTCCGCGATTTATGTGATGAGTTAGCAAATGAGCTCGGTCGTCCAGGGTCGAAAACAGAATCGCAAAACAGATCCCGACAGCGGTCCCTATGAGGGTATCTACTACCCGCTCCTGCACCATCGCCATGCCAGCAAGGTCTGGTGCCGCCAGATAGCTCATAAACAGAGCCATGGGCGTAACCAGAACCTGGCCCAGTCCATAATTCGATCCGATGATGGTCTCGGTAGCGAACGACAGTAACGCCACCAGCCCAATAATGGTCCACACAGAGGGCTGGCTTAGCAGCACCAAAGCCACAAGGAGAGCGCCGAGTACGTTGCCTATGGTGCGCTGTAGGGCTCGGCTCATACTGATATGCAAATGGCTACCCTGTAACACGGCGACAGCGCCCATGGCCGCCCAACCGGCGTGCTGACCGCCAAACGCATAAGCAACATAAGCCGCCACGGCAGAGCCCAACACCATGCGCGCGACGGCGATCAACTTGTGACTGGCGGGCCGGCTTTTGAACCAATCCTGTGCCGCCGGTGTATCGTGGCGGAACACGTCGGTGATCATCACCACTAGCCAGGCAAGAGCAGCGGCCACTGCGGTCGCAGTCGTACGTTCGAGGACAGAGGCAAAGGTATCCACTTGGCCCATTGAAACGCTGGCGGCGAATATGAAGATCAATGCACCTGGCGGACCGAAATCACCAACGGTGACGATGTAAAACAGCGTACCGCACAACAGCGCCAGAATGGCCAGCTGACCAACCATGGGCAACTCCAGCCAGGCCACCAGGGACATCACAAAAACGGTTGCGGTTTGGCAGAGCAAACAAAGGAAAACCGTAAAGCCCCGGCGTTCCGGGGCCGCAAAACGGCCAAACAAAGCCACCAATGTACCCAGCGAAGCAAATCCAATCAGGTGCGAAAAGTCGGATAGCTCGATCAGCGGAAGCACAACCAGCGCCGCGATAGCCACCTGTAGTCCGGCCAGTGCCGAGTTCCTGAAGCCAGGCTGATTAACTACGGCAAAGCACTCTTTGAACTGTGCCCGCGATAGCAGAAACCGGATTGCAGCTGATCGACTTTTTACTCTGGATAAGCGCTGATGCACTTGACCTCCGACAAAATTGGATAGCTTAAGATATAGTTAGCCTAATAACCGTTTGCCTCATTGATCTATTCGGAGTTTCCGCAATCAAGTCGCGAAATAACGAGAATTTTTGGTTTTGGAGATTGCCTCATCACACCATACGTTTAAGCGTATCGTCTCTTTTCACGAAGTGATGAATCAGTGCCATACCAATATGACCAACAATCAAAACGGTCAAAATCCATGCGATTGGCGAATGGAGCTGTCCCAGGGCTTGGGCCCAGGCAATTTCCTCGCCTTCAGCAAAAAGCTCGATACCGAAAGCCGTAATCCCGTGGCCACCACCCAGCATGACCATTACCCCGGTTATCGGCATCAGCAACAGGCCAAGATACAACGCCCCATGACCGGCCTTGACCAGCAGAGCCTGCGCCGGATCTTGCTGCGGGCGCTGATGACGCTGGCCAGCGGCCCAGGCCAAGCGTACCAGAATCAGCAGCAACATCAGCGAACCTATAGAGACATGCCAGGGCACCAGCGTTTGTCCGACCCAGTGTTCTCCGTCGAAGATTCGATCACCAAACTTGAGCAGTTGCCAGAACACCAGTAGGGCCATCGACCAGTGCAGCAGTTTGGTGAGAGCGCCATACCGCTCACGAGAATCGTGGATCATGATTGGGTTCTCCGTATTGCGGGTTTCATTACCATTGAAGGTGTTACCAAAGAGGATGAAGCCAGAATGCACACTCATTCCAGCCTCATCTTCATATCACTGCCTACTGGCGGCGTCCAGCCTGGAAAGCATCTCTTCCGGTAGTGACAATTTCACCGAAGCCAATATCTCATCCAGTTGAGACAGCGATGTTGCACTGACAATCGGTGCGGTCAGTTCTGGCTGGTGGAGCAGCCAGGCCAGTGCCACTTGGGATGGTTTTGCTGAAGCCTCCTGCGAAACGGCCATCAGGGTATCCAGAATGCGCTGACCACGATCGCTGAAATAACCGTTGAGAAAGTCAGCCCGAGGGTTGCCTTCCAGGTCTGAAAGCTGAGCGTATTTGCCAGTCAGGAATCCACTGGCCAGAGAAAAGTAGCTCACCACGCCAAGATTGTGCTCGCTGGCGACTTTCGCCAGCGACGACTCGAAATCGGCCCGGTCATGCAGGTTGTAGAGGGGCTGGATCAGCTCATAGCGCGCGAACCCATGATCACGAGACACGGCCAGCGCCTGTTCCAATCGATCGGACGAATAATTGGAGGCGCCGATGGCCCGCACCTTACCGGCCTTGATCAGCCGGTCAAACGCGCCCAATGTTTCCTCCAAGGGGACTTCCTGATCATCAATGTGGGCGAAGTATACATCGAGGTAATCGGTGCCCAGACGTGACAGGGAATCCTCAATTGCAGCTTCGATGTTGGCTGCAGATAGCCCTTTACGACGCTCCAGCATACCGACTTTGCTCATGAGAATGACGTCATCACGACGTCCCCGCTTTTTCAGCCATCGTCCGATAACTGCCTCCGACTCGCCACCTTCAAGGCCCGGTGCCCACGCAGAATATACGTCGGCCGTGTCAATGGCGCTGAAGCCCTGCTCCACAAACCGATCGAGTAGCTGAAAAGAGCGGTTATCATCGGCTGTCCAGCCAAACACGTTTCCGCCAAATACCAGTGGGGCTATCTCCAAACCGGACTTCCCAAGGGGTTTCTTCTGAAGACTCATGATGCCTCCCTCAAAAAACAACTGTCAGTGGGTGAGTCGGCCGGGTGGTCCCGGCCGGCGATTTCAGGCAATGCTTTCCACAATGCCACCTTCAACACGCAGGGCGGCGCCTGTGGTGGCACTGGCCTGGGGAGACGCAGCGTAGACACAGAGGCTGGCGACCTCTTCCGGTTCGGCAAAACGTCGGAGCAGCGTGGAAGGCCGGTTTTCGTCCAGGAACAGGGTTTCCATTGCTTCCGGGGAGACTCCCCGCTCAGCCGCCAGGTCAGCCATCATGGCTTTGGCTCCTTCAGTACGGGTCGGACCGGGAAGGATGCTGTTCACGGTCACACCGGTTCCGGCAAGAACCTTGGCGAGACCCCGGGATACACCTTGAAGCGCCGCCTTGCTCACCCCGTAGTGCACCATCTCCGATGGAATATTCAACGCCGATTCACTAGAGATGAACTGGATACGCCCCCAGCCCCGAGCCTTCATGCCAGTTGCGTAATGCCGGGCAAGTCGAACACCGCTCATCACGTTGACCTGGAAAATCTCTTCCCAGGCAGCATCGTCGATATCGAAGAATGGAACGCCGCCATAAATACCCAGGTTGTTGACCAGAACATCCACCTCGGGCAGCTGTTCGATGATGGTCCGGCAACCTTCCGCGGTACCCGGGTCCGCGATAATGCCTTTTGCATCGTCCCGACCGCTGGCATTGGCTATCTCGGCCAGCGCCTTATCCACTTTGGCCTGGTCACGACCCACTATAGTTACCGAGGCACCGGCCTCGGCCAGCCCCTGGGCAATGGCCAAACCGATGCCCGCGGTAGAGCCGGTGACCAACGACTGTTTGCCCGTGAGTTCAATTTTCATCATTTAATTCCTCTTGCCATTGATTTTTGAGGGGACGTCACCCACTCAACCAAATTGAAACGCCGATAACTGGGTTTCCATCACCCGTTCGGAATAAACCTTCTTGCCGGGCTCCTCGCCCGCTGCACCCGCTGCCACGAGCAATGGAATCAGGTGTTCCTCGTCTCCATGCGGATGACAATCGAGGGCGTGGGGTGCCTGAACCCATTTCCTCAATCGCTGATAACGAATTCCGGAGTCACCTTCGACAGTGTCCGTCAGCCAGTCATCGAACGCCTCGGAGAGCGGTGTAAACCGCTTGTCGCCGTAGCCACGCATGTTGTGGAAGCTCATGCCACTGCCGAGAATCAGCACACCTTCGTCACGCAGTGGCGCCAGAGCTCTGCCTGCCTGCAGGTGTGCTTCGGGGTCCAGGTCCTGCCGTAACGACAGCTGAACCACAGGAATGTCTGCCTCGGGGAACATCACCTTGAGCGGAATAAACATACCGTGATCAAACCCACGCCCGGAATCCTCCAGGGTGTTCTGTTGTGCCCCAACCAGTAGACGACTCACGCGATGCGCCAATGCCGGCGCTCCTGGAGCCGGATAAGTCAATTTATAGGTGTGGTCCGGAAAACCGAAATAGTCATAAATGAGATCGGGCTGGCTGCCGGCGGTCACACTAAACTCTTGAGTGCGCCAGTGGGCGGATACCAGGAGGATGGCCGTCGGCTTTTCTGGCAAACGCCCGATGACGCTTCGAAGAAAGTCGGCCATACCGTCCCACGTATTGCGGGGACTCCAGTCCATAAAGAAACAAGGGCCAGCGCCGTGGGGAATAAAAAATACCGGTTGTCTGGTAGGCACTCTTGGCTGCGTGGACATCGACATACCTCCATAGGTTTGAATAGTTCAGATATCACAATGAACAGGTTATACTGATACTCAGGAAAGGAGAACGGACTTAAAAAAGGAACTGTTTTAACTAAAGGTAGGAAATAAAATGCTGGACCGATACACAAGCATGCAGGTATTCGTTCAGGCAGCGTCCAGAGGTAGTCTGTCTGCCGCCGGCCGGGAGCTGAACATGTCGCCGGCAATGGCCACAAAACATGTGGATTCACTGGAAACCAGGCTCGGCACGAAACTGCTTCATCGCACCACTCGACAGTTATCACTGACAGATGCCGGACGGGAATACCTGCAGGCCTGTCAGCGCATTCTTCAGGATCTTGAAGAAGCGGAGTCCGAAGTATCTTCCCAGCAGCATCAGGCCATGGGTCGATTACGTCTGAATGCACCGCTATCCTTTGGCACACGCTTCATTGCACCGTTAATACCGGAATTCACCCATCGTTACCCACTGGTGGAGGTGGATCTTGGCCTGAGCGACACTCAACAGGATCTGCTGAAAGAGAGCTGGGACCTGATTGTCCGCATCGGACACCTCGCTGACAGCGACCTCAGGGCCCGCCGTCTCGGCAATTGCCCGATGCGACTTTGTGCCTCGCCTGAGTATCTGAAAAAACATGGAACCCCTAACCGTGTTGCCGAGCTCTCAAACCACAATTGCCTGAGCTACAGCCTTTCCTCAGCGCAACGCGGCGGCACCTGGGCATTCGGCCAAGATGGTAAGATCCAGGTGCCCGTAACAGGCAACCTCATGTCCAACAATGGCGACGCACTTCTTGCTGCCGCCGTTAAGGGCCAAGGGATCATATATCAGCCCAACTTTATCGTGTCCGAGGCATTGGCCAGTGGCGCTCTGGTTGCTTTCGAATTGGATCACCCTCCACTGGATCTCGGCGGCCTGCATGTGCTGTTCGCGCCGGATCGTCGGTTACCCCTCAAAGTAAGAGCGATGATCGACTATTTGGTTGAGGTTTTTGAGAATTCGCCATGTAGACCGTCGTAAATTTTATCCTTTCTTACCAAGGCCCCCTCTCTACACCTGTAAACTGTTCCAACAGTCAGGCTTAGTTCGAAGTTAGCCCGCTCCAGGCCAAAAGCTTTATGTCGGCTTCTGGATCGCGGCCACCTTCTCCTTTTCCATCTGCTTTTTTAAGATCCCGAAACCAATGGTTGTTCAAATATTGTCGTCAACAAGGAAAATCTCATTTGCGGAACCGAAATGGGATCGAGGCCATAAGTCCATTGAGTGTTTCCTTTTGTTTAGGCCCGGACATTTTATTTTCCTCGTAGCTGTCAATTGATGGTTCTAACAGGCAGTGCCTTTAGACCGCAATAGTGGGCTACGTTTTTGGGGTACGAAATACCAATCCATCAATGGCATGGACAAAAAAGTGTATGAAGAGGGCCTTATATCGACGTTCGCCATGGACACGAGGCCATATAGTGAAAGCCCTGTTATGCTCAGTTTAAAGTCATGTCCATAATTGGATCATTCGTAGTTACAACTTTTATGTCAGCTGCGAGCGGGTGTTTCAGCCTCACCTTGAAGGCCGCCCGGTGGGCGTGATGTCGAATAACGATGGCTGTGTGATCGCCCGTTCTGCCGAGTTGAAGGCGCTGGATATTCCCATGGGAACGCCCGCCTTCAAACTGGAAGGGCTGCGCCAGCGTGGCGAGATTCATCTGCTCTCGTCTAATTACGAGCTGTATGGCGATATGTCGGCGCGGTTAGCGCAGTTGTTGCGTGACGCCTGCCCAGAGATCGCGCCCTACTCGATCGATGAAATGTTCATCTATTTAGACGGCTTTACCTCCCAGCAGTGTGAGGCGCTGGGTAAGCAGTTGCGCCAGCGTATTCACCGCCACCTGGGCCTGCCGGTCTGTGTGGGGTTGGCCCCGACCCATACGCTGGCCAAGCTGGCCAATCATTTAGCTAAACAAGACCCCCTCTACGAAGGCGTTTGCCTATTGCAGGGGCAGGGCCACACCACCGAGGCGCTGTTAAAGCGCACCCCGGTGGGCAGTGTGTGGGGCGTCGGGCGTCGGCTGGCCGAGCGCTTGGCCATTGGCGACATCAACACTGCCTGGGATTTACGCGAAAGCGATGAAAAATGGCTGCGTAAGCGCTTTTCGGTGGTGCTGGCCCGCACGGCGCTGGAGTTGCGCGGCACGCCCTGCCTGGAAATGAACGCGCTGGACCAACCGCGCCAGCGCATTATGACCTCGCGCTCGTTCGGCCAACCGACCGGCGAGTTTGCTGAAGTGCACAACGCGCTGCGCCGTCACGCCCAGCGTAGCGCTGAAAAACTGCGTGAACAGGGCAGCATGGCGCGTGCAGTGATGGTGTTTCTGAACACCAATCGCCACCGCCGCGACCAACCGCAATATTTCCCGCAGGCGCTGATACCCCTGCACTCGCCCAGCGACGATACGCGCGTGATTCTCGATGCCGTACGCGAAGGGCTTGAGCAGATTCACCGGCCCCGCTTTCGGTTTATGAAGGCCGGTGTAATGCTGCTAGATTTGGTCGATGCCAAAGAGCACCAGCTTTCGCTGCTGCATCCCCCGGCCCGTGATCGGCATCCGTTTTTGATGGCCACCGTCGATCAGATCAATCAGCAGATGGGGCAAGGCACCATTAGCTTTGGCATGACCGATGCTCCCGCGGCTTGGCAGCTACGCTGCGCTCACCGTTCCAACCGCTTTACCACGCGCTGGGATGAGCTGATGAAAGTGGGCACTCACCCCGGCGCGGTGGCCGCCGCCGAGGCGAAGGAAAAGGCAAAGCAGCGCGAGCAACACACCCTAGCCAGTGCGAAGCGCAGAACGCAGCCGCGGGCTTAGACTTTCCCCCAGCGCCGCCATCGTAACCAGAATCCCCAGCAGCCACGGCCAATGCGCTGCGAACGAGACTTGATAGACGCCCAGGGCATCGACAAAAATCACCACGATGCCGAGCGGGCTAACGTAACGCACCATGGTCAGCCACAAGGCGTAGGGCAGCGGCGCAAGCCCCAGCTCCTCGCGGAAAGTGTCGCTCTTCAGTATAAAGCCTGCCAGCACCACCATGCCTAAGCCGCCCAGCGGCATCATCCAGCGTGAGGTCAGGTAATCCAGCCAGTCGAAAAAGGTCTTGCCTGCCAGCGTCCAATCCGCGCCCAGATTGAATGACAGCATCGCCAGGGTGCTAATCAACCACAGCACAATGCCCGTGCCCCAAGCGGCTGCCGGGCGCGAAATGCCTTTGTTATCGCACAGCCAGGAAACCGTCGCCTCGACCATGGAAATGGCAGAGGTCAACGCGGCCATGGAGAGCATCAGGAAGAACAAAATGCCAAACAGCGTCCCCAGCGGCATCGCCTGGAAGGCCAGGGGCAGGCTCATGAAAATAAGCCCTGGGCCTTCGCCGGGGTCCATGCCGTTGGCGAAGATCACCGGAAAGATCGCCAGCCCCGCCATCAACGCCACGACCGTATCCGCCACGGCCACACTAACCGTGGTGCGACCAATCGAGGCACCTTTGGGTAAATAGCTGCCGTAGGTAAGGATCGCCCCGGAGGCCAGCGAGAGGGTAAAGAAGGCATGCCCCAGCGCTGCCAGCAGCCCTTCGCTGGAGAGGCTGCCCGCGTTAAACGAGAACAGGAAGTTAACCGCCGCACCAAAGCCACCGGAAAACAGGCCAAAGCCAATCAGGATCACCAGCATGATGACCAAGCCCGGCATCATCCAACTGACACTCCTCTCGATCCCCTTCTGTACACCCTTGCCCACAATTAGCATGGTGAGCAGCGTCACCAAGGTACTCCAGAAACCGAGATTCAGCGGATTAGCGTTGTTGGCCCCAAAGACAGCGGCCATATCGTTAACGCTGCTACCGGACAGGCCACCGGTCAGCATCTTCCACAGATACGAGAACGACCAGCCTGCCACAACGACGTAAAACGACAGCACCATAAAGCCGCAGAGCATGGCCATCCAGCCAATCAGCGACCACACCGACGAGCGGCCTGATTCATTGACCACGCGGCGAATGGCATCCACTGGGCTGCCCTGGCCGCGCCGTCCAAAGGCGATCTCGGTCATCATGACCGGCACACCCACGGCAAAAATACAGGCCAGGTACACCAGTACGAAGGCACCGCCGCCGAACTCCCCGGTGATATAGGGGAATTTCCAGATATTGCCCAGCCCAACCGCCGAACCGGTTGCTGCCAACATAAACCCCCAGCGGCCTAGCCACTGGGTGCGAGGTTGCCCAGAAGAGGTCATTTGCCCAGTTACCCTGTCAGAAAAAGGCGCTCATCCTATAGGATTTTGCGGGCAATGCCCAACAGCGTCTAGGCGTATACGGCGGCCTTGGCGGCAGCATCCAGACGCTGGGCGGTTTGATCCACCCGGCGCAAACAGACCAGCAGCACGGCGCCGAGGGCCACAAAGCCGCCTGCCAACCAAAGCCCTAGGCTGTAATTGCCAGAGGCTTCGGCCAGCATGCCGGTCAAGGCCGGGGCGCATATCTGGGCAACGCCGTAGGCCAGGGTCATCTGCCCCATTAACCGCGCTGGGCTTGAAGGATAAAGCCGCCCTGCCATGGTTAGCACCAGACTGACGCAGCCGAGGAAGGTACCGCCGTAGAGCACGGCGCTGAGCAACACCGCCGCTGCATTCGCGGTAATCGCAGGCAGTAGAATGCCCACTACCTGAATGCACATGGCAATAATCAGCGCCCCCAGGTAACCGACGCGGCGGGCGACTAGATCCCACAGCATCACCGCCGGGGCAGCGGCTAAACCGGCCAGGGCAAAGGTCCAGTTACCCAGCCCCGCCAGCAGCGGCTCACGCTCGACAATCGCGACAAGAAAGGTAGCGCTGATCACATAGCCATAACCGGCGCAAAAATAGGCAGCCAGCATCCAGCGCATAAAGGTGCGTGTGGGCGGCATCGCGGGTTGGCTGTTAGCCGCGGGAGCACCGACGACCGGTTTCTCCGGGCGCGGCAACCACTGCCACGCGGGCACGAGTAGAGCTGCGCCCAGCAGGCTAAAGCCCCACCACTGGGTCTGCCAGCTAAACGAAAGCTGCAGCATCATTTCAACCGCGACGGAGACCACCACCATACCAATGCCCAAACCAGCAAAGTGGATGCCCAGCTCTCCGCGCTGACGGTGTTGCATTAGCCAGTGAAGAATCAACCCGGACGCTAGCAACATTGAGCCACTGCTGGAAAGACCCGCCAGAAAACGCAGCCCCGCCCATACCCAGAAGTGCTCGGTGAGCGCCATGCCCGCGGTGGTAAGCACTGCCAGGATTAACCCACAGCGAAATAGGAGGTCTTTGATATAGAGACTGCGGATAGTGGCGGCCAACACCGCCCCCAGCATATAGCCCGCGTAGTTGAGCGCCGCCAGCCAGCCGCCATCGGCGTCCCCCATCCAGGTTTGCTGCTGCATGACTGGCAGCAACGGCGTATAGGCAAAGCGGGCGATACCCACACACAATACCTGGCTGAAAACGCCCGCCAATAGCACTCTAAAGCGCTGGGAACCTAGCGTTGCTGCGGTCATCGGGCTGCTCCTTAAACACCACTTTTATTATATTAGCTATCACTATATTGATTAGCTCGCATGCAAGTTCATGCATAGTAGGGCGTTTTGAGCAGCGCGTCATGACCACCTAGGTCGAGTGCGTGGTTAAAAAACTGGCTAGAGGTGAACCTCCAGGCTTAACAACAAAAACGACAGCGTTTTGCCATGGCCATCCAGATTGAGTGCCCCGTTAACGCCGCCTTGAAGCACATCATCGATCACGAAGTTCATGCCTGCCAAGTTAGGTAGAGGGTAGCGCCGCACCCGGCTAGCGCCGCGATGGGAGAATAGCGCCAGCACTCGTTCTTCGGTGACCTGTTCCAGCAAGGTGGCGTAGTGATCCGCCTCATAGGCAAACAGCGCCACGTTGAGGCGTTCGCCTTTATCCCCCGCACGGGCGTGCGCCAGCTGGTGAAGAGAGATCGAGGCGGGCGCACGCATTGACGTTTGTGTGGGTTCAGCTTGCAGCATAGCGTTCGCTCCTGTGGGCTTCCTGGGTCGGCGACTCAAATAGCGTGGCATGGGCATAAATGTCGCTACGCTTGACTAGATATGAGGCGGTAAATACCCGCCGTTGAAACTGACGTCGCACCCCGCCGCCGCCGGCAGGCCCGGCACAGTAAAGCGCCAGTAGCTCTTGGGTGGCGCGGGCTACCCAGCGCCGCTCGCTGTGCTCCGCTGCCAACCGCAGCCGGTAATCGCCGCTGACAGACGTTGAAGCGCTACGCTGAAGCTCGCCGCTATCACTATCGAATACGCTGGCGAGGCCAATGATATCCAAGCGGATCCGCAGCTCAGCCGGGGCGCGAAATACCAACCGCTCACGCAGTACCTGGGCGGCAAGCTGGGCTCTTGCTAGCGCATTGGGCCCGGCATAGGAAATTTCTGCTTCACCCTGCCACCCCCCTTCGTAGCAGACGGTGGTCTTTAGCCGTTCGGGGGCGGGCTTGCCGCGAATGCCCGTTACCGCTACGCGGTTAGGTGAGAGCTGGCGGACCTCGGCGTGGGTAAGATCCACCGTGACATCCGGGGTCAGGTAATTGGCTGGGTCATGGACCTCATAGAGCAGCTGCTCTTTCACCGTTTGCTCGGTAACACAGCCGCCGGTATTGGCAGGCTTGGTGATGATTAGGCTGCCATCCTGCTCCACTTCAATAATCGGATAGCCCACCGTGGCGAGGCCTGGTACGTCTTTAAAACCTGGGTCGGCAAAGTAGCCGCCGCTTACCTGGGCGCCACACTCGGCCAGGTGTCCGGCCATCATGCCGCAAGCCAGGCGGTCCCAATCATCCCAACGCCAATCGAAGTGGTGCATCAGCGGGGCTAAGAACAGTGCCGGATCGGCTACCCGCCCGGTGACCACGACATCGGCTTGCATGGCTAACGCTTCGGCCAGTGCCTTGGCGCCCAGGTAGACATTGGCGGAAATCAAGGCGTCATCGCCCGGCATCTCCAACCGTTCGGCCTCCCAACGCTGCAAGTCCAGGCCATGCAGTTGCTGGCGGATATCATCGCCATGCACCTGGGCAATCCGCACCTCTGGACGACCAAGCTGTGCGGCTAGCTCCGCAATGACCTGGCACGCGCCACCAGGGTTCGCTGCACCGAAGTTGCCTAGAATTTTAATGCCGTGATCCAGGCAATCGCGAAGCACTGGCGCCAGCAGCTCGTCCAGCAGCGGTTCAAACCCGCTTTCGGGGTCCTCACGCATCGCCCGGTGGGCGGCCGCCAATGTCCGCTCACCCAGGGTTTCGAATACCAAGGCAGAGGGTTGCTGTCGCTTGATCAACTCTGCCACCACCGCCACGGCCGCATCGGTACGGTCACCGGAAAAGCCTGCCCCGCTGCCCAGTAAAAAACTCATAAATGTGTCTCCTTGGCCTGAAGGGAGTGGTGGTCGCCGGAGGCAACTACCGGCTCGTCATCCAGCAGCGAGCGGCGGCGTATAAATAGCCCAATGATCAAGACGAGCGCTGCCAGCGTGGTCAGCCAGCCTGGCGTCAGCGCAAGCCCAATCACCGCGATCAGCGCCACCACATCAATCACGCGCTTACCCGTCATGGCGACCCGAGACATCAGCGCGGCGAAGGCCATCACGAACACGACACCCTGACAACTGGCCAAGACGATCTCCAGGGGAGTCCCAAACCCCGCCAGGGCTGGGTAGATCAGCAGCAGGAAAGGAATGACATAGATCGCCGCTGCCAAACGCACCGATTCGACGGCGGCAGGCAGCCAGTTGGTGTCGGCAATGCCTGAGGCCACGAATACCGCAATACAGACAGGCGGTGTAATGACTGAAAGTGTCGCGAAGTAGAAAACGAACAAGTGGGCAATCAGTGGCTCAACACCGATGGTGGTAAGCGCCGGAGCCAATACGGAGGCGACGAGTACATACGCTGCTGTGGTCGGAATACCCATGCCCAGAATCAGACAGACGCCGCCAACGATAAAGGCGACCAGGAAAAGCGATTCACCACCGACCGTGACGATCAAGCTCGCCAGCGTTACGCCGATGCCGGTCATGCCAATCATCGCCACCAGAATCTGCGCCCCAGCCAGCAGCACGCCGATAATCACCATGCCTTTACCGGCATCGACCAGGCCCGCCACCAGCTTGCCGAGAATCTCGCGCAACGGCATCTTGGCCATTAGCGCAAAGGGTACAAAGGTCAGCACGGTCATCAGGATGCCGTAAAAAGCGGACATCTGAATCGAACGGCCGCTAAGCACACCGTAAAACAGCCCACCCAACGCAGCCAGAATGGGAATGATCCGTTCAGCGCGTATCACGTCTGACCAGCTGGGCAGCTCGTCATCGGGTACCACCTGCAACTGACGGCGCTTGGCCACCAGGTGAATCGTGACAAACACACCCAGGTAGAAAAGTATCGCCGGCAGCAAGGCCGCCAAGGCGATACGCAGGTAACTCTCACCGAGAATTTCCGCCATGATAAATGCCGCAGCGCCCAGGATCGGCGGTGCGATTTGACCGCCGGTGGAGGCGACCGCTTCTACCCCAGCCGCAAACGGGCTTGGGTAGTTCAAGCGTTTCATCATGGGAATGGTGAAATTGCCCGTCGTGGCGACATTGGCCACCGCGCTGCCACTGACCATACCAAACAGCCCGGAGGCTACCGTGGCTACTTTGGCTGCACCGCCCGGCGAACGGCCGCTAATACGCAGCGCCAAATCCATAAAGGTATTGCCGCCCCCGGTGTGCAGTAGCAAACAGCCGAAAAGCACGAAAGCCGCAATGGTAGTGGCGGCAACGCCGACCAGCATGCCCCACACGCCTAGATCACCCAGGTAGATGGTTTCGGTCATGTAGTAGAGATCAAACCCCCGGTGGCCGAGCGGCCCTGGAATCGCGGCCCCGAACCACGCGTAGGCTAACCCCGCGACTACCAGCAGTGGGAAAATAGCCCCGATAGCGCGTCGCGAAAGCTCCAAAATCGCCACTAACAGCACGCCGGTTAGCAACATGTCGCGGGGCGTAGCCCAGGGGAGCTCCACCAGGATTTGCTCATGGTTAAGTGCCACATAGCCGCAGGCGCCTAACACACCTACTCCAAGTACGACATCAATGGCGATGCCCAGCGGCCGCCAGCGCTTGCCCTCCCCTAATGGGTAGACGGCAAGCCCTAGCAGGATGACCAGCGCGAGAAAGATACTCCGCTGAATCAAGCTCTCAAACGGCCCAGTGGCGGAGGTATAAAGGATTAGACCGCCCAACAGCAGCGCCAAGCCTTTGGTGACTGTCTCGCGCATGATCATCTTCTCCGAATGGCCCTACTGGACAGGCTGCAAGGCATCAGGGATGTCATACCCCTGCTCTTCGAAATAGCGCGCCGCACCGGCATGCAGCGGCACAGTGCCAACTTCCAGAGTCATCTTCGCCATATCGGCATCTTTCATCGCGGCAAAGGCGTTAACCTGCGGTTCGGGGTTTTCCATCACGGCTTTGACGATTTGATAGGCGGTCTCTTCATCCATATCCGGGTGCGCATGTACGGCAACCCCAAACGCCCAGGTGGTATAGGCGGGGATACCGTCTGCGGCACCTTCGGGCACATCGACAATCGCCACGTCGGGCATTTCGCTGCGCAGCGTGTCGGCCTGCGCGTCATCGAGAGACAGCACGCTAATGGGGGTAAATGTCGCGATATCCATAGAGGAGCCATCCAGACGCTCGCCGACGCCCGATTTCACCGAGCCCATCACCCGGCCATCCTTCATGGCGTCGACCATATCGGTGGTGGAACCACGCACGTAATCCGGCTCTATGCCGAGGGTACGCATCACTGCTTCAGTGGTTTTCTCAGTGGCTGAGCCGGTGATGCCGGGGTTGAAACGCACCCCATCCAAATCAGCGAAGGTGGCGACGTTGGCATCCTGGCGCATCACTGCGTTTTGGGGCGCCACGGTGTAGACCCACAGCAGGCGGTTATCCACTGGGCGGCCTTCAAAATCTTCCTCACCGGCGTAGGCGTGATAGCCGGTATTGGTCGTTACCAGCCCCATATCAATCTGATCGCGCCCCAAACGACGCAGGTTATCTACCGTAGCGCCGGTTTCAGCGACAGAAGAACTCACACCTTCGACCTGGTTGTTGATGATCTGATTAACCGCAACAAAGTAGCTGTAGTGGCTGGAGGAGCTGGAGGTAGAACCAATCAGCAGGCGCTCATCGGCATGGGAAGTGGCAGCAGCCAGCACCGCGGCGCTTGCCACCATGGCGGTAAGTAGCGTTTTCATCGTGTCTCCGAAGCTCGCAAGGCGAGCTATTGTTATTGTAGAGCGGTTTTTTTATGTAAAACAGTGATCGCAACTCATCGAATCGCGATAAATCAAGCATGATGTTAAGGGTTGATTTTGTATATTGAATATTTTTTTGGTTTTGTTTTATTTTATAAAACAAACCTGCTGTGCTTCTTTAGTGCTTTTAAGAAATGGCTTAGTTGCTAATCAGGAATTTCTACTCGCCCCATGCTGGCACGAATGGTATCGCTGGGATGGGGTTCCATAAGAATAGGGGGGAAATGCGCGCTATCGAATTCGCCATCTTCTCCAGGCATGGGTCTAATCACCTGGCTGGGTGGAAGTGGCGTGCCATGTCGAAGGTGCGCATACATTATTTCTAGAGCATCTATATGATACGGCTGAATCGGTACAAAATTCTCAGCATAGCCAGGCAGCCTAGCTCCAAAATGCTCAACGTTGGTTAGCTCGTAGAAGTGAACATTAGGCTGGTGATCTGTTAAGGAATTGAGCGCCAGATAAGGACGCGAAGTAAAACCCACGGGTACACGCGCATCAGATCGACCATGCACAATGATAGTACTGGTGCCACCCAAGTCAGCACTGCCTTGAACTTCCGCAATGCCCGCCTGTACACGCAAGGCATTTTCAGAGTTGCCCACCACTAATTCGCGTAAACAAAGAGCGCCATCCAAATTGTAGTCCTGCTTACCATTACTTGGAGAGTGAGACAGCGCATCCTTCATGGGGCCGCTTGGGTTTTCATCATTAACGATGTCAATTGAACCGACAGGAGCACCGCCTGACGCAGTCGCAAAAATAACTGCTAGCTCGTTCTTCGGCACTGGTTGAGGCGTGCCTTGCTCATTAACAGAGGCAAAGCTATAACCACATAGACGCTCTTCTACCCCAAAGCGGCCATGGGAGCTTGCATATTTAACTGCAGTGGCGGTAGGTGCTATTGCATAATGTGATGCGTGCAACATGTCCGACTCGGGTTCCCAGCCGTACATTTGCAATTTCTCCAGTGCCTCAAGTCCTTGTGCTGGTAGCGTTTCGGCCTGCAATAGCCCGCGTTCTTTTAAACTATGACAACGCTGTTCTGCCTGAGTAATAGCCTGCCTCATTGGTGCGTTAGGCGTCGCTATTGCCGCACAAGGTTGATAAAGAATCGCATAGGTAAAGTAATCCATAAGAGAGCGTCCCGTTCCCTCTATCGTTCGCTCGCCCCGAACGACTGAAACACGATCATCAGGCCGGAGCTGCACCTGCGGCTGGGCCGCCACAATCCCGTCTATCAAACCTTCCCTGTCATTTTCTCCGGCATATAAAGCAGCGCCGCCACCATTTGAATTACCGGCGACAATTACCATGGTATTAGCAGCGTCCAGATCGTCGGTTTCACTAGGTCTTAACCGATTTAACTGAAAAAGAGCAAACTGTATGGAGCGTAGTACATCCCGCCCCCAGGAAGCATCAGGATTCTGCCGAGAGTGCGCATGTTTAAATGCAATTCTATGGGGGTAATTATTCAAAAAACTGTGACGCTGATCGTCAGCAATATCGGCTGTAAAAAGAGAGTCTATCCCGGCATCTTGTGCTGTTAATCGAATACCGTCAAACCGCGTCACGGTATCGTTCTCAAGATCATGAAAGCCATTACCCAATCCTTTATCTGTATAGGTAACTGCACAATTCTTTTGCAGCCCCCAGTAGCCAATGGTCGCAATATCACGAAACAGACTTGCAGAACCAGCTACTGGTACCGCGAGGACGCATGGCGTTTCCCAATCAAAACGTTTCGGCACCTGTAGGAGCAGAGAAACGTTCTCGTCCCCGCTGCCGTTATCGGCATAGGCCATAATTTCGGAGCCAGCTATCAGCTCATTATTTACAAGGCTCCCCGTAGACGCGTCGACATTGGGCCCATAAATGACTCCAAAACCAGCTGTGCCTTTAGTAAAAATAGAGTTACGCCTTAACTCTTCCGAAGTCGGTACTAAAGAATCTGAAAATTGAGGGACAACCCCATTTTCCATTGCCTCTATGCCAAGTCCCGCTGTCACCAAGTCGTTACTTTTACCATCATAACTTTTTTCACTAATAAATCTTAGCCAAGATAAATCATTCTCCTCTTTTGCTTGAACTAAAGTAGAACCTAATATAAACAAGCCAATGAATCCAACAGCATAAAAGTTGACTATCACATTACTTTTCATATTTATTCCTCAAAGCGTTGTTTTTGTTGATTATAAAGTCATACTGATGTTCTTCTTCCTCCAACTCAAACCATAAGCACCTCTTAAAAAACCATTCGCATATAGCTTCTACTGAAAATAATAGCGTCCGACTATTATTTTGGGTATTGAATAGTTTTTAATTTATGTTTTACTTTCTAAATGAATCCAAGCATCCAGCAGTTGCGCGTTTTTATTGCCGTCGCCCACTCGCGCAGCCTTGCGGAGGCCAGCGAGCGAGTACACCTTTCCCAACCGGCGATTTCGATTGCACTACGCAAACTGGAAGAGAACGTAGGCGGTGCGCTATTTGCCCGCACATCACGCCAGCTTGTCTTGACCCCGGAAGGCGACGCTTTCCTACCGGTTGCCGTGCGGTTGTTAAATGACTGGAACGAAGCTTTTGAGGATCTCAACGACCAGTTTTCCAAGCAGCGCGGCAAGGTAACGATCGCCGCCTTACCCACCCTGGCAGCGGGCTTGTTCCCGCAGGTCATCCGGCTTTTCCACGAGGCTTACCCCCGTATCAACCTCAGCCTGCACGATGTGCTGGCCGAACAGATCAACCAGATGGTGCGCGAAGGCCGTGCCGACCTGGGGCTTTCCGTACCTCCCGGTGACGCAGATGACCTCACGTTTGAACCCGTGCTCGAAGATAGCTACGTGGCAGTTTGCCCTTGCGGGCACCCACTGCTGGCACAACCGGCAGTGGCGTGGGGGCAGCTCGCCGCCTACCCGTTTATCGGCATCAATCGTCTTTCCAGTTCACGCCAGGATATTGACCGCATTATGCAGAGCGTCGGGGAACGGCTGGATATCTTGTGCGATGCCCGCCAGATCGCTACCGTCGGCCGCATGGTGGCGGCGGGCTTGGGTATTAGCGTGCTGCCCTCACTCAGCTTTCGCCAGATTGCCACCGATGGCATTGCACACCGCCCACTGGTCGAACCGACTATCCGTCGCGAGCTGGGCATGATATTGAGCCGACGACACCCCCCTTCCGCCGCCGCCAGCGCCCTGTGCCAACTGATTCGTGATCACGAATGAGGACTTCCCACAAATAAGCGTTTTCGGTGAGGCTTTCTCTACACCTGAGGTGGGAATCTGGCAGACTAGAGGCGATGAACATCCACCTTACTAAGTGAGCAATACGATGAGTGATACAGCAAAACCCTGGACACAACCCATGCCCGACGCGCAGTTCAAACTGATGCGCGATATTCTTGCTGCGCCTAGCCCCGTGGGCCTTGAAGCCGCAATGACCTACGGCGTGTTGAAGCCGCATTTTGAAAGCTTTGCGCCTAAAGGCTGGCACCTGCACCAGTTCAAGGGCAACGCCGGTGTTGTGCTGGACACCCATCCCGGCCGTGACGATATGTTCAAGGTCATGCTGATCGGCCATGCGGATAAAATCCGTATGCAGGTGCGCTCGATTGGTGAAGACGGCAAGATCTGGATCAACACCGATTCTTTCCTGCCCACCGTGCTGATCGGCCATGAAGTGAAGCTGTTCAGTGAAGACCCGGATGCCCCTGGCAGCTATCGCTGCATTGAAGGCGGCACGGTAGAAGCACTCGGCGCGATCCACTTCTCTGACCCTGCCCAGCGTGATGGCAGCAAAGGGATCAAGAAAGAGCAGATCTATCTGGATCTACAGATTCACGGCGACAATAAGAAACAGCAGGTGTTGAATCTCGGCGTGCGCCCTGGTGATTCGATTATCTTTGACCGCCCTATTCGCCCCGGCTTTAGCCCAAATACGTTCTATGGTGCTTACCTGGATAACGGGCTGGGCTGCTTTGTGGCTGCCGAAGTGGCGCGTTTGATCGCTGAAGCTGGCGGCACTAAAAACGTGCGCGTACTGTTTGCGATTGCCAGCTATGAGGAAATTGGCCGCTTCGGCAGCCGCGTGATGGCCGGGGAAATGAAGCCGGATGCGCTGATTGGCGTTGACGTCAATCACGACTACGTGGGCGCGCCAGGCATCGGCGACAAGCGCATGCAGCCGTTGGAAATGGGCAAGGGCTTCACCATGGCGGTGGGTTCGATTGCCAGCGAACAGCTCAACCGGATTATCGCGACAGCCGCTAAAGCGCAGGATATTCCGCTACAGCGCGATATCGTGGGCGTGGACACCGGTACCGATGGTATGGCGGGTGTGTTGGCATCTATCGATAGTGCTGCTACCTCGATCGGCTTCCCTATCCGCAACATGCACACGATCTCGGAAACCGGCCATACCCAGGATGTGCTGGCAGCTATTCATGCCCTCACCCATACCCTGCAGGCAATGGATGCCATGCCGGATCTACCGCGTGAGTTCCTGGATAATCATCCACGCTTAGACCAAGCGAGCCCACTGACCCACCAGGGCAGCGACAAGCCCGACAGTGAGGGTGATGACAGCAAAGAGAGCCAGGTAAGCAAAGAGAGTAAGGAAAGTAAGGAAAACAGTGCCAACAGCAATGAAGCTGCTAGTAAGAAAACCAAGAAAAAAGCGAAAAAATAAAACACACGTATAAAAAGAAGCCCCAGCCATTCCTTGGCCGGGGCTTTATCAAACCTTCCTTGATTTTCTTCACAAACATCCTGTTTGTGCTTCCCTGAGAGCGTTTAGCCTTCCTGGCGTTGCCTTCCCTGTTTCCACTTCCTTGTGGTGTATGCCCACAATGGACGTTATAGCGCTGTGTTTATCTATCCCAGGTTATTAAATCAAAAAAATATTGATTTAATATTAAAACAGCCTTGTTGCGTCGATTTAATGCACGTTTGCAATACGTTTCGCATGGCGAATATATGAATTGACACTTATACTTAAACCGTGTCGGTAACGACACGGATCAACAGGGAGGTTACCACGCCTGAACCATCATCAACCCTAATGGTAGGAGGTCAGCGTGCGAAACATTATAATCAGCAATAAAGTCAATGAATTAGATATCATCTGTCGTCATTGCGGCAATTCAGAGACAGCCAAGTCACCATTTTTTAATCGCTTTCGTTTAGAAGGCACAGGGAAAAACACGGCGACGGTGCGCTGCCTTAACTGCCAAACAGCAGTTGAAGTGCCCTTGAATGAACTAAGCACGCTCTATTATCACCATGCGTGTTAATGGGCAGGCTGGTTAATAAAAAAGAAGGGGTAGATGGCTAACACATCTGCCCTTTTTCTTAGCAAGCTATTTAAAATAAATGAAAAATACACAATTCTGTCACTTTCACGTCATTTATTACCGAATAAAAAGCCCCAGCCATTCCCTGGCTAGGGCTTAATTACCGCATCTTTCTTCCTCACAAACATCCTGTTTGCGCGTCCATGAGAGCTTAAGCCGTCCTGGCACTATCTTCCTTGTCACCACATCCTTGTGCTTGATGATTAGGATGCGCCTTTTAACGACGATTTTACCTAACCTAGGTTATTTAATGAGAAAATAGTTTTTACACTAAGCTAAGTGTTTTTTAGTGACGACTACGCGCTTTAAGGCTATTCTTAACCTGTCATCGCTATGTTACAAAAACGACATATAGCCCTCTAAATTGAGGCATTTTTGATTAAAGGACCCAAGCAACACTGGCCTTACGTTAGGTAAATCCAACTTTCAATAAAAAGCAAATTCGTCATTGACTTAAGCTTGCATAGCGGTTATAAAAAATTTTAAATTCCTGATATTTATAGGAAAGCAATTAAAACTAGCCAGCTACCCATGAAAAGTCAAACAAACGATTGATTAATTTTTTTACTATCTTCAGCAAAAAAATAAAGCTCAACCATTTTTGGCTGAGCCTTATTAGGTCTTCCATAACCGCACACTACAAATATCCTATTTGTGCATCCTTGTACTGCTCAAGCAATCCTTGCTTGGTCTTCCTTTTCGCGATTTCCTTTCGCTGAGCACACAATGAGCCTTATAGAAGTATGTTTATTTAACCTGTGTTAGTTAATAGAAAATAAATTATTATTAAACGTTCGTTTGCCATTTTATCAAGCGGCTTGCCAAGCTTCCAAGCTTGGCGGGAAGCACGCCGGTAACGGGCGATGTGGATGGCGCCGAGTTGGAAGCATCGACTGCTTGGCGATTGCCTCTCAATGAGCGTACATTCTTTACCCTTACCCCGAATGTGGCCTAACCGACGAAGAGTGGGGTTTCTACACGTGACAGCCTACGTAGCGGCATTGCCAGCTATAACCCTGATGGCGGCTCCTGGCGTTTAGGGGTTAGCACCAGCCTAACCTATGCGCTAACGCCGCAATGGTCGGCCACTGGTTTTGTTGGCACCGGCTACCTGACTGACAATGCGTCTGACAGCCCCATCGTTGACGATTTAGGCAGCGAATGGCAGACCGTGACGGGTGTATCGCTCAATTATCATTTCTAGCCGTATTAAGCCGCTAGCCTGGATTTCTCATAGTACCTCAGCCAGTACCGCACTCAGGCTGTAACACCGCTAAACACCTACTGGCTCGACTTACATCGGCTACTTTTTAACCACTTTCCGTCCTTCAGACACA
>NZ_JACCDE010000045.1 GCF_013415125.1 Vreelandella glaciei | reverse complement strand
CAGTTGTCGGTATCCCATGCTCTGCTTCACTTTGGTAGGTAAGGCAGAGAGGGTACCGGCGCTGGCCCTCCTGCCTCTACCTTGTGATCCAAAGTGCTGCGCTTATTCTATGAATCCAGGGATTAAGTGGCCTTGTTAGCAAATTTCTTGAACAGGCCGATGGCGAGCAGTGAGCCGACCACGCCGACGACGACCGGCCAGGCGGATGACGCCATTTCGGAGGCTCGAGTTTCCAATTCTGAGAAGGCGGCAGCGGCACCGGTGGCTTCCTGTGCGTGAGCGACTGCCGAGCCCATGAGTAGAGCAGCACCGCCTGCGACTTTGCCACGTGTGGTGGTGGCGGCTTGTTTTACGTGTTGTGCGATGGTGTTAAGGGTCATTAGACAGACTCCATAAAGCGTTTGAAGATCAAGATTGAGTATCCGAAAGCCCAACCGAGGGCGTAGGACGTGAATAGGGAACCAACAACAAACGTGACGCTGGGTTCGTTCATCGTTGCCCCCCATTTATTGAGCCGATCCCGAACGCGAGGACGAGGCCGACGCAATAAACCAGGAGCCACAGACCTTCAGGTGTACTTGTGTCCATGGCTCAGAATCCTATTTTTTGTCGCTGTGGGTCGCCGGCTGTGGCTGGCTACCGGTGGCGTTGGGTTTGCGGGCGGCGATGACGTGAAGCACGGTTTTGCCACCGGCGGCGGCGGAGGAGGTGCGCAGTTCGATATCCAGTTCCATGGCACAGGGCATGTGCGGGGCGGTGGCGTGGAGCTGGTCGAAAATGTCATAGGGCGCCGTCATGATGCTGACCTGGTTGCCGATGGCGTTTTCGTTATCGGCTGAGGCGGCTTGCATGATGGAAATTTTGGCGCCCTGGACGCCGTTATCCATCTTGTAGCGAGAGGCACCGATAACGTGGGCTTGAATGGTGTTGATCATGGTGATGGTTCCTTTCGTTAGCGTTGGGTTCTGGCGGCTTGCGTTAGGCAGTAGTCCGCGAGAATGGCTAGCTCAGTGGTTTCAGGTGTAATGCCGCTTTGTACCAGCACCAGGTATTCCGCCTGGGCGTAGTACGTTGCAGCGCGTGCATAGTCCCGGCCGTGGAGGCACCGCTGGCCCCGCTCCCTCAGAGCTCGGGAATCGAGGCAGGGGGTCCCAGCCCGCCCTCCGTGGCCCTTCGGTCTTTCTGCACGGCAGCCCACCTCGGGGGTGGAGTAAACCCTTCGTGCCTCAGGGTTGACACCACCCCCGACGCGGGCTAGGGACGCCGTGCGACCGAAGGGCGACGGATGACGGGCAGGGGACATAGAATTAGGCCTCTGAGCCGTGGGGAGCGGGGGAGGCGGCACGGGAAAGGGCCTCCAGCGGTGCTTTGTCGCCGCTCTCCAGTTGCGCTAGGCCGTACTCGATCAGGCGCTCGGACAAGGCCGAGGAGGTCAAACCGTTGGTGCCCGCCTGGATCAGGTGGCGGCTGTGGGTTTCCGGATCGAGAAAGACGCGGATGGGCTGTTTTTTACTCATGTGCATAACTCCGAAAGGGCTAAAGGCCGTTGTGGATAAAGGGCGACGCGTTAGCCGTGGGGGTGTGGATAGGTGCGCCGGTACCACAATCACCGATGAACTAGGGGAAGGGTCGGCAGATGCAGGGGCGCGGTCGGTGGCCTGGGAGAGGCCGTAGTGCTGGGCGAGGTAGGCCAATGCGTGTTGCAGGTGCTTGAAAGTGATGCTATAGCTCTGGCCTTCATCGTGGATGGAGAAGCTGGAAATGGTGCTGTCATCCAGGTCAAGAACGAGCATGTGAGCGGCGGGTACGTTGATAAAGCAGAACCCACCTGCAGGAACAATGTGGTGATGCAGTACAACGCCACCAGGGATGCTTTCTCCGTCGAGTAAGAGCTTTTGCGTCGCGATGGTGAGGCCATCGGTCTCCAGCAGCGTGCAGGGCGTCGCCAGCGTGGCGAGGGGGGCAAAGGCGGTCATTAGTTCCAGTCCTCCGATTGCAGGCACTCAGCGGTGAAGAGCGCGACGTTAATAAGGCGACGACGCCCCACTTTGATCACTGGGAGGTTCCCCTGGTTAAGCTGACCCCGGACAGTGTCGGGGGATAGGCCAGTTAGCTCGGAGAAACGCTCTATCGTCATGACGGGCACCTGGGGTGCGGGGACGTGGGGCGTGTTGCTCGTTTCCATGCTGTACCTGCTCGCTGTGGCATGTTGTGGTATCTTTAAATGATCAATGCTCACTAGAGCACGCTGTATCATGATTCCAATATAGTAGGATCTTAACATAGTGTCAAAGACTGATGGTGAAAAAATCCGAGAAATTCGAGAAGCAGAAGGAATGGGACGGCAAGAGTTCTCGGAAGTGACAGGAATTAAGAAACAGACCCTGATCAGCACAGAGACAGGAAGGATGACGTGCTCACTAAAAACAGTGAGACAAATCACAGCAGTATTTCCGAAATACAGAATGTGGTTGGTAGATAACCAGGTAGACGAAGAAAAAGGGCAAATAAACCCGGAGATAGAAAAGGCGCGCCGCGAGTTGAAGCAGACAGGGACGGATACCAACTAGCCAAACGAGTTGTGGATAGATGGTATCCAGGGGGAAGGCATTGTGGATAAGGGCAGTAAGGGGATTAAACGTTGTGGATGAAGCGAGAGAAGCATTTCAACAGATGATGAAAATGGCGATCCTGTTTGGTGGGATGGCCATTTTTTATATCTGGATTGAAAGTAAGCTATTAAAAAAATGGAAAAAGAGAAAGCGTAAGGGGAACAGATAATGGAAAGTTTGGACAGAATGCTAAATAATGCGTTGCGTGAGTTTGATGCGGGAATGCAACAAGCAATCTATTACTCAATCTTTATTGATATAGTTTTGCTGATAGCACTTGGAATTTTTACATGGTGCTGTTGTGTATATGTTGTTAATTATAAACGCCTTGTGGATGAAAGTGTAAGGCTTAAGAAAACTCAAAAGCAGCACGCTATTGTTAAATCAGAGCGTGAAAGGTTAGAGGTTAAACGGCTAAAACTAGAACTTGGCTTTAATGAAGAACTGAATAAGTTGGAAATTAATAACGCGAGTAACTCGACACCTCACCATTACAGATAACTACCATATAGAACATCCCCGTATCAAGGGAGGCGAGCACGCATCCTGACTCTGGCATTACGACGTTCGAGGGTGGTTTGATAGACGCTTCTGTGCGGAAAGTAAAAATAACGACGAGGTTGGGGCGTTATTAGTTGGGATGATTGTGAGGGTGGACGCACAGGGGGTGGAGGGATAACAGTAAGGTTATCGGTATCAACCTTACTTGACTCACCACTTGCACAGGGGAAATCCTGAAAGGTGGTATGACCGTTTGCAACACATTTATATAATTCAGCATGTGCAAACGATGATAAGCAGCTAAACATTATGAAAGTTGTTATTTGCCTAACCATCTTTCTCTCCTTTAACCATTAATTTCTAGCGCAACATGCCCTGGTGTTGAGCGTGGGCGAGCCGGACCCACCACAATGCGTACATCTCGGCCAAGTTTGGCGAGGCATTCCAGCATTTTTGATTCACTAATGCCCCGAAACTGGCCTTTTAGCATTGCTGAAACTTTCGGCTGTGGCAAGCCGGTCAATTCAGCTACTTTAACCTGGGTAAGACGGCGGCGTTTGATGACCTCACCGATCTTGGCGGCAAGCTGTGCTTTGATGAGCATTTCATCGGCATCATTGCTGTGGATATCGTCGTAGACGTTGCCGGTGCTTTCTTCAATGATCATTAGATTTCTCCTTTGGCGTGTTTTTCTGCCGCTTTCAATCGGTCACGGATTTTGTCTATATCGGGTTTGGGTGTGGCGATCCCCGTGGATGACTTTTTTTGAAAGCAGTGAAGTACATATACCGCTTCCTGGATGCGAACCGTGTAAACCGCGCGGTAGGTATCACCCTGGTAATCTTCTACTACCTCAAGAACACCAGCCGAGCCAAAGCCTTTGAGTGGCTTAGTTTGAGTGTGTTTTGAACCGGATTGAGCCAGGTGAAACGCGAAGCCGAAAACATCTTTCACATCCTCGGGCATGGCCTGGAGATCTTTTTTTGAGCTAGCTACCCATCGCAAAGGTTTTGGTGATTTGCTATCCATGGGAAAAATATATACCTATTTGGTAATAATGGCAAATGAACGTGAAGTGTCCACATTGTGACAACATTTTTGAGCTGAAACGAGCCAAAACGAGCAATTTTTAAGGTGAAAAAGCTTTAAATTCAATGCAGTGTGCTAGTGTGAGCCGGTGCGCTAAGGCTTCAAAATCCGCCGCCTTTACGGGTGTGCCAGTTCGAGTCTGGCTACCGGCACCATCTTTAAAAAAAGCACTTAGGTGCCTTTTTTTGTGCCCGTCTTTTATGTTTTCTCTCTCCTAAATGCCTGCATGTGTCCACAAAGTGTCCACGTAGGTTCTGGCTTTTACTTGCTCCCACGAGCCAAACTCTCAGCCGCAATCTGGCGATAAAGACTAACAAGCTCTGCGCTCTTCGCATCCTCGTGCCAACTAGCAGCGTAAGCTTGAGCTCGTTTGGCAAGTTGTTGGCAGAGGGCGTTATCGCGTAGCAGGCGGTTAACTTTTGCGGCGAAGTCGTCATGGTTATCCTTGGCGATCAGACAGCCTTCTCCCTCTTTCAGTACATCCAGCGTGCCCATCATAGCGGTGGAAACCACTGGTGTGCCCAGGGCCATCGCTTCAAGCAGGACTAGCCCCTGGGTTTCCGTGCGGGATGCAAATACAAAAACGTCGGCGGCGCGGTAGGCGGCTTGCAGCGGGCCGTGGCGGTCGAGATAGCCAAGGAACAGCACCGATTCTGCCACGCCAACTTCCTGGGCGCGCCGGACAAGCGAGTCATGGGCCGGGCCTTCGCCGGTAATGATTAGCCGGGCGGTGGGGTGTTCGGCTAATACCTGGGGCAGCATATCGATCAGAAAATCGATGTTCTTCTCAAAGGCGGCGCGGCCGACATAGAGCAGCAGGCGCGCATCTGTAGGCAGATCGTAATGAGCACGAAAGTCGCTATCATCCTGGGCCCCCTGGGGGTGGCAGAACGACTCCAGCGACAAACCGGTGGGAATGACCGTAGAGGGCGTGGTCACTCCGTAGCGGGTAAGGGTTTCCTGCATGGCCCGTGAAGGAGCGACCAAGGCGTCGAGCTGCTGGCACTGGTGCACTGAAAGCCGACGCGCGGCAAGTCGTAGCCAGCGTCGTGGAAGCCAGCGGATATAGTGGTGAACATACTCCTCAAAGAGGGTGTGGTAGGTCGCTATCACCGGAAGCCCGAGTCGACGCCCAAGCGCTACACCGGCATAGTGGGCGGTAAACGGTGTATGGACATGAATGAGATCAAAGGCTTCACCTGCCAGCGAAGGTGCCAGGGCTAGCAGATCACGGTAGCGCATCATGCGGTCTTCAGGATCGCCGGGCACGCGGCGGGTAGGAATACGCAGCACGCCCGGTTCGTCCACTTGGCCCACCGGGTAGTCGGGGCAGATCAGCGTGACCGAGTGGCCCAAACGCTCAAGGGCACCGTGAAAACTGGCAATGGAGGTGGAAACGCCATTGACACGGGGGAAGTAAACATCCGAAATCATCAATACTTTCATACCGCCCTGCGGCATGTTGGTCGTTGACGCTGCTGGGTGAAACAGCGTTAAAGTCGATGCTAGCCGCGCCTTGCGGTCAGCTTCACGTTGTAGATGCAGGGCATTACCGTTGGCTAATTGAGTTAGGGCCGCGAGTTCTGGGTCACTGAGAGGAGAGCTGAGATAGGGGCGTCGGCGCTGTGGCATGTTGTTTGGACTCTTTTGGCAGCTTATTGCCACGCTAACCCGAGTCCATGACTGGCGGATGACAGCCAGCACCCAGCTTGCGCCCATTGAGCAGAGCGTTTGCGCACAGTGGGCGGTTCCCTCGCTTTTTGTTGCCTAGCCGTTTTATAGTGCTTCAATAGCACTCGACGAAAGACGGTAATCGACCATGGCCCTTTTTGAGCTGCATAGCCGCAACTTAGCCCAGGAGCAGGTGGCCCATACCCACGATTTCCATCAGCTTATTCTGGCCACTTGTGGCGTCACGGAGCTTTCGATGGAAGGTCGGGGGGAGCGGGTTACCGCTCGCCGTGGCTGTCTGATTCCTTCCTCGCGCCATCACGAGTACCAGGGTGATGGCAGTAATCGCACTCTGGTGTTGGATATTCCCGTTGCGCATTTGGCGTCGCTTGAAAAGGGCAGCGAGATTGAACGCCTGTTTGATAAACCGCGCTTTTTCAGCGTGCCGCCCGCGTTAAACCAACTGACCCACGCCCTGGCCAATCAGCTTGAACAGTGCCCTGGGCTGCAGAATGAAATCGCGATTCTGCTGCTGCGTGCGCTGACCATGTACCTGCAAGATGCCTCTCCCTCAGAGGTCGGGCAATTGGGTCAGCACTGCATCAGCGAACGCCTCGATCTTGCCCGCCTGGATGCTTGGTTGGATCAGCATCTTGCCGATGAGATCCGTGTCGAGCAGCTAGCTGCTTTATGTGCCTTGAGCCCAGGACACTTTCACAGCTGCTTTCGTGAGCTGACCGGCGTGACGCCGCTGGCCTACGTGCAGCGCAGGCGCTTAGAGCATGCCCGTACCTTGGTTCGCCATAGCACGCTCAGCTTAGGGCATATCGCCATGCTGGTGGGCTTTCGCGATCAAGGCAGTTTTTCCCGCGCCTATCGGCGTTATTTCGAGCTTTCCCCTTCTTCAGATCGTTAGGTTCCCATCTGGCCGCTAGCCCCTCGCCGAACCGTTAGTGATAAAATTTTCCTGCCTGCATGACTTGCGGGCAAATCTACCTCAGCTTCGGGCAAGTAATTTGCCTGCTAGCGCTTTAGTCTTTGACTAATCCCTTATATCAACACCCTTTATATCAGCAGCACCGCTTTCAAGGAGCAACACCATGGGCGTTACCTATCAAGACAGCAATGCACGTATGAGCCAAGTGGCGATTCACAACGGCACCGTTTATCTAGCAGGCCAGGTTCCACCTGATGCCACCGCGGATATGCGCGGCCAAACCGAGCAAGTGCTGGCGCGTATCGATCAACTGCTAGCCCAAGCGGGCACCTCGAAAGAGCATTTGATATCGGCGCAAATCTGGGTCACCAGCATGGCGGAATTCGATCAAATGAACGCGGCTTGGGACGCCTGGGTCGTGCCCGGTCGTCCGCCGGTGCGTGCCGCGCTTGAAGCCCAGCTCGCCAAGCCCGAGTGGAAAGTTGAGATCATGGTGGTAGCCGCGCTGCCGGAGGCCTGATATGCGGGTTGTTACTGCCGAAGAGGTCACTCGCCACCTGACGTGGGATGGCTTGATCAAGCGGCTACACACAACGTTCGTGAACGGCGTGGAGTCACCTCCCCGCCATCACCACGCGATGCACCGGCCCGATGGCGAAGCCACCATGCTGCTAATGCCCGCCTGGGAAGCGGCGGGCTATATCGGCGTGAAAATGGTCAACGTGTTTCCGCAAAACGCCGACCACGGTATCCCGGCCATCTCTGGTCTTTATTTGCTCAGCGAGGGCAAACATGGCCAGCCGCTGGCCTGTATCGATGGCAGCGAGTTAACTCGGCGTCGTACGGCGGCGGCCTCCGCGCTGGCCGCCCAAGCCTTGGCGATTGAAAACGCAGAAACGCTGCTAGTGGTGGGCACCGGTAAGTTGGCGCCCATGGTGATTGAGGCTCACGCCAGCGTGCGCCCTATCAAACGTGTGCTGATCTGGGGCCGTAATCCCAGTAAAGCAGCAGCCATCGCCGACGAGTATGCCGAACGCTTTGAAACCCACGTAGTGGAAGAGTTGGCGGATGCGGTGGCTGAAGCGGATATCGTCAGTTGTGTGACGCTCTCTACCCAGCCGCTGATCAAGGGCGAGTGGCTGACGCCCGGTACCCATCTGGATTTGATCGGCGCGTTTCGGCCACAGATGCGCGAAACCGATGCGCTGTGTTTGCGACGCTCAGAGGTGTTTGTGGACACCTACGCCGGTGCCAAAGGCGAAGCGGGCGATGTTCTGCAAGCCATTGAAGAGGGCGAATTCCAGTTCGACCAGATCCAAGCGGAGCTTGCCGAGGTGCTAAGCGGGGCTAAATCGGGGCGCTCTGGGCCAGAGGCCATCACGCTCTTCAAATCGGTGGGCGCCTCGCTTGAAGACTTGGCCGCTGCTATTGAAGTGTGGGAGTCACTCCCCGAACAGCCATAATTTTTTCAGCAGACATGGCTTTAATAATAACAACAGTAACAACGACATCGTCACCGATCAGGTGGCCACGCCAGTCATAACGAAGACCGACCAATAATCAAAACGAGGTGTGTTATGAACGCTAAAAAATCTGCACTTTTCGCCGCCTTGGCGGCACTTCCGCTAGCCATTGCCAGCGCTAATGCTCAAGCGCAATCCTATGAAATGGTGATCGCCACGCAGTTGCCCGAGGATATGAGTAATAACGAAATCTATCCGGCGCTGGTGCATTTCAAAAATTTGGTAGAGGCGCGCACCGATGGAGATCTAGAGGTCACCATCTTTGGTGGCGGCCAGCTGGGCTCTGAAGTGGAAAACGGCTCGGAAGTGCAGGGCGGGCGAACGCTACAGTCGACCATTATGTCCGCCGGGGCGATGTCATCCTTCTACGAAGACTACCAAGTCGTTACGGCGCCTTTCCTGTTTACCAACTGGCGCCAGGCGTGGAGCTTCTTTGACAGCGAATGGTTCGCCGACTTTATGTCCGGCACCGTCGAAGATGCCGATATGCGCTATTTGGGCACCTTCGACGATGGCGGTGGTTTTGTCGCTTTCACTAATAACGTGCGCTTGATCGAGACCGTTGAAGATTTAGAAGGCCTTAATATCCGTACCGAAGAGAACCCTGCCCACGTGGCGATTATGCGCTCGCTAGGCGCTTCTGCTACGCCACTGCCCTGGGGCGAGCTGATCACCGCGCTGGAAACCGGCCTGGCCGATGGTCAGTTCAATGCGCCGGTACTTAACACCACCTTTAACTTTGATGCAGTGACCGACTACACCACGCTCACAGGGCATGTGTATAACAGTGCGCCCTGGGTCGTCAGCGAGTCGTGGTACCAGTCGCTACCCGAAGAGCATCAGCAGGCCGTGATTAGTTCTGCGCGGGAGGCGATTCAGCTGAGCCACGGTATGTCTGGCGCGTTAGCGACCGCCAGTTGGGTCGAGTCCTGCGAGCGCTTCGAGGAGTGCTACCTAATGCCCGACGCCGAACGCGAGCGGATGGCGGAAATTGCTCGTCCCGCCTGGCAGGCGTGGATCGTCGATGACTTCGGCATGGACGAAGCCCGCGTGCAGGGGCTGCTGGGTGAAGTCGAGCGTGTCGGCCAGCAGTTGGCAGACGACGACTACCGCATTTATGGTCAATAAATTCAGAGTCAATAAATGCAGGGCCAATAAGGCTAGGGATAAAAAGAACCAGGCCAATAACGGTTAGCGAACGATATACGCTGGGGCGATGTGTGGCCCCAGCGTGAGGAAAAACCATGAGTGTTTTAACTCCTTTGCGCCGCGTGAGTGATCTCGTCAATCAGGTGGCCATCGTGGTGTGTGTGGGCTGTATCCTGGCGATGCTAGGCATCTCGTTCACTGCCTTTCTCTACAAGCTGATCACCGGTAGCACGCTGAGTTGGACCTACTCGCTGGCGCGGCTGTTTCTGCCCTGGATCGGCTTTCTTTCCATGACGATTTCGCTGCGCTACGGCGAACACGTCGCCATGACCCTGCTGGTTCGCAGCTTGCCCCGCGTGATGGTACAGGTGGCGGCCGGGCTCTGCCTGGCGGTGATCGGCCTATTTGCACTGATGCTGACCTGGTATGGCTGGGACTACTTTATCAGCGCCACTCAGGTTTACATGGTCTCCGATCAAATCCGTATTCCCAGCAAGTTCACCGCCATTGTCATTCCCATTAGCGGGGTGATTATGCTGCTGCACTTGGTGCACGGCTTTGCCCTGCTGGAGCACTTCATCGATGAGCAGGACGTGATTGGCGAACTCATCGACACTACTGACGGGGAGCACCGCTCATGACTCCTGCCATTATTGCGTTTGTCGTGCTGCTGTTTATCGGTGCGCCGGTAGCGGTGGTGATGGCCATGTCGGGGCTCGCGGGCGGCTTTGCGATGGGCGGCGAGCGCATGCTCGGTATTATTGCCGACCGCATGTTCTCCGGCGTCTCCGGCTTTCTGCTGATTGCCGTTCCCTACTTTATTTTCACCGCGGAACTGATGAACCAGGGCGGGCTGACCCACAAGCTGATCGCGTTCAACAATGCGCTGTTCGGCCGGGTGCGCGGGTCACTCTCTCACGTGAATATCTCGGTCTCGGTGTTCTTTGCGGGTCTCACCGGCGCGGCGGTCACTGATACCGTGGCCATCGGCAAAATTATGATCCCCGAGATGAAAAAGCAGGGCTACGATGCCGAATACGCCGCTGCGGTTACCGCCTGTTCTTCCATCATCGGGCCGATTATTCCCCCCAGCGTGGTGATGGTGGTGTACGCCACACTGCTGCGGGATATTTCGGTGATTGACCTGTTTGCCGGTGGCATTATTCCTGGCCTGTTGATGGCGCTGGCGCTACTGGGCGTCAGTTTCTTCCTGGCCTGGAAGCGCAACTACCCGAAACAGGCACCCACACCCTTTAAGGCGGCCATCATCGCGCTGTTAGTCGCGCTGCCTGCCATGGTGGTGCCGCTGATTATCCTCGGGGGGATTCTCTCGGGGCTCACCACGATTACCGAAGCCTCGGGCTTTGCAGCGGTTTACGCCATTGTGATTGGCGTGGTCTTCTACCGTAATCTTACCTGGCGGAAAATTTGGGATTCGCTGGTGACCACGGTGCGCTTCTCCGGGGTAGTGTTTTTTCTGCTGGCAACCTCGGCGGTACTGGGCTGGTTCGTTACCCGCTCGGGCATCGCGAGGGATGCAGCCAGCATGATCACCACTTTTAGCGATGTGGCCTTTGTGCAATTGATGCTGGTGTGTCTGCTACTCTTGGTGATTGGCACCGTGATGGACGTGCTGCCTGCCCTGGTGGTCATTGCGCCGGTGCTGGTGCCTGCGATGATCCAGCTGGGCTTTGACCCGCTCCACTTCGCGATCCTGATGATCGTGGTGCTCAATATCTCCAACGTGACACCGCCAGTGGGGATGACGCTGATGACTGCCGCGCGAATAGCCGAGGTGCCGTACGAACGGGCGATCGTGGCCTCGCTGCCGTTTTACGTGTCGTTTTTAGTAGTGATAGTGCTCCTGGCGGCGTTCCCAGCACTCTCCACCTGGATTCCGTCACTGCTGTAATTTAGCTAAGGACTGCAACCCATGAAGTGTTTTTATCACCCTGACCAAGCGTTGCATGCGCCGCCGACCTTCCTGCTGCGCGGTCAGCCCGTGCCCTCGCCGGAAGGCCCGGTGCGCGCCGAGCTGCTTACCCAGGGGCTAGCAACGGCAGGGCTGACCCTGACCACACCTGCCGAGGCCGATTCGCCTACGCTGCGCAAGCGTCTGGAACAGATCCATACACCGCGCTACCTTACGTTTTTGGACACCATTTACGCTCGCTGGCAGGCGCTGCCCAACGCGGCGGAATTTGTTGCACCCAATATTCACCCTTGCGGCGGTGGTCACCACTACCCGCGTCACCCGATTGGGCAAGCGGGCTGGCATTTGCATGATATGGCCTGCCCGCTAAGTGCGACCAGTTTTCAAGGTGCGCTGGCCTCAGCCGCTAGCGCCGAAGCCGCGGCAGAAGAAGTGCTTAATGGCGCGCCTACGGCCTACGCGTTGTGCCGCCCGCCGGGTCACCATGCCGGGCCGGAGCGCGCAGGGGGCTTTTGCCTGCTGAACAATTCTGCGCTGGCGGCGACCGTGCTGCGTGAACGCTATGGCAAAGTCGCGATCATCGATGTGGATCTCCACCACGGCAACGGCACCCAGGATATTTTTTATCACCGCAGCGATGTCTGGACGGGCTCGCTGCATGCTGACCCCAGCGACTTCTATCCGTTTTTTTGGGGCGGTGCTGATGAAGAGGGCTTTGATGAGGGCGTAGGCGCTAACGTTAATCTACCCTTGCCGGTAGGCAGCGACGGGGATGTCTATCTGGACGCCCTGGCAGTGTTAATCGATCACCTGCAGCGCTATGAACCCGATGCCGTGGTGGTAGCGCTAGGCTTGGACGCCCATAAAGATGACCCGCTCGCGGGGCTCACGGTGGAAACCGAGGCGTTTATCGAGGTAGGAAAACGCTTAGCGGCACTCTCGCTACCCATGGTGATTGTGCAGGAAGGGGGCTACCCCACCGAGCATCTAAGCGCCAACCTGACTGCCTTTATGCAAGGTTTTACAGCATGAGCAGAACCGGTTTTTACTGGCACGAACGTTGCTTTTGGCACGACCAGGGCGCGATAGGGGTATTTTCCGCGCCCGGTGAGTTTTTACAGCCTCAATCCGCCTCGGAAAGCCCGGAGAGCAAACGGCGGCTGAAGAATATACTCGAAGTCAGCGGCCTGATTGACGAGCTGAACGTGGTGAAGCCACCCGCCGCCGAGCTGGATGACCTCCTGCGTTTTCACACCCCGCGTTACCTGGATGAACTGCAGGCGGGGGATCAAGCCCAGGGCGGCAACGGCGGCGACTGTGCACCTTACATGCCCGGCAGTTGGGCGGCGGCCACTCATTCAGCGGGGCTAGCCGTGGCGGCTATTGAGGCCGTGGCGCTGGGGGAGATTAGCAACGCCTACGCCCTATGCCGCCCGCCCGGCCATCATGCGGAAGCCGATCAGGGCCGCGGGTTCTGCCTGCTGGGTAATATCCCCGTGGCGGTGATGCGCGCCCGTGCCTTGGGGCAGGTTAATCGCGTGGCGATACTCGATTGGGATGTTCACCACGGCAACGGTCAGCAGGCGGCGTTTTATAACGAGCCTGAAGTCTTTACGGTTTCTATCCATCAGGCGGCGAACTACCCGCTGGAAACCGGCAGTTTTGACGAGCAGGGCGAAGGCGCAGGCATGGGCGCCAATCTTAACCTGCCGCTGCCACCGGGCTGCGGCCTGGGCGCCTACGCGTACGCCATGGAAAAATTGGTGCTGCCCGCGCTTGAGGCGTTCAAACCTGACCTGATCGTGGTGGCCTGCGGTTACGACGCCTGCGCTAAAGATCCGCTAGGCAAAATGCTGCTCAATAGCCAAGCGTTCGCCACCATGACCGCCCAGCTTGAAGCACTGGCCGAGCGCTGCTGCGCTGGCAAGCTGGTGTTCATTCACGAAGGTGGTTATTCAGAAGGCTATGTGCCGCTCTGCGGCCACGCGGTGATCCAGACTCTGGCGGGTAGCGCGATTGCCGTGCCCGACCCGCAAAACGATGAAATTGCCGCTTGGGGCTATCAGGCCCTGCAACCGCACCAGCAGCTGTTAATCGACGACTGGTGCCAACAGTGGGAGCAACGCAAACAATGACACCGCTTTATGACCGCGATGGCTGGATTTGGCACGATGGTGAATGGCTGGAGTGGCGCGAAGCCAAGGTGCACGTATTCACCCATACGTTGCACTATGGCATGGGCTGTTTTGAGGGTGTACGCGCTTACGCTGGCCCTTCGGGCACGCATCTATTTCGTGCTGCTGAACATACCCGCCGCTTAGCAGAAAGCGCTCATTCGCTGGATATGCCGCTGCCGTTTAGTGAAGCGGAACTTATCAATGCCCAGCGCGAGTGCCTGACCAAAAACGGCCTGAGCAATTCCTACCTGAAACCTACCGTGTTTTTTGGGGCAGAAGGTTTAGGACTACGTGCCCAGGGACTAACGACCCATGTGATGGTGGCGGCTTGGGATTTAGGCCCCTACATTTCACCCCAGGCTGCCGCCCATGGTTTGCGCGCGCTAACCTCCTCTTGGGCGCGCCACCACGTCAATATCAGCCTCTGCCGGGCGAAAACCAACGGCCACTATGTCAACTCGATACTGGCACTGAACACGGCGATCAAGGCCGGGTTTGATGAAACCATCATGCTCGACCCGGAAGGCTATGTGGCTGAAGCCTCGGCGGCTAACGTCTTCTTACTGCGCGATGGCGTGCTGCATACCCCGGAAGTAACGTCGTGTTTGCAAGGCATCACCCGGGATAGCGTTATTCAGCTGGCGCAAAAGGTGCTGGGTATTGAAGTGCGTGAGCGGCGGATTACCCGTGATGAGCTCTACACCGCCGATGAGGCATTTTTAACTGGCACCGCCGCCGAAATACTCCCGCTGCGCGAGCTGGATGGCCGCCGCATTGGGGGTCGCGCTGGCGCACCACCCACCAACGAACCCATCAGCCAAGACAGTGTGACGGCTCAGCTGCAGGGCTTATATCGCCAGGCGGTGCGCGGCGAGCTGGATGATTTCAGGCATTGGTTAACGCCTTAGGGCTAGTGTGGCGGGAAATCAGCATGCCCCGGTGCGAGGGCAGGTTTCCGCGAGGGCGCTGTGAACCCATCCCTGGGCGCTACTTTTTCCATCCCTGGAAAAAGACCCTCGCTCCAACCTGCCCTCGCACCTACTGAGCAGATTTACCCATTTAATCATGCGTGTTCTTTAATAGCCTGTTCGAGAGCATCCAATCTTCCTGGCTCTAGCGCAGCTTGCACGGCGGTAATGCGTATTACATTGGCAAGCTCTGGGTGTGTCAGGCGAGTGACTAATACGCCTTCGGCGAGCAGTTGCTGATGCACCTCGGCGGCGAGTTCGGCGCTGGGTAGGCGAATGCCGATAAAGTTGGTGGCGCTGGGCAACACATCGGCACCCAGTGCGCGAAAGTGCGCTGCCAACTGCTCACGGCGCGCCTTTACATCGGCGACATGCTGATGCACTTCGTCTGGATGATCGAGTACCACTTCGGCGGCGGCCAGGGTCAAGGACGATACCGCGTAGTGAATACGCACCTTCATCATCATCGCCAGAACCTCTGGGTCAGCGATGGCGTAGCCAATGCGCAGGCCAGCCAGCCCGTGGGCTTTAGAGAGCGTGCGCAGGCGAATTACCCCCGGTATTGCTTTAGCAGCGAACTCGCTGTTGGCATCGTCGCGGAAATCTCCATAGGCTTCGTCTAACAATAGCCAGCAGGTGTCGGGCAGCGCCTCGCGCAGCTCAAGAATCGCGCTGTCGCTATGTAAGTGGCCGCTGGGGTTATCCGGGTTGGCAAGATACACCAGTCGCGCGTTTTCCTGATGGGCAGCGGCGGCCAGAGCTTCCAGGTCGGGGGCCAGCACGCCGGGCGCTTCATAATAGCTGGGCTCCACCAAACGACAGCCCTGGCCTTTGGCAAAATAGCCCAAGGTGGGGTAGGTGCCTGCGGTGCTCACCACGGTTTCCCCCAGTTCGCAGGTGGTGCGCAGGGCCAGGGCGATTAAACTATCGGCACCGGCATCTACCAGCAGCGTTTCCAGCGGAATACCTTGCTGAGCACTCAAGCGCTGACGCACGCCCAGCGCTTCAGAATCGCCGTAGCAGTAAACGTGTTCGGCTAGGGCATCGCCAAAGTGTTGACGCAGGGCACGGTGGGGCATATCCAGGCCTTCGTTGGAGCCCAGCCGGTGGGGGATTTCCCGGCCAAGTCTGCGCTCCAGCACCTTAATGCCCGGAAACGGATTAACAGGGCCTTCACTCAGTAAGTGGTTGGGGTAACGGGGCGTGCTTTGAGAAGGCATAACGATTCCTAAAAACGATATTCAAATCAGTATTGACGATTAGCGTAGCGCGTTGATTTAAAGCACTTTGCCGGGGTTTAACAGATTAAGCGGGTCGAACGCTTGCTTGAGCGACTGCATCAGCGCGATTTCATCGCTAGAGCGGCAGGTACTCAGCCAGGGGCGCTTTTCCAGGCCAATGCCGTGCTCGGCAGAGACCGAGCCACCCAGCGCCGCCAGCGGTTGATAAACCATCGCTTCCACTTCACGGCGCACTTCGGGATCGAAGCCTCCCACGCTAACGGAAATATGCAGGTTGCCATCGCCCAGGTGACCAAACACCACCAAACGGGCAGCTGCCCAGCGCTGGGTTAGCTGCGCTTCCAAGGCATCGGTATAGCGCTGCATATCGGCAATGGGCAGGCTGACATCGAAGGTGAGTACCGGCGCCAGGCCTTTGACCAGCCCCTCAATATCTTCTCGAATGGCCCATAGCCCATCGCGCTGGGTAGTCGATTGGGCAATCACCGCATCGACAATCAGCTCGCGCTCTAACGCACTTTCTAATGCTTCGCTGAACTGGGTGGCATTGCGCTCAGCGTCGCTGCCCAGGGACTCAATGATCACATAAAACGGGTGCTCGGTGGCAATCGGCGGAGTGTGGCGGCCCAGGGTTTCGGTGAGGAGCCGGTAGTGGTTTTGCCACATCACTTCAAAGGCACCCAGGCTGCCGCCAAGCGCTCTGCCCATATGGCTGAGTAGACCGGTTAACGCCTCAAACGAAGGGCAGGCCACCATCGCCGTTTGCTCGCTGGGAGTGGGTGGCTGTAGCCGCAGTACCGCGCGGGTCACAATGCCCAGAGTGCCTTCGCTGCCGATAAACAGCTGCTTTAAATCGAAACCGGCGTTGTTTTTCAGCATGCGGTTCAGGGAACTGACCACGCGGCCATCAGCCATCACCGCCTCAAGCCCTAACACCTGCTGGCGCATCATGCCGTAGCGAATTACCCGAACGCCACCGGCGTTGGTGGCGATATTGCCGCCAATGGTGCAACTGCCCCGAGCACCGAGATCCAGCGGGAACTGCAGGCCGACCTCTTTAGCCGCCTCCTGCACCCGTTGCAACGGCGCGCCTGCCTGCACGGTGAGGGTACCGCCTACTTGATCGATCTCTTCGATCTCGGTCATGCGTTCTAAGGAAATCACCAGCTCATCCGGGCTCGCTTCTGCGCCGTGAACCAGGCCGGTGAGGCCGCCGTGAGTCACCACTGGCTGCTGCACTGCGTGGCAGGCCTGCATGACGGCGGCGACTTGCTCCGTATCCGCCGGGCGAACAATCGCCCCAGCCTGGCAGGGCGCGCCGGTCATCCAATCCACGCGTCGGCTGTGCACATCGTCGCCGGTCAATACATGGGCGGGGCCAACAATAGCGCGCAGCGCCTCCAGGGTTATTTGCATGTGTTTTCCTTAGCTTGTCTTTCCTATCCGATAAACTACGCTGTTGCCGCCACGGGGGCTTCGCGGCCGGGAATCGCCTTGAGCAGATCCTGGGTATACGCCTCTTTTGGGGCGAGGAAAATCTGCTCGGCGCTGCCTTGCTCGACGATGCGCCCATGCTGCATCACCACAATGCGGTCACAAATATGCGCGGCGACGCGCAGATCGTGGGTGATGAACAGCAGCGACAATGAAAGCCGCTGTTTTAACTCTTCCAGCAGTTCCAGCACTTGGGCCTGAATCGATACATCCAGCGCCGAGACAGCTTCATCCGCCACGATCAGCTCAGGGTTAAGCGCCAACGCTCGGGCAATGCCAATACGCTGACGCTGGCCGCCGGAAAACTCGTGGGGAAAGCGCTCCACGGCGCTGGCGCCCAAGCCCACCATATCCAGCAGCTCGCCCGCCTGTTTAAGCGCCGCGGCTTTGGGCGTGCCGTTGGCAATCGGCCCCTGAGCGATCGCCATGCCCACTTTGGTGCGTGGGTTGAGCGAAGCGTAAGGGTCTTGGAATATCATCTGTACCCGGTGGCGTTCCCGGCGCAGCGCATCACCCTTGAGCTGGGAAAGATTCACCCCATCCAGCAGCAGCTCGCCGCTGTCCGGGTGCTCCAAGCGCACCACGCAGCGCCCGAGAGTGGACTTTCCTGAACCGGATTCGCCTACGATGCCCACGGTTTCACCGCGGGCGAGGGTGAGCGAGACATCCTCTAGGGCACGCACTTCGCGGGAAGGTTTAAGGAATCCGCCTCGGGAGCGAAAGACCTTATTGAGCTGCTTGATCTCCAGCAGCGGGGCGACCTGGCTGGTCTCCCGGTGGGGCGGCACCGCATTGCTGGGAATCGCGGCAATCAGCGCTTGGGTATAGGCGTCTTGCGGGTTCTCAAGCACCGACTTGGCGTCCCCCAGCTCGACGATCTTGCCGTGGCGCATGACGCAGACGCGGTTGGCGATTTCGGCCACCACGCCAAAGTCGTGGGTGATAAACATCACCGACATGCCGCGCCGCTGCTGAAGGTCGCGAATAAGCTCCAGAATCTGCGCCTGAGTCGTCACATCCAGCGCCGTGGTGGGCTCATCGGCAATGAGCAGAATGGGCTCCAACGCCAGCGCCATGGCGATCATGACCCGCTGGCGCTGGCCGCCGGAAAGCTCGAACGGGTAGGCGCGAATGGCTTTCTCCGGCTGTGGAATGCCCACTTCGATTAACAGCTCCAGCGCGCGGGCTTGACGCTCTTTGGGGTTGAACTGGCCGTGGGCCTCAAACACCTCGGCAATTTGCGCGCCTACCCGCATCAGTGGGTTAAGGGCGGTCATCGGCTCCTGGAAGATCATGCCAATTTTTAGCCCGCGCAGGGCGCGGTGCTGCTTTTCCGTCAGGGCAAGTAAATCCTGCCCTTCAAAGAGTATCTCGCCATGGGTGGCGTTCACGCCTTTGGGCAGCAGCCCCATCACGGCGTTGGCGGCCATCGATTTACCGGAGCCGGACTCGCCCACCACGCACATGATTTCGCCGCGCTTCACCTCGTAGCTCACATCCTCTACCGCCAGGGCGCGATCCGCCCCTTTAGGGAGCGCAATGTTCAGATCGCGAATGCTGAGGACGGTGTCAGCCGATTGATTCTCTGTAATAGGCATATAAAGTCCTTAGCGCTCGCGTGATAGTTTGGGGTTCAGTGCGTCGTCTAACCCTTCACCCACCAGGTTTAACGCGAGTACGGTGAGCAGAATCGCCACCCCGGGGAAGAAACTTAGCCACCACGCCTGACGAATCACCGTTCGCGCAGCGCCGATCATATAGCCCCAGGACATCACGTTAGGGTCGCCCAAACCGAGGAACGACAACGCCGACTCCAGCAAAATCGCGGTGGCCACCATGAGCGATGCCAGCACGATAATCGGTGACAGCGTATTGGGCAGAATCTGGCGCAGAATGATCGTCGTGTTGGACTGGCCCACCAGGCGTGCCGCTTCCACGTATTCCCGGTTGCGCAGCGACATAAACTCGGCGCGCACCAAACGAGCCACCGGCGGCCAGCTGACAATCGCAATCGCCAGCACGATGGAGGTGATGCTGGGCTGCATAATGGCCACCAGCACAATCGCCAGCGCGAAGTTGGGAATGGTCTGGAAGAACTCGGTAAAGCGCATCAATACATCATCGATGATGCCGCCATAGTAGCCAGCAATAGCACCAAGCGGTACCCCAATCAGCAGCGCCACGCTGGTTGAGACTAGACCGATCAAAAGCGACACCCAGGCCCCGTGCATTAAGCCTGAGGCCACGTTACGCCCCATGGTGTCGGTGCCCAGGGGAAAGCCATCTTGCGAGAGCGGCGGTAAAAAGGGGCGCTGCACCATGCGCCAGGGCGATTCAGGAAACAGCAGCGGCGCCAGTATCGCCATGGCGATAATCAGCAGCAGGATGATCAGGCCGACGAGGGCGCCACGGTTTTGCGCGAAGCGTGCGAAAAAGCTCATGCGGCCCCCTTCTTGATGCGTGGATCAGCCAGGCTGTAGACCAGATCAGTGATGATATTGAAGACGATGACCAGGGCCGCCGAGAAGAAGAAAATGCCCAGCAGCAGGTTGTAGTCGCGCTGCTGCAACGCTTCGAACATCAGCCGCCCGATGCCAGGCCAGGCAAACACGGTTTCAGTTAGAATGGCGCCGCCGACCATCTGCCCCGCCTGCAGGCCCGCTAACGTGATGATCGGTAGCAGGGCGTTACGCAACACATGACGGCGCTGAATAATGCTCGGTTTCAAGCCTTTGGCGCGGGCGGTTTTGACGTAATCCTGCTGCGCGGCATCCAGCATTGAAGTGCGCGTCATGCGGGTGTAAATCGCCATAAAAAATAGCGCTAAGGTGGTCGCTGGGAGCACCAGATGTTTGGCAACATCGAGCACCAGCGCAAACCCCGTATGGCCTGCCCCCACGGTGTAAAGACCGTAGGCGGGCAGCCAGCCCAGGTAGACGGAAAACACCACCACCGACATCAGTGCGACCCAGAACAACGGCGTGGCGTAGAACACCAGCGCCAGCGCCATGATCAGTGAGCCAGAGGGTTTCTTGACCCGTGACGCGGCCATGGAACCCGCCACGATGCCCAATACCAGCGAAAGCACAAAAGCGGTGCCGGTGAGCAGTAGGGTGGCGGGTAAGCGCGCCATAATCAGATCAAAGACTGGGACGCCCAATCGGTAGGAGTAGCCAAAATCTAGCATGGCGATACCCGACACGTAGCGCCACAGCTGCACGTACATCGGCTGATCGAGCCCAAACCGCTCGCGCAGTTGGTTGAGAAACTCCTGGTCGGCGGCACCCGCTTCGCCAGCCAGAATCGCGGCCGGGTCACCGGGGGCCAGCTGAATCAGCAGGAAGTTAAAAATAACGATTAAAAACAGCACAATCACGGCTTTAAACAGCCGCATTAGAATGAGGCGCGCGTAAACCATAAGTCGTTTCCTGACGAATACCTTCAAGACATAGCTTAAAAACCCAGGTAGCTCGCGCTACCTGGGTGGCTTGGGGTTAGCGATCTAGCCAAGCATCTTTAAAGCCGTCGTTGACGCCCACGCCGGAGGTGACGAGGTTCTGCACATCACAGCGGTACAGGGTCGGGAAGCCCAGCTCCATCAGCCAGCCAACGGGCACATCTTCATGGAGGATTTCCTGTACTTCGCGGTAAAGTTTTTCGCGCTCTTCGTCGGGGAAAGCCGTGGCGGCCTCGTTGAACAGTTCGTCCACACGCTCGTTTTCGTAACCTTCCACGTTATTCCAGGGCGACCCCTTGGCGATGTTGTCGGAAAGGTAGGTGCGTGAAATACCTAGTGCAGGGTCGCCGTACTGGTAGAGATAGGTAAAGGCGAGATCGTAATCCCAATCGCCCAGGCGCTGGTTCCAGCCGCCCACGTCGGTGGCTTGGGTTTCAACGTTAATGCCCACTTCACGCAGGTTCTGCTGCACGGCTTCGGCCCAACGCGTCCAGGTTTCACCGTAGGGCAACGGCAGGATCGTGATCTCTTCGCCGTCGTAGCCCATTTCATCCAGCAGCTCACGGGCGCGTTCGGGGTTGTGATCGTAGGGTTCCAGGTCATCATTCTGGAAGCGTGCATTGGAGCCAAAGGCGGAGAGCGGTACATTGCCCAGACCGTTCCACAGAACATCTTTGGCGAACTCGCGATCCATGGCGTACATCACCGCTTGGCGGAAGCGCTTATCAGCGGTGGGCCCTTCGCGGTTGTTCATCCACAGCATGGCGAAGGGGCTGAAGTACTCGTGGCCCTCTTCGGTCATGCAAACGTTATCCATCTCGGCCAGGCGGGGAATATCGAAGTTCTCGACAGTACCGCTGGGCAGCACGTCAATGGTCTCGTTCTCGAACGCCACCGCACGGGAGGCGCCGTCAGGAATGATGTGCCAGTTCACGCCATCAAGGTAAGGCAGGCCTTCTTCGTAATAGTCATCATTTTTAACCAATTCGATCACCGTGCCGCGCTCCCAGTTGGAGAACTTAAACGGGCCGGTACCGATGGGGTGGTCATTATGCTCGTTATCGCGGAAGTCGGTGCCCGCGTAGAGGTGCTCGGGCACCATGGTGAAAGTGCCTGCTTCAAAGGAGAGCAGGAAAGGGCCGAAAGGCTGCTTTAGGGTAAACACCACCGTGTGATCGTCGGTGGCTTCGATGCTTTCCACATGCTGCAGCACGGCGCGGGCGCTGGGGTTCAGCTCGCGGTGGAAAACATCCGCGGAGAACACTACATCGTCAGCGGTGAAGTCTTCGCCGTCGTGCCAGGTTACGCCTTCACGCAGATGGAAGGTGTAGGTGCGGCCATCGTCGCTAACCTCCCACGACTCCGCCAGTTGCGGCATAGGTTCAAGGTCGGTGGAGTAACGCAACAGGCCTTCGTAGATATTGCCCGAGACGGTACGTGTGGGCGCGTTCTGAACCATGCCCAGTACCAGGCCAGGCGGCTCCGGCTGGATAATGGTGTTAACCACACCGCCCTCTTTAGGGTCATCGGCCAGGGCGGCGGATGTGAAAGCGAGTGCTGCAGCGGAAATAGCCAAAGCTAAAGGTTTTTTCATGTTTCCTGCTCCTCGGTTATTAGCACGTAATGAGGTTACGTCGTCGTTAGGCGAGCGAGGCGTGGCGTGTCCGGCCCAGTTGTGGTGGTTATTGGGGGCCTTTTTTGAACCTTGCACTTTGAACTTAGCAGCATGAGGTAAAACTGTCGACAGTCGGCAATCGTTCGTCGACAAAAAGCTATTTTTCGCCATACTGAGAAAACGTGTCATACCCCTTGAGTGATTTTTATGGCCTCATCAATGGTGGCTCCCAGGGCCTTTATCCAGCAGCAAAACCTTGTCGAGCAAGTTGCCGACTATTTGACCCAAGCGATTATTCAGCAACACTTTTTACCCGGCGAACGGCTCTCGGAAGTACAGCTTTCCCGTGACTTGGGCGTTAGCCGTGCACCGGTTCGCGAGGCCGCTCGTTTGTTGGAAAGCCGTGGCTTATTAATATCAAAACCACGCCGCGGCTTTTTTGTTCGCGCGTTGAATGCCGTTGAACTCGAAGATGTGTTTGATTTGCGGCTATGCCTTGAGCGCCATGCCATTGACCGCCTGGCAGAGCGCTATACGCCTGAAGCCCAGCGTGCGCTTAAGCAACAGGTAGAGGTGCTTTGCGAGGCCGCAGCCGGTAACGATGGCACGCGTCGGATTGAAGAGGATCTTCAGTTCCATCGCCTGATGCTGCACTACGCAGGCAACGAGCGACTGTTGCGCGCCTTCGACGATTTAACCCATGAACTGCGCCTATGTATCACTTTAATCACCAAAACCCATGAAGCCCCCGACACCATCGCCACCAGCCACTTTATGCTACTCGACGCGCTGAATAGCGGGAGCCCGGCCGAATGCCGTGAGGCGATTGATTACCACATAGGCGTTGCCCGCAAATTTGTAGTGAAGGGTGTGGGCGAAACCGGAGATAGTTCTGATGAAGATAGTGCCGATGAAGACGTTCTTTCACGCTGATCAGTGTCTGCATCAGCCGCAAACCTACTTCTCCCGTGGCAAGATGCGCACGCCTCAGGAAGTGCCAGAGCGGGCTACTCAGCTGCTGGCGGCCGCCAAGCGGCTAGGTTTTGCTATTCAAGCGCCCGCAGATCATGGCGTGGCGCCGCTAAGAGCGGTTCATTCGCTGCCCTATCTTCGCTTTCTCGAAAGTGCCCACCGGCGCTGGCACACGCTTGAAGAAGACTGGGGTGAAGAAGTGATCTCCAACATCTTCGTGCGTTCGCCCAACGCTTTGCGCGGCATCTTGGCGGAAGCCGGGCGTTATCTAGCTGACGGTAGCGCCCCGGTGGGCCAGCACACTTGGCAGTCGGCTTACTGGTCGGCGCAAAGCGCGGTCGCCGGGGCGGAGGCTCTGATAGCCGGTGATCAATTTGCCTATGCACTATCGCGCCCGCCGGGCCACCACGCGGGCATCGACTCCGCCGGCGGCTTCTGCTTTCTCAATAACGCCGCCATTGCCGCGCAGCGCCTCACCTCGCGCTACCCCCGCATCGTCGTGCTCGACCCTGATATGCATCACGGGCAGGGCATTCAGGAAATTTTCTACCAGCGCGACGATGTGCTGTATATCTCGATTCACGGCGATACCACCAACTTCTACCCCGCAGTGACCGGCTTCGAAGACGAGCGCGGGCAGGGCGCCGGGCTGGGCTATAACCTCAACCTGCCAATGCCCCATGGATCAGAGGAGTCAGTGTTTTTTGACCGCCTGGAAGAAGCCTGCCAAGCCATTCGCCTGTTCGAACCGGACGCCATCGTGCTGGCGCTGGGGTTCGATATCTACGAGCTTGACCCTCAAGCCAAGGTCGCCGTTTCTACCATGGGTTTTGCGGAACTTGGCCGCCGGGTAGCGGGCCTGAACGTACCCACGCTGGTGGTACAGGAGGGCGGTTACTACCTGGAAGGGCTGGAAGCCAATGCGGTGAGTTTTTTTGAGGGGCTGCTGGGTAAGGCGTAATCAGTAAGACAAGCCATCAAAGTGTCTGGCAAGATAGTCGCTTTCGAATCTCTATCGATCAAGGACACGGCATGGCCCACCTGCTACGCATCGTGATGATTCACGGCCACCTGGAAGGGGTGGTGGAACTGAGTGTGGACGGTCACACCAATATTTGCGGCACCAACGCCTCCGGTAAAACCACGCTACAGCGCTTGGTACCGGTGTTCTACGGCGAATTACCCAACAAAGTCGTGCCCAAAACGCGCATGAAGTTCGATGCGTTTTACCTGCCCCACCGCAACAGTTACCTGGTGTACGAATACCGCCGCGAAGCGGGCAATATCTGCCAGGCGGTGCTCACGCGTAAACAAGAAGGCGGGGTGGAGTACCGCTTTGTCGGCGCGCCCTATCAGCCGGAAGACTATTTGGTGGAAAGCGACGCGGGCGTGGCGGCGCTGGACTACACCCAGTGGGCCAGCGGCCTGCGGCGCAACGGCACGCCGGTGTCGCCCAAGCTGTCTGCTACCTCTGAATTCCGCTCGGTGATCCAGAACGATTTTACCCAGCTGCACGGCAACAGCCGCGATGGTCTCAAGCTGCGCCAGATCGCCGCGCAGTTCAGCCTGGTGAAACCCGAGCGGCGCATCCGCCATATCGAAAAGCTGGTCTCGGCTGTGCATGCCAAAGAGGGCAAGATGGACACCCTCAAAACCATGCTGGCGGCGATTTTCGAAGAGGATGGCGTTGAACTCCCGGTGACTCGGATTCGCAACACCAAGGCCCGGGAGTGGATTGCCCAGATGCGCCAATCCATGCGCCTTGAACCGCTGCAGGCCTCTCTCGCCCGGCTCGCCGGTATCGATCGTGAACTCGCCGACCTGGATGCTACGCTGTGGCAACTGAAGCCCCAACTGGAAGACGACCGCCAGCAAGTAGAGCGGCAAATGGCCGATGTGGATGCCGAACTGGCTCGCCATCAGCGCGAGTTCCAGCAGCGGGAGAGCGACTACAGTGAGGCGCGGGATAAGCTGAACGACCGCCACAGCGAAGTGGTCAGCGATTTGCAGCAGACCCAGCGCCGCCTCAACGACCTGCAAACCCAGTATGAGCAATACGCCGATGCGGACATGCCTGCCCTGGAGCGCGACATCAATGCGCTGCCCCAATGGCGGGAGCAGCGCGACCAGCTGCGCACCCACCTGAACGTCATGCAGGACGCAGTAAAAGAAAGCCAGGCGCGCCTGGACGGGCGGCTGCGCGAATTGTCTGAGGCGCTGGCCCGCCAGACCCGTGAATCCCAGGAGCTGATCGACGCCCTGGTCGAAGAGAAAGCCCTGCGCCGGGAGCAGCAGTGGGAGTCCGAACAGCAGCTCAACGAGCGTTACCAGCAGGAGCGCCAACGCCTGGAGGGCGAGTATCAGGCCCAGCTGGAGCTAGGTGTTGAGCAGCTAGCCGAGCTAAAAGCGCAGCTCTCGCTTTCGACCCAGACCGCCGAAGAGGCCAGTGAAGCGGAGCTTGCCCAGGCGCGCCTGGATCAAGCCCAGCAGGAGCGCAACGCATCAGCCGCCACCCTGGATGGCCTGCGCCGGGAGTTTGAAAGTCGCAAACGCGAACGTGACAGTGCCGAACAGCAACTGGTGCAACTTCGCCAGCAGTTGGAGCGCGCCGAGCAGCGCTGCTTTGCACTCTATCAACAGCGCGACCCGGAGCAGGGCAGCCTGCGACACTTCCTGCGCTACCATCGCCCCGGCTGGGAGCAGCAGCTAGGCAAGGTGATTGCCCCGGAGCTGCTGGAGCGGCGTGACCTCGCCCCGCAGCTGGCGGAAGGCGCGAGCGATGACCTGTTCGGGCTGGCGCTGGATCTTTCCGCCATCGCCCTGCCGGATTACGCCCAGGACGAAGCCAGCCTGCTGGCCGCCATCGAAGAAGCCGATAGCGCCAAGCGCCGGGTGCAAACGGAGAGCCAAGCCGCCGAGAAAGCGCTCAAGCAGCAAAACGAGCGGGTGCAGCAGGCCGATGAAGCCCAGGATCATGGCCGCATGGCCCACAAACGCGCCGAGCAGGAAGTCGAGTTTGCGATAGAGGCCCGCCGCCAGCAGCAGGAGCGCCATACCAAGCGCCAGCAGGAGCGCCGCACTGCTCACCAAACTGCGTTAGCCAGCCAAGAGCAGGCGCAAAAGGAGCTGCGCGAAGAGAAGCAGCAGGCGCTCGCCGCCCTTAGCGAGACCCATCAAAGCCAGCTATTAGAGCTAAAAGCCGACGGCCAGAGCCAGGTGGATAGCCTGGATGCCCAGTTGCGCCAGTATAAACAGCAGTTGAGCGACGCCAACAGCGAGCACCAGCGCCAGCGCGCGGAACTGGAAGAGGCCTTTAGCCAGGAACTGGCCGAGCAGGGCGTCGACCCCGCCAAGCTAAAAGATACCAAGGAGCGGCTGGCAAGCCAGGATGAACGCATTCGCGTCACCGCCGCCCGCCAGGATGAACTCACCGAATACACCCGCTTTATGCGCGTGGAGTGGGGGCAGCACAAGCCGCAGCTGGTCGCCCAGGAGGCAGAGCTGGAGCAGGTCGAACAGCAGCTTCAGCGTGATAAGGAGCGGTTGAAAAACGACTTCCAGGCCGCGCGCAAAACCCACCAGAGCATGGTCAGCACGCTGAAAACCCAGCGGGAGAGCGAATACGCCTGCCTGGAAGCCTTGAAGCCGCTGCTCACCCAGTTGGAAAGCCTTGCCATCGAGCCCGACGGCCAAGCGCCCGGCACGCCACTGGGCGATGTGGACGAGCGCATTGAGCGCGCCCGCCAGGCGCTGGGCAATCGCCACCAGCTCATCGAGCAACTGCGCCGTGGCTGCCTGGAGGTGGAAAGCCAACTGATCAAGGACGCCAGCAGCGGCTTCGCCGAAGCGCTGGAGAGCGAGCGCAGCAAACTGCAGAGCGACAACCCGCGCCTACAGCTGCCGCTACTGCGCGACATGCTCAAACTGCTCGAAGATCAACAGCAGCAACTGATTCAGGAAGGGCGCAACCTAAGCGACGACCTGGATAAGTTCTTCACCGTGTTCCGCGATTTGAACCGCCGCATCAGCGCCCAAAGCCGCCGACTCTCCGAAGAGGTCGCCGACGACCTGCGCCTGGAAGGCATCACCAAGGCCGAAGTGCGCATCCAGTCCACCATCGATGAACTGGGCTTCTGGGAGCCGCTGAAGCTGTTCGCCCAGCGCTATAAAGAGTGGCGGGAATCCGGACAGACGCTACCCAGCGACGACTACCTCAATGCCCTGGCGGACGTGGTCGATTTGCTGCGCAGCGACCAGCAATACAGCTTCGAAAGCCTGCTGCGCTTGGAGCTACACCTGAACGAAGGCGGCACCGATCTAGTGATCAAAAACGACCGTCAACTGCTGGAGTCCTCCAGCCACGGCATGGCGTATCTGATTCTGTGCAAGTTCCTGCTGGCCTTTACCCGCCTGCTGCGCGGCGATGCGGAAATCGCCATTCACTGGCCCATCGATGAGATCGGCACCCTGGCGTACCACAACGTCGAAAAACTCTTCGACGCCTGCGATAGCAACCGCATTCATATCGTCGGCGCGTTTCCCAACCCCGAATCCGATGTGCTGCTGCTGTTCGCCAACCGCTACCTGATTGATCGCGATGAGGCCAACCCCAACAAGCGGGTATTAAAACGCATCGAGCCACGGCTAAGCCGCCTGGCCGAACGGCTCCAGGAACGTCAGCAGGAGGTGACGGTATGATCGAACATGGCCCACTGCTAGAGCGCCTGCTGGCCGGGGAGTTTGTCTGCCCGATCAGCGATGAGAGCGGCTATCGTCATCTCACCAATGAAGAGACCCGGGAGGAGATCGATACCTACCTGCGGCCGCTTAACCGCCGTTTGGCTAGCAATGAAGATGGCAGCGTCTATTTTCTGGCCTGGCGTCAGCTCAATGACAACGCTCGGGATCAGCTCTCCCGCCAGCTCGGCGATACCCTCAATAGCCTGCTGCCGCTGCTGGAGTGGCTGCAGCTGGTTCAAGAGGCCCTGGGCCGGGATACCCTGGCCGCCCCCGGCGATGTGCTCAAGCCCGCCGAGTTCAGCGCCAAGTGCGAAGACAATCAAAGCCTGCGCGAACGCCTGGAGCGCTTGGCCACCGACAGCTTTTTTGGCTCGCAAAGTGACCAGCTCGATGCCCAGGTAAAGCAGGTCTTCAAGCGCCTGAAAGAGCACGGCTACCTGCTCCAGCCCCATTCAGAGCGGCAGGTATTTGTGGTCACCGGCAAGATCGACTACCTGGTGGATCTGGTGCGCTTTATTCGCGATGAAGAGAACCTGCCCATCGAAGAGGGCAGCGAGGAGGGCTCTGGCGCTCAGGAGGCCCTTCTGTGAGTGCTAGTGAGCATGCACTAGAAAGCCGCCTGCTAAAAACCGGCAGCGAACGGTTGGCGCTGCTCGGCAAGCACGCCGATGTACTGATGCAGGCCTATACCCGCGATGAAGTGCCGCTGGAATCGCTCAGCGATAGCGCCCTGCGCAAACTGCTGGCGGCGCGCATCCTATGGCGGCCGGATGAGCAGAGTGGCGTGAAGCTGGCGCCCAAAGTGCGCGAACTGATCGCCGAGATGCTCGCCGACGAGACCCGCCGCCATGTGAATGCCGACGTAGCGGAAACCCTGGAGCTGATTCGCGCCCTGGTACACAGCTACCGGGAGGCGCGTAGCCGCGGCGAACACTGGCGGCTGGAGCAGCAGTTGATGCGCCTGCGCCAGGAAGTCGACGACCTGAACGGGCGCTTTGCCGATGCCATCGACAGCTTATGGCAGCGGCTGAATAGCGATTTTGGTTTCGTCAGTCAGCTCAACGACAAAATCCGCGAAAACGACCGCGCCCAGAAGCAGATCGCGAGGCTGCTGGATGGCCTGGCGCTGATCGACTTCGACGAGCTGATCGAGCTAGTGGGCAGCGACGGCAGCCTGCGCAAGCTATTGATCAGCCAGCTCCAGCAGCAGTTAAGCAACCACTACACCGGCCTGCGCGAAGTGCAGCGCCGCTTGATCGAACTGATGGCGCGCTTTCGCAAGCAGCAGGCGCGCAGCCGCCTGATCAGCGGCATGGCCGCCTTTATGCGCGAACACCCCGGCTTTGTGCCGGGCAACTACGCCCGCCGCAGCGAGGTGCCAGGGCTGGTCAATCAAGCCGCACCGCTAAGCGCCGCGGCCGCCCCGGCGCTGGATCGCAACCTGGATAGCCGGTTGCTCGCCGAGCTGCTGCACCAGCTACCCCAACCGCGCCACACCACGCAAACCGTTGAAGCCGCGGCCCCAGCCCAAGCCCAAGAGAGCAGCCTAGCCGCCGCCCGCCAGCAGGCGCTCAAGCAGGATGTGGAGCACTTCTATTTGAGCGTGATCGACCAACCCCAGGCGGAGCCGGTCAGCGCCCTTGAGTACCTACACGAAAGCCCGCTGGAATGGCCGGAGGAAATCTGGCTCTTCCAGGTGATTTCCGAATACCAGGGCCTGCCGCGCAGCGACCAGAAAGCGTTTCGGCTCAAACAGCAGGAGAGCCAGGCCAGCCAATTCAACCACCTGCGCCTGATCCACGATGTAGAACTGCAGCTGGCCGTATGAACCTACCCAGCCGCGCACGCAATGGCCTTAACGGCGTCGCCCGCGAACTTCTTCGCCAGCCCACGGTGGAGAAGCCGCGCCGCCAATGGGTAGACGACGTAGTGGCCTGGTGCCACCAGCACGACATTGACCTGGCCTCGCGAATCAACAGTAAAGCGCTGCGCTTTGACGCCACATTGCTGGCTCAGATTAATGACGTACTCGAAAGCGCCCGCCTGGCACCACTAGGCCGCTCACTCAGCGGCCTGACCAGCAGCGCCCAGGCGAAAGAGGGCGTGGAGGAAGACAAAGCAACCCGCGAAAGCCCCCGTGCGCGGCGAGTCCTCGTCAGCTTTCCACCGCAGCCAATAGCAGGGCTTGCCAACGAGCCACGGGCTATTCGCGATGTAGATGTAATGGGGCTAAAGCTGAGCGCATTCAGCGCCCTGGTGCAGGTCGAAAACCTGGACAGCTTCTATGACTTTTCGCCGGAACTACCCGCGCTAAATAGCTACGTAAACCCGCTGGTCGTTTACCGCGGCGACAGTCATTACGGCGGCGGTTTTGCGTTACTCGCCGAGGCTTGGCACAAAACCCGCCGAACACATATCTACGCTGGTGACTTCGATGTAAAAGGCGTCACGCTAGCGCTCGACAGCAATGCCACTCACTTACTCTTACCCACCATCGAATGGCTCACTCAACATGCCACGCCGCTGCACGTGCCTGCCGAACAGTTTTCCTACCAGCGCAGGCTGCGCAAACACCTCGCGGCACTGCCCGCCGCCAATCCATTGCGCGAGTACTTAAGGCTGCTGCTGGAAAAACAGAAAGGGTTAAAGCAGCAGTGGTTTGGTGGGGCGATGGTGTGTGTGGCGCTTGGCTAGCCCGGATTTCTCACAGGGTATAAAAGAAAGCGGCTGAAAGTGTTAACGTTTCAGGGCCTTACACCAAAAACCAACACCAACAGCCGCTTCCAAAATGGTACCTGAAAAGCTGACCTT
>NZ_JACCDE010000044.1 GCF_013415125.1 Vreelandella glaciei | reverse complement strand
ACCTGCTCTAACCTCCTGACAAACCGAAGGTTTTCACCTTCATTCACCGCTGGAAACGCTTGGCGTCCCCGGCAGCGGATGCGTACTTTACGGTTTCGTGGACGCGTTGGCAAGGGGTTTTTTAATATTGATAGTAGCAAGGCGCACGCGACGCTTAATAGACATCGCGGAGCGAAGTGGGAACCAAAGAATCAGACCCGAGGTCGGCGATGCTATGCGCCCCGGTGAGTGTCATTGCTACCCGCATTTCCTTTTCGAATAACTCAAGCAAATGGGTAACGCCAGCCTCGCCGGCAGTGGCAAGAGCATAGATGTAGGCACGCCCAAGCAATACCGTGTCAGCACCCATAGCAATCATTCGCACGACATCAAGTCCGCTGCGTATACCAGAATCAGCCAGTATCGCTATGTCCCCTTTAACCGCATCGGCGATGGCAGGCAAAGCACGCGCGGTAGAAAGCACCCCATCAAGCTGGCGTCCGCCATGATTAGAAACAACAATGCCATCCGCACCAAAGCGAACCGCCTCACGAGCGTCTTCGGGGTCGAGTATGCCCTTGATGATCATCGGTCCATCCCAGAACTCCCGAATCCACTCCAGGTCTTTCCAGGAAATAGCCGGATCGAAGTTGTCACCAAGCCAGGCAATATAATCTTCAAGCTCCGTTGGCTTACCGCGATAATCAGACACGTTACCTAGATCATGTGGGCGGCCATGAATGCCCACATCCCAGGCCCAGAAAGGATGCATTGCGGCCTGAGCCATTCGCCGGACTGACCCATACTTGCCGCTCATGCCAGAGTGCGCATCGCGATAACGCGCCCCAGGCACCGGCATATCGACGGTAAAAACCAGCGTTTTGACGCCAGCGGCCTTGGCTTTCTCCAATGCATGCTTCATAAAGCCACGGTCTTTCAGCACATAGAGCTGAAACCAGATAGGCCGATCGACTGCCGAGGCTACTTCATCGATTGGGCACACCGATACTGTCGACAGCGTAAACGGTATACCTTTATTAGTAGCTGCCCGCGCCGCCTGCACTTCACCACGTCTTGCATACATGCCTGCCAACCCCACCGGCGCTAAAGCAATCGGCATGGCGAGATTCTCTCCGAACAGCTCGGTTTCCAGTGACAATGAAGACATATCCTTCAGCACGCGCTGACGTAACGCGATACCGGCAAGATCCTCGACATTACGCCGCAGCGTATGCTCGGTATAAGACCCGCCGTCCGCGTAATGAAACAAAAAGGGCGGGATACGACGCTTGGCCGCTTGGCGATAGTCAGTGGAAGCTGAAATGATCATGGATAGCCCTGTGCAATAGCCTATGCAATGGATGCGCTTTACACCGACGCCCCATTGTTAGAATTGGTTTTACCAATTGACAAAAAAGTAACGCCAACATTAGTGAGACGCCTTAAGCGTGTCAAACGATGATGCCGCTTTATAGCACCCCACTGCGCTATACTTTAGTTTAAAGCCGCTATTCATGAGGCCTGACACACCACTCCCTACCCTACAGACTCTTGAGCTAAGGCTTCAAAGCCCTTAATATTGGTCTTACCAATTAAAGGAGCCAACCAGCATGAGCTACCCACCGCTCCGCCAGCAGCGCTTGGCCGATGTAATTACTGAGCGTCTAGAAGCCATGATGTTGGAAGGCAGCCTAAAACCAGGGCAACGCCTGCCTCCTGAGCGTGAATTGGCCGAACGCTTCGGCGTCTCGCGCCCTTCTTTACGTGAAGCCATCCAGAAACTAGCCGCTCGTGGTTTACTGACCAGCCGCCAAGGCGGTGGCACTTTTGTGAACGACGACCTCAGCAATGGTTATACAGACCCCTTGCTGGAGATGCTCTCCCGTCACGGCGAATTTAACCTGGACTTACTTGAATTCCGTGATGCCATGGAAGGGATATCCGCTTATTACGCTGCACTGCGTTCAACACCCGCGGATAAGGCCGTTCTGATCCAGCGTTTTGAAGAGCTCGACGGCGGCTTTGCCGGTGCCGACCCGATTCAAGAAGCGAAACTAGATGCGGCATTTCATTTAGCAATTGCCGAGGCCGCCCACAATGTTTTGCTGCTGCATACCATTCGCGGCATTTTCCATCTGCTGGAGAAAAGCATTGTTAATAATCTCGCCCACTTGTTTGCCAAGGAAGGCTCGCGCAGCCAATTAATGCAACAGCACCGCGCTCTGCTCAATGCCATTTTAGAAGGGCGCGCGGAAGATGCCCGTACTCGCGCCCACGAACATCTAGTGTTTGTAGAAGAAGGGTTGTTGGAAATGGCCCGGGCAGAGACACGCGCCCAGCGCGCTCTTCGCCGCGCCCAGGGCAATAGCAAAACACCGGCATGAACAGCGCTGCCATGACCAATCAAGCCCCGGCTCCTTTACCGCTACGTTGGCGGCGCCTGTGGCTACTGGTCATTTCGCTCGGCTTGCTGTTATGCGTTTGGCAGGCCGCTCACTTGGCGCGTGAGCAAGCGCTTTCCAACTTGCAGGATGATGCTGAAAACGAGCTGCGGCTGTCTGCCGCCAACTTGAACGGCTATTTGCTGCGCTACGACTACCTGCCGCAAATGCTTGCTACCCGGGAAGGCGTGCAGCGCTTTCTGGCCTCTCCCGACAGCCAAGACCCGATGCCATTGAATATGCTACTGGATCGTTTCCGCTTCACAGCGGGCGTGTCGGACGTCTATCTGCTCAACCGCGATGGTGACACGATCGCCGCCAGCAACTGGCACCGCCCCAACACCTTTATCGGTCAGAACTATGCGTTTCGTTCCTACTACACCGATGCCATTGCAGGCGGCCAGGGCCGGTTTTTTGGTTTGGGCATCAAGTCTCTTGAGCGGGGCTACTACTTTTCATCGCCCGTGTGGCTAGATGACACTTCGCCAGATTCACAGCCAGACGGGGTGTTAGTGGTAAAAGTCCTGCTAGATGACGTTGAAGAGAGCTGGGCGGAACAGGATGCCGAGCTGTTTGTCACCGACAGCGACGACATCATTTTCATGGCCAGCCAACCAGAACTGCGCATGAACGCACTTTACCCGCTCAGCGATGAACAGCGCCAAACACTGCACGACACTCGCCGCTACGCCATGGAGCCGTTGTCGCCTTCGGGTATAGAAGTCGATGCGCCTTACCGCCAGGGCAGTCAGCTGGTCAGTTTCTCCCAGGGCCCGCTAAGCAACGGCGACTACCTTAGCCTGACCCGGCATATTCCTGAGTTTGGCTGGCAAATGCATATTTTAAAGCCGTTAACACCGGTGATTAGCGCCCAATGGATTGCCGCCCTCATGGCAGGCGGCCTTTATGGCGTGGTAACGCTTGGTGTGGGCATTGGCTGGCAGCGTCTAAGGCTGCGTCGTGAACGGGAAGCATTTGCCCAACGCGAGCGCAACACTTTGGCCCGCGTGCGTGACGAACTGGAAGTCAGCGTTGAACGCCGCACTCGTGACCTGGTGGCAAGCAACCAGCGCCTTTCCGATGAAATTGAAGAACGTCGCCGCGCTGAAGCCAACTTGCGTCAAACCCAGGATGAGCTTATTCAAGCCGCCAAACTGGCTGTCTTAGGGCAACTCGCCGCGGGCATCAACCATGAACTCAATCAACCGCTGGCGGCTATTCGCGCCTACGCAGAAAACGCCCGTCGCTTTATCGCATTAGCCCGCCACGACAAGGCGGATGCCAACCTGGAACAAATTGTCGAGCTGACCGAACGCATGGCGGATATCAGCGCCCAGCTGCGACAGTTTTCGCGTAAAAGCAGCGAGCGCCAGGAGACGATATCGGTACAAGCCTGTATCGACTACGCCTTACGCCTGTTTCAGAGCCGTCTGCGCGAAGGCAATATCAGCATTATTCAGGATTGGCCCGATGAAACGCTGTGGGTAAAAGGCGACCTGGTGCGACTGGAACAGGTGCTGGTCAACTTAATCGGCAATGCACTGCAGGCTATGAAAGGCGTGCCAGCCCCACAACTGACCTTAGGGGCGCATACCCACCAGCAGCAAGTCGTTATCAGTGTTACCGATAACGGCCCTGGCATCCCCGAGGAGCACTTAGGGCATATTTTTGAACCCTTTTTTACCACCAAGGCGCCAGGGAGTGGCTTGGGCCTGGGGCTTTCGATCTCTTCACGTATCATGGACGATCTAGGCGGCAAGCTGCAGGCTGCTAACCAACCCGAAGGGGGCGCCTGTTTCACCATTACCCTGCCCCACTCAACATTTATGCACCCCCAGGAGCGCACTCACTATGCATGAGCCGTCGACGCTGCCGGTCATGGTGATCGACGACGAACCACATCTGCGGATCACTGCCAGCCAAACCCTCGAACTTGCGGGCTACACCCCCTACTGCTTTGAATCGGCAGAACAAGCGCTGGCGGCATTAACGCCGGACTTCCCTGGCGTGATTGTGAGCGATATCCGCATGCCGGGGATGGATGGCATGGCGTTACTGCATGAGCTACACAGCCGCGATGCCACCCTGCCGATTATTTTAATCACCGGCCACGGCGATATTTCTACCGCGGTAGAAGCGATGCGCGCAGGCGCCTGGGATTTTCTTGAGAAGCCCTTTGCCGGTGATCAACTGCTGGATGTGGTCCGCCGCGGCATCGAGAAGCGCCAGTTGAGCTTGGAAAACCATCGCCTAAAAGCGGAACTGGAAGTGCAACAAGCCGCTTTAGGGCCGCGTCTGGTGGGTCGTACCGCCATCATTTCCCGGCTCGCGGCGATGATTCAGCGCATCAGCCAAGTAGAAGCCGATGTACTACTGTTTGGTGAGACGGGGACCGGCAAAGACCTCGTCGCTCGCGCTATTCACGAACGCAGCGCCCGACGTAACAGCCCGTTTATGGCCATTAACTGCGGTGCGGTGCCTGAAAACACCATTGAGTCCGAGCTGTTTGGTCATGAAAAGGGCGCCTTTACCGGCGCCGTAGAGCGTCGCATCGGCAAGTTTGAACACGCTAATGGCGGCACGGTATTTTTAGATGAAATTGAATCGATGCCCATGGCGCTGCAGGTCAAACTGCTGCGGGTACTGCAAGAGCGCAGCGTCGAACGGCTAGGCGCCAATGAAACCGTTCCGCTTAATATCCGCGTGATTGCAGCCACCAAAGTCGATCTCAAAACCGCCTCCGAAGAGGGAAATTTTCGCGAAGATCTTTACTACCGGCTGAACGTGGTTACCCTGCCGCTGCCCGCACTGCGTGAGCGGCGTGAAGATATTCCCTTGCTGTTCCAGCACTTTGCCGTGGTAGCTGCCAACCGCAGCGGCCTGGAAGCACCGACCCTCGACAGCCCCGCCATTGCCGCCCTGCTGGCCCATGACTGGCCCGGGAACGTGCGCGAGCTGCGCAACCTTGCCGAGCGCTACGTGCTCCTGGGCGCCGCCTTTGACTATCGCCTGGATGCGCTGCTGGAAGGGGTCAACGCCGACACCGAAGAGCCTACTTTACCGCGCCAGGTTGAGCTGTTTGAAAAGAGCCTGATCAGCCAATCATTGGCGCGCTACCACGGCCGGGTAACCGATGTCTGTCGCCACTTAGGCATTCCGCGTAAAACCTTTTACGACAAGCTTAAAAAACACGGACTCAACGCCGACGACTACCGCCACAGCAGCGAGCCTTGATGCAGCAACTCGCCCAACACCGACCAGGGCGGCACCCAGGGAATTAGCGTAAACGTCGCAATCAGCATCAACAGATTGGACATCGGCCGACGGCTATCGCCTAACTTCAGCGCCGTTCCAAACGAACGCTTTAGCCGGGCACCCTCCAGGTCAACACTATATATTTCATCCAAACTCAGATGAATCAAAAAACCAACCAACGTGGCAGCCCCATGGGACCAGGCCAACCAAGCTGGCTGGCCAAGTAAGTTAAAACTAAACGTGGCGGCCAGTAGGCTACATAGCCCACCCGCCAGCAGAGAGTGCCAAATACCGCGGTGAACGGTTAGTCGCGAAAATAGTACGCCTGCCAAATAGCGAACACAGAAGTAGATCCCACCACAGGCAACTAACAGCGCACCAGGCGTTAGCCAGGGCTGGAGCAACAGTGCCCCCAGCACCAAAGCGGGCACTGAAAGTAAGTTAAATATCAAACGGATGGAGTGAGAGCGGTCGGCATCAATATCGGGCAGAATGCCACCAAACGTGACCAACGCAATCATTACCATCGCCTGGGAAGGCGGCCACCATTGGCCTTTCCAGCCAGCGTAAGCTACTAGCATGCCGCCCGCCGCTGCTACCGTAATATGCGTGCGAAAATTAGCCATGACGCGGCATCCCAGAGTCTGCACAACAGAAAACTGTATAAATTAACAGATTTATTGCGGCCGCGACATGACTTATTTAGAAAAAAGGTTGGCTGAGCAACTGCTTAGGCTTCTCTAAGAAAAATGATTAAAGAGACGCTTCTGCCAAGAAACGGTCTTTTAATTTGACGTAGTTACCGGCGGTATAGGGAAAGAAAGCGCGCTCTTTATCTTTCAGCGGCCGCATCGCTTTGGCCGGATTACCAGCATACACATAACCACTTTCCAAATGTTTCCCCGGCGTGACGACAGCGCCCGCAGCGATAATAACCTCGTCCTCGACGACAGCACCATCCATGACAATCGCCCCCATACCCACTAGGATTCGATTTCCTAACGTGCAGCCATGCAGAATCGCTTTATGGCCGATCGTCACGTCGTCCCCAATGGTGAGCGGAAAGCCGTCGGGGCTGAAGTCACTGGCGTGGGTTATATGCAGCACGCTGCCATCCTGCACGCTCGTTCGGGCGCCGATACGAATTCGGTGCATATCGCCGCGAATCACCGTCATTGGCCACACGGAGCAGTCGTCACCCAGCACCACATCGCCAATGACCACGCTGGCCGGATCAATATAAACACGCTCACCCAATTGGGGTTCGATACCTTGATAGCCTCTTAGCGCACTGCTCATCACTCGCTCCTGAGATTTTGGATGGAAAAAGTAGAGAACTCGATCACCCCACTATAGCAACCCGGCCAATAGAACAATAAAGGTCAGCGGAATCGACACCCAGCGGATGATATTACGCCACACTAAATAGCCGCGTTCACCCACGCCTAACGCGCTGACCACCCTTTCACGTGGCATGATCCAAGCCGCAAAAACCGCGATCAACAAGCCGCCCAAAGGCAGAAAAACATCCGGCGGTATACTGCTAACAAGCTCAAAGACATTGCGCCCAAACAGCGGCCGAAACTCAGCCAGGGAGGAGAAGGAGAAAGCTGATAATAGCCCGATCAACCAGACACTGAGCGCTACGATCGCCGTCGAGATACTCCGACGCAGCCCCAGCCCTTGCAGCGTGGCGACCATCGGCTCCGCTAGATTAATCGCCGATGTCCAGGTGGCCAATAACAACAGTAAAAAGAACACGCTTAGCCATACCGAGCCCCATGGCAGCTCAGAAAAGGCGATAGGCAACGTCACAAACATCAAGCCCGGGCCGTCGGCAGGGTCCATGCCCTGAGCGAATACCACTGAGAAAATAGCGATCCCCGCCAGTAATGCCACGCTGATATCGAGCACTGCGACCGCAACCGCCGCCTTGGGTAAGCTTTGCTCTTCCGGCATATAAGCGCCATAGGCCATTAATGCACAGGCCCCCACCGCCAACGTGAAGAAGGCATGGCCCATGGCATGCACCACTACCGATGGTGTCAGCGCCTCGAAAGAGGGTAAGAACAGCCACGCCAGCGCCGTACCAAAACCATCGGTGGTCGCGGCATAGCCCGCCAAGAGCAGCAACAACAGATACAGCAGCGGCATCAGCAGGTTGTTCAGCCGCTCCAGCCCCTTGGCAACGCCCGCCGCTACCACGGTCATGGTCATAAACAGAAACAGCGAGTGATTAAAAATCAGCAGCCCCGGATTGGCTAAAAAAGATTCAAAGCTGGCACCGATCTCAGCGGCACTCGCGCCATTAAAATTGCCGTTAACGGAGGCCACCAGAAACTCAATCGACCAGCCGGACACCACCGAGTAGAACGATAAAATGCAGAACACGGTGAACGCCCCGAACAGCCCTAGCCAGCGCCAGTGAGGGGAAGCACCCCCCTCGGCCGCCAAGGCCCCCAACGCCTGCATCGGCCCACGCCGACCGGCACGGCCAATCAGTATCTCCGCCATCATCACTGGGATACCCAGCAGTAGCACGAATGCCACGTAAATCAGCAAAAAGGCCGCACCACCGTTCTCCCCCGCCACATAAGGGAAGCGCCAGATGTTGCCTAACCCCACCGCAGCACCTGTTACCGCCAAGATAAAGGCCCGCTTCGACCCCCAGCGCTCCAGCGTCTCGCTCATCACATGCTCCTGCCATTGGTGGCAATAAAAGGCGGCAAGACTAGCAGGCGCTTGCGTGCAGGCCAAACCCTAAGCGTAAATCCTGATATTAAACCCTGGCATTAAACCCCGATATTAAACATCGTTGTTATAGTTGTTGAAGCTAACATTGAAACGCAGCCCCACCGCCCGCACTGTGTCATTATTATTGCGCGTTTTGCGCTTCCTATACGGTTTTAAAAACGATGCCACTTGAGGTGCCTATGTCCACCAACCCGCTGCTTGAAACGCACGAGCTACCCCCCTTTGCTGAGATTCGCGCCGAGCATGTGGAGCCCGCTGTGGAAACGCTGCTTAGCGAGAGCCGCGAAGCTATTGACCGCCTCGCCGAACAGGCAGCCGCCGCCCCGCCAAGCTGGGAGAATTTTGCGGTGCCGCTGGAAGCGGTTAATGATCGGCTTACCAAAGCATGGTCACCGGTCTCGCACCTTAACGGCACCATGAACTCTCCAGAATTGCGCGAAGCATATCAGGCATGCCTTGAAAAACTCTCCGCTTTTGGCACCTGGGTTGGCCAACACGAAGGGCTGTTTCATGGCTGGCAAGCGCTAAAAGAGGGCCCGGCCTGGGAAACCCTGGATGCCGCACAGCGGCGTACTGTTGAGAATGCGCTGCGCGATTTTCGTCTGGCCGGTGTAGACCTTCCCGCAGACAAAAAAGCCCGCTACGGCGAGATTCAGTCGCGGCTCTCCATGCTGTCAAACCAGTTCTCGAATAACGTGCTGGATGCCACTCAAGCATGGCACAAAGATATCGACAGCCAAGAAGCCTTAGCGGGTGTACCCGAAAGCGCCCTTGAAACATTAAAAGCGACCGCCGAAGCGAAAGGCGTGGCGGGCTACCGTATTACCCTGGATTTCCCCAGCTTTTTCCCGGTGATTAGCTACGCTGACAACCGCGAGCTGCGTCGCGAAGTGTATACCGCCTTCGTTACCCGCGCCTCAGACCAGGGCCCCGACGCGGGCAAGTTTGATAATGCCGCGATCATGGAAGAGATACTGGCGCTACGTAGCGAAATTGCCCAACTACTCGGCTTTGACACCTACGCTGATTATTCACTGGCCACCAAAATGGCAGAGTCCCCCGAACAGGTACTCGACTTTCTCAGCGACTTAGCCCGCCGGGCGCTTCCCCAGGCGCAAGAAGAGTTTGCTGAGCTGAGCACCTATGCCCGAGAGGAACTCGGCCTGGAGACTTTAGAACCGTGGGATGTTGCCTACGCCAGTGAAAAATTGCGTGAAGCGCGCCATGCTATTTCTCAAGAGCAGCTACGCCCTTACTTTCCCGCGCCACGGGTGGTCGATGGCTTGTTTCAGGTGGTCGAGCGTCTTTATGGCGTGCGCTTTGAAGAGGATACCGAAGCGCCTCGCTACCACCCTGACGTACGCTATTTCCGCATTACCGAAAACGGCCAGCCGATTGCTGGTTTTTATCTGGATCTCTACGCCCGTGAAGGGAAGCGGGGCGGCGCTTGGATGGCGGATTGCCGCGTGCGGCGTCAAACAGAGCAGGGCCTGCAATTGCCGGTCGCCTTTTTAACCTGCAACTTCACGGCCCCGGTAGGCGGTCGCCCTGCGCTGCTCACCCACGATGAAGTCACCACGCTGTTCCATGAGTTTGGTCACGGTCTTCACCATATGCTGACCAAACAGCACATTGCCGATATTTCCGGCATTAATGGCGTTGCCTGGGATGCCGTCGAACTGCCCAGCCAGTTTATGGAAAACTACTGCTGGGAGCGCGAAGGGCTAGACTTGCTCGCCAAGCACGTGGATAGCGGAGAAGCGCTACCTGCAGAGCTGCTTGAGCGCCTGCAAGCGGCTAAGAATTTCCAATCCGCTATGGGCATGATGCGTCAAATTGAGTTCTCGCTGTTTGATTTGCGACTGCACCATGAGTTAACCGCTCCCAGCGCCAGCGACGTGCAAAATTTGTTAGATGAGGTGCGCGATGCCGTATCAGTGTTACCGAAAGTATCGTACAACCGCTTTCAGAATAGCTTTGGCCACGTATTCGCCGGGGGCTACGCTGCCGGTTACTACAGCTACAAGTGGGCGGAAGTACTCTCGGCGGATGCCTGGAGCGCCTTTGAAGAGGCCGGTATCTTCGACCCTGAAACAGGACAGCGCTTTCGTTGCGAAATCCTCGAACAGGGCGGTGCCCGAGACGCGGCGGACCTGTTTGTCGCCTTTCGTGGCCGTGAACCCAGCGTCGAACCGCTGCTGCGCCACTGCGGCATTCGCGCTGCTTAAGCTTTTTTAAACCATTTCCCATGCGTGGCACCTTGGGTGCCACGCGTTTGGAGTTTCGAATGTCGACTGTTAAACGCTTTATCGCCGGTGTTACCTGCCCGCGCTGTGCGGCGATGGATCGTATCCGCGCCTGGGAACAAAATGGCATCCGCTACCGCGAGTGCGTTAGCTGCGATTTTTTTGAGCAACTGCCTATCGAAGAAGATGCGCTTACCGAAATGACCACCCGGGTCAACCAGCTCCGCGATGATCAGAAACAGCAGGATGTGCAACCCGTACGCATTATGGATCCAGGCAAGTCTTCTCGCTAACACTCTCCTCTCGCCCTGTTCGTATCAGAAGTGTGCAGCAAGCGTGCGGTTATCCGCACACTAAAAAGCCGCTGCCGTGCGAACAACCGGACACAATAGCGAAAAGCCCTTTCCACCAAAGTTGAATAAAAAAATCATAAGCATTTGATTTTAAAATCATAAAGATAAGCTGGCACAACTATCGCTGTTATAACTGCTGCATAGCCTGATTAATGCCGTTCGATGAGCGATATTACTCGGAATCATCAGACTATAACCCCAATAACAGCTAGGAACTTTCGCCATGCGCAATCAAATGCCTAAAACGTTCACTCTTCTCGCCAGCAGCGCCCTGCTTGTGGCGGCTGCCAGCAGTGCTCAAGCTCAAGCAGACCGTTCCGATTGGCCCGATAACTTTACCGTGGGTACCGCAAGCCAAGGCGGCACTTACTTCGTTTACGGTTCAGGCTGGGCAAACTTTATTGCTGATGAGCTGGGTGTATCGGGTGGCGGTGAAGTCACCGGTGGCCCGACTCAAAACCTGGCACTCGTGCACACGGGCGACATGGCATTTGGCTTAACCACCATGGGGCCCGCTTCTGATGCCGTTAAAGGCGAAAGCCCGCTGGCGCCTGGTATGAAGATGGACAATGTATGCGCCATGTTCCCCATGTACGAAACGCCATTCTCCATTACCGCGCTTTCTGACAGCGGCATTGAGTCAATCTCCGACATTCCGGATGGCGCACGTATCGGTTTTGGTCCGGCTGCCTCAACGTCTGACACTTACTTCCCGGCCATTTTAGAAACCTTGGGCGTTGACTTCGAGCGCCGTAACGGCGGCTGGTCAGACCTAGGCGGTCAGTTGCAGGATGGTCTGCTTGACGTTGTCGCCTTCGCTGCGGGCATCCCGATCCCTGCCGTTAGCCAGTTGGAAGTGCAAACTGACGTCAACATCATCGAATTTAACGAAGAAGAGCTGGCCACGGTATTGGAAAACTTCCCCGTTGCTGAGTTTATGATTCCGGCCAACACCTACACCACGCTGGAAGAAGATGCCCGTGCGGTTTCCATGTGGAACTTCGCTATCGCTGGCTGTGATCTGCCGGAAGACTTCGTTTATGAAGTCACCAAGGCCACCATGGAAAACAACGACCGCATGCGCTCAGTGCACCGCAGTGCTGAAACCACCATTCCAGAAAACATCAAGCACAACACCGTGCTGCCGTTCCACCCCGGTGCTGCTCGCTGGTATGAAGAGAACGGCTATGAAATTGCTGATGACATGATCAACTAAGCAACCTTCAAACCGTTCTAACTGCCCCGTTTCCGGTTTCGCCGGGCGGGGCAGCTTTCGCTGCTACCCCCCTTTGTCTGCTTTTGCTGTGAGGGTGAACTCTAATGAGTCACAAAACCGACCAAGAACCCACTGGCCTCAAGGATGATGCCCACGCGGCTTCTGCGATACCCGAGTCTATTGCTGATGGTGTCGATGACGACGTTGTTGAACCCAATCGCCGCCTGTTTACGGGCTGGCAATTCTTGCTATTTGCGGCATTAGCGATCGCTTACTCAAGTTTCCATCTGATTTCACTCAACGTGTATCCGATGGAAACCTGGTCGTTTCGTATCGTACACATTGCCGGTGCACTTATTCTGGGTTACGGGCTATTTGCCGGTGCCCGCTTTGCCGAGGACGATCATCAGGCGTCAGGCGCCTGGATTAAGTGGGTTAGCTATGCGCTACTGATTCCCGCTGCCTATACCTTGGCGCAAGTTTTCGTGATGTATCAAACGCTCAGCGGTAGTGCCATGCGCATCGACCCAAGTGTCGAAAACTGGCACTACGGCTATCCGCTCATGGCGACGACGGCGGGTGCGATTGTGCTGTCATGGTTTTACCGTCAAGCTCGGCACCGCTTCAACCCTGCCGATTTGGTGCTGATGGTTTGCGCGATGGCGAGCGCAGGCTATTTGCTGGTGGCTTATAACACCAATATCCGTATGTCGACGGGTACGTCATTTGCGCCGTCAGGCATTTCCTGGGCGGCCATCGCAGGTTCTCTGCTGATTCTAGAACTTACTCGCCGGGTGGCGGGTTTAGCCCTCGTCGTGATTTCCGCGGTCTTTTTGACCTACGTTTTCGCCGGTCCTTATTTGCCGGGCTTTTTGGGCTACCCGGGCCTGTCACTGCAGCGCTTCTTCAGCCAGGTCTACACCGACGCCGGTATCCTCGGGCCCACCACGGCAGTCTCGTCGACCTATATTATTCTATTCATCATTTTTGCCGCATTTCTTCAGGCTTCGAAAGTCGGCGACTACTTCGTCAACTTTGCTTTTGCCGCAGCGGGTCGTGCCCGTGGTGGCCCCGCTAAAGTGGCTATTTTCGCCTCTGGCCTGATGGGCATGATCAATGGCACATCGGCGGGTAACGTGGTTTCTACCGGCTCCTTGACCATTCCCTTGATGAAAAAAGTCGGTTACCCCGCGCGTAGTGCGGGTGCCATCGAAGCCGCCGCCTCAACCGGTGGGCAGATCATGCCGCCGATCATGGGTGCTGGCGCATTCATCATGGCTGAAGTGACCGGTATTCCGTATACCGAAATTGCCATTGCGGCGATCATTCCTGCCATCCTCTATTTTGCCTCTATCTACTTTATGGTCGACTTTGAAGCCGCCCGTAAAGGCATGCGCGGTATGCGCAAGGATGAGATTCCGCTGTTCTCGAAGCTGGTAAAACAGGTTTATCTGTTTGCACCCATTATCATCCTGATTGTCGCGCTGTTTATGGGTTACTCGGTCATCCGCGCCGGTACCCTGGCAACCGCTTCAGCCGCCGTCGTGAGCTGGATTTCACCCAACAAAATGGGCCTTCGCGCAATCCTTAAAGCCCTGCAGATTGCAGGCACCATGTCGATTCAGATTATCGCCGTGTGCGCCTGCGCGGGCTTAATCGTCGGGGTGATTTCGCTGACGGGTGTCGGTGCACGCTTCTCGTCACTGCTGCTTGGTTTAGCGGGTGTCAGCCAACTGCTAGCACTTGTATTTGCCATGTTGATCAGCATTTTGCTGGGGATGGGCATGCCGACCACCGCCGCCTATGCGGTGGCTGCGTCAGTCGTTGCGCCGGGCCTAATCAATATCGGTATTGAGCCACTGATCGCGCACTTCTTCGTGTTCTATTTTGCAGTCGTGTCGGCGATCACCCCGCCAGTTGCCTTGGCTTCCTATGCAGCGGCTGGCATTTCTGGCGACAATCCCATGGGCACGTCGGTGGCCTCGTTCAAGATTGGCTTGGCCGCGTTCATTGTGCCGTTTATGTTCTTCTACAGCCCCGCCATGCTGATGGAAGGTTCGCCGATGCAGATCCTTCGCGTTGGGGTGACTGCAACGCTGGGGATTGTTCTGCTGTCGGGCATGGTACAAGCGTGGTTCTTTGGACCGGTTAATGCTTGGCAGCGCGTTGTCATGCTAGTGGGGGCGATGTTTATGATCTACGGCGGTATCTATACCGACGTCCTCGGCCTCGCGATTGGTATCGTGCTATTCGTCATGCAGCGCAAGCTACACGGCGGTGGTAATAAAACAGCGCAAGCTGGCTGAGTGTAAGCCACTAAATACTAAGCGTAAAAAACCCCGCTCAACGACGTTGAGCGGGGTTTTTCGTAAGCGCCAACCAGTAGAAATAAAGAGAGATTAGTCAGTCAGGTTGTCGACGACTTTCAGTACCGGCGCGGCTTGGTTAAGGGTATAAAAATGCAGGCCTGGCGCGCCACCATCCAGCAATCGTTGACAAAGACGGCTCACCACATCGGTGCCAAAAGCGGCAATCGCTTCGCTGTCGTCACCATATGATTCCAACTGCTTGCGAATCCAGCGCGGGATCTCGGCGCCGCAGGCGTCAGAGAAACGCGCCAGCTTGGTGTAGTTGGTAATCGGCATAATGCCGGGAATAATCGGCTGCTCAACGCCCAGCGCGCGGGCTTTATCAACGAAGTTGAAATAGGCATCGGCGGTGAAGAAGTACTGGGTGATGGCCATATTGGCGCCCGCCTTCATTTTACGCGCAAAGTTTTCCACATCCTTATCAAGATTAGGCGCCTGTGGATGAGATTCAGGATAAGCGGCTACAGCGATATCGAAATGGTCGCCGGTTTCCGTGCGAATAAACTCAACCAGTTCGTTAGCATAACGCAGCTCACCAATGCTCCCCATACCGGAGGGCATGTCACCACGCAGCGCGACCAGGCTATCCACGCCCTCTTCCCGGTACTGTGCCAGCAGGTCGCGAAGCTGGGCTTTCTCACTACCAATACAAGAAAGGTGCGGCGCAGTGGTGATACCACTCTCGCCGACTGCACGCACTACTTCGCGGGTACGCGCCTGCGTTGACCCACCGGCGCCATAGGTTACCGAGAAAAAACGCGGTTTGCGGGCGGCCAGCTCATCACGAACGTGGATCAGCTTATCGCGCCCAGCATCGGTATTGGGCGGGAAGAATTCAAAGCTGATACCTAACGGATGCTCGTGGCTGCTCATGGGATTTCCTTTTTAGATCAATAGTGATGATATTTTGGGGTATTCTCGCTGTTCCATTGCGCTGGGGCTAATGAAAGATTTCACGCTCGGCCTTTAATTCGGCTCATGTTCGTCAGTCACCACACCTACAACGGGAGGATAAATGGATCTTGCACCTGGGGCGCTCGTTGGGCCGTTACTTATGCTACTCAGCTACGTGGGGCTCGGCTGGCTCGCCGCCCAACGACTCAAGCTAGACCCTCGCCCGATTGCGACGCTGCTGGTTTACCTGATAGCGCCTTTTACGATTTTTCGCGCGCTGATGAACGGCGGCCCAACACCTAACTATCTTTTACTCACATTAGCGCTATTCATTCTGGCAAGCCTAATGGCCATGGTAGTACAGCGCATTACTCGCCACCGTTTTGGTGAGCAGGAAGCGGCCCTGCTGGCGTTCTCCTCAGGAACGGGTAATACCGGCTATTTTGGCCTGCCGATTGCGCTGATTTTGCTACCCCCTGAAGGCGTTACCCTTTACCTGTTCTGTATGCTGGGGATTAATATTTACGAATTTACCGTGGGCTTTTATCTAAGTGCTCGCGGTCGCTTTTCAGTACGCGAGAGCCTAATCAAAATTTCGCGCCTGCCGCTTATCTACGCCTTCCTATTAGCGTTACTGCTAAGCTGTCTTGAGGTAACCATTCCCGCCGCGGTCATGAATTCGCTGCAAGTGTTTCCTGCCACCTACACGCTGCTGGGCATGATGATTATTGGTATGACGCTTAGCCAAGTGACGCTTTCCGCCTGGGATACGCGATTTGTCGTCGCCTGCGTAGGATTGCGCTACCTGATGTGGCCAGTAGTCATGCTCGTGGCCGTGTTAACACTGCAGTGGATCGCGCCACTTTCCACAGAGCTAGCGTTAGCGCTGCTGTTGATGGGCGTGGTGCCGATGGCGGCTAACGTGGTGGTGGTGGCGATGGAGCTGGGTATTCAGCCGCAAAAAGGCGCGTTAGCAGTGCTGGTCACCACACTGCTCGCGCCGCTGCTGATTCCGCTTTACCTTGGTTTAATGCTGCGCCTCACCGGGCTGGGCTAAAACCTGCAACGCCCGCCTGCTGCAGTTGCCAAGCCATGCGCTGTACTTCTGGGTAGCTGAAAAATGCTACCAGCGCGTCAGCGCGAACCGGACCAATGCCGGGGATTGATTGCCAATCGTCACGCTGGTAGTCCGCCAAGCGCTGCCAGTCTCCCCGCGCTGTCTCGCTACCTGGTGGCGCGCCCAGCGCCCTCAGCCATGCCGCAAACGGCTGACTGCGGGCGACATGAAATTGCTCGGTAAGCGTGGCGGCGGTGGCCTCGCCAATGCCGTAAGCCTGTTCCAGCTGGCTTGGCGCAACCACCAACCAGTCCAGTAACTGAGTAACGACACCCGCTTCTAATAGCGCTTGCCAGGTACCTTCACCGATCCCCTGCATACCTAGCTGCTCGCCAAGGTAAGTGAGCCGCGCCAGCAGCTGGCTTTCGCAGCCTGGGGTTAACTCAAAACAGCTCAGCAGGTGGTAACGCTGGGGTAAAGGCGGCGTCAGCGGTGAGCGCTCCTGGGTGTGCCACACCACCTCGCTTAACTGGGGAATCGTTAACCCCGCAAGCGTAATCGCCACCTGGTCGCCGGGGCGAACATCCAGTGATTCCCAGCGCTCCAGCGAGCCCAGTGAGACGCGGCTAATGCGTCGTCCCTCCAGCTGTACCGGATTAAGCCACACCAGTGGCGTCACGCGCCCGGTGCGCCCAACACGAAACTCAATGCCGCGCACTTCCGCTAGCGCCTGCTGGGCGGGGTATTTCCAGGCAATAGCCCACTCTGGGGGCGAAGATGACCAGCGGCGCACGCCGGGGCGCTCTGCCTGTTTGATGACTACGCCGTCGGTGGCAAATGGCAGAGGGCCGTTAAACCAGCTATCACGCCAGTAAGCGGCATCACGGCGATCATCCAGTGGATGAGTATAGTCAGCGCTATCAAAGCCTAGCCCACTTAGCCGAGCTAAACGTTCTTGCATTGCGCTAGGCCCATCGGGCCAATCCCAAACAAACAGGCCAATACGTTCAAGGGTGGCGGTTTCAGGGGAGGATTGCGCCATTGCTCCCGCCACGGCGCCCCGGGCACCCGATGCGGGTGAACGCGACTGCACGTGTTGGGTTAACCGCCAATACAGCTCGCCTTGGAGTACTGCAGAAATAGACTCAGGTAGCGTATTGGGAATGGCAGGGAGCTGTCGGGCACGGGCCGTCCAATCCTGGCCCCGCTCGCCATCGCCACGGCTAACGGCTTCGACTAGTTCGCCATTTTCATAGCGCAACGTAATCGCCACGCCGTCCACTTTGGGCTGGATCCACAGGTCTTCGCGGCGGCTGGTAAAACGTCTGACGCCATCGTCATCAGCTTTATCAAGCCCACGCTGCGCCGCAGGGTGCTCAAGGGTGCCGCTGCTGCGTTTAACGCGCGTAAGCGGGCGATGGTCAGGTACATTGCCCAGGCAACGCTGCCAGGTGGCTAGGCGCTCTAACGCTTGGTCGTAAAGGGCATCGTCGATCAGCGCGACGCCCTCGTCATGGTAGGCAGTGTCCCAGCGCTGAACCTGCTCGGCCAGAGCTTTGCTTTCGCGGCTTAAGCGCTCCTCCGGCCAATCTGGGCATTGGGCAGCGTGTGCGGAAAAAGTGACAAGCCAGATCAGGCCACCCAACAGCCAAGTCCGTACACCCAACAACATTACTTACCCCCGCGTTAACACATCAGCCTTTAGACTTAGCCTAGCGCAGGGTTTTGAAATAGCGCATAAAAAAAGCCCCCGGCCGAAGCCAAAGGGGCGATTTAATACATTGCTTACAAACGGTGTAGCGAATCTCTTACAAACCGGCGGCCTTACGCAGTGCATCGGCCTTATCAACCTTTTCCCACGGGAAGGCGGTAAAGGTTTCGGTATGCACTTGGCCTTTATCGTCGCTCCAGGTGTAGCTGTGCTCGAACGGTGCCCGGCCAAAGTGGCCGTAAGCGGCGGTGAGCTGATACATCGGGTGCAGCAGATCAAGCATTTTGGTGATCGCGTAGGGGCGCAGGTCAAAGTGCTCGCGAACTAGCGCAACGATCTTGGCATCGTCAATTTTACCGGTGCCGAAGGTATCGATGGAGACCGACGTCGGCTCGGCAACGCCAATCGCGTAGGAGACCTGAATCTCACACTTGTCAGCCAGCCCCGAGGCCACTACGTTCTTAGCTACATAGCGGCCTGCATAGGCGGCGCTGCGATCCACTTTAGAGGGGTCTTTGCCCGAGAACGCGCCACCACCGTGGCGCGCCATGCCGCCGTAGGTGTCGACGATAATTTTGCGGCCAGTCAGCCCACAGTCGCCTACCGGACCGCCAATCACAAATTTGCCGGTCGGGTTGATATGGTACTGGGTGCTGCCATCCAACCATTCGGCGGGGATGACTTGCTCAATGACCTCGCGCTTGATCATTTTGCGCAGGTCTTCCTGATCAATATCTGGGTCGTGTTGGGTAGAGAGCACGATGGCATCAACACCGCAGGGCTGACCTTCAGCGTTATAGCGGAAGGTTACCTGGCTCTTGGCATCCGGGCGCAGCCACGGTAACAGGCCATTTTTACGCAGTTCGGCCTGACGCTCGACTAAACGGTGCGAGTAGTGGATCGGGGCAGGCATAAACGAATCGGTTTCGTTGGTCGCATAACCGAACATCAGGCCCTGGTCGCCAGCGCCCTGATCTTCCGGTTTACTGCGGTCAACGCCTTGGGCAATCTCAACACTCTGCTTACCGATCAGGTTAACCACGCCACAAGTCGCGCCATCAAAGCCAACATCAGACGAGTTATAGCCGATGCTGATAATCACATCGCGCACGAGGGTTTCTAAATCAACCCAAGCAGAGGTGGTAATTTCGCCGGCAATGATCGCCACCCCGGTTTTCACCATGGTTTCACAGGCAACGCGGGCCTGTTTATCACGGGCGATGATGGCATCTAACACCGCGTCAGAGATCTGATCGGCAATCTTATCGGGATGACCTTCGGAGACGGACTCGGAGGTAAACAGGGAATATTCGCTCATCGCGCACTCGACCCTCTGTATGATGGCTGTCTCTAATGCACAGCATCAGCAGGAAATCATGGCAGGTAACTCCTGCCCGTAAGAGAAGCGGCAGCACCACTTTCTCCACCACTTCGGGGGGCAGAGTCTACACGCTGCCGGCGATGCTTCCCAGAACGCGCTTACCAGAATTTGCCGTCATATTTGCCGCAACATGGGAAGTCAGCGACAATAGTGGCTTTATAATTTCTGTTTCCAGGCGAGGAGCACCCCCATGCCATCCCGTTTTGAGCTAGCCAATGCCATTCGCGCGCTTTCCATGGATGCCGTTCAGAAGGCCAAGTCCGGCCATCCTGGCGCCCCCATGGGTATGGCTGATATCGCCGAGGTGCTATGGAATGACTACCTCAAGCACAACCCCGAAGACCCCAAGTGGGCCGATCGTGACCGGTTCGTGCTTTCCAATGGTCACGGCTCCATGCTGCTTTACTCTCTGCTGCATTTAAGCGGCTATGAGTTAAGCCTGGAACAACTGCAGAATTTCCGCCAGCTGCACTCGCCCACCGCGGGCCACCCGGAATTCGGTTACGCGCCTGGCATTGAAACCACCACTGGCCCGCTGGGTCAGGGTTTTGCCAACGCCGTAGGCTTTGCCATCGCGGAAAAAACCCTGGCGGCGCAGTTCAACCGCCCGGGGCACACGATTGTTGACCACCACACGTGGTGCTTCCTGGGTGACGGCTGCTTGATGGAAGGTATCTCCCATGAAGCGGCCTCCCTAGCCGGCACCCAGCAGTTGGGTAAATTGATCGCGCTTTACGACGACAACGGCATCTCTATTGATGGCGAAGTCGAAGGCTGGTTTACCGACGATACCGCCAAGCGTTTTGAAGCCTATGGCTGGCACGTAGTACCCAACGTTGATGGACATAAGCCTGAAGAGATCAAAGCCGCTATTGAGCTGGCCAAGAGCCATGACGATAAGCCAAGCCTGATTATCTGTAAAACCATCATTGGCTTTGGTGCTCCCAACAAGCAGGGCAAGGAGGACGCTCACGGCGCCCCGCTCGGCGATGAAGAAGTCGCCCTGGCCCGCACCCAGCTAGACTGGCCTCACGCCCCGTTCCATATCCCTGAGCCTATCTACTCAGCCTGGGATGCTCGCGACGCAGGTAAAGCTGTCCAGCAGGCTTGGGATGAGCGCTTCACTCGCTACGCCGAAGCCTTCCCCACGGAAGCGCGCGAGTTTAAGCGCCGGATGAAGCGCCAGCTCCCCGCAGAGCTTGCCACGGAAGCATTGATTGAGCAGGCCCAAGAACGCGGCGAGACCATCGCGTCTCGCAAAGCCTCCTTTGAAGTGTTGAATACGATTGGCCCGCAAATGCCAGAACTGCTGGGTGGCAGTGCCGATTTGGCGCCCTCCAACCTGACTTTCTGGAAAGGCGCCAAAGCGATCACCCCGGAAGACGCCAGCGGTAACTACCTGCACTACGGGGTTCGTGAGTTCGGCATGGGGGCGGTCATGAACGGCATCGCTCTGCACGGCGGCTTGGTACCTTACGGAGCAACCTTCCTAATCTTTATGGAGTACATGCGTAACTCGATCCGCATGGCGTCGCTGATGGGCCAGCAGGTGATCTACGTGTTCACCCATGACTCCATCGGCCTGGGTGAAGATGGCCCGACCCACCAACCGATTGAGCAGCTCACCAACCTGCGCACCACGCCGAACCTCAATACTTGGCGCCCCTGTGATGCAGTGGAAACCGCCGCCTCTTGGGATGCCGCCATCAAGCGCCACTCCGGCCCCACGGCGCTAGTACTGTCACGCCAGAACCTACCCCACCAGCAGCGCACGAAAGCGCAGTTGGCAGCCATTCAAAACGGTGCGTACGTTCTCAAGGATAGCGAAGGAACGCCGGAGTTGATTCTGATTGCCACCGGCTCAGAAGTGTCGTTGGCGATGGACGCCGCCGCCGAGCTTGAGCAGCAGGGCAAAGCCGTACGCGTGGTCTCCATGCCGTCGGCCTATCGCTTCAACGGTCAAGACGCCGAGTACCGTGAGAGCGTACTGCCTAAAGCGGTCACCAAGCGTATCGCTATTGAAGCCGCTCACGCCGACTACTGGTACAAGTATGTAGGTCTGGAAGGCCGTGTGATCGGCATGACCACCTACGGCGAATCCGCCCCGGCGGGGGATCTGTTCAAACACTTCGGCTTTACCGTCGAGAATGTGGTCAAGCAAGCCAACGAACTACTCGGCTAAGCCATGCCCGCGCTCAGTGGCTTTCTATGGCTGATTAGCTACTGGCTGATCGGTGAAGTGGTGATCTATTTCACCGCTTTGCCGATCTCGTCAGGCGTTATTGGCATGCTGCTACTTTGCGTTACGCTCGCCATGCGTGGTCGCGTTTCTAGCAGTATTGCTGCCGCCGCCCAGCCACTGATTGCCTTGCTCGCCATGCTGATTATGCCCGGTGTTGTTGGGGTGTTTTTCATCATCGGCGAGCTGGCCGGGCAATGGAGTGCGATTCTCATCGCGTTATTACTGGGCACGCTTCTCAGCGTGGTGACAACGCTTTGGTTGCTCAAACGGCTGATCAAACCTACCCATGTCCGCTGATACATCGCTACTCACCCTGTTAACGACTACCCCGCTGTTTGCAGTAGGGTTAACGCTGACTGCTTATCTCATCGGGAACGGGGTTTTTCAGCGCCTAAAACGCCCCTCCTGGCTGCCCGCCATCTTAATTGCGGCGCTGCTACTGGCCGGGGCATTAGCGCTGATGGGGCTGCCTTACGCCACTTATCATCAGGGTGCCACTTGGCTCACTGTGCTGCTGGGGCCTGCTACCGTGGCGTTAGGTATGCCGCTTTACCAGCAGTTGCCGCGTATCGTTGAGCTATGGCGGCCGCTGGCTATTTGCCTGCCCATTGCCGCTACGCTGGCAGCGTTCTACTCGCTGGCGATTGCTTGGCTACTGGGTAGCTCTGACACCATACTCGCCTCTCTTGCCGCTAAATCGGTGACTGCCCCTATCGCTATCGGTATTACCGAGCAGTTGGGCGGTACGGTGGCGCTTCTCATGGGGGCATTATTGATTACCGGCGTGGCGACGATACCCTGCGTCAGCCTTACCACGCGGTTTTTGCGCATTGATGACGAGCGATTAATCGGTTTTGCGCTTGGGCTTAACGGACATGCCATTGGCACTGTCAGAGCATTTGAGATTAGCCCAACCGCCGGGGCTTTTGCATCACTAGGGATGAGCCTAACCGGCATTTTCACCGCCATGCTACTACCGCTCGCTTGGCGACTGATAGGCATGGGGAGCTAATGGGGAAACGCCGCCGGTAAGAATCGCTGGCTGAAATGCGTTATCATCCCGTAGGTTTCAACTCCATTTTGTTTATTGACTCACTTTTAAGAGCCACCCTTCTGCATGGCTAATTCTGCTCCCAGATATCGCATCGCCATTAACGGTTACGGACGCATTGGCCAATGCGTGCTGCGGGCCCTCGTTGAGCGGCATCACCCGGAGCTTGAAGTGGTCGCCATAAATGAGCTCTCTGATCTTGCCACCATTACCTACCTGACACGCTACGACACTACCCATGGCCGCTTTCCAGGCGATGTCGACCATGATGGTCAGTGCCTTATGGTCAACGGTCAGCGCATTCAGGTGTTGTGCGAACGAGACCCACGCAAGCTGCCCTGGAAGGCGCTTGATGTGGATCTGGTTTTAGAGTGCTCTGGGAGCTTTAAAGATCGCGCCACCGCCGAACAGCATCTAGAGGCTGGCGCTAAACGCCTGCTGTTTTCTCAGCCTGCTGAAAATGACGTCGATACCACCATCGTCTGGGGCATCAACGAGAGTGAGTTGACGCTATCGCAGCGAATTCTCTCTGCCGCCTCGTGCACTACCAACTGTCTTGTACCACTGTTAACCATTCTGGATGAAGCGCTCGGTCTTGAGCACGGCGTCACCACTACCATTCACTCGGCGATGAATGATCAACCGGTCATTGATGCCTATCATCAAACCGATCTGCGCCTTACTCGCTCGGCAATGCACTCTATCGTGCCGGTCGATACCGGCTTGGCACTGGGTATTAGCCGCCTGATGCCCCATCTGGCGGGCCGCTTTGAGTGCCTGCACGTACGTGTTCCAACCATCAATGTATCTGCCATGGATGTAGCGCTGACGGTCAGCCGCGATACTCACCGTGATGACGTCAATGCGCTACTTTTGGCCGCCAGCCAGCAGCGCTTAAAGGGCGTTCTTGGCTATACTGAAGCGCCGATGGCATCCGTTGATTTCAACCACGATCCGCGCTCAGGCATTCTGGACGCCACGCAAACCCGGGTGGCGGGCAAGCGTCTTATCAAACTGCTGTGCTGGTTCGATAACGAGTGGGGGTTCGCCAACCGGATGCTCGATATTAGTCAGCGGCTGGCCACACTTTCGGCACAAACGTAACCTAGTTGCATTATCTGTTTACCCTTAGTTCAACGGCATAAACACGAGGAAACCGCTCACATGAACGTGAAAAAGATGACTGACCTTCCCCTGGAAGGGCAACGCGTGCTGATCCGTGAAGATTTGAATGTGCCCATCAAACATGGCCGCGTCTCCAGCGACGCACGCCTACGCGCCGCATTGCCGACGATTCAAGCAGCCATGAAGGCTGGCGCGAAAGTAATGCTAATGAGCCACTTGGGGCGCCCCACTGAAGGCGAACCCGCCGATGAATTCTCGCTCGCGCCGGTGGCTGAGCACTTGGCTGAGCTGCTAGGTCGCCCAGTACCGCTAATTAAGACGTATCTTGGTGAGACGTTAGACATCGCCAACGGTGATGTGGTGCTGCTTGAAAATGTTCGCTTCAATAACGGCGAGAAAAAAGATGACGAGCAGTTGGCGCAGCAGTATGCCGCGCTATGCGATATTTTTGTCATGGATGCGTTTGGCACGGCTCATCGCGCACAAGCGTCTACTCACGGCGTGGCCCGTTTTGCACCCAGTGCTTGCGCAGGCCCGCTACTGGCCCAAGAGCTCGATGCTTTGCAAAAAGCCCTGGCGAAACCGGCACGTCCTATGGTGGCGATCGTTGGTGGCTCAAAAGTCTCTACCAAACTTGACGTGCTTACTGCGCTGGCCGACAAATGCGACCAGTTGATCGTGGGCGGCGGCATCGCCAACACCTTTATCGCCGCTGCGGGCTATAATGTCGGCAAATCACTCTATGAAGCCGATTTGATGGGTCAGGCAAAAGCCCTGATGGAGAAGGTGTCGATTCCGTTACCTACCGATGTTGTGGTGGCCACTGAGTTTTCTGAATCGGCAGAGGCCATCGTCAAACCGGTCGATCAAGTAGCTGACAACGAGATGATTTTAGATATTGGCCCCGATACCGCCGCTCACTTGGCCAGTATGCTCAAAGATGCTGGCACCATATTGTGGAATGGCCCAGTCGGGGTATTTGAAATCGATCAGTTTGGCAAAGGCACCCAGGTTATCGCCCAGGCTATCGCCGATAGCGCAGGTTTCTCGATTGCAGGCGGCGGTGATACGTTAGCGGCTATTGATAAATATGCCATTGCTGATCGTGTCTCCTATATCTCCACCGGCGGCGGTGCTTTCCTTGAGTATGTCGAAGGCAAGCAGCTGCCCGCCGTAGCAGCGCTCGAAGCTGCTGCCAAACGCGGTTAATATGGGGCGACTTAAACCACCCGTGCAATAAAGCCGCGGCGTTAATAGCCTCATTGTGACAACATGCTTTTTTTAAAACTTAGATAAGGTGATTTAATGGCTCTGATCAGCATGCGCCAAATGCTCGACCATGCCGCCGAATATGGCTACGGCATCCCGGCATTTAACGTTAATAATCTTGAGCAGATGCGCGCCATTATGGAAGCTGCTGATGCCACCGATTCACCGGTAATCGTGCAAGCCTCTGCTGGCGCTCGTAAATATGCGGGAGCCCCGTTTCTACGCCACCTTATTTTAGCGGCCGTAGAAGAGTTTCCCCATATCCCGGTGGTCATGCATCAAGATCACGGCACTAGCCCTGCAATTTGCCAGCGCTCTATCCAGCTTGGCTTCTCCTCGGTAATGATGGATGGCTCACTGGGCGAAGACGGCAAAACACCCACCGATTACGACTACAACGTTAACGTTACCCGTCGTGCAGTCGAAATGGCCCACGCCTGCGGTGTGTCGGTTGAAGGCGAGCTGGGCTGCCTGGGCAGTCTGGAAACAGGCATGGCCGGTGAAGAAGACGGCATTGGTGCTGAAGGCAAGCTGGATATGGAACAGCTGCTGACCGACCCTGAAGAAGCGGCCGAATTCGTCAAAGCGACTCACGTAGACGCCTTGGCCATTGCCATTGGCACCAGCCACGGCGCTTATAAATTCACTAAGCCGCCTACTGGTGACACGCTCTCTATCCAGCGCATCAAAGAGATCCATGCGCGGATTCCGGACACCCACCTCGTTATGCACGGCTCTTCATCCGTGCCGCAAGAGTGGCTGGAAGTGATAAACCAGTACGGCGGCCAAATTTCAGAAACCTACGGTGTTCCGGTGGAAGAGATCGTTGAAGGGATTAAGCACGGCGTGCGTAAGGTGAATATCGATACTGACCTACGCCTAGCATCTACAGGCGCTGTACGTCGTTTTATGGCACAAAACCCTGCTGAATTCGACCCTCGTAAATTCCTTAAAGAAACCGTTACGGCGATGCGCGATCTGTGTATTGCGCGCTATGAGGCCTTTGGCACTGCAGGCAACGCCAGCAAGATCAAACCGATTAGTCTTGAAGCGATGTCCCTGCGCTACGAGCGCGGCGAAATGGCGCCTAAAATCAAGTAATCCTGTTAGTACAATTGCTTAACGAAAAGACGACCGGTTGGTCGTCTTTTTTTTAGCTAACACACGTTATGCTCGACAAAATACATATTGCATCGCAGCATTGATACGCTAACACTGTTGATGTGACCACGAGGTTTCGTGCTCCAATCGAGAGGCCAATACTCATGAAAAGCACCACAACGACGCCGCTTATGCCTATCACTCCGCTCGCAATGTTCGATATTTGGAAGGCGGGCCTAATGGCATTTGAACTCTGGACTACGTCTCTGTCGACCATCACTATGCGCAATCATTTATGGCAAACACAGCCCTTTTTCAGCCCTAATATGATGAAAGAAAATCAAAAAATGGTCACCGAAAAACTCGAGGCCAGCATGGAAGCTGGCCTCGAAATGCAGAAAGCGCTGTTTAATTCAATTAACGGACAATCAGCCCCGTGGTGGGTTACCAGCCAGCGCGCAATGAAACCTTACCATCAGCGCAGCAGCGCGAACTCACGCCGACTAGCTAAATAGTGCTTCTGGCACTGGCGTTACTCGTTATCGTCAGTGTCTCCCTCGTCATCTTTATTTTCTTCTTCGCTGCTATGAATAGCATCATCCGGACTGCCAGTACCGCCTGTGCCAGCCTCTGGGTTCCGCTCTTCACTCTTGCCAGTCTCTAACTCTACGTCATCCTCGCCTGCGCTGGTGGCTACTTCTTCGTGCTTCTCTTCCTCCTCTTCTTCTTCACGCACACGGGTCTGCTCATTGGTATCCTCGGCATCGCTAGATGACGCCACTTCGTCACGTTTTACCGAGCCCGCTTTAATACCGTATTCCTTTTCAAGCGCTTCATCATTGAGAGGTTCGTGCTGTTCGCTTTCCGTTTCATGATTATCAGCAAACACATAGCCAGTCGTCGTTAGCAAAGCAGCGCTGAGGGCTAAGGGTAGGATCCAAGGGGTGAATCGCATCGGACGTTCTCCATGTTGTGGTTATGTCAAAATAGTGTATCCCTACTATCTCTTCAGCGCAGCTTGGCCGTTTCCAAGGCTAGCGCTACAGCGTTTCCTGAAGCTAGATGACAGACAACAGCGGCCACCAAAATGGGCGTAGCCGTTTAAGCTGTCTCAAAAGTAGCGTATAGGCAAGCAAAAAATAACAAAACAGTGTTCACAAATGACGTAAAATCCCGTTCAATAGCAGTATAGATGGCTTCAACTAACACTGGCAGCGCTAAAGCCGCTGCAAGGAACCGTAATGCCGCTCCCACTTTTGCTGTTTGACTGTGATGGCACACTCGTCGATAGCGAACCGTTACTAGCTGAAGAGATGGCCGTCGGGCTTAATTCAGTAGGGCTGCCGTTTGCTACTACCGATTACCTCGGTGAATTTCGTGGAGCGCGCTTTCGGCGTATCGTTGCTGAACTTCAACAGCGCTATGGTGATGTTGATCCTGATCAGCTTGAGCGCATGGAAATCATTATGCGAGCCAATCTAGCCACTCGGCTTGCCCAAGAGTTGACGACCATACCAGGTGCTCGTGAAGCGTTAGATATACTGAGCTCTTACCCGAGCGCGGTAGTCTCTAATGGGCCTGAAAGTAAAATTCTTACGGCGCTAGAAGCCACAGGCCTTAACCATTATTTTGGAAAACGCTTTTTCAGTGGCTATACCGCCAATTGCTGGAAGCCTGAACCCTGTTTACATTTACACGCAGCCAGTATCATGGGCTATGCAGCGCGTGACTGTATCGCTATAGACGATGCCTTAGTAGGTGTTCGCGCAGCACTGAAAGCGGGGATGACGGTGATTCATTTAAATCGTTTCCCGGATGCCGAAGAGACGCCTGAAACTGCCATTATGATCAGTAATATGTATCAGTTACCCGCCGTAGTGGAGCGTCTCACACGTGAATATTGGCAGACACCCGTGCCTCAACACTCTATCGGAGGATGATAATGGCCTCTTTACGTGACCAATTGGGTGGGCTGGTTTACTCCACCGAACATGGTAAAACCTGCCCCACCTGTCGGGAAGCACTTGAAGCCTGTCACTGTGATGATCTAAGCGAACAACAGCGCTTAGCCGCCCTAGATGGCATTGTGCGTATTCGACGCGAAACCAGCGGCCGTAAAGGTAAAGGGGTTACTACTGTTAGCGGCATCCCTTTGACTGGTGATGAACTTAAAACGTTAGCAAAAACGCTTAAAAAACGTTGTGGGACGGGCGGAGCTGTTAAAGACGGTATTATTGAAATACAAGGCGACCATCGTGAAGTTCTGTGCCAGGAGCTCAGTACACTCGGCTATCAGGTTAAACTCGCAGGGGGTTAAAGCCTCTACACCACCAAGACTTACCGTCAAGTAAGTCGCTATAGGGCAAGGCACTGCAATGGCTTGGCTGGAATACTTGCTACCCCTCATTTTTTTATTCCCCATGGCGGCAATGGCCAGTATTGTCCTGGCGCTGCGCAACCTACACGATGCGCGTGTCCATTCGCCCTTCAAAGCTCCCCTTCATGAACCGGGCCAAGCGCTGCGCCATCGCCTTGACCAAGCTTTTTCCAGCCTATTTCTAAACGGGGCGTTAGGGCCCATCATTAGCTTGGCCCCTCTGGTGTATGGCATGGGCCGCATGCTATTTGTGGATCAACAAGATTGGGTCGAATGGGCTTTATATGGGCTACTCAGCACGCTGCTGGTACTTACGTTTTCACTGCTGCTGGTGCGTGACTATCAACGTATTCGGCGACTAAAATTAGGCCTCGCTTGCGAGCTTGCCGTTGGCCAAGAGCTTGAGCGTTTAGTCCGCCCTGAGGCCCACCCCTATTACGTATTTCATGATGTCCCCACCGATAGCTTCACGATTGATCACGTGGTAGTAACACCTCATGGTGTTTTTGTGGTGGAAACAAGGGCAAGAACACTCGCTATCGGCACTGATGGCAACGAACTCAACACAGTGGCGGTAGAGCGCGAGCGGCTACGCTTTCCACATTGGCAAGAGCGCCGACCACTGCATAAAACGCGTCAGGGCGTTAGCTGGCTCAGCCAATGGTTAGAGCGCCGCTGCAGTGTGCCGGTACCGGTTAAAGGAGTGTTAGTGCTGCCCGGCTGGGAGATTGATACCAGCGAGGCCTCACCGGATATCTTAGTGGTAAGTGGCGAGCAGCTTGCCCAACAGCTCACCGAGATAACACCGGGACAGATGAGCGATGCCATTCACGATAAGGTCATCCATATCTTGCTGGAGCGGGCACGGCTAATGGAACTCAAACATCTCCGCCAGCCGTCCGTATAATGTACGGCTTAGTCGCCGCGTAACCGCCCACCCATCTCTTGGGCAAGATCGACTGCATAGTGGTCCGTCATCCCACCGATAAAGTCCAGCATTCGGCGGTAGCTATCGTAAAGCGGCCAAGAAGGCAGCGGCGTGTTTTCGCCAATCAGGGCCAACACACGCTGATGTTTAAACGATGAATGCCCGGTGTGATGTAGCTCGTGGGCAGCACCAATAAAAGCTTCCAAGAGAATACCTAGCGTCGTATAGGCACCAATCTCTAATTTCGCTTTACGCTCGTTTTGGAAAATACGCTCTCGGGCAAGCTGCTTCGCAGCCTGAACACCCCACCCAAGGTCGGGGTGACACAGCTCTAATAGGTCGTCACTGAGGGTGCCGCTTAGCAGGGCCTGCTCATGCTGTACAAACACCGCGCCGACATCATTGACGGCACGTTCCATAGCGGCACCACGGAGTAACGCGATACGCCGCCGCTGGGAGACATTACGGGCTTGCATATCGGCATACTCAGGCGGGAATTCTCCGGCAATTTGGCGCAGTATTTCGACGACTTCTTCATAGCGCAGAATCCCCATTTCTAAGCCATCTTCCAGGTCTAACAGGGCGTAACAGATATCATCGGCGGCTTCGACAAGCCAGGCCAGCGGGTGGCGACACCAGCGCTGCTCGCCTTGCGGCAACAAACCTACCGCTTCAGCCACTTCTTTAAGTAGCGCCTGCTCTGACTGGTAAGCGCCGAATTTTCCCGCGCGTCCGCTGTAACGAACCGTCCAAGGGTATTTAAGTAGCGCACCCAGGGTGGCCGCTGACAGCCGCATGCCACCATTAAACTGGTTATATTCGATCTGAGTAATTACCCGAAAACCTTGAGCGTTACCTTCGTAGGTCAAAAGGTCCTCGCGCTCAGCGTCTGAAAGGCCTTCTAATAGCCCACTGCTTTGAGCACGCTGAAACCAGTCGCGAATGGCATACTCACCGGCATGCCCAAAAGGGGGATTCCCAATATCATGCCCCAGGCACGCTGTCTGCACAATGACGCCAAGATCAGCGGGCGTTATCCATTCTGGCAAGCGATCACGCAGTAACTCTCCGACAATCATACCCAGAGAACGGCCGACACAGCCGACTTCTAGTGAGTGAGTTAGGCGAGTATGGATATGATCGTTTTCTGTTAGTGGATGCACCTGTGTCTTACGGCCAAGTCGCCTGAATGAGCCTGAAAAAACAATCCGGTCATGGTCTTTATGAAACGGGCTACGACCGATTTCACGAGTACTTGTCGAGCGTTGGTCGTGAAGACGACGTGGGGAAAGTAGCTGTTCCCAGCGCATCTGAGTCATGGGCAATCCTCCTTGAGGAGTGCATTTTGCCATAAAAAAAACCCCCAAGGCGTTAGCCCTGGGGGTTTTTTGGTATAGGTGCCTGACGATGACCTACTCTCGCATGGGGAGACCCCACACTACCATCGGCGCTAAGCGGTTTCACTGCTGAGTTCGGCAAGGGATCAGGTGGTTCACGCGTGCTATGGTCGT
>NZ_JACCDE010000043.1 GCF_013415125.1 Vreelandella glaciei | reverse complement strand
AGTTGTCGGTATCCCATGCTCTGCTTCACTTTGGTAGGTAAGGCAGAGAGGGTACCGGCGCTGGCCCTCCTGCCTCTACCTTGTGATCCAAAGTGCTGCGCTTATTCTATGAATCCAGGGTCACAAGGAATACATAACTCACGACGGGTTCTTTAAGAGGAAATTGCTAGCCGATGGCAGAGAAACTACTACTTAGGGGAGTCTGAATGCAACCATAGCACTGCATTAAACTGCAAGCTTATCTGGTTCAAGTATTGTTACTAGGAATGCAAGATATCTTGAAAGATTCTTGATCTGCGTCACCACGTTTAAATTTTCCAGTTTCATACTGGTTGCAAAGGCTAATGCTGGCACTAGCCGTTATACGCTCTTTTCCTTTTGAATGACTCGTTAGTCTAGGATGCCGAATCGTGCCCTCCACGCTGAGAAAAGTCGTATGGCGAATGTTAATAATTGCCGGAGTTGTATTCATTGCCGGTGTGTTGGTGTGGCTGGAGTTTCGACCTGAGGGGTTGGGTGATGGTTTTGCCAGCGGTAATGGGCGAATTGAAGCGACCGAAATCGATATTGCTACCAAGCAGGCGGGTCGTATCGAAGCGGTGCTTGTTGGCGAAGGAGAGCAGGTCGAGCCGAATCAGCTCTTGGCGCGTATGGACATGAAAGTGCTAGAAGCCGAACTGGGGCAGGCCAGGGCACAGGTTCGACAGGCCGAGAGTGCAACACGGACCGCGCAGGCACAAGTTGCTCAACGACAGAGCGAAAAAACGGCTGCTGAGGCCGTCGTGTTGCAACGTAACGCTGAGCTGTCTGCAGCACACAAGCGTTATGACCGCACCCGGGCATTGGTGGCTCGCAATGCCTTGTCGAGGCAGCAACTCGACGATGACTTGGCCAGCCTGGAGAGTACCGAAGCCGCGCTGGCCGCTGCACGTGCGGGTGTGCTCTCCGCTTTGGCAGCCATCGAGGCAGCCGATTCAAAGGTTATTGAATCTCAGGCGGCCATTGAGGCAGCCAGCGCTACGGTGGACAAGCTGGAGGCAGATCTTGAAGACAGTCAGCTGCGTAGTGACCGGGTGGCAAGGGTTCAGTATCGTGTCGCCCAGCCCGGTGAAGTGCTGCCAGCCGGGGGCGTGGTACTCAATCTCGTCGATCTGACCGATGTCTACATGACCTTTTTCCTGCCCGAGCGTCAAGCTGGGCGTGTTGCGCTGGGTGCCGACGTGCACTTGGTGCTGGATGCAGCGCCTCAGTATGTGATCCCGGCTAACGTCAGCTACGTCTCCAGCGTGGCCCAATTCACTCCCAAGACCGTGGAAACAGCTAGCGAACGTGAAAAGCTGATGTTTCGGGTCAAGGCCCGTATCGACCCCGCGCTACTTGAAAAGCACCTAGACAAAGTCAAAACCGGTTTGCCGGGCATGGCCTATCTCAAGCTTGATGATACGCTCGATTGGCCCGACGAACTGAAGGTTAACGTGACACCATGAGCATTGATGGATCTGTGGTGCGGCTGGAAGGTGTTAGCTTGCGCTATGGTTCAGTGCATGCGTTATCCGGCCTAAGTTTGGCCATTCCCGCTGGTTGTATGGTGGGGTTGATCGGGCCCGATGGCGTCGGTAAGTCCAGTCTGATGGCCCTGATTGCCGGTGCTAGAAAAATTCAGCAGGGTAGGGTTGTCGTATTAGACGGCGACATGGCGGAAGGGCGGCATCGCAAACAGGTGTGTCGGCGGATTGCCTATATGCCTCAGGGGTTGGGAAAGAACCTCTATCCCACCCTGACAGTCTTTGAAAATCTCGATTTCTTCGGCCGTCTATTCGGTCTGGATCGCCAGAACCGGCATAGTCGTATTGGCGAACTTTTGCATAGTACTGGGCTGGCTAGGTTCACGGAACGCCCTGTCGGCAAGCTCTCCGGCGGAATGAAACAGAAGCTGGGGTTATGCTGTGCGCTAATCCACGATCCCGACCTTTTGATACTCGATGAACCCACCACGGGCGTCGATCCTTTATCACGGGCTCAGTTTTGGGAACTAATTGGGCGGATACGGAGCAAGCGTCCAGGTATGAGCGTATTAGTCGCCACTGCCTATATGGAAGAGGCGCGAAGTTTCGACTGGTTGGTGGTCATGGATGATGGGCAGGTATTGAATACTGGCGCGCCTAACGATCTGCTAGCAGCGACGGGAAGTGCAACGCTCGAGGAAGCTTTTATCAGGTTGTTGCCCGAGACTAAACGGCGCAGGTATCGCGAGTTCAAAATATCGCCCCGCCAACCTGATGCCAATATAGCCATCGAGGCCCATGGACTGACCAAGCGGTTCGGCGATTTCGTCGCCGTGGATCACGCCGACTTTCGTATCGAGCGCGGTGAAATATTTGGTTTCCTGGGATCCAATGGTTGTGGGAAGACCACCACGATGAAGATGCTCACCGGGCTGCTATCCGCCAGCGAAGGAAAGGCATTGCTGTTCGATAAGCCCGTCGATCCGCGCGATATTGCTACGCGCAGTCGGGTGGGCTACATGTCTCAGGGTTTTTCTCTCTATACAGAACTGACGCTACGTCAGAACCTTGAATTGCATGCGCATCTGTTTCATCTTCCTAAGGCTGAGCGTGCCACACGCGTGAGGGAGATGCTGGATCGCTTTGATCTCACGGCAGTGGCTGACAAATTACCGCCAGCGCTTCCACTGGGAGTGCGCCAACGGCTTTCGTTGGCGGTGGCTGTCATTCACCGACCTGAATTATTGATTCTCGACGAACCCACCTCCGGAGTGGATCCAATAGCACGTGATGACTTCTGGCTGCTGTTAGGGCAGATCTCCCGTGGAGAGGGAGTGACGATTTTCATCTCCACCCACTTCATGAACGAGGCAATGCGCTGCGACCGGGTTGCTTTGATGCATGCCGGGCGCGTATTGGCTACCGACACCCCTGAGAAGCTACTAGCGTCGCGTGGCTTACCCACACTAGAAGCTACCTTTATGGCGTACCTGAAAGAGGCTAGCAAGATAGATGAAGCCGAGTCCGAAAAGCCGACAACTGCCTCTCTAGAATCGCACCCGGCGACCCGGTCTGGCAGGCTGACCGTTAGCCTGCGCCGAATGTTCAGTTACACCCACCGAGAGACTTTGGAGCTACGTCGCGATCCGATACGTGCCACGCTGGCGCTGCTGGGTAGTCTGATCCTAATGTTTATCATGGGTTATGGCATCAATATGGATGTCGAACATCTGACCTATGCCGTGCTCGATCGTGACCAGACCACGACCAGCCAGGCCTATTCTCTCAATCTAACGGGATCGCGTTACTTCACCGAGAAGCCTCCTCTGACCGACTACACCGATATACAGCAGCGACTACGCAGCGGTGATATCAGCCTGGCGGTGGAAATTCCGCCAGGGTTTGGCCGCGATCTCAAGCGTGGCAATGTGCCCAAAGTTGCTTACTGGGTCGATGGTTCTATGCCGGTCAGGGCCGATACTATCAAGGGGTATGTGGAGGGGATTCATGCGGACACTTTAGCTCGCTTGAGCGAAGGGGCTGGAGCTTTTTCCCCTCCCGTCGAGATTGCCATTCGCTACCGCTACAATCCCGACGTTAGAAGTCTGCCAGCCATGGCCCCGGCGATGATCCCACTGCTGCTCATGCTGATACCGGCGATGCTGACTGCCTTGGGAGTCGTACGTGAGAAGGAGCTTGGCTCTATTATCAATCTCTACGTCACGCCGGTTTCTCGATTGGAATTTCTGCTCGGCAAACAGTTGCCCTACATAATGCTGGCGATGATCAATTTCATCACCCTGGTGGCGTTCGCCGTGCTGGCCTTTGGCGTGCCGGTGAAGGGTAGCCTGCTGACATTGAGCCTAGGCGCGCTGATCTATGTCATCTGTTCCACGGGGATGGGATTGTTGATGTCATCGGTTCTGCATAGTCAGATTGCCGCTATCTTCGGTACCGCCATCGCTACACTGGTGCCTGCGATCCAGTTTTCGGGGCTACTCTCTCCAGTTTCCGCGCTGCAAGGGGGTGCGGCTGTCATTGGACATATCTATCCCACCAGCCATTTTTTGATTATCAGCCGAGGCGTGTTTTCCAAAGCGCTCAGTCTGGGAGATCTGACACCGTATTTTCTGGCCCTGCTGATCACCATCCCCGTACTGACGTTATTGAGTGTTTGGGGTCTCAGGAAACAGGAGCGCTGATATGGCCAGGCTTGCCAATATTCTGCAACTGGGTATCAAGGAAATACGCAGCCTGTATCGCGACCCGGCTCTGATGTTACTGATCATTTACTCGTTCACTTTGGGGATCTACCTGAGCGCCACTGGTGAGCCTGAGGCGCCGTTCCGAGCTAGCGTGGCCGTCGTCGACGAGGATCGGTCTCAGGCATCCTTGCGTATTGTTAATGCCTTTCAACTTCCCTATTTTTTGCCGCCCGAATTTATCGATATTGGCCAGATGGATCGCGGCATGGATGCGGGGCGTTATACCTTTACACTCAATATTCCGCCTAACTTTCAGCGTGACCTGCTGGCCGCTCGCCAGCCGACCATTCAGTTGAATGTCGACGCTACCCAGATCAGCCAGGCATTCACGGGAGCTGGGCATATCCAGCGGATTATCAGTGATGAGGTGGCTGATTTCATCGGAGCATACCAGCAATCATCGCCGGGCCGCATTGAGGCAGTGGTTCGTGCTGAATTCAATGCTAATCTCAACCGAAGTTGGTTCGGCGCCATTAATAGGCTATCAATCAAATCACCATGTTGTCGATTATCCTGACAGGAGCAGCGTTGATCCGTGAACGAGAGCACGGCACCATTGAACATTTATTGGTCATGCCGGTCACCTCGTTCGAGATCATGTTGGCCAAGGTCTGGTCGATGGGGTTGATCGTGCTGTTGGCTTCGGTCTTCGCACTACGCATCATCGTCGAGGGTTGGCTGCAAGTACCTCTTCGCGGCTCGCAGACGCTCTATCTTTTCGGCGCCACGCTACTGCTATTTGCGACCACATCAATAGGGATTTTTCTTGGCACATTGGCGCGCTCGATGCCGCAACTGGGCCTGTTAATCATTCTGGTACTGATTCCCCTGCAGATTCTGTCGGGTGGGATGACCCCGCGTGAAAGTATGCCTGAGCTAGTGCAGCGCATCATGTTTGTCGCCCCGACCACTCACTTTGTCGAACTTGCTCAGGCCATTCTCTTTCGTGGTGCCGGATTGGGAATTGTCTGGCCGCATTTATTGGCGCTGGCGATCATTGGCGGTGCGTTTTTTTTGGGCGCCCTGTTAAGGCTCAGAAAAGCACAAGAATGATACCGCCAGCTACTTTCGGCGCGTTGTTCATGGCCGAACAAACCCAGGAGCAGTTGGATCAACGGCAACGTACATCAATGCAGCATTCATCAAGCAATAGGGTCAGCTCTATAAGTGGCCATGGACTAGCGACTTAATGGAAGGGCAGTCCTGCCGCTCTGAGCCGTCCTTTTAGTCGCTCAATCTCCTCAAACAAGTCGGCGACCAGAGCGGCTAGCTCTGGGACAGCATCGAAATCGTACTCCATTTGGCGAAGGCGGCGAGCCCGAATAAGATCGTAGCTGGTGAATCGCCATTGAGAGACGTAGTGAGTTCCATCGCCGAGCATGCCGCTCTCGACCCGCTCTTTCACCCATTGCCTTTCTACGGCGCATGCATGCGCGAATTCTTCCAGTGTAAGGGTAGCTTCGTCGAGTATTTCACCATCGACTATGTTGTTTTCAACCATGATCTACCTCTTTTGACGCGGGTTGAATGGTATGTCACGAGCCATACTTTCATACAGTTGGCGTGCCTTCTCGGTATTGGCCGGAGGTAGTACCACGTTCAGGACGAAATAGAGATCACCAGGCTCAGAACTGGGAATACCTCGGCCTTTCAATCGTAACTTTCTACCGCTTTGGGAACCTTTGGGCACTTTCAGTTGAACGTGTCCAGAGGGTGTGGGCATCGTGAGAGATGTGCCGAGAGCTGCCTCCCAAGGTGCAACCAGCAGGGTTGCGAACACATCTTTGCCTTCCACGCGATAGTCGGGGTTCGGTGTAAAGTGTATTTCCAGATAAAGGTCGCCGGACTCGCCCCCACCTGCACCAGGGTGGCCCTGTCCCACTAAGCGGATATGTTGACCTTCAGTGATGCCCTTAGGAATGCGCACCTGGAGATTGTGCTGCTGAAGGTAGACATTTCCTTGTGGATCAGTCTGTGGTGCATGCAAAGTCACCGCGCGTGTTGCACCGTCATAGGCGTCACGCAAGTCGATGAAAACTTTCGCATGACGATCCAATCCACGCATATGGTGATGTGACCTAGAGCTTCGCCGACCAACATGGCTAAACAGATCGGTGAAGAAGTCACTGAACTCTCCAAGGTCGACATCTTCGTAATTTCTGCCCGAGAACTCGAAACCTGCATCCCAATCTGGCGGCGGTCGGAACTCCTGCCCAGCACGATAATGCTCTCCCAGTTGGTCGTAAGCCGCACGTTTCTCGGGATCGGTAAGCACCGCCTTAGCCTCATTGATTTCCTGCATACGCAGGGCAGCATCGGGCTCCTTGCTAATATCAGGATGATACTTTCGCGCCAGCTTGCGATAGGCCTTCTTGATGTCGGGGATGGCGGTAGCTCTATCGATCCCAAGTATTTGATAATAATCCTTGAACTCCACGAATCACTCCATACTTGTTCGGGGCTAAGGGGGCGAAACATTCATTTAGCGAATGTCCGTTGACCGACTAGATACCACTTTTGTTATTTTAAAGTGCCTATCCTCGTCTTATAGTGACCATTATCAATAAATCCACACTTTGCTGTAATAGGTTAGCCAAAGTAGTCATTATGTTTTTTTAGTCGAGCCTATCGTACCTATGGGTCAAGAGTGCTTTATATTCGATCCGTCGCTGGCCTGTCAGCTATTTCTGCTACTTCCCCGATGGGCGGAAAATCTTGGGCGGTCAGCGTCTCGCGCTCTAGCAGCATAGCGGCACCGGTCTCCAGTACCTTGCGACGGCGGGTCAGTATCTGGGTGGCTTTATCAAAAGCGTCGTCGACCAGTCTGCGTATGGCAGTATCGATTTCACGGGCTGTTTCCTCGGAGTAGGTCTTGGGCTTTGCAAGCCCAAATTTGTCGCCTAGAAATGCTTGTCGGTCTTCCTCATAAATGACTTGTCCGCCTTCCTCACTCATTCCGAATCGGGTGACCATGCTACGGGCAATATCGGTCACCTTGGCCAGATCATCAGCCGCTCCAGTGGAGATTTCGTTGAAAATCATGCGTTCGGCGGCTCGGCCGCCCATCAGCACTGCCATGCGACTCTTTAGGTCGGCAACCGTTTGCAGGAAACGCTCCTCTGTTGGGCGCTGGATTGTATAGCCCAAGGCGCCAACCCCACGTGGAATGATAGAGATTTTGTGTACGGGGTCCATTCCAGGCAACGAAGCGGCGACGAGAGCATGGCCCATTTCGTGATGCGCTACTACGCGTCGCTCATGTTCATTAAGCACACGGCTTTTCTTCTCCAGACCGGCAACGATGCGTTCCACGGCGAGTGTAAAGTCGCTTAATGTCACCGCATCGGCATCACGGCGCGTGGCTAGCAGAGCCGCTTCATTGACCAAGTTGGCTAGATCAGCACCGGTAAACCCTGGGGTCAAGGCGGCTATCTGCTCGGCATCGACATCAGACGCCAACTTGTTGAGGTGTTTTAGATGTACATTGAGAATGGCAATACGTCCGCGACGCTCGGGGCGATCGACCAAAACCTGACGGTCGAAGCGTCCTGCACGCAGCAGGGCGGGATCAAGGATCTCGGGTCGGTTAGTCGCGGCCAGAAGTACAATCCCAGATGATGTATCAAAGCCATCTAGCTCAGTTAGTAGCTGGTTGAGGGTCTGTTCCTTTTCGTCATGACCGCCACCGAGCATACCAAGCCCTCGGGCGCCGCCGAGTGCATCCAGCTCATCAATAAAAATGATGCACGGCGTGGCTTTTGCTGCTTGCTCAAAGAGGTCTCTAACTCGGGCTGCCCCCACGCCGACGAACATCTCTACGAACTCGGACCCTGAAATCGAAAAGAAGGGAACGCCAGCTTCGCCAGCCACGGCACGGGCCAGCAGCGTTTTGCCAGTGCCAGGAGGGCCAACCAGAAGGATGCCCTTCGGCACGTGAGCCCCCAGGCGACCATAACGCTGTGGGTCGCGCAAAAAGGCCACTACTTCCTTGAGTTCATCCTTGGCTTCGTCAATGCCAGCCACGTCGGCGAAGGTCACCTTGGTTTCGGTCTCAACATAAACACGGGCTTTCGATTTGCCCAGTGTCATCATGCTGCTGAGGCCTCCCTGACTTGATACCATACGGCGCAGGAAAAATCCCCAGATAGCGAATACGAGCAGGAACGGCAAGAGCCAAGAAAGCAGAGAGGTCAGCCATGACTCACTAGGCGCACCATTGAAAGTGACATCGTATTGGGCTAGGTCATTGGCCAAGGTCGGGTCGATGCGATAGGTGGTAAAGCCAGCAGTACCGTCGGAGAGCGGCGCATTGTAGGTGCCTTTGATCCTATCGGAACTAACGTCCAAGGTGTTGATGATGCCTTGCTCAAGATGATGACGAAATTCGGAATAGGGAATGGGTTCGTAGGAACGCCCCGCCGCAATGAAATCCTGAGCGAACAGGATAAAAACAAAGACAAAAATAAAAAAGAGGATAAATGCTTGATAACGTTTGTCCATTCTAACCTCAATGCAGCTTCCTAGAAGGCCCTACTGAAGGAGATTTTGCCATTGTTACAGGTCGGCGCAGCTTTTACAGCGGGTCGTGTAGGGCAAGGCCTCGAGACGTTCTGGTTCAATGGGGTTGCCACATTCCTCGCAACGGTCTCCGACCTGGGCAGCGATACGTTCCAAAGCGCGTTCTGTCTGAACCAGTTCTACCCTGGCTTCTTCCTCCAGCCGTGCGACCACTTCGTCGTTTTGAACCTCTAGCGCCTGATCATCGAGATCCTTATTCAGAGCGCCACTGCTTCGATGCTGGTGGTCTTCGTAGTGATGGATGCGGGATTTGAGCTCTAACCGTAGGCTGTCTAGCAAGGCCTTTCTATCTTGAGTAGACATAATGTACCCGTTAATGTTGGTTAGTAAGTTGCTCTATTGAGCGGAATATGGCCTCTAATACACTTGGTACAGCTCGCGTTACGCTCAAACCTGTTTTAATCGGGCCGACGGTGGCGTTACACCATCACGGATTTCTGAGTAAGGTCAAACAGCATGAGCGCTAGAACTTGTCGCTGTGACTAAAGATCTTCCAACTTTTCCACGTCTCGTATCATGCGCATGATTTCGTGTTGTTCTAAAGCGAGGAGGCCATTCAATAATTCCTCGGTGGACGAGACTTCAGCCCGCGTCGATAAATAGCGATAGAGATCAATAATACGATCATGTACTGCTAGCAAAGAGCGCAGGACATCGTCGGTGCTCATGTTGGCAAAGTCTAAATTACCCAGTGTTTCAAGCTTGAAAGGGTACTTGTCAAAGTATTCTGCACACCAAGTTTGGAGCGCGGCTTTCTCTGCATCTTCCTCGCTCAGCGCTATAACCCGGCTAAGCTCTTGTTCATGTTGGGAAAGATAGTCAAGTAACATGCGCAGTTTTTCATGCTGGGTGTCCCTGGCGGCGCGCTTCAGTTTATCGGCCAGGTTGGCATGCAACCGCCGGGTCAGTTCCAGTATGTCTTTAATGGTTTCAACCGTCATGCCCTTGTCCTATCTCAGGTTAGTCCTTTAGAAATAGTCGCGTGATCCTCGCAGAATTTTTAGATTTCACACCAAATGCGCTCTCTTAGATCATCACTGAGCTTTGATACCTTATGCACGCGTTTTAACGTCGCTTCTGTCATATCACTAGTGATTTCGTGATAGCAGGACAGCATAGATGACGGCGTTAGCAGGCCCTCAAGACCCAGCATGCAGCTTGTCAGCTTGTTGCAGGAAACCGCCACGGTTGCAAAGAAATCGAGTTCGTGACGCGTTGCGTCATTCAGTGTCTCTAGCCAAATTTGCTGCAACTTGATCACTGTGGCAGTGGATTCCATCCAAGGTTGAGACCATAAAACGAGCAAGTTTTCTGTGACGGGTGCTTTCAAAGGCTGTTTTGTAAGATCTGACGTTACCATTTTTTTGTCCTCTCTGAAGGTAAGGCCGTATAGAAGGCTTTAATGGTGTTGTAATATTTTATGTTTTTACCAGCCAGCCGACACTGACGTTTTATTATGCCTATACAAGCAGTTAGCTAGAGCCCCGGTCATATCTTTCAAATAGTATAAATGACATAGGTGCACAAAAACTTGACCTTCGTCAGCTTTATAGCTTTGTTTTTTTATGCGTGCATGGTTGTTATAAACTGTCAGATTAAATAGTTAAGGCTTGATTAGCCTGTAAGGATAAAGTTTTAGTCATTAATGGCAATGATTCATGCTCTCTTCCCAAAACAGCTCGGTTGTTAAGGTTCTATGAAATATGTCTCACTATAGGCTGGTATTTTAAATGCAGGAGCGTTTTAAAATATTCGCCTCTAATGTCATGGCTGTATTTAATAAGCTGTTTTTCCGTGAATGATAAGGTGTTGTTTTAATTCCTTATGCTGAGTTGGCTGTTTTGAAAAAGTGGTCGTTGCCGAGACAGGTTGATTGCGCTAGATCAATATTATTATGAATAAATGATTTTATTTGCTTGATGAGCTTCCCTTCAAGGGACTTTACGCTATAACTGTCCATAGCTTTCTAGTAGTGACTGTGAGCAAAGGATTGGTTTGTACACAAAGCAGCATACGAAACCAGCTAAGAAAAGGGTAACGAAAACTTGTGTTTACGGGGTTTAGGGACGTCGCATGAAGGTCATGGTGCTTGAGCAACAAGGTGGATCGTTGCAATGTCAGGAAAGACCCATTCCTACGCCGGGAAAGGGGCGGGTACTGCTGAAAGTTGAAGCGTGCGCCGTGTGTCGCACTGACCTGCATCTGCTTGACGGAGAGCTGCCGGACATCCGTTATCCGATTGTTCCTGGGCACGAAATTATAGGTCGTGTTGTTAAGTGTGGCCCTGATGTAGTGCTAGAGAAGGGAGTACGCCTGGGCGTTCCTTGGCTAGGGTATAGTTGCGGTGAATGCCGCTACTGTTTGCACGGGAAGGAGAACCTTTGTGATCAGGCGCGTTTTACCGGGTACCAGATAGATGGTGGTTTTGCTGAATATACCTTAGCGGATCATCGCTTCTGCTTTTCTATCAGTTCCCACTATAGCGCTGCAGAAGCAGCACCACTGATGTGTGCTGGCCTGATTGGCTATCGTTCTCTGGTTATGTGTGGCGATGACCTGCAGCGTCTCGGTATTTATGGCTTTGGCGCGGCGGCACATATTGTGGCCCAGGTCGCAAAATGGCAGGGCATGGAAGTGTACGCCTTTACTCGCCCAGGGGATGAGGCGTCTCAGCGATTTGCGCAGCACCTGGGGGCGACATGGGTAGGTAGCTCTGAACAGTTGCCGGAAGCGCCACTGGATGCAGCTATCATTTTCGCACCTGTAGGAGAGCTGGTACCCCTTGCGCTTCGTGCTGTGCGCAAAGGGGGAGTCGTTGTCTGTGGCGGTATACATATGAGTGACATTCCCTCTTTCCCGTATGCGCTGCTTTGGGGAGAGCGGCAATTGCGCTCGGTAGCCAATCTGACTCGCCAGGACGGTAGGGCATTTTTATCATTGGCCTCCCAAGCGACAATTCAAACTAGCACAACCTGCTATCCGCTCCACGCCGCTAATGACGCGCTTAAGGATCTCAGGGAAGGCAAATTAACCGGCGCTGCAGTATTGGTGATGGAGACACCACCAGCATCTGAGATGTTCGATGTCGATTCGTAAGTTGGGTACTTTTTTTCCCGCACCACGATCACTTTGCTGGATGCCATACCCGTGATACCGGCCTTTAGCAGCTACTTGCCAATGGCTTGTGAGTACATCATGTTATGCGAGAAATGGCAAAAGGGTTTGGTTTTGTGGTTTATCCAGCCAGTGATGAAATGAATATTGTGACAGTCACGCTCAAGTTGTAATGGTGCTCGCTTATTCCCCTTCGTCGCTTCTGCCAGGGAGTCAGGATGGAAACGCCTACTGCCGATACCAGTTTGTTATTAGATAACTCGTCTTTGGGAGTTCATGCTAGGCATGCTGATAAGGTCCTTGCGGACTTTAAGACTTCATCATCGGGTCTGACAGCAGGCGAAGCGACTAGGCGCTTGGCTACGTACGGACACAATCAATTACCGAAAGTGGCCGGTCGACATCCCTTGTTTCGTCTTCTTGCCCAGTTTCATAACGCATTGATCTATTTTCTGTTGGCGGCAGCGCTTGCCGCTTTGCTGCTAGGGCATTTCGTTGACTCTGCGGTTATTTCGGCGGTGGTTTTGGTCAATGCCCTGGTTGGATTTATTCAGGAAGGTAAGGCCGAAAAGGCGCTGAGTGCGATCCACAATCTTATCGCTCCCCATGCCTATCTGGTAAGAGAGGGAAGGCGAGTCAAGGTGCCCGTGGAAGAGATTGTACTTGGAGATATCGTGTCACTTGAGCCAGGGGATCGGGTACCTGCTGATCTGCGGCTTATTCGTACGAGTGCTTTGCGTATCGAAGAGGCCATTCTGACGGGCGAGTCGGTGGCGGCAGAAAAGCGGGAAACACCAGCGCCCAAGGACGCTGCATTGGGTGACCGGCACTCAATGGCCTATTCCGGGACGCTGGTGGCTACCGGGCAGGCGATCGGTGTCGTTGTGGCAACGGGCGGCGCTACGGAAATCGGGCGCATCAGTGCTTTGCTGCGTGAAGTACAACCATTGACCACACCGCTGCTGCGCCAGATTAACCATTTTGGGGTGTGGTTTACCTGGATCACCCTGGCGGTGGCGGCCTTACTATTTGCCTTTGCGGTATTGGTACGTGGCTATGCTTGGCCGGACGCGCTGATAGCTGTCGTTGCCCTGGCGGTGGGGGCTATTCCTGAAGGCTTGCCAGCGGTCATCACCATTACATTGGCTATCGGCGTACAGCGCATGGCGCGTCGTCATGCAGCGATCCGGCAGCTACCGGCGGTGGAAACACTAGGCGCTACTTCAGTTATCTGTTCAGACAAGACCGGCACCTTGACGCGTAACGAGATGACGGTGCGACGGCTGGAAATCCCTCATGGTCGGTACACGGTGACAGGCTCGGGTTATGGGCCGGAAGGGCGGCTGGAAGCTGCTTCTACAGATGACACTGCTGCGCATAAACAGCGGCTAGAGAGTAGTTGTTTAGTGCTATCGGGAGTGCTGTGCAACGATGCCCAGTTGAACCAGGAAAATGGTGCCTGGCATGTGATAGGTGATCCTATGGAAGGGGCGCTGGTGGCGTTGGCGATGAAAGCTGGTTTGGAGCCGGAGCTAACCCACCATGAATGGCCGCGGCTTGATGAGATCCCCTTTGATGCTAAGCATCGCTTAATGGCCACGCTTAATCGCCATTCAGCAGGCGATGGTCGGATTTTTGTCAAGGGCGCTCCCGATGAACTACTGCAGCGATGTGTCGCCCAGATAGATGGTGAAGGGACGGCCGCGCTAGACCAAGACGCCTGGGGCGCCAAGGTTGCGAACGCAGCCGCCCAGGGAGAGCGAATACTCGGCTTTGCCGTTAAAGCAGTAGCTCCAGATGCTGATAAGCTGGCTTTTTCCGACCTGGATGGGCTCGTCTTCATTGGCCTAATAGGGTTTATCGATCCCCCGCGCGAGGAGGCGGTGGCCGCTATTAAAGAGTGTCACTCCGCGGGTATTGCGGTGAAAATGATTACCGGTGATCACGCTGAAACGGCAGCGGCGATTGCTCGGCAGCTAGGATTTGGAGAGGATCCACACGTCCTGACGGGGCGTGAACTCGATGACATTTCAGACACTGACCTGCCTGCTATCGTGACCGAAGCCAGCGTGTTTGCGCGGACCAACCCTGAACATAAACTGCGTATCGTTCGTGCCTTGCAGTCGACGGGGGCGATCGTGGCCATGACCGGTGATGGCGTTAATGATGCGCCGTCGTTGAAGCAGGCAAATGTCGGTGTTGGCATGGGCCATAAAGGGACTGATGCGGCGAAGGAGGCCTCCCAGATGGTCTTACTGGATGATAACTTCGCCTCCATCGTCGCTGCGGTGAATGAAGGGCGAGTTGTCTATGACAATATCCGCAAAGTAACCGCGTGGACTCTACCCACTAATGGCGGCGAGGTATTGGCGGTCATTGCCGCTATCCTGTTTAACTTCTCAATGCCGATGTCTGCGGTGCAGATTTTGTGGATTAATCTGGTTACGGCGGGCACCCTTGGCCTAGCACTAGCATTCGAGCCAGCAGAGCCCAATGTCATGCAGCGCCGCCCTAGGCCCGCCAACCAAGGATTGCTGACACCTTTTCTGATCTGGCGGGTAGCGCTTGTTTCGTTCCTTTTTCTAGCAGCGGTGCTGGGCGTATTTTTTTACTCACTGGGGCGTGGGGATGAGCTGCCGATGGCTCGCACCTTGGTGGTCAATTTGATCGTCGTATTGGAAATTTTCTATCTATTTAATGTGCGCTATCTACACTACACCTCATTTAGTTGGCAGGGGTTACTGGGCACTCCCGCTGTGCTGTCTGCTGTCGCTGTGGTAGTAGTTGCTCAGGCGATGTTTACCTACTGGCCTGCTATGAATGCCCTTTTCGATACGCGTCCGTTAGCGGTTTTGGATGGGGTATTAATCATCAGCGTCGGCATGGTGATGATGGCTATATTGGAAGTCGAAAAAATAGTGATGCACCGAACAGGCTGGTTAAATCAATAAACAGAGGTAGGGGAGTGTGTCTAGGATTAAGCAAGTACGTGCTCGGCTACTAACGCTTGATCCATTTCCTGTATGGCTGTTTATTGGCTTCATATTGTTTTGGCTATGGCTAGCCATATCGCCTCATTATCGATCGGATTGGCTACTTGAGAATATACTGGTCTTTGTAGCGGTGCCCGTGTTGGGTTGGATGTGGTATCAGGGAGGCGTCTCGCCTCTGGCATGGTTAAGTATTTTTCTCTTTTTAGTATTTCATGAAATTGGCGCTCACTATACCTATTCGGAAGTGCCCTATGACCAGTGGTTGAAAACCCTGTTTGGGTTTTCTTTGGATCACTGGTTTGGCTTCGAACGTAATCAGTACGACCGATGGGTGCATTTTCTTTATGGGCTGCTCCTATTTCCATTGATGAAGGATCTTACGAAAGGGCTATTTCTATATGAGACAGTTTTATGCCGTTTACTACCTATATTGATGATTTTATCCCATTCGGCATTTTATGAGATTGTAGAGTGGTTGGCGGTTGTGCTCTTCCCGGGGGAATTGGGGGAGTCATACCTAGGTGCCCAGGGAGATATGTGGGATGCGCAGAAGGATATGACATTAGCACTTTTAGGAGCTTTCATAGCAAGTACATTGAGTGTGTCAGTGCGCTATTTGGTAGCTAAAATTAACTCAGCCACCAATAAATAGGCAGTTTTAAGAGTGGGTAGAGGCTATTTTAAATACATCAATGCACCACTGAAAGGAGTGATAGCATTGTGCTTTACTACTGCTAAAAGTTACATAGGATGATAGATAAGTAATATTGGCTTTAGTGTTTTATTGTTGATTTAATCATATGAAAAGCTTGCAGTTTATTAAGTTGTTTTATAGCGTTTCTTTGAGGCGTGATGCAGTAAGTATATAATATTTTATAGGGTTTTGACATGGAGCTTGTATGATTTCGTCTTAAGACTTACTTGGTTGCTGAAGTCGCTAAAAGTTATTACCTATCGTTTGTGTTTTTTATTTATTTCTCTAATTGTATAGGGTTGATCCCACTATATATTAGTGGGCGCCGGTCAGTTTCGTTAGATAGCCAGGCTCGAAGAACACAATGTGAATAGCGTCTTCATCAAGCTAGCCATACAGGAGCTATGCTTTTCTGACATAGCTGCCTGGGGCGTTTTCGAGAGGTGGGTAGGGTTGTGAACCAACATGAGGTGCCTCGACAAGGGGGCCTGACCTTGCTGCCAACCATGATTGCCATGCACCCCACCAGGAGCCTGGCTTAACTGCTGTACGCTCCAGCCAAGTGTCTGGATCAATATAGGAGTCACCTTCAAAGGCGGTGGCTATTCGATAATGCCGATGCGATTGTTCAGGGGGACTAATAATACCCGCGTTATGACCACCGCTAGTGAGCAAAAAAGTAATCTCCGGTGCATCTGCAAGAAGGTGCAACCTATAGGTGGATCGCCATGGTGCGACATGGTCCCACTCTGTGCCAACACAGAAAATAGGTATTTGTATATCGCTAAGCGCCACCGGGCGGCCTTCTACCCGCAAGCGTCCTTCGGCTAAGTCATTATTTAAAAATAGGGTACGCAAGTATTCAGAATGCATACGGTAGGGCATGCGCGTTGCATCGGTGTTCCAGGCGAGAAGGTCGTTAATGGGTTGCCTTGTGCCTAACAAATACTCGTTCACGACCCGGGACCAGATTAAATCGTTAGAGCGCAGTACCTGGAATACCCCTGACATTTGTTTCGTATCGAGAATGCCCTGAGCCCACATTAAGTCTTCAAGGAAAGCGAGCTGCTTTTCATCAATAAAAAGCATTAGTTCACCAGCTTCTCGGAAGTCCGTTTGTGCGGCGAAGAGTGTCATTGAGGCCAAGCGGTTGGCTCCATTTCTGGCCATCGCAGAAGCGGTAATGGCCAACAGGGTGCCGCCCAGGCAGTAGCCAACCGCATGTATCTTCTGACTAGGAAATAGGGTTTCGATGACATCGAGACTCGCCAGAATGCCTTGTTGGCGGTAGTCATCCATCCCAATATCGCGATCTTCGTCCGTTGGGTTGCGCCAGGAAATTATAAAAACCGTATGGCCATGATCAACTAAGTACTTAACAAGCGAGTTATGGGGGGACAAATCTAGGATGTAATACTTCATGATCCATGCAGGCACAATGAGTATAGGCATCGCATGTACTTCTTCTGTAGTAGGGGTGTACTGGATTAGCTCGATCAGATGGTTGCGAAAGATAACCTTGCCCGGTGTAATTGCTACATTTTTTCCAACGACATACATTTCAGCACTCGCTGACCTTTTGCCGAGATAGTGGTTTTGGATATCTTCACAGTAGTGCTGCAGGCCTTGCATTAAGTTGGCTCCAGCGCTCTCAACGGTTTTTTGGAGCACAGCGGGATTAGTCAGTAAAAAATTGGAGGGGGAGAACACATCAAGCCACTGGCGGGCACCGAATTCTACTGCCTGCTCGTGATGCGGGGATAAGCCGCGTAGTCCGGTAGTGGCGTTATGCCACCACTGCTGTTGAAGAAGAAAGCCTTGATAAAGCAGATTATAGGGGAAGTAACGCCAGGCAGGGTCACGAAAACGACGATCCTGGGGCAGGGGGGCAATACAAGGTGTGGCATTGGGGTCGAAGGCCGAATGGCTAACCCAAGACAACAAGCGTAGCTGTTTCTTCATTGCTTTTTTTACTAGATGAGCCTGAGTTCCAGGAGAAAGCTGGAGGCTTGATAGCCAGTCCAAGTAAGTTAGCATGGCCGATGTAGGAGAAATGCCAAGTGTTAGCCCTGCCAGTGATGCTCGTACCAGCCTGTCCAATTGTTGGTATTGTGTCTCATCATAAATCATTGTTATTAACCCTAGAAGCTGAGCGTTAGTTTATCTAGCAATAACATTTACTTACCTTTACTGATTCACTTCACCTGAGTGCCAGGTGTCGCTGATGCCACTGTGCTTTAAGCTGCCCGCATATATAACAAAAGCAATAATGAAAAAACATTGTGATATGAAATTCTATTGATAGGTTTAATATGGGTTGAAATTAACTACTACACAATAATTTTACTACCATTTTATAGGTGAGCTGGGGTGAAGCTGGTATTAATTGCTCTGGATCAAGTTTTTGCATATTAGTGCTTTTTATTACATGTACCACCTTTTAAATAAAAGTATTTGCGCTATAAATATACCATGGCTTGTAATGTAGCCATTGAAAAAAAATGAAGGATAAAGATGCAGTTTATCCCTTTTATTAAGTAAAAGAACTACATAGGAGTAGTGTCATGGAAAAAGCAATCAGCAAGCCTGTAATGTCGGAAAAAGATACGAGTTCACTTCCAAGTAAGCGCTCTTTAAGCCCGCTGGAAGAGTTTGATCGTATGATAGAAGGTTTCTTCGAGCGCAGCTGGATGAAGCCCTTTTTCAAGGAAGACTTAATAAAAGAACGGCTAGGTTTTTTCGGTCAACATAACCCTAAAGTTGACATCATTGATCGAGACACAGAAATCGAAGTGCGCGCTGAGATGCCAGGGATTGACCGGAAAGAAATAGACCTTGAAATAACCGAACATGCCGTGATGCTAAAAGGTCAGCGTTCCGAAAAAACCGAGGAAAAACAGGATGAGTATTACCATTCAGAAATTTGGCAAGGTTCCTTTTCTCGGACGATTGCCCTGCCAGTAGAAGTGGATGCTAAACATGCTGAAGCCAAATTTAAGGATGGCATATTGACAATCACTATGCCAAAAGCCAAACAAGCTTCACGGCGTAAGCTTGAAATCAAGTAGATAGAGTGAGTATTTCTAATTGATAACAAGATTGTCTTGCAAAACTACAGGAGTACAAATGATGCCAAAGTCAGACAGTCAAATTCAGAAAGATGTGCTTGCCGAACTTGAGTATGAACCCACTGTTCGTGCTTCGAATATTGGGGTAGAGGTTAACGACGGCATTGTGACATTGGCAGGCCATGTGGATAGTTATGCAGAGAAGTGGCATGCAGAAATGGCAGCACAGCGAGTTAGCGGTGTTAAAGGCGTTGCCGTTGAAATGGACGTAAATCTGCCTGGAAATAACAATCGCACTGATGCAGATATTGCTCGTGCGGTTAAAAATACACTGGAGTGGAATGTATACATTCCACATGACCCATTAAAGATAATGGTTGAAGACGGTTGGGTGACGCTAACCGGCGAAGTCCCTTGGGAGTATCAACGGCGTTTGGCTGCTAGTTCCATACGCTACTTGACAGGGGTTACGGGTGTGAGTAACCAGATCGTTCTCAAACCTAAGCCTACCGCTGCTGCTGTTAAGGCCGATATTGAGGCCTCACTTAAACGTAGGGCTATTCAGGATGCCAATGCGATCAAAGTCGAGGTGCACGATCACGACGTCATACTAAGTGGAAAGGCACACAGCATCGCGGAAAAAGACTTAATACACCATTCTGCATGGAGTTCGCCCGGCGTATGGAAGGTAATAGATGATATAAGGGTTTGAAGGTGACAGGTAATAAAATTTCAAAACGTAGAATGGTCATCGAATCTCTAGAAGGGTTCGATGACTCTATCTTTTTGCCTGCTTTTTTTGTTGGAGTGATCCTCTCTCCGGAACTCAGTATCAAAGAACCTAACCATCAAATTTGGCTATAACGCACGCCCTTTACAAGCCTACCTGGAACGGAAAAGTATAACTACACCCGGCAACTGATGTTGGCGGAAGGCCGTATTGCGCTAACCCCTGTGGAGTTCGGTGTAATGCGCTACCTGGTTGAACATTAGGGCAAGGCAGTTTGCCGCCGTGAGCTTTTGCAGCATGTCTGGGGCACCCGTTATCAGGACGGCAGCAATGTGGTTGACGCCGTTGTTCGTATCTTGTGCCGCAAGCTTGGTAACCAGTCTGCGCGGGTCGAGACGCTCACAGGCGTGGGCTATCGTCTGCGTTGAGAGGCCATATAAGCTTTAAATTTATCCTTATTAATCAAGTTAAAGAAACGATGATTTTCTTAACCTTTTTATTTAATTAATATTTATGGTTATTTTTTAACCTATGTTACATTTTTATTACTGACTAAAAAGGTAACGTATATCATAGTAATTGAACGGCTATTACATTTAGCTTCCGTTATTAGCGTTTTCCTCAAATCGACAATATACGCTTGCGTCCAGCTAGCTATCGCGGTACTAACAGTTATCTCTTAGCTTCGGGTAACACGATGAAAACGCTGCTGCGATGGCTGCTCACTCTCGTAGCGCTTTTAGCGCTGCTGCTAGTGGGGCCTGTATGGATATTGGCAAGTAATCAAGTGGTAACAGAAGGACATTGGTCATCGTTGGATCGCTCCTCCGCTGGGATCGCCCCAGACCCAGCAGCGATCTCCGAAGCCGTGGTGCAGGTCTATTCTGCCCGCGCCTATAATTGGCGCGGGGCGTTTGGCGAACATATCTGGATTGCAACGAAAGCAGAGAATGCTGATAGCTACCGGCTGCACCAAGTGTTGAGCTGGCGTCGCCCTACGGTAGTCTCTTCTATTGATACCCCCGATCGTGCCTGGTTTGGTAACCCGCCCACGCTGCTGGCCGATTACCGCGGTGATGCGGCTGCACAATTAATACCCAAGATAGAATCAGCTGCTGCTGACTACCCTCAAGCCGACCTTTATCGCGTATGGCCCGGGCCTAACAGCAACAGTTTTATCGCTTGGGTGATTCGTGAAGTACCAGACTTTGAGGTGACGCTGCCCGTTACCGCTATCGGCAAAGATTATATTTTCAACGGTATTTTGGCACCTGCGCCAAGTGGCACGGGGTACCAGCTCTCATTAGGCGGGGTGGCCGGTATTATGCTGGCGCTAGAAGAGGGCATCGAAATTAATGTTCTCGGCTTGAGTTTTGGTATTGATGTGATGCGTCCTGCCTTGAAGCTGCCAGGTATAGGGCGCCTTGGAATGCCCGCACAAGTAGCGAGCGGTGAGCTTTAATTTTCTGCAACCTGCGCTTATCCCATCACAGGGGCCTTGAAGTTTAACCCGATAGCTTCTTGATGAGCATTTAGCTTTTCTGCTGCTGTTCGGTAAATCGCTGCATTATATCCAGTGTTTCATCGCTCACGTGGTGCTCCATGCCTTCAGCATCAATACGAGCAGTGGCATCTTTGACCCCAAGCGCGCGTAAAAAATGCAATACGATATCGTGCCGAGCGCGTGAGGTTTCTGCCATTTTCTGGCCTGCCTCGGTCAGAAACAGAGAGCGGTAGGGCTTGCTAGTCACCAGCTCAAGCTCATTTAGACGCCTGATCATTTTCGATACGGTTGCCTGACTCACCGCCATGCGGTTGGCAATGTCCGCCGCACGCGCTTCGCCACGATGCGTCAGTAAATCCCCAATCAGCTCAACGTAGTCTTCAATCAGCTCGGTTTCATGGGCATTACGCACCGTTGCATACTGCTGAGCATGCTGCTCCACGGGCGGAAGGGCATCACCATGAATGCTTGGGGCGGTTAATGAAGCGTTCGGTTTAGAATCAGTCATTGGCAAATTATATCGGAAGCAGCGGTAATAATCATTGGATCGTACTTGGGATAGTAGCCTATTTTTACGCAACATTGTTAGCCAAGGCTAAACTGTTTGCAAAGTGTTTTTCCTCTTGAGTTACAGTCTACTTATCAGTAATACAAAAGAGATGAATATAGCTTTGAGCCTACCGCTATGGTTAAACACAGCAATGGTTAGAGCGCTTAGAAGCGATACCTGAGGAGCGACGGGTACTGTTAAGTGTGGCAATGTTCAGGCATTTGGTGAGCCGATTTCGACGCAGCGTAAAGCGGGGCATATTGCTTATATGGCTCAGCGTGAAGCGATTGAATGGGATTTTCCTGTCTCGGTGTGGGAAACCGTTATGGGTGGCCGCTATGGGCATATGCGTAATGACCCCTTGTGGCGCCGTCTGCTGCCTTCACGTTGGTATGATTCCCGCCATGGTGAGGCGGTAAAGAGCGCGCTAGATGCGGTGGATATGCTGGCGTTGGCGAAACGCCCGATTGGCAAGCTATCCGGTGGGCAGAAAAAGCGTGTTTTACTTGCCCGTACGCTTGCTCAGCAGGCGGATATTTTACTGCTTGATCAGCCACTGGCGGGTGTAGACCCACCTAGTGAGCGGTTGATTTTAGACGTGCTGGCCGGTGAGCGAGAGGCCGGACGAACGGTAATCATGGTCACTCACGATATGCCGGGGGCACGGCGCTACGTCGACCATGTGGTGTTGATCGACCGCTTTATTCGTGGGATCGGCTCGCCTGATGAGATGCTCAGCGATGCCAAGTTAGCTGAGCTTGCGGTGAGTTCTACCGAGCAGTCGGAGAATGATGTGCAGGTCGATAAAGCATCTCCCTTAACGGCAGCGCAGGGGTAACTAACGTGGCAGAACTAATGGCAACACTTGGCCTGTTTGGCGATGCGATCTCCCATGCGGTGCTGCCTGTTTGGCAATGTGCTGGGTGTTCAGCAATCGGCACTATTGCTGACCTTGGTGGCCAGCGTGATTGCCCTGCTGGTGGTGTGGCTCGCTTATTGGCAGTTGCTGCTCTACGCGTTTGACCCCCAGCAGGCTTAGGCGCTGGGTTTTAATACCAGTGTGATTCACTACGGTTTGATCTTGCTGCTGACGCTTACCATCGTGGCGAATTTAGAAACGGTGGGCATTATTTTAGTGGTCGCAATGCTGATTACTCGAGGCGCCACGGTGCACTTGCTCACGGACCGCTTTAAAACAATGATGTTGATTTCAGTGGGCGTGGGCATGGGCGTTAGCTCAGCGGTCATTGGTCTGTGGCTTTCTGTGGTGTTGGATGTTGCTTCTGGCGGCACCATTGTATTGGTCGCTATCAGTTGGTTTTTTATGGCGCTGCTATTTTCGCCCAAGCAGGGTGTATTGATGCGCCAACGGCGTCGCTGACGCATGGGCCAGCCTTAGGGAATAGTGCCAATTACTCACAAAAAGTAGGGCGTTGCGAAACTTATGGCAGCGCCTGATCGGCCGATTCGGAAAGTGATTTCATCTGGTTTTTTACCCCTACGGCATCCTCTACATCAAGCTGAAAAGCGATACCCGTGCCAGGTGTCTCATCAAATTCGCCCACTTGGGCAATCGCCTCAAGAATATGGCGGCTGCGGTGTTCCTCCGCCAGAAACAGCAGCATATCCCGTTGAGCGGTAATCTCCATGCCAAAAATTCCGTGGGCTTTATTTAACCCTTCGCCTCGAGCGTTATTGATCACAGTGGCGCCCGTAGCACCTGCATGGCGTGCGGCTTCAATAATGGCATCGGTTAGTTCGTCTTCCACCATGGCGACAATAAGTTTAAAACGCATCGTGATCTCCTTTTCTTACTAGTTTGCTTTTTAATGGCGATGAGGCATTGGCTGTGCTTCGTCGTGTGGCCCGCCATTGAGCAATTTGGGCATAACCCATTACGGTAATAATAGGAAATAAACAGGCAAGAGCGATCATGCCAAAGCCGTCCATTACCGGGCTGCGTCCAGGGATTTCTGTTGCAAGTCCTAATCCTAACGCGGCAATAATCGGCACCGTTATGGTAGAAGTAGTGACGCCACCTGAGTCAAATGCCAAAGGGATGATAGAGCGGGGGGAGCGCAGGGTTTGGCCAATTACCAATAAGTAGGCGGCGAATACGAACCACTGTAAAGGCCAGCCCATTACAATACGCCACGCACCTAACGTAATACCAAAAGCCATGCCGAGCGCAACCGCAATGCGCAGCATCAATGGATCAATCGTGCCGCCGGAAATCTCGCCCGCCTTGATTGAAACCGCAATTAGTGACGGTTCTGCAATCGTCGTGCTGGCGCCAATCGTAAAAGCAAAGATATAGACCCAGTAATAGTCACTCCAGTGGCGTTGGGCACCCTCGGCTAAACTAGGCAAAAACTCATAGTGGGTGAGTTGGGTTGCCATTAACTCACCCATGGGAAACAGGGCTTGTTCCAAACCGACTAAAAAAAACGACAATCCTACCCAAACCATAATAAAACCCACCAAGATTTGCGGCAGATGTTTGACAGGCTTACGAATGACTAAGTATTGGAAGCCAAAAACAATCGTCGCGATGGGCAGGATATCTAGCAGCGTTCCCCAGAACGTAGTGATAAGGGTCATGGTGCAACTCCTGGAATCAGGTGGATGCCAATAATGCCAAATAGCAGCACAAAGATAATCGGCATTACTGATGCCAATGCAATTAGCCCAAAGCCATCAAGCATAGGACTGCGACCTTTTATCGAGGAAGCTAGACCAACGCCCAGTGCCGTGACTAGCGGCACGGTAATCGTCGATGTCGTAACGCCGCCTGAGTCGTAAGCGATACCGATCATTTCGGCGGGAGCAAGAAGCGTCAGTAACAGCACTAATACGTAGCCGGCAATGATCATTAAGTGCAGTGGCCAACCTTTAAAGATACGTATGACGCCCACGACGACTGCCGTCCCAACAGAGAGTGCCACCACCAGCCGCAGAGCAAATGCAAAGTTGCTTTGTGCCGTGCTGGTATCGCTTATCAAACCGCCTTGGGCCACCACTTCAGCAGCGCGGGCAGCAATGGCAATCAATGCGGGCTCCGCCACGGTTGAGCCAACGCCTAATGCAAAAGCAAACAGCAGCAGCCATGTAATCGAGCCTTTTTTTACAAATGCGCGTGCTAGGTTCTCGCCTAGGGGGAAAAGACCCAGCTCAAGGCCTTTAATGAAGAGTGTCAGGCCAATGACAACAAATAACAGGCCGAGAGCCAGATCGAGTACCTCTATGGCTTCGGGGAGGGGCTGACGGATAACCACTAACTGAAAAAACGCCATCACCACTACCACCGGCGCGAGATCACGCAGGCTGTCTTTAAATTGGTGGGCAAGGGATGCCACAAAATCCATTAAATCTTCCGCGTATCAGGGAGGGGCGAATATTAACTACCCACTATTGGGCGTTATCTAATTAGGCGCTGGGTGTTGATAAAAGAGTGTAGGGGAAAATAAGTACTCAAAACTTGATCCTGCGCATAAAGATACCGTTGAGTTTTCAATCCACACTCAACAGAGTTGACTGCCAAACAGCAGCAGCGATGGGTCGAGGTTTTGCCAGCCCCACCAAGCGAAGACCAAACCGCCAAGCAGGGCGGCGGCGACTATCACGGCGCTAAGCATTTTGGTGGCATTCATGGCATCACCTTGGTTAATGTGCTGCGCTCAAGGGGCTTCTCATTGATATACCAGTGTAGTGCAGCCGCCACGAGGGAGAGCACAATGGCAATTTTCCATACGGTGTTGTAGTTGCCGGTAAGATCATAAAAATAGCCGCCAAGCCAAACGCCCATAAATGAACCAAGCTGGTGAAACAGAAATACGATTCCGCCCAGCATGGAGAGGTGGCGTACACCAAACACTGAAGCCACGATGCCATTGGTTAACGGAACGGTAGAGAGCCATAGTAACCCCATGGCGATACCAAATGCGTACGCACTCACAGGGCTTAGCGGCAAATATACGAACGCCGTAATCACCACGCCGCGAATCAAGTAGAGCCAGGTTAGCAGCTTGGGTTTTGACCAAATGCCACCCATCCAGCCAGCGGTATAGGTGCCGACAATATTAAATAAACCCACTAACGCCAGCACCGTTGTTCCTACCTGAACGGCAATACCGTTATCAAATAAGTAGCCGGGTAGGTGGACGGCAATAAACACCACCTGAAAACCACACACAAAAAAACCTAGGCAGAGTAGCCAAAAGCCTTTTTGGCCTGCTGCTTCGTTGAGCGCATCTTTAAGACTTAGATCGGCGGCTGTTTTGGCCGAGGGCTTGTCACGTAACATCGCTCCCAATGGAATGATGATGGTGGCAATGGCCGCCATTGCCATTAACGCAGCGGCCCAACCAAGCCACTCAAGAAGCCCCAGTGTGCCGGGCAGCATGGCGAATTGCCCAAACGAGCCAGCGGCGCTCACAATACCCATGGCCATACTGCACTTTTCGGGGGCCACCGCGCGGCCTACAGCGCCCAAAATGACAGAGAACGTAGTGCCTGATAAGCCTAGGCCTATCAGAAGACCTGCGCTGAGCGTCATGCCTAGCACTGAAGTGGAAAGGCTCATAAACAGCAGCCCCAAGGCATATAATAAGCCACCAGCAACGATAATCTTAGCCGCGCCGAAACGGTCAGCCAGCGCGCCGGTAAAGGGTTGTGATAAACCCCAAACCAGGTTTTGTAATGCGAGCGCAAAGGCAAACACGCCGCGTCCCCACCCCAGCTCGCTGCTGAGAGGTTCCATAAAAAGCCCAAAGCCATGGCGTAAACCCATGGCGGTGGAGATAACTAAGCTTCCTAAGATAATCAACAGCAGCGCGTGATTGCGAACGAGAGCCATGGTGTTCTCTTTATTTGCAGGCTTACAGTTAGCTCACTATCGCATGCGTTGTGCGCTTTTAGAAGCTGCCAAATAGGGTGCCGAGCGTAATGACACTAATCAGCGCCGTAATCGGTAGCACGATAGTCACCATCGCCACATTGGCGTAAGACTGGCGGTGCGTTAGGCCACAAATGGCCAATAGGGTAATGACGGCGCCTGAGTGGGGAAGGGTGTCCATACCACCCGCTGCCAGGGTTGCAACGCGGTGCATCAACTCTGGATTAATCCCCGCTTCTTGGGCCATGGCTAGGTATTCGCTGCCCAGGGTCTCTAGGGCAATAGAGAGCCCGCCAGAAGAGGAGCCGGTGATCCCGGCTAATACGCTCATCGCCATGGCTTCTGAAATTAAAGGATTGCCTGGAAACGCTGTCAGCACGGAATCGCGAATAATCGCAAAGCCCGCCATGCTGGCAATAACGGCGCCGTAACCCACCTCTGAAGCAGTGTTGAAAACCGGTAATAGCGAACCTAAACACCCTTTATTGATACTCGCTTTAAGATCTAGCCAATGCTTCCAGCGGGTAATGATTAGCCATGTAGAGGCCGTTAGCAGTGCGATGAGTATGGCCCATAACCCGGTTTGCCCAGAGGGCGAAACGTTTTCAAACTCTTCGCTAATAAAGCTTAAATCAATGGCTGGAAATACGCCGTAGGTAAACAGTGCGTTCAGGCCAATGACCATCACTATCGGTATCAGGGCCACCGGCAGTGGCATAGCAGTGGTGGGTTCATCTTCATCGCTGGCGTCCACTTCACGCTCAGTATGCTGACCATAGTCTTCGCCGTTGTGAGCCGCTTTTTTAACTCGCGATTGTAGGTAGCAAGTGCCCAGCCCAAGCATGATCAGCCCGGCAATTATGCCTAAGCCAGGTGCTGCAAAGCTGTTGGTTTCGAAATAGGGGATGGGGATTGCATTTTGAATTGCTGGCGTACCGGGCAGTGCGGTCATGGTGAAGGTGAATGAGCCAAGAGCAATGGAGGCTGGAATTAAGCGCTTTGGCACATTGGCGCTACGAAATAGCTCACGGCTGATCGGGTAAATGGCAAACGCCACCACAAACAGCGATACGCCCCCATAGGTCAATATTGCGCAGGCCATGACCACGGTAAGCACGACGTGGTGAGTGCCGAGCTTTTTGACGATACCGTTGGCAATTGACTGCGCCGCGCCTGAGTCGGCCATTAGCTGACCAAACAGAGCGCCTAATAAAAACAGCGGGAAGAATTGGATAACATAGTTACCCAGCGCCCCCATGAACGTATCGGTGTAGATCGGCAACAAAAATGCGGCATCCCCCGAGAGCAGCACCGCCAAACCCGCCATCAATGGTGCCAGCAATAGCACTGAAATTCCCCGGTAAGCGAGGAACATCAATAACAGTAGCGAAATGACAATGGCAAGTATGCTCATGCGAGCTCCTAAGCGAAGGTTAAAGTAGCGAATGCTGAATTTTATAAAAGAGAGGATGGTAGGCAGCATGGTGCGATGCAGCAAGAGAGCCTCGACTAAAGTCGCAATCAAAGAGGGGTAAACCTTAGTCTTAGGTTTGCCGTTTTAATCTGCTAAAATCCGCTCCCTTCGCCGTTAATGACCTCTTAATAGCTCTAGGGATTTCCATGAATGCAGTAATTCTTGCGGTGCTGGTGATGGTGGCGCTATCGCTGGCCCGTGTCTCGGTGGTATTCGCGCTTGTGGTGGGTGCGTTAGTCGGTGGTTTAGTAGGCGGTTTATCGCTTGAGCAAACGCTGGATGCTTTTAATGAAGGCGTGGGCGGTGGCGCCCAGGTGGCACTGGCTTACGCTACGTTAGGCGCTTTTGCAGTGGCTATTTCCCGCTCTGGCTTGCCGGATATGCTGGCTAACCGTTTGATAACGTTACTAGGCAAGGAAACGACCGCGGCACATCAGGTGCGGGTCAAAATGTTGCTGCTAACGGCGGTTTTGCTGGTGGCAATCTCTTCACAAAACGCTATCCCGGTACATATCGCCTTTATACCTGTGTTGATCCCGCCGCTGTTAACCGTGATGAATCGTTTGAGGCTGGACCGGCGGGCAGTGGCGTGTGCGCTAACGTTTGGTCTAACCGCGCCTTATATGCTGTTGCCAGTAGGCTTTGGGGCGATATTTCTAAACGATATTTTACTGGCTAACTTAAACAGCGCGGGTGAGCCGTTGGGGTTAGAAATCACCCGCGGAATGGTGCCCATGGCCATGGCAATACCGGTCGGGGGCATGGCTTTAGGCCTCATCGTTGCACTGCTATGGAGTTACCGGCGCCCCCGTGACTATCAGGCACAGGATATTGCCGCGAATGTTTCTGAAGCGCATGCGCCTGCTAAACCGCATATGCTGGGTCTGGTTATGTCTGGGGTAGCGATCGTCGCAGCCCTCGGCCTGCAGCTGTATAGCGGTTCGATGATACTAGGTGGTTTGGTAGGGATTGGCCTGCTTTCAATGGGCGGTATCTTTAAGTGGCGTGAAGCGGACGATCTGTTTACCAGCGGTATGCGCATGATGGCGCTGATCGGTTTTATCATGATTTCGGCGGCGGGTTTTGCTGAAGTGATGAGAACCACTGGAGAGATTGATGCCTTGGTATCAGGCGCGTTTGCCTTGCTCGGCGATAACCGTGGCCTAGCTGCGCTGGTGATGCTACTGGTTGGGCTATTTATTACCCTGGGTATTGGCTCATCGTTCTCTACCATTCCGATTATCGCAGCGATTTTCGTGCCGTTGGCAGTTCAGTTTGGTTTCTCGCCAATGGCGACCGTTGTACTGGTTGGCACCGCGGCGGCGCTGGGCGATGCTGGCTCGCCAGCGTCGGATTCAACCTTAGGGCCTACGTCTGGACTGAACGTTGATCGTCAACACGATCATATTTGGGACAGCGTGGTGCCGACATTTCTACACTACAACATTCCGTTAGTGGGCTTTGGTTGGCTAGCGGCGATGATGCTCTAAATATCTTGCGGCAAAACGACTCTATTAGAATCCACAAGGGACAACGCTGGTTGTCCCTTTTTTATTTAACCCGTTAGTGTTTGGGTAGGTGAGATTCAAACGCGCTTAATAGCCCCCGCAGCAGCGAAAGTTCTTTGCGGCTGGGCTGGGCGCGGGCGAAGAGGGCTTGAAGCTGCTCTTCAGTGCGCGCGTGGGGCTGGGTTAAAAAGCCGCTCTCCTGCATTAAGCGACCCAGATGGGCTTGAAAGTGTAGGAACTGTTCACGGGTGGGCGGCGTTGCCTCCAGTGGGCGCTGATAAGCAAAGCCGCTATCTCCACCTTTACGCCAGGCTCGGTGCACTTCATAAGCAAGAATCTGCACCGCCTGAGATAAATTCAGAATGCCGTAATCAGGGTTGGCGGGAATGCTCACTTGATGCGTACAGCAGCGGATTTCATCGTTAGTCAGTCCGGAACGCTCTCGTCCCAATACCAGTGCCACTGGCGCCGTTTGTGCGCTCTGAATAACGTCTGCCGCCATCTCATCGGGTTCGTCAAAGTGGGGCAAGGGCAGGCTGCGCAAGCGTGCGCTGGCACCCACCACCTGAACGCAGTCGTTAACCGCCTCCTCCAGTGTTGTGACTACCCGTGCATTGTCCAGAACATCAGTGGCCCCTGCGGAAAGGCGAGAGGCTTCTTCATCGGGAAACATGCGTGGATTCACCAGCACCAGTTCGGTTAAGCCCATGGTTTTCATGGCTCGCGCCGCAGCGCCGATATTGCCTGGGTGAAAGGTCTGAACGAGTACAATACGAATATGCTGCAACATGCGCTGATTTCGCCCTATAGCCTTATAAAAATCGCGCTGATAGTACCACGTTAGCTCTGCGCAATGGGGCGCAGGCAATGAGCCGAACGACTCACAAGAACGCAACAACCCCGCACGGGGCGGGGTTGTTGGTGACTGCTTTAAAAGCTAGCAGTCTTGAGCAGAGGGCTCAGGGGTGCATTACATCATGCCGCCCATGCCACCCATACCGCCCATGCCACCCATGTCTGGGCCAGCGTCTTTCTCTTCAGGATCTTCAGCGATCATGCATTCGGTGGTGATCATAAGACCAGCAACAGAACCAGCGGACTGCAGTGCAGTACGGGTTACTTTAGCCGGATCCAGAACGCCCATTTCGAACAGGTCGCCAAATTCACCCGTTTGTGCGTTGTAACCGAAGTTGCCGGTTTCATCTTTCACACGGTTGATAACAACGGCAGGCTCTTCACCAGCGTTAGAAACGATCTGACGCAGCGGAGACTGCATAGCACGAAGCGCCATATTGATACCGTGATTCTGGTCTTCGTTTTCACCGGTCAGGCCTTGTACTTTCGCCATAACGCGAACCAGTGCAGTACCGCCACCAGGCACCACGCCTTCTTCAACGGCTGCACGAGTAGAGTGCAGGGCGTCTTCAACGCGGGCTTTCTTCTCTTTCATTTCCACTTCGGTGGCAGCACCGACGCGGATAACGGCAACACCGCCTGCCAGTTTGGCAACGCGCTCTTGCAGCTTCTCTTTGTCGTAATCAGAAGAGGTGTCTTCGATTTGCGCGCGGATCTGATTAACGCGTGCTTCGATATCGCCTTCTGCACCAGCGCCATCGATGATGGTGGTGTTCTCTTTAGACATAGTCATGCGCTTAGCGGTACCCAGGTGATCCAGGTTCGCTTGCTCAAGCGTCAGGCCGACTTCTTCAGAGATAACCGTGCCGTTGGTCAGGATAGCGATGTCCTGCAGCATGGATTTACGACGGTCACCGAAACCAGGCGCTTTAGCAGCGGCTACTTTAACGATACCGCGCATGTTGTTAACCACCAGCGTAGCCAGTGCTTCGCCTTCGATATCTTCAGCGATGATGGCTAGCGGCTTACCTTGTTTAGCAACCGCTTCGAGAACCGGCAGCAGCTCACGAATGTTGGAGATCTTTTTATCCACTAACAGGATGTAAGGATCTTCCAGTTCAACCGTCATGGTGTCCTGGTTGGTAACGAAGTAAGGAGACAGGTAGCCGCGATCAAACTGCATACCTTCAACGACTTCCAGCTCATCTTCAAAGCCACGGCCTTCATCAACAGTGATGACGCCTTCTTTGCCGACTTTTTCCATCGCTTCGGCGATAATTTCACCAATGCGCTTGTCACCGTTAGCAGAGATGGTGCCTACCTGAGCAATCGACTTGGTGTCGGTGCAAGGTACCGACATTGCTTTGATTTCTTTAACGGCAGCATTAACGGCTTGGTCGATGCCGCGCTTAAGATCCATCGGGTTCATGCCGGCAGTAACGCCTTTCAAACCCTCAGCGATAATGGCCTGGGCCAGAACGGTAGCGGTGGTAGTACCGTCACCAGCGGCGTCAGAAGTCTGTGAAGCGACTTCTTTAACCATCTGCGCGCCCATGTTTTCGAACTTGTCTTTCAGTTCGATCTCTTTGGCGACAGAAACACCGTCTTTAGTAACGGTCGGGGAACCGAAAGATTTTTCCAGTACCACGTTACGGCCTTTAGGACCGAGGGTTACTTTTACCGCGTTGGCAAGAACGTCAACACCGCGCGCCATACGCTTACGGGCATCATCTGAAAACTTAACTTGTTTAGCTGACATATCTGCTACTTCCTAAATTGAATGCAAAAACGTGAAAGTAAATAATCGAGGCGCTCATCAATCAAATGTGAGCCGCAACGACTGTTAGCCTTCAACAACCGCAAGAATATCGGCTTCGCTCATGATCAAGACTTCTTCGCCGTCGACTTTTTGTTTCTCAACGCCGTAGCCATCTTTAAAGATCACGTTATCGCCAACTTTAACGTCGAGAGGGCGGACATCGCCATTTTCCAGAATGCGGCCATTACCGACAGCAAGAATTTCGCCACGCGTCGGCTTTTCTGCTGCATTGCCCGGAAGCACGATGCCGCCAGCGGTTTTCTGCTCTTCTTCAACGCGACGGACGATGACACGATCGTGCAAAGGACGGATATTCATTCACGTTCTCCTGAGTAGGGTTGAAGCCCTGATGAGGGCGGTTAGTCTAAAAGTGTTCTCGAGGGAGTGACCCGCGAGAAGCGAAGACCTCACGGTCTTCCTTGTTAATGGCAGCTACCGTCTAGATCGCTGCCGAATTTGTGTACTGGGTGAAAAATGGGGGCTGCGGTTGGTCTTTCAAGGGGGCGAGTAAGAAAAAAATTGCTTTTTTAGCAACTTTCTTCCAGTCCGAGCCTTAGTCGCGGCGTGGGGGCTCGTCTCTGCTAATAAAATCACCCTCAATCGGACCTTCCTGTTGGGAGGTGTTTGGGGTGTGGTAGTCCCTTGGTCGGGCCGAGGAAGCGTTGGGGTCTTGCTGCTGGCTGGCGATTTTTTTCAGACCTAGCCAAGTAAGTGCTTTAAACATCAATTGGCGTGCGCTAGGTATCAGGCATGCAAGGCCCAGCGCATCAGATAAAAAGCCTGGCGCCATTAATAAGGCACCACCAAAAATAAGCGCGGCGCCAGTCAATAGTTCACTAGAAGGGATTTCGCCGGCCTGCATACGCTGACGCGCGCGTGCAAAGGTTGATACGCCTTCTTTACGAATAAGATGTAACCCGGCAAAGCCTGTGCCAAGTACTAGGAGCAGGGTGGTGAGTAGCCCTATTTGGCTACCCATCGAAAAAAGCACCACAAAATCGAGTAGGGTGAACAGTGATATAAAAATAAGAATAGGCATGACTCACTCCAGAAAACGCTAGAAATAGCGACTCGATAACCGTCTTAATTGCGTAATATGGTGACATAAATGTAAATAGCAAGCAGCTAACATTGCGCCTTCCAGCGGCGATGTAGCTCGATTAATGCCCATAATTCCTCTATGCTGCAATGCACAATGAACTGGTTGTATTTCTCGTAAGGAGTCAATAATGGTACTTGCCGATAAAGTAATCGCCGTCACCGGTGGGGCGCGTGGATTGGGTTATGCCATGGCACTGCGCCTGGGTAAGCAAGGCGCACGCATGGCGCTGTTGGATATGAGCGCTGAAGCGCTTGATCAAGCGGTATCAGCACTTGCTACAGAAGGTGTCGATGCTCAAGCCTTTGTGGTGAATGTTGCAGACGAGGCTTCTGTGACCCAAGCGTTTGCCGATGTTGCTCAGCGTATGGGGCCGATCAGCGGTTGCGTTAATAACGCGGGCATTACTCAGGATGCACTACTGGTAAAGGCCAAAGAGGGACAAGTGGAAAAACGCATGTCGTTGGAGGCATGGCAAAACGTCATAAACGTCAATTTAACCGGCGTTTTTCTGTGTGGGCGCGAGGCTGCCACGCAGATGATCGAAATGGGGCATGAGGGTGTGATTGTCAATATCTCCAGCATTTCCCGGGCAGGTAATATGGGGCAAAGCAACTATGCCGCTGCAAAAGCTGGCGTACATGCGCTAACGGTCACCTGGAGCAAAGAGTTAGCGCGCTATGGTATTCGGACAGGCACCGTGGCCCCGGGGTTTGTGGCTACCGAAATGACCGCCTCAATGCGGCCCGATATATTGGAACGTATCTCATCAAGCGTGCCGCTAAAACGCCTGGGTGATCCGGATAATATTGCTCAAAGCGTTGCGTTTATTCTTGAAAACGACTATTTCACCGGGCGTATGATTGAGTGCGATGGTGGGTTGCGGCTGTAGCATTTACTTGCTGTAACCAGAATGGGCGGCCTAGCATGGCCGCCCATTGTGCACGGTTAAAAGAGTCCCCTTAAAAGGCCGTGCTTAAAATCTGTTCTTAAAAACCGAGCTTAAAAATAGTCGCGACTAATCTTTCGCTGAAAATACATCTCCAACCGCAGTGTCATGGCCCAGCGTGGGTCATAGCTAACATCGCGTTGAAAATGCAGTTCCGGAATCACATCGGCAAATAAAATGCCTTTATGGATGTCGCGGCGATAGCGTGTTTGCAGGTAGTAGTTAGTCATACGAGGATTTGAAGCGCTTTCACCGATAGCAATTGCCGAGTAGCGCAATGCGCTGCGGCGGTTAATGCGGTGATTGATTTCGGCAATTTCACTGTATTCCAGCTTATCTTCCTCTTCGCGCCACTGAACCGTAGAAATAAACCGCAAATGGCGGCGTTCGCTCAATTGGCGGCCGATATCCCAGCGCGTTCGTGCCGAATAGCCTTCATTGTTAAACCAGGAAACCCGGTTGTTCGACTCAAGCTGCCAAGGCCCTTCACCAAGCTGCCACAGCCGTTCGCTGGTAAAGCGAACATAAGGATCCAGAGGGAGGCGCAGACGAATACCAGCGCCAACGCGGTTGCTCCAATTTTCGCGCTTATCACGACTTTCTAGCCAATCCAGGCCTAACGTAGAGCTACGGCGGTCGCGCTGGTCATTGGTAAGACGCCCTGATCCTTGCTCTTCAAGTGTACCTTGCGACTCTTCAGGATCACTCTCGATCACCAGGCGTAAGCGTTCTTCCGAGGTAGGTAGGTCTATACGGTAACGAAGTGAAGTATCGCCGCGCGTACCATCCCCCTCCATCCAATCGATTTCTTGGCCAAAACGAAGATAAGACTCGTTCTTGGTCTGCATATGGTCGTCGGTGCCAAAGAAACCATCAATTCGGCGCGACGTGTTATCTACCCAATTACCTACGCTTTCACGAAACGGTTCAACGCGCTCTTCCGCCCAGGCAGGTAGGTCACTGTCAGCTTCTTCGGCATAAGCGCTAGCCGCAACCGTGGTCATTATGCCGAGCCAGCAGAAGGTTAGGATTTTATGCATCGAATGGTCTCAATCAAAGGTGCTCGCTGTTCAATATCTGAATCGCCCCGGATATTCTAGACACCCGTTAGGCTCTTAAAGTAACGCCTTTCATACTCAACCGGTGACAAGTTATCACTTGTACCGTGTCGGCGCTTTGGGTTGTAAAACATTTCG
>NZ_JACCDE010000042.1 GCF_013415125.1 Vreelandella glaciei | reverse complement strand
GCAGGCACGATGCCCGCTGAACGCCTGCCCGCATCAACGGAAACAAAGCTAGGCGGTGTCGAAAAAGCCACCGAAGCGGAAGCAAAAGCGGGCAGTGCCAACAAATTCCCTGACGCCGCGGGGGTGCTAGCCGCGTTCCAACAGTTCGGGCTGGGGGTAGCAGGGAATGCATCCGAGCAGCCGCTTTTGCCCAGCTTTCACAACAGCACTATCCGCGCCGGGTTCTATCGCTGGAGCGAAGCCGAAACAGAAAACGCCCCGAGCGTCGGCGGCGGTGGCGCTATCCGGCTAGATCGCGGGGGTAATCGCGCGGTGTGGATCGCGGCGTCGTCATCAGGCAGTAGCAACGAACCCGAGCTGTATTTCAAATCAACGGGGTTTGAGGTAGGCACCTGGGGCGCCTGGCGGAAAGTGCATCATAGCGGTAATTTGGTGAAAGCCACGTTATTAGAAGCTGAACAGGGGCAGGGTACGGGATATATGACCCCTCAAGAGCTTCATGCCGCCTTTGGCTCAGGGAATCAATCGCACGCTAGTAACGGGCATCAAATAATGCCGGGGGGGACGATATTCCAATGGGGGGCTGAAACGGGGGTCTATGACGGTGATTTTGTGAACTTTAACTTCAGCTTCCCGCAAGGCGTGTTTCGCGTACAAGTCACCGAAAGAACGGCCGAAGGTTTTGATTATACGAATGTAAGAACCGTGGGGGTTGAAGTGGGGGGAGAGGTGCCACAAGGGTTTATTGCGCGAGTGGCGTCGACCAACTTTGAAACGATCAACTGGTTTGCGATCGGCCATTAAATTAAAGGGGGTCACATGTACTACAGTCCCAGCCGTAATGCGTTTTATCATCACGCCCTAGAGCCAATTTACAAACAAGCGGGTACATGGCCCGCGGACGCAATCGCAGTGAGCGATGCCGAGTGGGTAACATATACCCAGGGGGACCCCCCCCAGGGAATGCAGCGCGGCGGCGACGAAAATGGCCGGCCGGCCTGGGTGCCGATTCCGCCCGCCAGAATTGAGGCACTAGCCAACCGCAAGCGCCGCGAAATAGAAGCCGCCCGCGACGCGGCAATCAACGCAGGGTTTACGCACACCTTCGGCGACACCGAAGACGTCGTGCAAACCCGCCAGCGCGACCGCGAAAACCTCACCGGCCTGGCGGTATCCGCCCAGCGCCACGCCGCGGAAACCTACTATTTCCGCGCTCAAAGCAACGCCACATATGAGCTAACCGCAAGCGAAATGCTCGCCCTCGCCGATGCCGCCCAAACCCACGTCAGCCAGCAATACGCCCACAGTTGGCAGCTCAAAGCAGAGATCGATACCGCCCTCGAAGCCGAAGACCGCCCAGCCATAGAAGCCATCAACTGGTAACCCGCCAACCACCCACCCAAGCCCGCTACCCAGCGGGCTTTTTGCGTCAAGTTTGTCGAGTGTCATCGGCACAACGCCCGCCGCTACCCTCCCGCGCGTAAGCCCCACACCATGGCAGCACTAGCACCGCCAAACCTAACCCGCTTGAACCTGCGCAGGAGACAAGCACAATGCCCGATTACCATCACGGCGTCCGCGTCGTCGAAATTAACGAAGGCACCCGCCCCATCCGCACGGTCTCCACCGCCGTGATCGGCATGGTCGTCACCGCCCCCGCCGCCGACGAAATCGCCTTTCCGCTCAACACGCCGGTGTTAATCACCGACATCTACGCCGCCATTGGCAGCGCAGGCGAAGGGGGCACATTACGCCGCGCGCTAACCGCCATCGTCAATGAAACCCGCGCTCTATGTATCATCGTGCGCGTTGAAGAGGGCATCGACGACGACGCCACCACCGCGAACATCATCGGCGGCGTCAGCGACACCGGGCAAAAGCTCGGCATGCAAGCCCTCACCGCGGCAGAAACCAAGCTCGGCGTAAAGCCCCGCATTCTCGGCGTGCCCGAGCTCGACAACGAAAATGTCAGCAGCGAGCTAGCCGGTATCGCCCAGCAGCTCCGCGCCTTCGCCTACGTTTCCGCCTACGGCTGTGAAACCAAGGAAGAAGCCAGCATGTACCGCGAAAATTTCGGACAGCGCGAAGTCATGGTGATCTGGCCCAATTTCCAAGCGTTCGACGTCGACGCCGAAGCGGTCCGACCGCTATCGGCGGTTGCAAAAGCGCTTGGCCACCGCGCGCGGCTCGACAATGAAATTGGCTGGCATAAAACCCTATCCAACATGCCCGTCAACGGCGTCACAGGGATCACAAAAGACCTATCCTGGGATCTTCAAGACCCCGCCACCGATGCGGGCTATCTGAATGAAGCCGATGTCACCACGCTGATCAACAAAAGCGGCTTTCGTTTCTGGGGCTCTCGCACCTGCGCGGAAGATCCCCTCTTCGCGTTCGAGTCCTACACCCGCACCGCCCAAGTGCTCGCCGACACCATCGCCGACGCGCACATGTGGGCCGTCGACAAGCCCATGCACCCATCGCTAGTGCGCGACATCATCGAAGGCGTCAACGCAAAATTCCGCGAGCTCATCCGTAACGGCTATATCCTCGGCGGCTCCGCGTGGTTCGACGCAGAGCTGAACAGCCCCGAGGTGTTGAAGTCCGGCAAGCTGTACATCGACTACGACTACACCCCGATACCGCCGCTCGAAAACCTCATGTTCCAGCAGCGCATAACCGACCAATACCTCGTCGACTTTGCCGACCGCGTCGCCGCCTAACCGCCGCCCCGACTGTCTTTATAACGACAGCCGAGCGCACTAACAGGAGCAAGCAGAATGCTACCCAACATCCTTAAAGATTTTAATTTGTTCGGCGACGGCAATAATTGGCAGGGCGAAATACCCGAACTCACCCTGCCCGAACTCGCCCGCCGCATGGTCGAGTACGAAGGTGGCGGCATGGACGGCCCCATCGAAGTCGACCACGGCATGGAGCTAATGACGTTTGAATGGACCGCCGGCGGTTTGATCGTCGACGGCCTATTCGACAGCTTCGGCAGCCCCGTCCACGACGCCGCCATGCTCCGCTTTACCGGCTCTTACGAATCCGACGAAGACGGCGGCATCATCCCGGTCGAGATCGTCGCGCGCGGCCGCCATAAGACCATTGCCATGGGCGACGCAAGCAAAGGCGACAACAACCAGATAAGCATCACGACCACGCTCAGCTACTACAAGCTGGTTGTCGACGGCGAAGAAATCATCGAGCGCGACGTACCCGGCTACGTATTCGTCGTGCGCGGCGTCGACCGCCTAGCCCAACGCCGACGCGCCCTAGGCCTATAAGCACCAATCAACCACCACGGCCGCCCAGGCGGCCAAACCCCATTCATAGGAAACCACAGCAATGACCGACAAGACTGAAACCCAAGCCGTTGAGAAAGCCGAAGAGCAAGCCCCGGCGCCCAAGGCCACCAATTACAACACCGTCACCCTCGACACCCCGCTAATGCGCGGCAAAACCGAAGTGACAGAGATCCAATTCCGCAAGCCCAACGCGGGCGAACTGCGCGGCGTTTCGCTCACTGATTTATTGCAGATGCAAACCGATGCCCTGGTAACGGTCATTCCGCGTATCTCGCTGCCATCCCTCACCGCCACCGAAGTACGCACCATGGACGTTGCCGACCTTGTGCAATGCGGCGGTGAAATCATCAGTTTTTTGTTACCGAAGCGGGCGAAGGAGCAAGCCGAATAGCGCTACCCGAAAGTGTCGAAGACGCGATGGCCGACTTGGCCATCGTGTTCCATTGGTCGCCTGCCGACTGTGAAGACTTCACCCTAACCGAGCTAATGGAGTGGCGAGAGCGAGCCCGCAAGCGCAGCACTCCGAAGGAAAAGCCCAAAGGAGGCAGGCGTGGCGCGTAACTTAAAGCTAGAAGTGATGTTAGGCGCGGTGGACAAACTCACCGCGCCGATGAAGAAAATCACCAAGGGCACCGATAAAACAGCCACCGCCCTACGCGAAAGCCGCGATGAACTAAAGCGCCTGCAGCGCACACAAGGCGACCTCGAAAGCTTCACCAAGCTAAAGCGTTCCAGTTCAGAATCCGCGCGGGCAATGGAAGAACAGCAACGCACCGTTGCCCAGCTCACCCAAGAACTACGCACCACCGAAGGCCCCACGCGCCGCCTCACCCAGCAGCGCGAAAAAGCCATCCGCCAAGCCCGAAAACTCAAAGACCAATACGAAGGCGAGCAACGCCAGTTGCAAACACTGCGTACCCGCGTGCGCAACGTCGAAGGTGTCACCGGCACCTATGCTGAACGGCAACGCCACTTGGCCGATAAAATCCGCCAAGCCAATACCCGTATGGAACAGCAGCAAAACCAGCTCAAACAGGTAGAGCGACGACAAAAGCGCGCCACCGAAGCCGCCGAAAAATACCAGCGAGTGCTAGGCCGGGGCCAACGCATCGCCGGGCAAGGGGCGATGGGTACCGCCGTGGGCGGCGGCGCGGCGGTGGCAATGGGCGCCCAAGCGATGATCAATCAAACGTCCGGCGCCCGACTCGCCGCCCAGCAGGGCGAAGGCGGCGCCGAAGCCGACCGGTACCGCGAAGTCATCACCAACGTCTACACCACTGGGCGCGGCGAAGGGTTAGAGCAGGTCACCCAGGCCGTCAGCATTCTGGCCTCGCAATTCGAATCACTCGGCGAAACCTCAAACGCCGAGCTACAAGCCATTACCGCCCAGGCGCTAACGCTCTCCGACGCCTTCGGGATCGACATTGCCCAGGCCGCCCAAACGGCGGGCATCATGGTGCAAAACGGCCTCGCCAAAAACGCTACCGAAGCCTACGACCTCATGACGCGCGGCATGCAGGAAGTATCAGCCAGCATGCGCGATGAACTGCCCGAAATCCTGCAAGAGTACGGGACCAACTTCCGCGCGCTCGGCTTCGACGGTAGAGAATCACTGAACATGCTGGTCGCCGCCGCCGAGCAAGGCCGCTACGCCCTGGATAAAACCGGCGACGCCCTCAAAGAGTTCACCATTCGCGGCTCGGACATGAGCAAAGCCAGCGTCGAAGCCTACGACGCCATTGGCCTAAACGCGCAGGAAATGGCCGACGCCATCGCCAGCGGTGGCGACCAAGCCAGCGGCGCGCTAACCACCACCGCCCAGCGCCTACTGGAAATCGAAGATCCCGCCCGCCGGGCAAACACTGCTATCGCCCTGTTCGGTACGCCCATAGAAGATCTATCCGTAGACCAGATACCCGCGTTCCTGCGGGGGCTTGGCCAGACCAACGACCGAATCAAAGAGGTCACCGGCTCAACGGCAGCAATGGGCGACACCCTTGGCGATAATGCAGGCAGCGCACTCAAGCGCGTGCAGCGAGCGCTCGGCGGCGCGTTCATGAGCGTGCTGGATGAAGTCGACGACACCATCATTCGCATCAGTAACAGTGTCACCAGTTGGATGAAAGCCAACCCCGAGCTAACCAGCACCCTCACCAAAGCCGCCATTGCCCTGGCTGCAATAGTAGCAGTAGGTGGAATGCTGCTAGTCGTTATCGGTTCGCTTCTTGGCCCCCTGGCACTTATCCGCTACGGCGCGGCGCTGCTAGGTCCGACCTTCATGGGCGCCGGTAAAGCCCTGCTATGGATGGGCGGCGCGCTGAAAGCCGTCGGCATGTTCATGCTCGCCAACCCCATTGGCATTGCCATTGCTGCCATCGCCGCCGCAGCGTTCCTGATTTACAAATATTGGGACCCTATCAAAGCGTTTTTCACCGGCCTTTGGCAGCAAGTAAAAGCCGCCTTTAATGAAGGGATCGACGGCGTTAGTCGGCTGCTGGTCAACTGGTCGCCCTTCGGCTTGCTGTGGTCGGGCATATCGTCGGCCATGGGACGGCTGGGCATTGAGCTGCCCACCTCGCTAAGCGCGCTCGGCGCCAAGATGATCGGCGGCCTTGTGAGCGGCATAAAGGGCGCGCTGGCCACCGCCCGCCAAGCGGCAGCCAGTGTATGGGGAGAAATTAGCGGGGCGTTTAGTGAAGGCATCGCCGGTGTCGCGCGGCTGCTGATTAGCTGGTCACCGCTCGGGCTGCTATGGCGAAGCATATCGACAGCCCTGGAAAGCCTCGGCATCAGTATTCCGGAGGGGTTTAGCAATCTAGGCAGCATGATTGTTGACGGCCTGATCGGCGGTATCACCGGCAAGTTCGGCGAGCTGCGCGACTCCGTGACCGGCATGGCCAGCAGCGTTACCGGCTGGTTCAAAGACGTACTCGACATCAATTCCCCCAGCCGCGTCTTTGCTGAATTCGGCGGCAACATCACCCAAGGGTTAAGCGGCGGTATCGAAGACGACGTCGACAGCCCACTAAAGCAAGTGCGCAACCTCGCCGGTAATCTGCGCAACGCCGCCGGTGGGCTAATCCTCGGCGCAGGGCTCTCAACCGGCGCCGTCAGCGCCGACACCAGCCCCATCCAGCTCGATACCCGCCCGCCGCTACAAAGCGCCGCGGGCCAATCAAGCGGCGGGCTAGTGATTCAGGGCGGTATCAATATCAAGGTACACGCCACTCCCGGCATGGATGAGCAAGCATTGGCGCGGCTGGTCAATGAGCAGGTACAGCGAGCGCTGCAGCAAGCCCAGCAACAAGCCGCCGCCGCCAACCGCCGAAACTTCCACGATAACGATTGAGGTCAACCACCATGATGATGAGCTACGGCATGTTTGTGTTTGGGCTCTCCACCGCCGCTTACCAAGAACTACAGCGGCAAACCACCTGGCGCCACGCAAGCCAAAGCCGCGTTAACGCGCGGCCTACGCGCCAATTCCTTGGACAAGGTGACGACATCATCACGCTCACCGGCACGCTATTGCCGATGTTCACCGGTGGCCAGCAAAACCTAGGCATGCTCCGCGCACTGGCCGATCAAGGCAAAGCGTGGCCATTGATCGAAGGCACCGGCACCTACTACGGCATGTTTGTTATCGAAAGCATGGGCGAGGGGAAAACTGAATTTTTCCGCGACGGCGCCGCCAAGAAAATCGACTTCGACATAAAGCTAGGCCGCATTGACGAAGGCCGAACCGACCAGCTCGGCGTACTCGAAAGCAGCGCTCTACGTGCCATAACCGGTGCGCTGGCATGAGCCTGCAGCCGGATTACCGTATCACCCTACAAGGCCAAACCATTAGCCCCGAGTTTCGCGCCCGCCTCGCGTCGCTCACGCTTCACGACCGGCGCGGCATGCAGGCCGACCAACTCGACATCACCCTCACCGATGATGACGGCATGCTCGACATCCCGCCCACCGGCGCGGAGATCACACTGGCCATCGGCTGGATGGGGCAACCGCTGGTAGAACGCGGCACCTTTACCGTTGATGAAGTCGAGCACACCGGCGCGCCGGACACGCTCAGCATTCGCGCCTCAAGCGCCGACCTCCGCCAAGGTATGCCCGGCAAGCGTACCCAAAGCTGGGACGATGTCACCGTGCGCGACATGATCGAAACCATCGCCAAACGCCACGACCTCACACCCTGCACCGGCGTCACCCTCGCGGGTATTCGAATCGAGCACATCGACCAAACCGACGAAAGCGATCTGCACTTTCTAACCCGGCTAGCGGAACGCTTCGACGCCGTGGCCACCGTCAAAAGCGGCAACCTGATATTTGTACCCATGGGGCAAGCCACCACCGCCAGCGGGCTAGAGATCCCGCCGTTTATCCTCCGCCGCCAAAGTGGCGACCAACACCGCTACATGCACGCCGAACGCGACGCCTTCACCGGCGTCACCGCCCTATGGAATAACAAAGCCCACGCCACGCGCGAAGCCGTCACCGTCGGCGACACCGAAAACGCCCAACAGCTACGCCACACCTACGCAAGCGAGCAGGAAGCACTCGACGCCGCCCAAGCCGAATGGCAACGCCTGCAGCGCGGCACCGCCTATTTCAGCATCACCCAAGCCATAGGCGACCCTGAGATATTCCCCGAAACGCCCGTGTGGTGCATAGGTTGGAAACCCAAAATCGACGCGACGCCGTGGGTGATAACAGAAGTGACGCACATCCTGACGGAAACCAGTTACACCACTGCGTTACAACTGGAGACACGGACTTAATCGTATTACGGGTAAAAAATGGGCTGTACGTTACTCCAGTGGTAAGATTGCTCATCTTCCGGTACACACATCACAGGAACAGAAAAATCTGTGTCAATTTTTTGGGCGTGTGCCGGGCAATCGAATTGGGAAAGTCTCTATGAGCCGTGTGATCCAGCAAAAAATTGAACGCATTCGAGCAGGCAGCGCCCCAAGGGTGCTGGACCTGTTCGCCGGATGTGGCGGAATTTCACTAGGTTTTCATGCGGCCGGGTTTCAAAATATTGGTGCTGTAGAATTTGACCCTGCAGCAGCGCGTTCACACGCGATGAACTTTCATGGGCATCTACCTGAAGAGATGCGTGAAGTTCATGCAAAAGCCAGAGATATCACTGCCACCGAGCCATTTGATTTACTGAATGAACTGGGAATAGAGGGCATTCCCGAAGAACAGGTTGATGTCATCGTGGGTGGGCCCCCCTGCCAATCATTTGCTCGTGTGGGCAGAGCTAAACTGCGTGAAGTAGCAGAGCACCCGGAAGCATACCTGAATGATCCACGGGGTAATTTATATCTGCGATACCTGCAGTATGTGACCGCACTCTACCCCGTCGCGATCCTGATGGAAAACGTACCCGATGTGTTGAACTACGGCGGTCATAATATTGCTGAGGAAGTGTGTGAAGCCCTGCGCGACTTAGGATATGAAGCACGGTATACCATGCTCAACGCGGTATTTTATGGGGTGCCCGAAATGCGTGAACGGATGTTCCTGGTGGCTTATCGCCAGGAACTGGAATGCACAGACTGGTTCCCCAGCCCCACGCACTGGATTGACCTGCCCCGTGGTTATCATGGGTCGCGTCAGGTGGCCATGAAAACTATCAAGCGGGATCTGTTGGATGAAGAGACCCGCTTTTTCATTGACCCACCAGAACCCGAACAGGCAGGCCTAAAGCCCGCGGTAACGGCTGAACAGGCACTCTCCGACCTGCCCAAAATTACCGATGATTCAGAGCAGAAGCTCAAAAAAGGGCCGCGCCGTTTCGATACACTCCAGTTCTACCCGGCAAACACGACCTTGAATGAATTCCAGCGCATCATGCGTAATTGGGAAGGCTTTGAGTCTGGCGAAGGCATTCATGATCACGTCATTCGTTACCTGCCCCGCGACTATAAAATTTTCGCGCGCATGAAGCCCGGCGACCAATACCCTCAGGCCCATACTCTGGCCAATGAAATGTTTGAAGAGCGCCTGATAGAAATCCAAAAGAAGGAAGGCTTTCGCCCGCTGGAAGGCACAGAGCGGTTTGAGGCTGAAAAGAAAAACTTTATACCTCCCTATGACCCAAACAAATTCCCTAACAAATGGCGCAAGATGGAAGCCAACAAGCCAGCCAGAACGCTAATGGCACACCTGGGAAAAGACAGTTATTCGCATATTCATTACGACAGCCAGCAGGCCCGTACCATTTCTGTTAGAGAAGCGGCTCGCCTGCAGTCTTTTCCAGATGGGTTTGTATTCACGGGGCCAATGAACCCCGCCTTTCGCCAGATTGGCAATGCCGTTCCACCGCTAATGGCAAAGGCACTGGCTGACATTATCAAAAAACAACTAACAGGGAATGCAGTGCATGTCGCGCAAGATCGCATTGAAGAAGTTGACGCTATCTGACCTGACCATTTTTGAATACCACTATCGCCAAGGCAAAGCGGGTAATCAGAAGTCCATCAACCTTAATCGTAATATTTTTGAAAAGCTGTTTTACCCGAATCTAACGGCGGTGGCAGAAGAGAAGGACTGGGAGCCCTTCATATTGAATCTGACGATTTTTGGCCCGGGCAACTCCCCCTCTCAGGTCCTTCCACAAAAAATCATCAAGGGTGGCACTTACAAAAACTGGCGGCTTAATGGCAAGCTGATCCCCACGCCTGATGGTGATGAGCGTTATCAGGTACTGGATGCAGGTGACTACGCCATTATGGAATTCGTCGGCGCGGCGTGGCCCACCCAAATGAAAATGACCATGGTGGCCGCTAACCATCCTGACGATGCAGGCCTCCAGAGCGTTTTAAAGAACCTTTATCCCAGTGTCCGCATGAAGGAACTGTCACTCGAAGAGTTGGCAGAAGTGGAAAAACAGGCTGGCCACCTTATTCCTAACGGCCATCCTTTCCGAGATTTGTTAGACAGCCAGGATCTTGAAGATGCCGCCCAGGGCGGTATCGAAGGCTTTCAAAACCTTCGTAAGCGTAGACGCGCTCGCGGTGTTTCTCAGGAAGAACTTCGTAAAGCTAAAAAGGCCGCAGAAAATATCGGCCACCTGGGAGAAGAGGTTCTCAATCAATATCTATCCGAGCAGGTAGGTCATAGCATCGAGAGCTATCAATGGGTGGCCAGTGAAAACGCCATTGCTCCCTATGATTTTGAAGTCATCATCAATGGTGACAAACTTCTGATTGATGCCAAATCCACGGGTGGCCCTTTCACAAACCCGCTTCACGTTTCCCTGGCCGAACTCAGGGAAATGGCAGAGTCAGAACATCCCTATAAAATTTACAGGCTCTATGAGGTAAAAGAAGACTACGCTAAATTGGCGATCTCAACGCCAATGGCAACCGTGGCAGCCTCAATACTCGCCTGTGTGGACGACTCGCTAAAAAATAATGCGCTCAGTGGTGTAAGTGTCGATAGCGTGTCTATTCGCCCTGAAACCATTAAATGGGAAGAAGAGAGAGTCATCGAAAACCAGGAATCTGACGAAACGGAGTAGCATATACCACCCCGCTCGAAGGATGTCTTAACGCGGTCGCAGCGCACCTACTGCATGAGCCGCATCCAAGGCAAAAACACCAAACCTGAAATGGCCGTGCGGCGCTACCTGCATGGCCAGGGTTTCCGCTTTCGACTTCATCGCAACGACCTCCCCGGCAAACCTGACCTTGTGCTGCCTCGCTACCGCCTGGTGATCTTCGTACACGGCTGCTTCTGGCATCGCCATAGCGGCTGTTTTTACGCCACTTCTCCCGCCACACGAAAAGAATTCTGGCGGAATAAGCTGGAAGGGAACATAAAGCGGGATCACCGCCAGCAGAAGGAACTGATCGAGCAGGGGTGGCGTATATTGGTGATATGGGAATGTGGCATTCGTCATGCCAGCAAAACACTAGACGAGATCCCAACGCTGATAACAGGTAACGATGTATTTAACGAATGGCCCTGCGCACCACCACGCCAACGGGAAGGTTAGCCCAAATAAAACCCCCAGCCATTCCATGGCCGGGGGTCGTCATTGCCGCAATCTTCTGGCGAAACGTTCCCGCAACGCGTGCTATTAGGCGACAACACCACTATGGCAAATAAACTTAACCGGCGATGTAAGCCATTTGCCACACTTTTTGTAAGATATTGCCTACACCGCCCAACACCTCGCCTGCCTAACCACCACCCCCTTGAACTGCTGCGCCGTCACAAAGCAGCCCTGGCCACCATCCGCTGGCAGCAACCGGCAGCGGCTGCCCACACGGTGGGATTTAAACAAGCGGTATACTCCCTCCACTTCCGCGATCACTAGGTCAGCGTGGCCAAACGAACGCGCTTCATCCACCACCAGCACATCGCCTTCCATCCACGGCCCGCCTGGGAGTGCTTCCTCGCTAATCTCCACCAGAAAGCAGCTGGGCGGAAATTTTCGCTTATCCATTTCGGCCACTGCCGGGTGCTTCACGCCCACCACTGCTGGCCCCAAGTAATTTACTCGCATGCTGTTGCCCTGTGCTTGCTCCACATTAAGCGACGTACATTAGCATTTGCCTGTCGCTTTCCATGGGTACAATACTGTATAAATAATCAGCATTTAACAAGAGTTATGGAAAGTCGTGGCTAGGCCTACCGGAAAAGAATGCCCCCTGGCACCTACGCTGCGCGAACCGAAGCCCGCGTTATACGACGAATTGGGATGAGTTGATGGTAGTGCATGCTCGCCAGTATAAAATTAAGTATAATCAAGTTACTATTACTCAAATCACTAATAAATTGGAATTAAAATGGAAGAAGTCACAAGAGAAATTGCGCTTTCATTAAGTATAAAAACAATTTTCTTTTCGATTTTAGCGGCAGGCGGTACTATAGCTATTGCTACAATACTAAAACCATTAATATTAATAGCCAGAGACTTAGTAGCATGGAAAATTATCGAATGCCGTTATTCAAATAATCACAAAAAATCTCAAATAGAAAAGTTATACCGACTTAAAAGAAGATTAGAAACTCAATTTTATGAAAACGCTCACTATGTGGTACATGATGAGGAAGCAGTAGCGGCATATATTGCAGATGAACCAACTGAAGTACATTTCGCCTTCATATATGACGCAACAAAAGAGCACATCAAAATCGAAATAATAAAACTTGAAGAAGAAATTGAAAGGAATAAAAAAAAACTATCTTTCATTCTACAACATCTAAGCATGCAAGAGATAGAGAACCCATTAACCGCTCTTGAGACGAAATATCAAAAACACTTTGAGAACAACTCAATAAGAGGGGTAAAGATTGATCATGACTGGTCTGAAGAAGAAGCATTAAAAGAAATAAAAAAATACCTTTAATCTAAAAACACTCAATTGGTCAATAACGCATGGAAGCGTTTAATAACCATAAGCATAGTAAGAACAATATTCATGAAAAAGAAAACGATACATGCAGTAAGGAACATAAGGAACCATTGCCCCAAGCAATCAGAAACTATATCTTTTATAAAAATCTGAGCAAATGAAAAAACAACTAACAGAAGCGCTGACACTATTGAAAAACAAATATTTTGATATAGCTCTTGCATTAATCTAATCTTCAAATAAAAGCTCTTCTTCTTTGAGTAATCAGCATTATCAGGAAGACTGTCTAAAGTGCTCTTTAACTTAGACTCTTGATCATAAACTAAAACCAAAACACTCATAAGCAAGGCTGTAATAATTGCACCAAAGTTAACAGCCAAAGAAAGTTGATCATTTTTTAGAACAGGAACAAAATATGCTGCCGCGACAGCAAGGCCAAAGGGCACAAGCATGAAAACGAAGGCATCAATAAGTGAAGCTTTCCCAGTAGCATTATTCTTCAGCGTTCCCATATGCTCTTTTATAATATTGAGAACATTCAACTTTTTAGACATATGAATTGCCCATTCTCATCATGATACATAGATTGACAAAGTTCGTTAATTACTTGCGCAGTCCATTCTTTCATTTTAATAAAATCAATAGAACCATCCAACCTATAAAGATTATCATCTAACTCTAACGTCATTACAGGTACGCCAGCATTACCTGAAATCTGAAAAGTACGCCTTCTGCCATTTACCTCAACAATAGCTTTAACTTTATCACTTTGCTCTTCTAATAGCGATATAGCTCTAGGCTTTTCATCTTTAAATCTTCTCAAAATTCCAAAAGTGTGTTTTCTTTTAGGCTTTAAAACAAGATCAGAATGAGCGTGCCCTAATGTGGACAATGCATCTGTTAAATCAGTAGGAGCTTTATATTGTGTAGCAACAATCTCTTTCACCTGAGCATCTAGCCATTTTTGAGCAGCATTATCGTAACTTAATCCATTAAAATTTAAATTCAACCTAGTTTGATCTCGGTAAGCTTCCTTTAAACCTTTTGAGAGAACGGTTTTAACACCATGACCCTGAACGTTGTGTAGAGCTATTATTGCCTCGTCCTTTTCTGAAGGGGCAAAAAAAATGAAAAATCTGTCTGTGACATCTGCATCTGAAGCCCCTTTGCTATACTTGTGGCTACCTGTTTTTGAATCACGAATCTTGCTTGGAACACCATACCTGCCAGCATTAATAATACCGTATATACAGCGACCTGAGCTACATACTTCGAAAGACTCAACAGCAAAGACCGACTTTTCTATTTCATCACGATGTAAGTGATCAATTTTGTTTGCAGTTAAAAAATCTTTAAAAACATCAACTATATCAATTCCATTAACGTTATCGAGCTTTGCAAGGCGACCTTCTTGTTGCTGACGATCTTTATAATTCAATGCAGATAAACTATAGAGGCTAATAGTATGTGTCGCCATATATTCCCTACTTAGTAATTATTTGAAAAACTCATACAATCCTGCCAATCCGAATCTCACACCGCCCCAGAATCTCCACATCATGCATATCCTGCGGCTTGATCATTTCCGGCTGGTAATGGTCATTGTCGCTAATCAAGTACAGCGCCCCGCCCGCCAAGCGCTGCACTCGCTTAATCCGCCGTTCCCCACTCACCAACAGCAAAAAAACACCTTCTTGCTTAGGGTCGCGGTTACTGCGATCCACCAGCACCCAATCGCCATCGGCCAGGGTGCCGTCCATCGAATCACCACGCACTTTGATGCCCACCACCTGGGCAGGGTCTAGCCCCTGTTCGGAAAGCTCAGCCGTTGAAAAGTACAGCGTGGTTTTGACCGGTTCACCTTCAAAGCTGCGGCCAGCGCCCGCTGCCGCTTCGATGTCGTACATCTTAACCGGTGAAAGATCCGGCCCTGGCTCCCTTAATGGCATGCTCAGAGGCTCCGACTCAGGAACCGAACGGTTTCCAGTCAATACGTATTGAACATCAACTCCCTGCTCAGCAATAACCGTTAGGTAATCTGCTTTCGGGCTACGTTGACCGCCCTCGTAGAGCATTTGAGTCTTTTTAGTCACTTGGGCAAGGTCACCGAAGAGGGTTTGTGACAACCCTAGCCGCTCCCTTTCCTCTCTAAGCCTTTCACCCAATGAAACCATTTAGTCCTCACAAACTCTTGACATGGAAACCGTTCGGTACCATTCTATTTATGTCTTTTACTTCACAACACACCGCAAGGGAGCCACTGCCATGGCCACACCTGCTACTCACAAAGCGATTACTACCCAGGTCAACAGCGGCAAGCCGCTGCGCTAATTCGACCCTTTAAAAGTCTTTTACTCCATTAAGGAAGCCTAACCCATGGCCACCGCTAACACCATTGCCCCAAAGCCGATTTATGCCCCCAAAGGGTGTAACTCGCCAATCATGACCTACCTAACCGAAGCCGAGCGTACCAGCCTGGAACGCATTACCCAGCTGGAGATGCGTTCGATGTCGGCCACCGCTCGCATGCTCATGCTGCGCGGCATCGCCCAGTACGACCAAGAAACCCTTTCCGCCGATTAACCCCGTTGTTCGTGCTTCTGCATAAGGAACGCCGTCATGCACCAAGACACCCGTCGCATCCGTCAACGCTATGCCGCCATCAATTTGGACGACTACGAAGCCAAGTTGATTGACGCCCTGGTCGACTACACCGGCATGTCGAAAGCCACCTTGCTGCGCCAATTGGTGCTGAAAGAAGCGCTCGAAACACTCGGCGTTAGCGACATCGTGAATACCAGTATGGGCCAACGTGCGTCGTAAAAGCAGGCACAAAAAAGGCCCAAAAGGAGCACCCAAAATGCCCCATGAGTTTCGCTTAGCACTGGATGAGGAGCTGGACACCCAGCTGGAGGCAGTGCGGCAACAGCAAGGGCTTGAAACGCTCGACCAAGCCGCGGAGTGGCTCACCCGCCGACGACTGCGCAAGGGCACGGCCAGCCTCACCGGCCGAGGCCGCGCCCTCTACGAAATAAGGGGGCCGAGTGACTGAACCAGCCGAAGAAGAGAAGGAAGTAGAGAGTTATTCAATGCATGGGTTCAGTCGGCTGCGTTTCGACTGCCCCCATTGCGGTAGCCACATGAAAGTACGGACTTCGAAGACGTACTTAGTCGATTACCGCGAGCTGTACTTTCACTGCACCAATGAATGGGAGTGTGGATACCGCTGCAAGGGAAGGGTAACGCTGGATGAGACATTGGCCTTCAGCTACTGCCCCAAGAAAGGCGTGTATATCAAGCCCTCACCATTTATGAAGCGCCAATGGAAGCTCGAACAACAGGGCCAGATCCCTCTTATTGAACCCCCAATGAGGATACGCACACATGAACGTCACCCCAATAAACGCCAAGAAAGCCCCCTTCGATATAGCTACCGAAGTGCTGTGGCAAAACCGCTGGGATAGCCGCGCCGAAGCGCTGCGAATCACTATCGGCACCCTGGTGCATGACTACGGCATCAGCGAAGCCACCGCCGAAGTGGCCGCCATTCAGGCCTTCGCCGATCTGGATAGCGTCAACCTGGATTCAAACATCGACCTGAACGCCAGCACTTCCCATGTGGTGGTGCTGCGTAACCGCAACGGCTGCCCAGTGGTGTTCACCGCCCGCGACCTCGACCGCATGATCCAGCAGGCCCGTGATTCTGGCCTAGCCCAAGTGGTCGATGCCGATACCCGCCGCCCTGTCGTTCTTGAACACTGAGGTGCTCACCATGGCCAACGTGACCGCACTCCCCACACGCCAGCGCGCGCCCATCGTTCATTCCGACCGGGCGGGCTTTGGTGAACTCCGCGCCGAGCTACACAGCCGCGCGGCAGATCAAGACCTGATCACCGTCTGGGCGAATCTCCCCTTTCCGGAACGCCGCTTGGTGCTAAAAAGCGCCGGGCTAACCGCGGATGCCACCCAACAAATCAGCCAGTTAGCCAAGCCGGAACGCGCCGCCGTGCGTGCCGCCATCCACCGTATGAGCGACTACGCCAGCGGCCTGAAGGATCAACTGCGCAACCGCGCCCAGCACCCCAGCTGCGAACTGGCCAGCCACGCCCGCCAAGCCCTGGCGGAAGGCAACACCAAAGCCGTGCTGCACTGGCTAAGCCTGATCGAAAAGGGGGTGGCATGAACCTCACCAGCACCATGCACACCCTTTACGTGGTGAAGGCGCGTTTCGACTACCTGGCTGAGCAACTGGAACAGGCAGGCAACCGCATGGCCGCCGAGGAGCTGAAGCGCGAGGCGCATCACTTCGGCTGCCAGCTAACGCAGATCGAAAGCGTACTGGATGACTACCGCGTCGATATTGCCGCCGCCCAACAGCCTGCAGGCACCGATCAAGCGATGGTGCCCGCATGAGCGCGCTTGAACTCGCTTTTGGCCACAGCTCTGGCACCAAAGATTGCTACCTGTACTTAAAGAGCCACTTTGAGCGCCTGCCCTCTCTGGCGGAAAAGCTGGCGGGTGGCTATGTGCACGTTTCCAAACGGCACGGCCACGCCGCCGCTAACCGCTGGTTAGCGCGCAACACGCGGGAGCTAATCGACCCGGCCAGCGTGTACCGCCGCTTTCCAGCCATCGCCAAAGATCTGGAGCGCGGCTTTAACGGGCTGGTCAAACGCGCACCGACCACCATCGAAGGCTTGCAGCTGGGCTGCCGCTGGCTGGGCAGCGTCGAAAAGAATCTGGTGCTAAATGGCCTGAACGTGACCCACGACGATGAAGCGGTCATCAACCACGCCGATGCTCAAGCCACGGCCATCGAGCGCGAACGCAGCAAGTTGATCGGTGGCATCGCCGAGCATAACCGCCGCCTGCGCCTGGGCTTGCTGCCACCGCCGCTCAACCTAAAAACGCCCAAAGCCCGCACCCTTTCTGGCCAGGCGCGGGAAGTCGCCCTGCAAATCGCCGATTCCCGCAATCCGTTAAGCCCGCCGCTGGGCGTCATTCCATTGATGGCAGTGTTCAACTGGCACCGTGCGCCGGTCATGAGCCTATCCGTCGTCAATGAAATGGCGCTCGTCAAAGCCCGCCACCGTGCGCGCCTGCACGGCATTAACCCGCCCAGCCTCAAGCTGAAAAGCGCGGTGCAGCTGGCCAAGCTCACCGACCCTATTTGGTGGCGTCGGCAGCTGCGCCGTCTGGGCGGCCGCCGGTTGGAACAGGTGCAGCGGGAAGCCCACCGTGTACACAACCGCGCGGGCATCTACTGCAGCAATGTCACGCTGGAACGCCGCCGTTCCCAGAAGAACCGCAACCGCGCCCTGCTCGAAGCATTGGAAGCCATCAACCAGGAAGGTCAGGTTTACACCCTGGCCGAGCTGGCCGAATTGGGGCTTTCAAACCCCGACCACCGCCGGGCTGAATTGATGCTGCGCATCAGCGACACCGAAGCGGAGTCCCGCCGATTGGGCCACGTGGGCATGTTCTACACCATCACTGCGCCTAGCCGTTTCCATCCAGTGCTATTCAGCAATAGCGCCCGAAACCCGAAGTACGACGGCAGCACACCCCGCGATGCGCAGGCCTACTTACAGAAAGTATGGGCACGCATCCGTGCCGCCCTCGCCCGCGAAAACCTAGGCATCTATGGCATTCGTGTGGTGGAGCCCAACCACGATGGCACCCCGCACTGGCACCTATTGCTGTGGATGAAGCGCGAAGACACCAAGCGCATCAACGTCATCATGAGAGATCACGCGGAAGCGGATACCTACGAAGAGCTGTTTGACCGTCGCGGCAACAAGACCACTGCCCGCTTCAAGGTGGAAAAGATCGACTACCAGCGCGGTACCGCCGCGGGCTACGTGGCCAAGTACATCAGCAAGAACATCAACGGCGAGCAGTTCGTCCGTGATGGCGTGCAAAACGATGACAAAGACCGCTATGGCCATGAGCTAACCAGCGTCGCGCCGCGCATTGAGTCGTGGGCAGCGGTGTGGGGCATCCGTCAGTTCCAATTCGTCGGCCTGCCCAGCGTGACCGTGTGGCGGGAAGTGCGCCGCCTGAACGAAAAGCACATCGATGAGCTGGAGAGCTGGGAGCAAGCCACCCGCCCTGACAAACGCATTGCCGGCCGTTTGGAACAGATCCGCAAGGCGGCCAACGCAGGCCAGTGGGATCAATTCTTACGCCTAATGGGCGGCCCCAATTTGCCCCGCAAACAGCGCCCCGTTAAACCCTGGACGATGCCCCGCGTGGATCTCGACCGCGCCGACTTCAGCCACGCCACAGGTGAAGTGCGCGAAGGCATAGAGGCCAAAGGCCGCCACGGAGAAAGCAAGCTGGGCACCTTCGGCATCGTCGTATCTGACGGCCGAGGCAATGAACACGAATACCTGACCCGCTTCTACCGCTGGCAAGTGCGCAGTAAGTCGCAAAGCCACCAGGGGGTTTCGGGAGGCGGCGAAGCCGCGTCCCCTTGGACTCGTGTCACTAACTGTACGCAGGGGCCAGATATCCAGCCCCGCGAGCCATCACCCGAAGAGAAAAAAGCCCAGCGCGAACGTCTCGAAGAGTGGAAGCGCTCAGAAATTTACCGGGCCGAAGCGGAAGACGCCCACCGCGAAGCCCAGGAAGCCAGAGAAGCGGCGCGAAAACTCTTCGCACCGCCACCGATCACCCAGCAGGAAGAGTACTTCCCGCCCGAACTTTGCTAACCGAAGGAAGAACGATGGCAGATAACGCCGACCGCGCCGCGGTCACCATCCAACAAAGCCTGGAGGCCACGCTGGCACGCCGCGCCACGCTCGCCACCCAGGCCGCCAACGATGACTGCGAAGATTGCGGCTATGAAATCCCCGCCCAGCGCCGCAAAGCCGCGCCCTGGGCCACCACCTGCATCGAGTGCCAGGGCATTCGTGAGCTAAGGGGGCGGCATGTGCGCTGATCTTTGTAAGTTACTAATGATATTTCTTTGGATCTTCGGGGTAGTCGTTGCAAAGGGGTTCTGGTCGACGTTCTTTGCGATAACGCTATTCCCCTATGCCTGGTATTTGGCAGTGGAGCATCTATTGAGATTTTGGGGGGTGATATGAGCCAAGCCCTTGATGAACAAACAACACAGCCACCACCCAAAGGCGGCACCGTGGCAAGGCAAGCCGCCATGCTCTGCCAGGATCGCACCTTCCAGCTCTACCTGGATCGCCGCCGCCGGGCCAAGTTTGGCATTGAGCCCAGCGCCTTACCCGACGGCACCCACAACGAACAGGACGCCCGGGACTGGCTATGTGCCGCCTGCCAAATCAACAGCCGCGCCGAGCTGGACAGCAACCCAGCCGCGCGCCAAACGTTTCGCATCATTCGCAACCGCTTCAACCGCTGGCGGGCTAAACAGAAGGGAGAAAAGAACCAATGAGTATTAACGACCAACGTGATATCGATAAAGAGCTAGCCGATGCATTGGCCCGCGCAAAGGCAGGGGTAGACCTGGCAATGATCGAGCTGCCAGATATCGTGGTTTTCCCGCGGCTAATTCCGGCAATGCCCGCGACAGCAAGAAAGGCGCGCAGCACTGGCATCCTGTTAGGTAGGCCTGGGCCACTATTCGTGAAGCGTGGCCACCATGTGCGCTATCGCTTATCTGACGTATACGCCTGGCTGGAATCAAGCGAAAGCTATTCAAGCACCGCTGAAGCCTCAATGCGCAGCGCTACTTCCATCGCCTCGTAACTACTTGCCTATGACCTCTTTCCCCTGCCCGATCTGAGCAAACAGCTGTACCGCATTACGCTTATGGTCGGGCTGGAGGTGGGCATAGTATTTGATCGTCGTCTGAATATCCGAGTGAGCCATCAGTTTGCTCACCGTGAGAAGATCCACTCCCGCCATGACCAACTGACTCGCAAAGTTATGGCGCAGCGTATATAGCACCATTCCATCGTTTAGCCCTGCCAACTCACGTACCCGCTTCCACGGTTTCCGCATCGCATCTTTGCCCAACCGCTTACCCGTAATGGGTGATGAAAACACATAGCCGCTGCTGGGCTTCCCTTGCTGTTCCCACCAAGCTTCAAGCACTTCCATGGCGGGATCTGAGAGCGGGAAAGTTTGCGGCTCGGGAGATTGGTGTGCCGTTTTTTCGATGATTTTGCGAATGCTCTTAAACTCGAAATTCACATGTGGCCAACGAAGGCCAAACAAATCACCAGGCCGAAAGCCGGTGTAATACATGAGCAGTAGCCACGGCACGGCATGATCGACATAGGCCACCCCATCCAGGTCGGGTAAATACCGCTTACCATGCGCTCGGCTGCTTCGCCGTTGCGCCCGCTTTTCCTCTTGGTAGGAGTCCAGGCCAGCAAAAAAGGCTTCAAGCTCGCTCCCTTCCAGGTAACGGCGCCCCTCGTCCGCTTCGAGCTGGTCATCCGTAAGCGCTGGCTTTTGGAGCCTGATATCTTTTAGCGGGTTTTGAGTAATGACACCGCGCTTAGCCGCGTGGTTAAGCAGTGTTTGCAGTGCTCCATAAGAGCGTTTCAAGGTTTGGTAAGCCTGGGGTTTTATCGATGGGTCTGCATCCGGGGCTCCCGCCTCTTTTTGAGATTGCCAGCGCTCAACATCGGCCAGGCCGAGGGTATCCATAGGCTTATCAAGCCACTCGGAAAAGCTATTTTCGATACGCCTCAAGGTGGAATCGCCATCCTTGCGCCGCTTCTGGTGGTCTGCATAATCAGTCTGCAGGTAAGATCTAAGCGTTTGTTGTTGCTGGTGTTGCGCCTCTGCCTTCGTCTCTTCAATCACCGCGCGGGGATCGCCGCCTTGCGCAACGACAGCCAACGCCTCGCGCGCAGTTTCTCGCGCTTGAGTAGCGGTATAGACACCGAACTTGCCAATCGTAAGCACGCGCCGCTTATTCAGTGTGTTGTAATAAGAGAGCCGGATCGACAAGCCTCGCTTGCCAGCACGAACGTGGTACCCTCCGAGATCCGAATCCCAAACCTCATCACCTTCCGCCAGCTCTTTGGCTAGACGCTCCATTAATCGCGCTGTCAGCTTCGCCGTAGTCTTGCCCATAAAAAACTAGGTTCCAAATAGGTTCTAAGCGGAGGATAAAAGAGGGTAAATGCGTCGACAAGTAGAAAAGAGATTTAGAGCATAAGTAATTGATTAAAAATAACTCTAGTTATCCACACATTTCTGGGGATATATTGAATTATCTTATCCACAGGCCTTCGGGAGGCAGAGGTCGTAGGTTCGAATCCTGCTATTCCGACCAAAAATTCCAGAAAAAACGGCCACTTAGCTAATACAGCAAGTGGCCGTTTTTTGTTGGTAGCGGCTCTAGGTTCCATATAGGTTCCAAGCTGAAACATTAGAGTGCTAGCAGCAAATGGCTAATCCATCGCAAAAGCTGACCCGCTTCACCTACCGCCTTCGTCAGGATTCGAATGGTGGCCACTACGCCTGGTTTGAAATCCGCTCGCAGAGCCAGCGCGCCAAGATCGGCTTACTACCTTCAGAAACTGAAGAGCTGTGGATTACCTACGCTGAAATGCCCCACTTCCTGGCGCATATGGTTGATGATCGAACCTGGGATGCCCACCGAAAACCTATCTTAGAAATGCTTGCAGCTCACTACCTCCCACCATCTCACTGATCACCTCTAAAACTGCAAAAATGCGCATGAAAACGCATAAAAAACTGCTCCCTTAAAACTGCCCTTCCGCCCAGCACTGGCGTGACTTGAGCCGCTGCAGCAAGGGTGCATAAAAACCACTACATTTAGCGCGCGGGCGGGGCGGGGTGACGATTGCGCGGCGTGGGCAGGCAAGGCTGGCTTTTATGGTCTAAGGTAGTTTAGTGAAGCCATAACCTGTGAGATCAGTCGGATGGATAAATACGATATCTCCAAAGACGACAAAGGCTGGAGGTTTGGCAAGGAAGGCAGTGACCGTGCTTTGAGGCGTGCTGACACTAAAGCGGATGCCACAGATAAAATGCGCGATTACATGAAAGACAAGGAAGGCTCAGTCAAAATCAGGAAGCAGGATGGTACTTACCAGGAAGAGCGAACCTATCCCCGAAGCTCAGATCCCCGACGTACCAAAGGTTAACGATAAAGCCGCCCTCACTGGGGCGGCTTGTTGGTTATGGTTGCGAGCTTAGCGGTTAGTGATGATCAGTTCTCCACGAGGCTCGGTCGCCTGCTGCCCTACAGTGTAGCGAATTGTGGTGGTGCGGATCGTTAACCCTGCGAAGGCATCACGCATCTCTGGTGTGTCGTTGACGCTGATAACAAACTGCCCCTGCCCTGTTCGTGCCAGTTCACCCATGCGGAAGTACTCTTCCAGCGGGAATTCACATCCGTAGCCAGTGGTACCCCAGTATGGTGGGTCAAGATAGAACAACGTGCCCTCCCGATCATAACGCCGGATGCACTCTGCCCAGTCCAAATGCTCGACTACCGCCCTGGAAAGCCGAAGATGCGCGTCGCTTAGATCTTCTTCAATGCGCAGCAGGTTCATTCGTGGAGGTGAAACAGCAGAGGTACCAAACGTCTGGCCGCTGACCTTCCCGCCGAACGCCAGCTTCTGCAGGTAGAAGAAACGCGCCGCCCGCTGGATATCCGTTAGGTGGCGTGGGTCGATCTCTTTTTGAGTTAGGTACTCTTCACGGCTAATCAACCCCCAGCGGAACTGCTTCACCAGTTCATCAGGATGGTGCTTCACGATGCGGTAGAGATTGACCAACTCCCCATGCGTATCGTTGATCACCTCCACCTTGCTGGGTGCTTTCATAAAGAAAAGCGCAGCGCCGCCGCAAAACGGTTCAACATAAGCGGTGTGCGACTTAAAGAGCGGTAGGATCTGTTTTGCCAAACGGCGCTTGCCGCCCATCCATGGCAGAATCGGTTTATTAATCATCCGTGACACCTGTTTATAAATACAGTTATAGGGTATTATGCCGGTGTCGCTTACGGGCCGGGATGCCCAGATACTCAAGGATGGGATGAGCGGTGCGCCTGGTTAGCCAGGCGCTTTTTTTATGCCTGTGAATCAACCTCTAAGCTGTACGGGTCGAACTTCACCACCTCTTCGCCAACATGCTCGTTGATCTCTCTCATGGTCGCCTGAAGTGGTTCCAGCTCGTTGGCCACAAATACCCGCGCGGCTTTCTCGATGTCACCAAATCCGCCTGTATTTTGCGGAATGATGCCCATCAACTGGGGCGGGATGCGATGACCGGCGAGCTGGTCGTCGCGTGTGATGTTCTTAATGTTGTAGAACTCGTCTTTAGCCGCTACCTCAGACACCGGGATAATCTGAACGCCATCCTTCTTACCCCTCGGCGAGTAAAGAAACAGGTTCCGGAAGTTGCCCGGCCCCTTGCTGTCTTTAAGTGCTTTGCGCATATCGTCGATGTCTTTCTGATCGTGGGCGGCATCATTCACGTACATGATAAAACCAGCGTGCGAGCCGTTCAGATAGTACCGGCGCCGGAACAGCGTCGCGCTCTCGTTTAACCAGGCGCTTTGCAGTGAGCCGATATAGTCCGGCACCCCGTATATGCTTTGATCAATGTCAGGCTCTAACAGGTGAATGATTCGACCCTCGGGCATTTCTACCCGCTCCATATAGTTGGGTATCCACCAATAACGGTCGTTATCACCCCGCCGCATATACTTGCTTAACCGGTGCTCCAATTTAAGCCGCCGACCTAGTCGCCCGAAAACCTCTTCCAAGTAGCCATTGCCAAACGTCAGGTAATCCAGAGCCACACCGCTAAAGTCGCGCCGGGATAACATCGGGTGGGGAATGAACGTCTTAAGCAAAATATTTCGCTTAACCTGCAACGCACTGCCATGGTGCGGCGTTGCCCGATAGCTCTTTGCCAGCACGCTCAGCGGGATCGGCGGCTCATACCACTCATCCGGCGTAAGCCAAACCCCCTCATACCAAACGTCACGCATTGAAGTAACCGGCTCGGGGTCGCCAAAAGTAAACGCCTCCATTCTCCCGCTGTCGGTGGCCACCGCTGGGGCGGCCTTGTCAGTCTCATAGGCATACACGCGGTGGCGCGGCTTAGCCGCAGCGGTAGTGGTCATTCGTACATCTCCATTAGTGATTTGCCGGTGCCCTCTTCGGCCGGGCCGTCGATGGGTTCAAACTGCAGCGCATGCATGGTCGCCCACGCGAGATCCGCGTGGCCGGTCGCTTTATTGCGCCCGCTTGTATAGGTGAATTGCTGACCGCTTTTGGTCAGCTCTTTTTTGATCGACATAAACGAAGCGGCGAGATCCGACCAACCCGCATCGAATTCCAGCCGCTCTTTGCGGATGATCTGCTGAGCCTGCAGCACCATTTGAGTTTTTAGCGCGACGTCATACCGGTACCGGATAACCGTGGGGAACCACTTTTCGACATACTCAGCCACCGCACCACCTATGCCGGTGGTATCAATGCCGATATGCCCGATGTTGTATTTGTCGCGGAAAGCCTTGATGAAATCGGCCTGCTTTTCGTAGTCCTGGCCTTTGAGCCGATGCCGTTCCAGCACGCGGTGCTTTTCCTCGCTGCTACGCGCGGGAAGCACCACCACCAGCCCGGCGCCGTCGCCATCCTCCCCGGTGCCGGTCGGGTCGTAACCGATCCACACTTCCCGATCACCCACCGGTCGTGGGGCAAAGGGCCGGTAGTCGTCCCAAACCTCCCAGCTATCGACCATGCAGCTCTTCATCACGGTCAACGGGAAAGCGCTTTGCGAATCATCGACAAACCCACACATCAGCAAGTTGTCGAACTCATCCGCCGAGTACTCGAGTCGCAGTTGATCAAGGTCGAACAGGTCACAGCCGCCCGCGATAGCATCCATCACGGTCACAATCTGCCGCCAATGGCCATCGGGGCAGAGCTTGCCGTTTTTCAACGCATCGTGAGAAACATCAAACTCTTGGCGCTCGGATTTTTTGCGCCGCTTATTGAACAGATCCCCATTCCAGAATGGGTAACCCTCATGACCCACACTCGACGGCGTCGAAAAATACGTTTGCCGCCATTTTTTGTGCATGGCCATGCCGCTGGTGACCTTCCGGAACTCAGCAAAGCGATGAATCCAGAAATACTCATCGAGATAAACGTCACCGTGATAACCCTGGGCCGTCTTGCTGTTGGTACCCAGGAAGTGCAGCTCGGCGCCGTTATCTAAAACAATCGGGTCACCTTTCAGCTCGACGTCGCAGACCTCTTTAACGAACTGAATAATGTAATTGCGGAAGATATGCGCCTGGGCACGGCTGGCAGAAAGGAAAATCTTATTACGCCCATGCTTGAACGCATCGACGATAGCCTCGCGGGCGAAATACCAAGTCGCCCCAATCTGGCGGCTTTTGAGAATGTTGCGAATGCGGTGCTTCTGCCCCGCCTCATTCCAAACCGCCTGATACTCAAACAGCGAATCCAAGAACGCCGCTTCAAGCGCCTCGACCTGCTCATCATCCAACGCGTTACGTTTCGCCTTCTTTTTCGGACCAGCGTTGCGCGCCTCGATATTCGGGTTTAGATCCGCCTCGTTGCCGGTTTCGTCATACTTGCGAACCCTGGCTAGCCGCTCCAATTGCCGCCCGAGCAAATCAATCTCTTTAAAGTCGATTGGCTCTTTTTTCGGCTTAGCCACCAGTTGAACCATGCGCGCTTCAAGCGTGTACTCCACACGCTCGGTGGGCGTTTTATCTTCCCAACGGTCGCGCGCCTTCCAGCTATGCACCGTCGCCGGTTTCTCGCCAATTTCCTCAGCAATGCGCGCAACCCGCCACCCCTGCCAATACAAGTGGCGGGCAGTCATGCGCGGGGAATCAGTAGCGCTAGGGATCGGGTCGGGTGCTGTCGTCGTCATGCCGCCAGCGTACCCGCCGCGCGCGATGCCCACGCCTGCCCCGCTTTGTCATGCCCGCCCCGCACAACGCGCAACCGTTGAGCCGGAAGGCTTACGCGCGGAACCTGAGCGCTATTACTCAGCAAACCCGCTCAGGATGCCCAACATGGCTGGAAAAACTAAAAAATTCCGCGTCGCTACCCAAGGCGCTACCACCGATGGCCGAGAGATCCAGCGCGAATGGATTCAGCAAATGGCCGACAACTACGACCCCGCAAAATACGGTGCACGCGTATGGATTGAGCATATCCGTGGCATTGGCCCCGATAGCGCTTTTGGGGCAATGGGCGACGTCATCTCGCTGGAAGCAAAAGAAGTGGAAGACGGCAAGCTAGCCCTGTTCGCCGAAATCGACCCCACCGACGAACTCAAGGCGATGAACAAAAAGCGCCAAAAGGTCTACAGCTCGATTGAAATTAACCACAAGTTTGGCGACACCGACCAAGCATACCTAGAAGGCCTAGCAGTCACCGACAGCCCGGCCAGCCTGGGTACCGAAATGATGAAGTTCAGCCGCGAAGCGGGAGATAAATCACCACTGGCCAGCCGAAAGCAACACGCTGAAAACCTATTCACCGAAGCGGTGGAAGTAGAACTCGACTTCGAAGAAGAAGAAACCCCCAAGCCCGGCATCGGCGACTTCGTAAAAAACCTGTTCAGCCGTCAAGACACCAAAACCAACAAGGGTTTTGAGGCGTTCGGCGCTGATATCAAAGGCGCGTTTTCAGAGTTTGCCCAGCGGTTCGACGCGCTAAGCACCGAAGTCGAAAACCGCCCCACCGCCGAACAGTTCAGCCAGCTCAAAACCGATCACGACGCGTTGAAAAAGAGCTTCGATGAACTGTTCACCAAGCTCGACAACACACCCGATACCTCACGGCGCGCCCCGGCAACTGGCGCAAGCGGTGAAGAAGAAACCGACTGCTAACCACCGCTAGCCAATAGCCGCTAGTCAGAGCCACTAAATTCAAGGGATAACACAAATGCGCACCGATACACGTAAAGCGTTCAACCGATTCAAAACGAAGCTCGCGACCCTCAACGATGTCGAGAACACCAGCGAGCAATTCAACGTCACGCCCAGCGTCCAACAAACGCTCGAAACCCGCATGCAGGATACAAGCGAGTTTCTGTCCAGCATCAACATGGTTGGCGTCGATGAGATCAAGGGGCAGAAAGTCGGCCTTGGTGTATCCGGCCCCATCGCTGGCCGCACCAACGTAGACCAAAACGAACGTGCGACGCGCGACGTTACTGAGCTAAGCGACAACAGCTATGAAGCTGTCGGCACAGAATTTGACACCCATATCCCATGGGCACGGCTAGATGCATGGTCACGCTTCCCCGACTTCCAGGCGCGCATCCGTAACGCAATTCTGCAGCGTCAAGCACTCGACCGCATCATGATCGGCTTTAACGGCACCAGTGCCGCCGCTGAAACGGATCGCACCGCCAACCCGTTACTGCAAGATGTAAACATTGGCTGGTTGCAAAAATACCGCATCCACGCCGCCGCCCGCGTGCTATCGGGCGTAACAATTGGCCCCGGTGGCGACTACGCAAACCTTGACGCACTGGTGTTCGACGCAGTCAACGAAATGATCGACCCATGGCATCGCGAAGGCACCAACCTAGTCGTAGTTATGGGCCGCAAAATGCTAGCGGATAAATATTTCCCATTGATCCAGCAGCATGCAGAAACACCGACCGAAAACCGAGCGCTTGACCTAATCATTAGTCAGAAGCGTGTAGGTGGCCTGCCAGCCGTTCGAGCCCCTTATTTCCCTGACGGCGGTGTCTTCATCACTACGCTGGAAAACCTATCCTTGTACTGGCAGCTAGGCAGCCGCCGCCGTTACGTCATGGACAACCCCAAGCGCAACCGTATTGAAAACTACGAAAGCTCAAACGACGCCTACGTCATTGAAGACTACGGCATGGGCTGCTTGGTGGAAGGAATCACCGAAGCTGAGCCAGCCGCATAAGGGGAACCCATGAAAAGCCCAGCCCGTAGACACTTCGAACAGGTATCCGCCGCGAAAGCGGCGGGCACCGCCACCCCAGGCGAGCAGCAACAAGGCGAGCAATACGAACTCCACGCCCGCGCGCTTTACGAAGCAACCCGAACCCTAAAAACAATCAAATCGATTGAAGCCAAGGTCGAGAAAAAGCGCGAGCTATTGCCCGACTTCATGCCCTACATCACTGGCGTGCTAGCCGAAGGCAAAGGCGCAAAAGATAGCGTCTTAATGACGCTCATGATCTGGTGCATCGACATCGGCGATTACGAAACAGCGCTGCAAATTGGGGCCTACGCCGTGAAGCACAACCTCGACACACCCGACCGCTACGCTCGCGACACCGTAAGCGTACTAGCCGAAGAGATCGCCGAAGGCGTCAAAGTCCAGCTAACCAAAGAAGATGCCGACGCCGACAGCTTAGCCAACGTTATGGCTCGCTGCGTCGCCATCGTCGGCGATGCCGATATGCACGATGAGATCAAAGCCAAAGTACACAAAAGCTACGGCTACGCCCTTCGCGCGGCAGAAGACGCCGAAGGCGCGCTTAGCCAGTTAAAGCGCGCCCTAGAGCTAGATGAAAAAATTGGCGTAAAGCAAGACATCAAAAATCTAGAAAGCGCAATCAAAAAACAGGGCGAACAGGCAACCGCCTGACCGCCAACCGAGTCGCACCCCGACGGCAAGGGGGCATCGCTAAGCAAGGGCTTTCAGCCTCGCGCGAAGTGATCCACCCCCTTCTTTAACAGGTGGCCAGCATGATCGCCCACGACACCAACCCGCCAAGCCCAACGCTAGAGCCCATAGCCAACAACGGCTTTTGGCCCGAGATCGACCCCAACGCATTCCGCGAAGAAGAGCGCGTCCACAACGTCACGCCGCCGCGCATCCGTCAATCACTCCGCGCCGCCATCGCCGACATCAACCGTCAGCTAGCCGCCTACCAAGCCGACCAGCAAGAAAACGGCCGGCCGAGTATCGACGAAGTGCCAACAGAGAACTGGCAAACCCCCGGCGACCTGCACTTGCTCTACCACCGCGCCGTCTACGCCCAGGCCCAAGCCGACCTTTTAGAGCGCTACCGCGACGCCTCAGCCACCGGCGAAGGTGACGAACGCGGCGAAGCCAAAGACCTAGCCGCCGATGACTACCGCGCCGACGCCCGCTGGGCAATCGCAGAACTCACCGGCCGCAACCACACCACGGTCGAGCTGATATGAAGCGAGTAGTGCGCGCCCACCAGGGCGAAACACTCGACGCCCTGCTCTACCGCGTCTACGGCAAAACCGCCGCGATTACCGAACAAACGCTGCAGCTAAACCCGCACCTCGCCGACCAAGGCCCGGTGCTCAAAGAAGGGACACCGGTCACGCTACCGCCGCCACCGGAAACCCGCGAAACCAAAAAGCCAAAAATTCAGCTTTGGAGCTGAGAAAAAACGAAGGGGAACCCATGGCCGAACCATCAACCGCCGTCGCCGCCGGAACCGCATCGCTCGCCGCGTTGGTCATCGGCATGCTACCCGGCATCGACGCAAACGCAGTAGTAGGCGCTTTTTGCGGCGCCACGCTATTCGTCATCAGCGCGAAAGACCTAACCATCGTCGAGCGCCTCGTCTACCTGCTGATTTCATTCCTAATCGGCTATCTCGGCGGCCCCGACACCCTCGGCGGCGTCATCGAGCACACCGCCGTCGCCGCCTTCATCGCCTCGGCCGTCTCCGTCACCGCAGGCCTAAGAGTCATCGAAGGCGCCAAAACGCTCGACCTCAAAAAATGGCTTGGGAGGTAAGCATGGCCATCGCCTACATCATCACCATCGCCGCCGCGCTCGTCGTCATAGCCCGGCTAATCACCTTTCGCCGCCACGGCCGCTACCGCCCAGGCGTCGCCGTTACCGCATGGCTAATCATCGTCGCCACCACCTGCGCCGCGATATTCGGCCCACCGCCAAGCGACGCCGCCCGCTGGCTAATCGCCGCCGCCATGGTCGCCCTGGCCATCGCCCTAATCCGCACCGGCGGCAACGTCGCCCACCTAATCCGCCCACTCCGGAGGCAATAAAATGTTGCTACGCCAAGGCTCCATCGGCCCAAGTGTCACCGCCCTGCAGCGCGAGCTAACCGCCGCTGGTTACTCCGTTAGCGTCGACGGCCACTTCGGCCCGCAAACCGAGCAAGCCGTCCGCAGCTACCAGCGCTCGCAAGGTCTGGTCACCGACGGCATCGCAGGCCCCAAAACGCGCGCCCTTCTCCATGGCCAGAAAAACGAACGGCTACTGAGGCAAATTGATCTAGTCGACGCAGCCGACCGGCTAAATGTAGAGCTAGCCGCCGTGATGGCCGTCAACGAAGTTGAAAGCCGCGGTAACGGTTTCCACTTCGGAGGCCCGCGTAACGGCGTGCCCATCATCCTCTTCGAACGCCACATCATGCGCCGCCAGTTACAGCACCACGGCATCAACCCGCTACCGTACCAGCGCGCCCAGCCCGATATTGTCAACGGCAGCCCCGGCGGCTATGTCGGCGGCTACCGCGAACACAACCGCCGCGAACGCGCGGGCGAGATCCACACCGCCGCGTCGATTGAGTCCGCAAGCTGGGGGCTCTTTCAAATCATGGGTTTCCACTGGAAGCGCCTGGGTTACGAATCCGCCGAAAATTACGCCGCCGATATGGCCATCAACGAAGCCAACCAGCTAGGCGCCTTCGTCCGCTTCGTCGAAAAAGACAAAGGCATACACGCTGCGTTACGCCGCCACGATTGGGCAGGGTTCGCCAGCCGCTACAACGGCCCCAACTACGCCGCCAACGACTACGACACCAAGCTAGCCGCCGCCTACCGCCGCCACGATCAAGGCATGAGGCTGGCAGCATGAACAAAATCATTCTTACAGCAGCGGCGGCGGGAGTGGTTGCAGCCTTCGCCGCGGGCTACCAAGTCGCCAACTGGCAAAACGACAGCCACGCCCTCACCGCCGAACGCGCCGCCCAACAGGCAATCGACGCAAGCATGCAGCGCGAGTCAAAGATCGCCGCCCACGTAGAAGCACGCCTGGGCGAATTGCAGGCCAACGAACGGGTAATCGATAGGGGAATCATCCGTGAAATTCAAAAGCCGATTTACCAGCGCGTTTGCCTTGAGCCTAGCGTTATCAGCCTGCTCAACCACGCCGCCACCGGAACCCAGCCCGAAGCAACAGAACCTAATGCAGCGCTGCCCTAGCGTGTTGCCCCTGCTCACCACCGGCACCGGCGAAGATGTCACGCTCACCATGCGCGAATGGGCCGCCGAATATCACCGCTGCGCAATCCGCCACAACGGCCTAGTCGATGTATTAGAGGGAACCCCATGAAACTGCTCAACAACCAAACCGAAAACGGCACGAGCAACGAATACCGCCACCCCGGCCAGATGCTCAACATCTACGTCGCGGGCAACCTAGGCGGCGGCACGGTAACGGTAGAGGCTCAGCTCCCCGATAAAAGCGGCTGGCTACCCATCAGCGGCGGCGTGTTAGAAGGCCCCGGCCTACACCTACTCAACGCCGCCCCCCTCACCATACGCGTCAGCCTCAGCGGCGCAGCAAACCCCGAGCTAAACGTATGGGTCGAAAGCGACGACACCACCACCTATCGCCGCGTGTTTAAAAAATAATGGCAGGCATGAACATCAACACCGGCGAACAGCTAGAAGGCGCCGAGCACATCCGCCAGAGCATCGCCGACATCATCACCACCCCCATTGGCTCGCGCGTCATGCGACGCGAATACGGCAGCCTAGTGCCCGAACTGCTAGACATGCCCATGACAGACGCGCTGCTAATGCAGGTCTACGCCGCCACCGTCATCGCCGTCAGTCGCTGGGAGCCGCGTATCACCATCACCGGCACCCGCCGCACCATCAGCACCGACGCCCACGGAACCGCCATAATGGAACTCATCGGAAAAACCCAAGACGGCCAGATGATCACCTCGCCGATCACCAACGCCATCGCCGCCGCCATCAAAAACGGCAACCCCCAAAACGCCCGGATAAAACGCCTAATCGAAAACCTATTTAAAAACAGCAAAAAAGGCGTTTTTTACATCGTCAACCCCGTGGTGCTCGGCACCGCCAACATGTTCAAGGACGCCGCCGGAAACCTACCCGTCACCAAAAACGGCGACCCCGTCGGGCGCATCAATGACCTATCCGGCAATAACAACCATCTAATCCAGCCCGTCAGCGCAAACCGCCCCATCTACCGCACGGAAGCGGGCCAGCACTGGATCGAATACGACGGCGTCAGTAGCTTCATGACGTTAACGCGGAACCCCGAATACACCAGCCCATTTGATATTGCCATCTCGGCGCAGTGGGGAGGCGCAGGGTACGGAGCATTCCGGTCGAGAACGGCGTCAGGCGCGTTTGCGGGCAGGCACCACCCAGAAATTGAAAGCAGCGCGATAACCGGCGGCGGGAGTATTCGCGTTAACCGCGAAGCATTTTCCGGCAATACAATAACGCTGAATCGTCAAGTCTCATCATTACCCGCCACCGGCGTCGCCTTAAATTGCGCCCCCTTCGAAGGCGACATCACCCCGTTCATACACGCCAACATTCCCTCATCAGGACGCATGTGGGGCTACCTAGAAGTGGAGGGCGGCTTCGGCAACCTACTAACCGATGTCGAGCGATTTATCTCAAACCTGCACGGAGGCGACCCGCTCGAAAAAGTCATTCAAAACGCCTTTGCAGGCAGCAACCAAGGGTTGCTGCTGGTACCCAAGCCCATCGTCTTAAATCAGCAAAATCTATGGCAAGACACCCTCATTCAAACGCCGGTAACCGCCACCGGCGACCCCGTCGGCCGCCTACGCAGCGTCATCCCCGGCAGTCAATCAGCCGTACAGCCCGTCGCCGCGGCGCGGCCGCCGTATCAGGCCGATAATGGTCTGCAGTGGTTACTACCAGACGGGATCAATGACCATCTTGACATACCCGTAGTAAGCGAAATTGGCTCGTTTACGATCGTGATAGCGCTATCCGCTACTGACACCGGCAGCAATCAGCGGCTGTTTGGCAACCGCGGTACCGGAGAGGCGGGCACCGTGCCCGGATTCTTTATCCGGCCGGATTATGTTTATTTAGATGACGGACAAGGGGGGGTTGTCGCTTTTAGCATTCCCTACCCCGAAGGGCCGCGCATCATGTCCATTGAATACGATGCCAGCGCCGGGAGCGTGCGCGTGTTTATCAACCGCGCGCTACAGCAAGAAAACAGCGTCCCGGCAGGATTCGGTTCCGTCCAGTCCAGCGGTTTTATCCGCCTGTTTTCCGCCCCCAACAACGGCAATCAGCCCTTTTCCGGAAAATTTTACGGCTTAGCGATGGCCTACCGCGTCATGAGTGAAAGCGAACGAGAACTCACCGAAACCTACGCCGCCCAGCTAGCAGGAGTCGCACTATGAACACCACCGAATACACCGACCGCGTCACTATCGCCGTTCCCAAGGCCCACATAAACGACGCCAATCAAATCGCCCTCATCCTCGGCGAATCAGCAGCAGACGATAAAACATTCGGCGAGCCCCGTTATCAAGACCTCGCAGGCAATCACTACAGCGTATGCAGCACCGTCGTAAAACCCGTGTTCACCATCGCCGCCGCGCAGCCGCTGCAACCACCCAGCTTTGCCGCCCATGCGGAGCTAGCCTCCGCATCCCGCGCCCAGCAACGGCTCCGCATCGGCACGCTAAACGCCCCGGAAAAGGCAACGCCGGACATCATCGCGGTCATTAAGGGCGACAGTCTCGAAGGCGCCCGGCAGCACATCACCGCCCTAGGCCTAACCCCGCTGCCCAGCGAAGAAGAAAACACCCAATGATCAAACTCCAAGCCCTACGCCAACACCTGCTAGCATCCGTGCCCGAGCTTAAGCGCAACCCCGAACAGCTCTTAACGTTCGTCAACGACGGCAGTATAAAATTCTCGCGCGGAACCACGCTCAGCCACGAATACCGATTCGACGCACAGGTCATCATTCAGGACTACACCGGCTCACCTGATACGGTCATGATCCCCCTGCTGCAATGGCTCAACACCTACGAGCCCAATCTAGTTGAAGACGACGCCGTACAGATCGAGGCCGAGATCCTCAACAACACCCATTGGGACCTAGCCATAACCGTCCGCCTCACCGAGCGCGTCGTCGCAAAAGTGGATTGCGAAACAGGCAGCATCGACGCCCACCACCGCATGCCCGAATACCCCGCCGACGCCTGCCCGGCCACTCATTGGCAACTCAACATCAAACACCCAGGCGACGCCGACTACACCCTCGAAGCCGAGTGGAATAGCCCATGAGTGACGAACTCCAACAACTAGAAGAATGGCTAACCCCGCTCATCAACAAGCTCGGAACAAAAGAGCGCCGCGTATTAGCCCGCGAAGTCGCCCGCGACCTACGCATCGCCAACCGCGAGCGCATCAAAGCCCAAACCAACCCCGACGGCACGCCGTTTGAACCCCGCACCGAACTACGCGGGCGAAGCGGTCGCATCCGTCGCAAAGCCATGTTCACGAAGATCCGAACCGCCAAATACCTACGCCTAAAAACCAATGCCGACGCCGCCGAAGTCGGATTCCTCGGTCGCGTCGCCCGCATCGCCCGCGTGCACCACTACGGATTGCGGGATCGCGTAGAGCGCGGCGGCCCGCAACACCATTACGCCCGCCGCGAGCTAATCGGTATCACCGCAAAAGACGCCGACCGCATCGCCGACAGTGTCTTAAACCACCTCACCCCGCCCAACTAAACCCCATCAATTGTCCAAAGCGGCTGGCACAACGCCCGCCGCTACCCACACGCGCGTAAGGCTCACACCATTGGCGGCATGAACAACGTCGCCGAACTACTCAGATTGATCGAAAACCTACTCCGCGTTGGTGCCATCGCCGAAGTGGATCACGGCGCGCCCAATGAGCGCCTCCCCGCCGTGCGCGTACGCTCAGGAAAGCTGCTCACCGGCTGGCTACCCTGGGCCGGTGGCCGCGCGGGCACTACCCGCGATTGGAACCCGCCCACCGTCGGCGAACAGGTAATGATCCTTTCGCCCGGCGGCGACCTATCCAACGGCATCGCCATGCCCAGTCTATTCCAGCTCAGCGCCCAGCCGCCCAGCAACGACCCCGGCGTCATCAGCCGTCTATTTCCCGATAGCGGCCTGTTCGAATACGACCACGCCAACAGCGTGCTGCGCATAAACCTACCGGGCTCCATCGAGATACACGCCCCCGGCGGCACCCAATGGGTCGGCAACATCAATCACCAAGGCGATATGCAACGCCAAGGCAGCGACACCCAGGTCGGCGGCACCAAAACACACAACGGCAAAAACGTCGGCAGCGACCACGTCCACGGCGGCGTTCAAACCGGCGGTGGCAACACACAAGGGCCACTATGAGCAATGCAATAGATTTATCTCAGCTCCCCGTACCCCGCATTGTCGAAAATATCGACTACGAATCAATTCTCGCCGAGCTACTCGACGACCTCGCCTACCGCTACCCCGAGTTTGACGTCCCGGCAGAATCCGACCCTATCTACAAAATTCTAGAAGTAGCCGCCTACCGCGAAATGCTAGTACGCCAGCGCGTCAACGAAGCCGCCCGCGCCGTCATGCTCGCCTACGCCGAAGAAGAAGACCTCGACAACCTCGGCGCCCTCTTCAACGTCAACCGGCTACAAACCGATGCGGGCGACCCCGACGCCATCCCCCCGGTACCGCCTGCATTTGAGACCAACGCCGACTTCCGTCGCCGCATCCTGCTATCCCTCGAAGGCCTATCAACGGCAGGGCCAGAAGGCGCCTACATATTCCACGCCCTCTCAGCCAGCGGCAGCGTGCTAGACGCCAGTGCCACCAGCCCCACGCCCGGCGATGTCGTGCTAACCGTCCTCGCCCGCGAAGGCAACGGAACCCCCACGCCCGAGCTGCTCGAAACCGTCGACGCCGCCGTCAGCGCCGAAGATGTCCGCCCGCTCACCGACCACGTCATCGTTCAAGGCGTCGATATCATCGAATACACCATTGACGCCGCGCTCTTTTTCTACCCAGGGCCGGATAGCGACGTCGTATTAGCCGAAGCCCAAGCCGAAGCCCAAAAATACGTCGACAAGCAACACCGCCTCGGCATGGATATCACCCTCTCCGGCGTTTACGCCGCCCTACACCGCGCCGGTGTTCAGCGCGTCGAACTCGAAAGCCCCACGCAAACGATAACCGTGGATCGCCAGCAAGCCGCCTACTGCACCGCCATTGCCATTGCCAATGGGGGCGTCGATGAATAACCACCTACTACCCCCCAACGCCAGCAAATTAGAGCGCGGTCTATCGGCAGTTGCCGCCCGCGTGTCCGATGTGCCCACCCCGCTCCGCGAGCTATGGAACCCCGACACCTGCCCCGCGCCGCTGCTCCCCTGGCTAGCATGGTCGCTCGGCGTCGCCGCCTGGAAGCCCTACTGGTCAGAACAAATCAAGCGCGAGCGGATCCGGCAAGCCGTCGAGATCCACCGCCGCCGCGGCACCGCACAATCAGTCCGCCGCGTCGTCGAATCCTTCGGTGCAGGCGTGGCCATCCGCGAATGGTGGCAAACAGAGCCCAAGGGCCCACCCCACACGTTCGAGCTAGTGCTCACCGTCCGCGCCGACAACAACGCTGCCGAACTCCAAAACGACATCATTCAAGAAGTGCGGCGCGTAAAGCCCGTGCGTTCTCACTTCACGCTGATTGCAGGCATCGCCGCCGACGGCGAGATAGGCACGTATGCCGTCGCCCGACCAACGATATATAGACGCTTACATACCGAGGGATAAAATGGCGCTCAAAATCACTGTCACCGACGCGGGGCGCGCAGAAATTATCAACGCCGCGAACACCGGTACCAAACCCGTAGAGATTACACACATCGCCTTTACCGCAACCGCCTTTGCGCCGTCGGAACAGCAAACGGTGCTGCCAGGTGAAATCAAGCGGGTGGCCAGCATCGCCGGGGAAGTTGTTGCGCCTGACACCATCAGCGTTACAGCAAAAGACGAAGGCAGCGACGCATACACCGTGCGGGGATTCGGTTTAATCACCGAGTTTGGCACCCTGTTTGCGGTCTACGGACAAGCCGCGCCCATCATTGAAAAATCGTCAGAGACAACGCTACTGCTGACCACCGATGTCGTTTTCGCCGACATCGCCGCCGCATCGCTCACTTTTGGCGACGTCACCTTCAGCAATCCCCCGGCGACCGAAACGACAAAAGGGGTCGTAGAAAAAGCCACCGAAGCCGAAGCCAAAGCGGGAAGTAATAATAAATTTCCTGACGCCGCGGGGGTGCTAGCCGCGTTCCAACAGTTTGGGCTGGGGGTAGCAGGGAATACATACGAGCAACCGCTTTTGCCCAACTTTCACAACAGCACCATCCGCGCGGGGTTCTATCGCTGGAGCGAGTCTGAAACAGAAAACGCCCCGAGCGTCGGCGGCGGTGGGGCTATCCGGCTAGATCGTGGGGGTAATCGCGCGGTGTGGATCGCGGCGTCATCGTCAGGCAGCAGCAACGAACCCGAGCTGTATTTCAAATCAACGGGGTTTGAAGTAGGCACCTGGGGGGGCTGGCGAAAAATGTACCACACCGGGAACGGCGGTACGGGCTCAGGCATGGATGCCGACCAGCTCGACGGTCAGGAAGGGAATTATTACCGCGATGCGAGCAATCTAAACGCAGGCACGATGCCCGCTGAACGCCTGCCCGCATCAACGGAAACAAAGCTAGGCGGTGTCGAAAAAGCCACCGAAGCGGAAGCAAAAGCGG
>NZ_JACCDE010000041.1 GCF_013415125.1 Vreelandella glaciei | reverse complement strand
CCTTGCTGTTCAAGGACTAATCGAACAGCTCGCTCCCGGACTTCTGGGGAATATCGTTTTGGTGAGTTCATAACTCCATCCTCTCAAGATATGGAGTCTCCGGTAAAGCCGGGGCGGTTCAATATGACGTCACCGCTTTATGGTGACGAAAAAAATCGTTCGTCAGGGTGTCAGAGACTTCTAGATATCCATGCTTTAAGGCATGTACGCAAAATGAGTGCTCAAGTGAGATTTCGCGGTTCTCCATACCTATCGAGGATTTAAGCCACTGGCGATTTTCATCGATGAGCGAAATAACGGCGATAGGGGCATTGAAGACTTGCGATACCAGACGGGTATAACGATCAAAATGCTCTTCTTGACAGGTGTCCAGGAGGTCGAGCGAACGCAGCTCGGTCAGCCGAGCATCCTCGTCTTTAAGACGGGTGAAGCGGGCGCTATTGTCATCCATAGAGTGGGCCTGATGAGGTACTGACCACGAGAGTGATGAAGCCAATGACATTCATCGCCCTCGTTCTTTAAACGAGATGTTTGTTTGATTTAATCATTCCTACTGGTATTTTTCAAACTTATATAAGTGTTTTTGTGTAGGTGAGTTATTACGTCTTTTGCTGAAATAAATCTCAACAGGCTAGCGGAAGTGGGTATTCGCATCGTAATATAACGTTATTGTTTTTTGCTGAATGGTTACAGGGAACGTTCTAATTGGCAGGGCGCGCCACGACACAGGCAGGCATGGGTGGAGGTGCGTGAATGAATCCACAAAGCAATTCTGAGTTATCCATCAGAGTAGTGGTCGTCAATGAAAGCGGTTTCATTCGAGAGGGGCTCTGCCGGGTCATTGAGCGTTTCAAAGATATAAAGGTGGTGGCTAGTATTTCTGACTCGCACAGGCTGAGTGAAATAGCGCAACAAGTGCATGCAGATGTCGTCTTGATTGATGCACAATTTCCTAGCCAAGAAGGGTTTGAAGCAACCCAGCGTTTGCGCGAAAGTGGCGGAATAACGCGCGTAGTTTTTCTCTCGATTAATCCTAGTCTTACTGAGGTAAAAAGAGCGTTGGAGGCCGGAGCCAATGGTTTTCTGTTACGCGAGGCTGGCGTCAGCGAGCTTGAAATAGCGCTGCAGGCTGCCGTAGAGGGGAAGATCTTTTTATGTCCTACGATACTCAAGCGATTGTCTAAGGTCTTGGATATCGAAGAGCTGCCCAAAGGTGAGCGCTTTTCTATCAATGCTGCTCAAGGCCGCTATTCAATTGACGATATCATTAGCAAAGCGTTGCGCTTAGGCATCCTGCAACAAGAACAATAATCAGGGTTTTTACTTATACTGATTTGGTGGGCAGTGCGGTACCGTGCGGGGTCGAGCAGGCGCCACCGAATTTCTCTTATTGGTTTCAATCTAGCTTTTGCAGCTGAGAAAGGGTGAAACCATAAATATCCATTGATAGCGATTGAACCCGCGCTAACGAAGGGGTTTTACGTCAGGTTTTACCTTTTCAAGGTCCGTGCCATATTGCCATGAAACGTTCAGAAGATATCATCCGGATATTACTAGCCGATGAACATCGCTTAGTGCGCTCCGCGATCAGTTCCCTTATCGAAACCTTCGACAACATGTCGGTGGTTGCTGAAGTGGAATCTGAGGATCAACTGATGAAAGCGGCAGCTCACGATAACGTTAATGTGGCGCTCATTGACGCAGCGGTTATCTCTTCAAACGGGCTCGGTTCTTTAAGTCAGCTGCGGAGTGCCTGTCCCGGTATTCGTGTAGTAGTTCTCTCTACCTACTCTAGCGATAGCTTTATTCGGCGTCTTTTTGAAGAGGGAGCTTATGGCTTTCTACACAAAAATGCGGGTGTGAATGCTTTGGAAATGGCCATTCAAAAAGCAGCGCGGGGTGAACGTTTTGTGTTCACAGCGATGGAGCCGGAGGAGTTTGTCGATGCCGCTTCCGTCGTGGGGGCTACGGCCATTCAGGAAAACCCTTTAACGACTCGACAAAGTGAAGTACTCACGCTGGTGGCAAGCGGTTTTCGTAGTAAAGCCATTGCCGATCAACTCAATGTCAGTATCAAAACCGTCGAGACCCACCGCGCCGATATCATGCGCCGCCTAGGCGTCAGACACACCGCTGGCTTGGTCCACGAAGCCATTCGGCTGGGCCTATTTATGACGCCTCAAGACACTGATGAAACTCGCTGAGGTTGACTGCTTGTTCGGCGAAACCACGCTAACAATTTTCAACACCCTAATTTTATTAGTCTTTGTAAGATTACGTACTTTATAGCGCTTAAACGCTTTAGACGCGCGTAACTTATATAAAAATTCCAGCCCTGACGTTGAGACTGCGAAAAAGTAATTTTCGTAACTGACAACGGTTTCGGGAGCGACGTCTGGCGTTTCATTTACGACAAAAACTTCGATCTACGCGATAGTTTTGTCGCTATCCGCCCTGTTCGTGCCAATATACGACCAAAGAGCAATGCGCCCCTGAACGTGTGAGAGTTTAACGCAGTAAAGGGCAACTAAAAGACGCCAGCGACACCTACGCTAACAAGAAAAAATATAATGCTCAAAGGTGACGGAGGGTAAAACGATGATTTCAAATCAAGCAGCAAACCCGGCAGTAAATCCCAAACGTGTAGGCGAACCGCAGACCCTTGGCTTTCTACTGTTAGATAACTTCACACTGATTTCCCTGGCGTCGGCAATAGAGCCCTTGCGAATGGCCAATCAACTGGCCGGCCGCGAACTGTATCGCTGGTACACCCTGACACAAGACGGTTTGCCGGTGCGTGCCAGCGATGGCGTGCAGGTGACGCCTGATGCCTCTATGCACGCGCCGCTGTCATTGGAGTGGGTGGTCGTTTGCGGCGGAGTAGGCCCGCAACACAGCGTTACCCGTGAGCATGTGCGCTGGCTTCAGTCGCAATCGCGTAAGCTAAGGCGGTTAGGCTCGGTCTGTACGGGCAGTTGGGCATTGGGCCAGGCGGGGTTACTTGATCATTATGAAGCCAGCATCCATTGGGAGTGTTTGGCTTCCATGCAGGAGGCGTTCCCGAACGTCATACTGACGACCTATCTCTTCTCTATCGATCGGGATCGATTCACCGCTTCGGGCGGCACCGCGCCGCTCGATATGATGCTCAACTTGATTACGCATGACCATGGCCGTGAGCTTTCGGCAGGCATTTCTGAAATGTTTATCTACGAGCGCGTGCGTAACGAACATGATCAGCAACGTGTTCCTCTTAAGCACGTGCTGGGCACTACTCAGCCCAAGCTGTTGGAAATCGTCGCCTTGATGGAATCCAACCTGGAAGAGCCCATCGAGCTCGATGAACTGGCATGCTATGTAAATGTGTCGCGCCGTCAGTTAGAGCGATTATTCCAACGCTACCTGCTTTGTTCACCGTCTCGCTATTATCTTAAGCTGCGGCTGGTACGTGCGCGACAATTACTCAAGCAAACGCCGCTGTCGATCATCGAGATTGCATCTGTTTGCGGTTTCGTTTCCACGCCCCATTTCTCCAAGTGCTACCGCGAATACTTTGGTGTGCCGCCGAGAAACGAGCGCCTGGGTAGCCACGACAGGCAGGGAAATAGCAGCAAATCACCGCCTTTTATAAAGCGTTGGGGAGAGGCGCCCACTGCCAACGAGCCGTCCTCGTGCGCTCGCCAGGCTCTGGCAAACGCCCAAGGCGAACCCACCTTTGCCAGCGTGCGGCTATTAAGCTGATACCCACGGCGTCATCACTAATTTGAAACATGCTTGAAACGTGCTGCTCGGTGACGGGCAGCACGTTTTTTTATGGCGCGAGTAGTTGTCGTGTTCTCGACACCATGACGCTTTTGGAATTTCCGCCGTCGTTTCCAAGCGCCGTCTAAGCCAACGTCAGCGCTATGCTCGCTGCATTAACCAATGTTGGAGCTTAGCCATGACCCCCTCTGAACTGCACAATGACGCTATCGTCATTGATGGCCTGATCATCGCCAAATGGAATCGTGAGCTGCTTGAGGACATGCGTCGCGGCGGTCTTACCGCTGCCAACTGCACCGTCTCAGTGTGGGAAGGTTTTCAGGCTACGGTCGATAATATCGTCAAGTCCAACCAGTTGATGGCGGAGTGTAGTGATCTGGTGCGCCCTGTTCGCACCACCGCTGACATTACTCGCGCTAAAGAAGAGGGCAAGACAGGCATCATCTTCGGTTTCCAGAATGCCCATGCCTTTGAAGACCAAATTGGCTACGTAGAGATCTTTAAGCAACTGGGCGTGGGCATCGTGCAGATGTGCTACAACACCCAGAATCTGGTGGGTACCGGCTGCTACGAGCGTGACGGCGGACTGTCTGGCTTTGGCCGCGAAATCGTTGCTGAGATGAACCGGGTTGGCATCATGTGCGACCTCTCTCACGTCGGTGCCAAGACCTCCGAAGAGGTCATTCTCGAGTCCAAAAAGCCCGTCTGCTACTCCCACTGCCTGCCCTCCGGCCTCAAAGAGCATCCGCGCAACAAATCTGATCAAGAGCTGAAGTTCATTGCCGACCACGGCGGTTTTGTGGGTGTCACCATGTTTGCGCCGTTCCTCAAAAAGGGCATCGACTCCACCATCGAAGACTACTGTGAGGCGATCGAGTACGTCATGAATATCGTCGGTGAGGACGCTATCGGCATCGGTACCGATTTCACCCAGGGACATGGTCAAGAGTTTTTCGAGTGGCTGACCCATGACAAGGGCTACGCCCGTCGTCTGACCGATTTTGGCAAGATCATCAATCCCAAGGGCATCCGCACCATTGGGGAGTTCCCCAATCTCACCGAGGCACTCCTCAAGCGGGGAATGAGCGAGGCCCAGGTGCGCAAGATCATGGGCGAGAACTGGGTGCGCGTGCTCAAGGATGTCTGGGGCACCTGACTAAGCGCAGGCGGCTGCCTCCGAAGTGAGGGGCGCCGGGAGCATGCCGTAGAGGAGGTCCGACGCCAGGGATGGCGTCGGTAGCGTCCAGGGATGGATTCATAGCGCCTCCTCGTAGGCATGCTCCCGGGGTAGCCCCGTCGATAACCTGACATAACAACGATTCGAGGAATACCACCGTGACCAAACTGGCCCCCGCACTGCCTATCGAAGTGGATAGCGAAACAGGTGTCTGGACGACCGATGCGCTGCCTATGCTCTATGTGCCACGGCACTTCTTTATCAATAACCACGTAGCTGTGGAAGAGGCGCTAGGTGCTGAGAAGTATGCCGAAATTCTTTATCACGCAGGTTACAAGAGCGCCTGGCACTGGTGTGAGAAAGAGGCTGAGCTACACGACATTAGTGGAGAGGCGGTATTTGAGCACTACATGACCCGCCTTTCCCAGCGTGGTTGGGGGCTATTCATTACTGAACAGATTGATCTCGACTCGGGCACTGCTCAAGTACGCCTTGAGCACAGCGCGTTTGTTTACCAGTTGGGTAACACCGGCAAGAAGGAAGAGTACATGTTTACCGGATGGTTCGCCGGTGCCATGGATCAAATCCTCGCTGCCTGCGGAAGTTCACTGCGTACCGTTGCTGAGCAGACCCGGAGTGCCGCCGAGCCTGGCTGTGAGGTAGGTATTTTTACCGTCCAGCCGCTAACCGACGCTGCCCGCTAATGGGGTACGAGGAGAGACAAGCATGGCATTCGACGCAATTTTCGAGCCGATCGAGATCGGTAAGCTGACTATCCGCAACCGTGTGGTCAGCACCGCTCACGCCGAGGTGCATGCCACCGACGGCGGTATGACCACGGAGCGCTACGTCAGGTACTACGAGGAGAAGGCCAAAGGGGGCTGTGGCCTTTGTATTTGCGGTGGCTCATCGGTGGTCTCCATCGATAGCCCTCAGGGCTGGTGGAGCTCGGTAAACCTTTCCACCGATCGTATTATTCCGCACTTCCAGAATCTGTCTAGAGCCGTGCATAAGCATGGCGGCAAGATCATGATCCAGATTACCCATATGGGGCGCCGCTCCCGCTGGGACGGTTTCGACTGGTCGACCCTGGTATCACCCTCCGGTATCCGTGAGCCGGTGCACCGCTCGACCTGTAAGACCATTGAGGAAGAGGAGATCTGGCGTATTGTCGGCGACTTTGCCCAGGCCGCTCGCCGGGCAAAGGAAGGGGGCCTCGACGGTGTTGAGCTCTCTGCCGTGCACCAGCATTTGATCGATCAGTTCTGGAGCCCACGGGTCAACAAGCGTGAGGACGAGTGGGGCGGTAGCTTCGAGAACCGTATGCGCTTCGGTATGGAAGTGCTTAAAGCCGTACGTGCTGAAGTGGGCGACGACTTCTGTGTCGGCATGCGGATTTGCGGCGACGAGTTCCACCCGGACGGTCTTTCTCATGACGATATGAAGCAGATCGCCGCTTACTACGATGCCACCGGTATGGTGGATTTCTTTGGCGTTATCGGTTCTGGCTGCGACACTCACAACACCCTGGCCAACGTTATTCCTAATATGTCCTACCCGCCGGAGCCTTTCCTACACTTGGCGGCGGGGATCAAGGAAGTGGTGAACGTGCCGGTGATTCACGCCCAGAACATTAAGGATCCCAATCAGGCCCAGCGTATCCTCGAAGGGGGCTATGTCGATCTGGTGGGCATGACCCGGGCACATATTGCCGACCCTCACCTGATCGCCAAGATTAAGATGGGCCAGATCGATCAGATCAAACAGTGCGTGGGCGCTAACTACTGCATCGATCGCCAGTACCAGGGCTTGGACGTACTGTGTATCCAGAACGCCGCGACATCCCGGGAGTACATGGGGTTGCCCCACATCATTGAGAAAACCGAGGGCGTCAAACGCAAAGTCGTCGTGGTGGGCGGTGGCCCCGGCGGCATGGAGGCAGCGCGGGTAGCCGCTGAGCGGGGTCACGATGTCACTCTGTTTGAGGCCGCTGACGCCTTGGGTGGGCAGATCACGATTGCCGCCCAGGCACCCCAGCGTGACCAGATCGCCGGTATCACTCGCTGGTTCCAGCTGGAGCTGGCGCGGCTAAAAGTCGACCTGCGTCTGGGCACCCGCGCCGATGAGGCGACGCTGCTCGATCTACGCCCGGATATCGTGGTGCTCGCCACCGGTGGCCAGCCCTTCCTTAGCCAGCACCCAGAGTGGGGCTACTCGGAGAGTGCCGAGGAGAGCCTGGTGGTCAGCACCTGGGATATTCTCTCAGGCAAAGTGGCGCCCGGTAAGAACGTGCTGCTTTATGACGCCATCTGCGAATTCTCCGGCGTCTCGGCGGCGGATTTTCTCGCCGATAAGGGCGCCAAGGTGGAGATCGTCACCGACGATATCAAGCCCGGCGCGGCGGTGGGCGGTACCACCTTCCCAACCTACTACCGCAGCCTCTACGAGAAGGAGGTGATCATGTCCTCCGACCTGATGCTGCATAAGGTATACCGCGAGGGCGATGGCTTGGTGGCGGTGCTCGAAAACGAGTACACCGGGGCTCTGGAAGAGCGCGTGGTGGATCAGGTGGTCGTTGAGAACGGTGTACGCCCTGATGAGGCGCTTTATTACGCTCTTAAAGAGCAGTCCCGCAACAGAGGGCAGGTGGATCTGGAAGCACTCTATGCAATCCAGCCGCAGCCTTGTCTGAGCGAGTCAGGAGATGGCTTCCTGCTGTTCCGCCTGGGCGACTGCACGGCACCGCGTAACACTCATGCGGCTATCTACGATGCTTTGCGAATCTGCAAGGACTTTTGACCTGAGCGAGAGCCGGGGCGCCGGGGGCAGACCGTAGCGAGGGTCTTTTGACAAGGCCGTAAAACAGTTCCATACGTTTACGGCATTTCCGCCATCCATGGCGGTCAGATGTCAAAAGTAGCGCCCAGGGATGGGTTCACAGCGCCCTCGCAGAGGTCTGCCGCCGGAGCAGCCCCGCCGCGAAAGATGAGGTGAGTACCATGCTCGAAACGCTCTTGCCGATACTGATTTTTACTGCCCTGGCCCTGGCAGTCATCGGCGCCGTGCGGCGTATGCGCCTGTGGCGCCAGGGGCGCCCCTCGCGGGTGAACCTGTTCAAGGGGCTGGCGGCCCTGCCGCGCCGCTATTTGGTGGATCTGCACCATGTAGTGGAGCGCGACAAAATGATCTCCCACACCCACGTGGCCACCGCCGGTGGCTTCGTGGCCGCTGCCGTGCTGATGATCCTGGTGCACGGTCTGGGGATCGCCAACCCATTGCTAGGTGGATTACTGCTACTGGCGAGCGCCTCCATGTTCGTCGGTAGCCTCTTCGTGGCGCGGCGGCGGCTTAACCCCCCAGCTCGGCTCTCCAAAGGCCCCTGGATGCGCCTGCCCAAGAGTCTGATGGCGTTTTCGATAGGCGTCTTCCTGATCACGCTGCCCACGGTAGGTCTGCTGCCCGAAGGTTTGCTTGAAGGGGGCAGTAGCTGGTTGCTGGCGCTGGTATTAGCGGGCGTCGTGGCCTGGGGCCTGGGGGAAATGTTTTTTGGCATGACCTGGGGCGGGCCCATGAAGCACGCCTTCGCTGGCGCCTTACATCTGGCTTTCCATCGCCGCGCCGAGCGCTTTGGGGGCGGCCGGTCAACGGGGCTCAAGGCGCTCAATCTTGAGAATGAAGCGGCGCCCCTGGGGGTGGAAAAGCCTGCTGACTTTACCTGGAACCAACTGCTGGGCTTTGACGCCTGCGTGCAGTGCGGCCGCTGCGAAGCGGTCTGCCCGGCGTTTGCCGCCGGTCAGCCGCTCAACCCCAAGAAGCTGATCCAGGACATGGTGGAGGGTATGGCGGGAGGCAGCGATGCCGCCTATGCCGGTTCCCCGCACCCTTCACAAGGGCTTGGGGGCAAGCCGGTAGGTGAACACGTAGGCTTTCCCCACGGGCCCATTGTGGCGCTGCAGGGGAAGGCGTTGGTTGACGCCGATACGCTCTGGTCGTGTACGACCTGCCGCGCCTGCGTGGAAGAGTGCCCGATGATGATCGAACACGTGGATGCGATTGTCGATATGCGCCGCCACCTGACCCTGGAGCGGGGCAAAACGCCCAATAAGGGCGCCGAGGTGCTCGACAATTTGATCGCTACCGACAATCCAGGCGGTTTCGATCCTGGCTCGCGGCTCAACTGGGCGGCGGATCTTAACCTACCGCTCATGGCAGATCTTAAGCAGGTCGACGTGCTGTTGTGGCTAGGGGATGGCGCCTTTGATATGCGCAACCAGCGCACCTTGCGCGCACTGGTCAAAGTGCTGCGCGCCGCTGAAGTCGATTTCGCGGTGTTGGGTACTGAAGAGCGCGATAGCGGCGACGTGGCCCGGCGTCTGGGCGATGAAGCGACGTTCCAATCCCTGGCGAAGCGCAATATTGCCACCCTGGCTCAGTATCGCTTCTTGCAGATTGTTACCTGCGACCCCCATAGTTTTCATGTGCTGGGCAACGAGTACGGTGAGATGGGCGGTCATTATGTGGTACGTCATCACAGCACCTTCATCGCCGAACTGTTTGATGCCGGTCGGTTGACCTTTACTCCCTGGAAAGGCGGCAGCGTCACCTATCACGACCCGTGTTACCTGGGGCGCTATAACGGTGAGTACGAGGCACCTCGCAACGTGCTCAAGGCGCTGGGCATCGAGGTCAAGGAGATGGAACGCTCCGGCTTCCGCTCGCGCTGCTGCGGGGGTGGTGGCGGGGCACCGATTACCGATATTCCCGGTGAACGGCGGATTCCCGACATGCGCATGAATGACGTCAAAGAGAGCGGCGCCGAGCTGGTCGCAGTGGGCTGTCCTCAATGTACCGCCATGCTGGAAGGGGTGGTGGATGCCAGCGCCGAAGTGCGTGATATCGCCGAGCTGGTGGCCGATGCCCTGGTAGAGCGTCCCGCGGGTGATGCGTCTGATGGGCCCCGCCGGCCTGCTGCAACGACGACGGCTGAAGAGGTTACCGTATGAGCGAGATTATACGTCGCGATCCGCGTCGCGAGTGGATCGCCCGGAATCGTCTGCACCCCGAGTACGCCGCGGTGCTGGCCGCCTTGGGTGTAAACAGGGGCGGCGGAGCGGTTAGCGAATGGCTGGGTCCCAACGGCGTGGTGCGCAAGGATCCTCGTGCCATCGGCTTTATCGGTCCCAATGGCGTCAAACGGATTGATCGTAGTGGCCTCCAGCAAGGAGGGCAGGCCACCGCGGCCAGCACGGCGGCCCGCGATAGCCGCCGTACGGTGACCATTGATCAGCCCGCCTTCCTGGTGGCCGTGGTGCCCGACCTGACCGGCGGGCGACTCTCTGGACATGACAAGGATCTGCTGGGCCTGGCCCGGCGTGTGGCGGATGCCGACGCCGAACAGCCCGGCGCTGTGGTGGCGATCCTATTTGGTGAGCATAAGGGCGAGGGGGACGGCGAGCTTAAGGAGCAGACGCTGGGCGAAGCCGGTATCGATCGCGTCGTGCATCTTGATGATGAGTTTTACGCGGGGTTTTCGCCTGAAGCGCGCCTGGCGGCCTTAAGCGCCGTCGAGCGGGAGATGACGCCGCGCTTCTGGCTGCTGCCTGACTCCCCGCTGGGGGGCGCCGATCTGGGGCGGCGTCTGTCCTTGCGCTTGGGCGAACGCGCTGCCACGGGGGTGTGGCAGATCGAAGCTGACCACGAGTCTCCACTGGGTTGGCGCTGTACGGCTCGTGGCGGCGCCGGAAGCCTGGATATCCAGCGCCCTCTGCCGCGGGTTGCCCTGGTGCTGGCCGAGTGCGCCGAACCGGTGGACGAGACCCGGCATGCGGCCGAGCACCTGACCCTGGCAGCGTCAATTCCCACCACTCTATCGCGCATTGAAGACCTGGGGCAGGTGGCGGTGGATCCCGCCGGCGTGGCGCTGGCCGAGGCCGAGTTCATCCTCTCCGGCGGCAACGGTGTTAAACAGTGGGATGCCTTCCACCACGCCGCGAAAGTGCTGGGTGCTACCGAAGGGGCGTCCCGTGTCGCGGTGGACGACGGCTTTATGGCCCGCGATCGTCAGGTGGGTGCGACCGGCACCTGGGTAACCGCCCGAGTCTATATGGCGGTGGGTATTTCAGGCGCTATTCAGCATCTGCAGGGCATTCAGCGCTGCGACAAGGTGGTGGCGATTAATCTCGATCCGGGGTGCGACATCATCAAGCGCGCCGACCTGGCGGTGATTGGCGACAGCACGCAAATTCTGGCCGCGTTAGTGGCCATGGTGGAACAGCAGCGGGGAGGTCAGCGCGATGCAGCCTGATCGACAGCAACAACAGCAGGGAATCGATGTGGCAGTGCTGGTCTCCATAGGCCGTCACCCGACAACCGGACGCGCGCGGCGCGCCGAACAGGATGCCCGGGGCCTGGAGCTAGCGCTGGCCATGGAAGCCGAACTGCCTGGCACTCGGATTAGCGTACTGCATGCGGGGCCCCAGGCGGATGACAGCGAATCGGCGCTACGCGGCTACCTGGGCATGGGGCTTGAATCCATGACCTTGCTCGAACAGCCCGCGGGCAGCGATGCCATTCTGTCCCTGGTGGAGCATTTAGCCGCTACCGCGCCCCAGCTAGTGATCACCGGTGCCCGGGCAGAGCGCGGTGAAGGCTCTGGGCTTTTGCCCTATGCGTTGGCAGAACATCTCGGCTGGCCATTGGTTAATAGTTTGGCGTCGGTAGAAAAGGTGGAAAATGGCGTGGTAACGCTGCTTCAGGCGTTGCCAAGGGGCCAGCGTCGCCGTCTCAAGGTGCGCTTGCCCGCCATCATCAGCGTGGATGAAGCAGCGCCGGTGGCGCGCCAGAGCGCCTTCGGCCCGGCGCGTCGAGCCACCTTTGCGATCACGCCCACTACCCCTGAAGCCGACAGCGAGCTGGCCCAGTGGCATCTGGCCCCTGCACGTAAACGGCCTAAGCGTCTGAAAATTGTCAAAGCTGCGTCAGCCAGAGATCGATTCAAGGCGGCCGCCAAGTCTGAGGGCAAGGGCGGGCAAGTGCTCGCCGATGTGACCCCCGAGCAAGGCGCCGAGGCGATCTACAAGCTGCTCAAGGAAGAGGATGTGCTGCGTTAAAGCTTTTTTGCTCTTCAAGCTTTTAACCACCGTTCAAGCCCGCCTTTTGTGGCGGGCTTGAACGGTGGTCCACGTCTTTTTTATTGTCGATTAGCCAGCAAGGTCTGAATAAACAAGAAGACAACCGCCCGCCGAGTAGACGGGCAGCTGAAAGGGGATTAACTAGCGGTTTTTGGTACCGCGTTGAGCTCTCCCCACTCCTTGTGGAGCCCTTTGTAAAGGCTGAAACACATCACCAGAAGCACCACGGTAAAAGGGAGCCCTGTGGCCACCGCGCCCGCCTGTAGCGCGCTTAGGGCGGTGCTTCCCCCGCCGTACAACAACACACCGGCAATCACGCCTTCCAGCGTGGCCCAGAAAACCCGCTGGCTCTTGGGGGCATCGGTCTTGCCGCCGGCGGTGATACTGTCGATGACCAGCGAGCCGGAGTCCGATGAGGTAATAAAGAACACCAGCACCAGGATGATAGCCAGCGTCGAGGTGATGCTGGTCAGGGGGAGCTGCTCCAGCATGTGGAACATGGCAAGTGAAACGTCGCCAATCCCGTTGGCCAGTTCACCAACGCCGTTTGAAGCCTGATAAACCGCCGTACCACCAAAGGCACTCATCCATACTAGCGTGACCAGTGTGGGTACCAACAGCACCGCGATCAGGAACTCACGCACCGTACGGCCCCGGGATACGCGGGCGATGAACATGCCGACAAACGGGGACCAGGAGATCCACCACGCCCAGTAGAAGATGGTCCAGCCGTGATACCAAGTATCGTCATCGCGACCAACCCAGTTCGACAAAGGCAGAAGGTGGCCCACGTAGTCCATCGCCGTGGTGCCAATGCCGGTCAGGATCATTAGAGTAGGTCCTGCTACAACCACAAACAGGAGCAGCACCGCCGCGATAATCATGTTGATGTTTGAGAATAGCTTGACGCCGCCGTCGATACCCCGACATACCGAGAACAGCGCGATCACCGTGACCACCACGATGATTGCCAACTGCGTGCCGATGGTATTAGGAATGTCGAACAAATAGGCGAGGCCGCTAGCTGCTTGGGTCGCGCCAAAACCAAGCGAGGTAGCCAGGCCAAAAATAGTGGCCAGCACGGCAAGGATATCGATGATATGGCCTGCCCAGCCACGCGTTCTTTCGCCTAGGATGGGGTAGAAAGCGGAGCGAAGCGTCAGCGGCAAGCCCTTGTTATAGGAGAAGAAGGCCAGTGAGAGGGCTACCACTCCATAAATGGCCCAGGGGTGGAGGCCCCAATGGAACATGGTCGCACCCATGGCGGCGCTGGCGCCTTCCGGCGTGCCTGCTGGAACATTCAAGGGCGTTCCGTACCAATCGGTGTAGTAGGCCACCGGCTCGGCCACGCTCCAGAACATCAGACCGATTCCCATACCTGCCGCAAACAGCATGGCAAACCAGGAGGTGCGCGTGTATTCCGGCTTTGCATCCTTGCCGCCCAGACGAATCCGCCCTAGCGGCAAGCAGATCAGTACAAGGCAGAACACCACAAACACATTGCCTGCAATCATAAATAACCAGTCGAAGTGTTCAATCGACCAGTTTTTGGCAAGCCCCAGGTGCGTATTAGCCGCATCCGGGTAGACCAATGCGTAAAGAATGAACAGCAAAATAGCGAGAGCGGAGAGTGGAAAGACGGGGTTATGAAAATCCAACCCCATTATCTGGGTATTGTCCTGTCCAGGCGACAGAACCGGGTCGTCATTGTTCTTCATTGGGGGTCCTTGGTTGGCTCTTGTTAGGCGTCGGTGTTGCGTCATATCGACGACGCTAGGAAGTGTTGAGCCTGTTTCAAAGCAGCAGTGTCGTGAAAGCGACCTCCAGCTATTCATCTTGGCTAGGATGTCTTGAATAGATATGTGAGTGCCTTTTTGGGGTAAGTCCTAAGACGCGGAGGGGCTAGGGTGGAAAAGCGCCATCAACCATGACAAACACAACAATAATCACAGGAGCCAGCCATGAATGCAGCCAACCGCGGAGTGATCTACAAGGGGCCGGGTGAAGTCGCCGTTGAGTCCATCGCTTATCCTGAGCTCGCTCTAGGCAATCGCAAATGCGAGCACGGCGTGATTCTCAAGGTCGTGACCACCAACATTTGTGGCAGCGACCAGCACATGGTGCGTGGCCGCACCACTGCGCCGTCGGGTTTGGTACTCGGCCACGAGATTACCGGCATGGTTGTCGAGTGCGGCCGCGACGTTGAGTACCTCTGTCCGGGCGATCTAGTCTCGGTGCCGTTCAATATTGCCTGTGGTCGCTGCCGCAACTGTAAAGAAGGCCGCACCGGTATCTGCCTCAACGTCAATCCCGCCCGCCCTGGCGCCGCCTACGGCTACGTGGATATGGGCGGCTGGGTCGGCGGCCAGACCGAATACGTGATGGTTCCTTACGCCGACTTTAACCTGCTGAAATTCCCGGATGCCGATCAGGCCATGGAGAAGATCAAGGATCTGACTTTGCTCTCCGATATCTTTCCCACCGGCTTCCACGGCTGCGTGACCGCCGGTGTGGGGCCTGGTAGCACCGTCTATATTGCCGGTGCTGGGCCCGTCGGGCTGGCGGCAGCAGTTTCCGCTCAGCTGTTGGGTGCGGCCTGCGTGATCGTCGGCGATATGATCGAAGAGCGACTGGCTCAGGCGCGCAGCTTTGGTTGTGAGACTATCGATTTGACCCAGGACGGTGACATGGCGGATAAGATCGAGGTGATTCTCGGCGAACGTGAGGTTGATGCCTTTGTCGACTGCGTCGGCTTCGAAGCCCATGCCTGTGGCTGTAACCACGGTAAAGAAGCGCCCGCCACTGTGCTCAATTCTGCGATGACGCTGACCCGTGCGGGTGGCCAGATCGGCATCCCGGGCCTCTACGTGACCGAAGACCCTGGCGCGGCTGACGACGCCGCCAAACAGGGCGCCCTGAGCATGCGCTTTGGTCTCGGCTGGGCCAAGTCCCATAGCTTTCACACCGGCCAGTGCCCGGTGATGAAGTACCATCGGCCGCTGATGCAGGCGATCCTGTTCGGCAAGGTTAATATTGCTGATGCGGTGAATGTTCAGATGATCACTCTGGATCAGGCGCCTCAGGGCTATGCCGACTTCGATGGCGGTGCTGCCAAGAAATTTGTCATTGACCCCCATGGCAGTGTGGCTTAATAACTTATTTAATAAGCACTGAGTAATAAGCCCTGGCCCCCTGCCTGAGGGCGTGATAGTGCGACCCTAGACGGCGCCCCGCGGGGTGCCGTCTTCGTTCATTCGGCATAAAGCCGATCAAGATAATAATAGGTATTCAATGACCGTCCATACCGTGACCCCCAAGCGCCGCTTCCGCGGTAAACCCCGTGGCCGTGAACTTGATCCCCGCCTTCTTGAGGGGTTACGTGAGCTGCTGGGCGACGAACGCCAGGACGCCACGCTGCACAGCCGCGACCTACTGATTGAACACCTGCATGTCATTCAGGACACCCGGGGCCATCTGCCGCTGGCGGAACTGCGTGCCTTGGCGGCTTATATGAACCTGCCCATGGCAGCGGTCTACGAGACCGCCACTTTCTATGCGCACTTCGACGTCATTCACGACGATCAGCTGCCGCCGCCGGCAGTGACCATTCGCGTCTGCGACTCCCTGACCTGCCAACTAGCCGGTGCCGAGGCGCTTAAAGCACAGCTGGACGCGAACATGGATATCGAGCAGGTGCGGGTGCTGCGAGCGCCCTGCATGGGGCGCTGCGACACAGCACCGGTGGCCGAGGTGGGACATCATCATGTGCTGTTCGCCACCCAGGAACGCATCGCCTCAGTGATCCAGGCGGCGCACTTTCACCCCGACCCCATCGACTGGCAGCGACTTGACGACTATCGCCGCGAGGGCGGATTGGCCTTGCTCCAGGCCTGCCACAACGGCGACGTTACGGTAGAAGCGCTGATGGAAGCGATGCAGCAGGCCAACCTGCGCGGCCTGGGCGGTGCGGGTTTTCCTACCTTCAAGAAGTGGACGTTCGTGCGCCAGGAGGCCGGGCCCCGCTACTGCGCCATCAATGCCGACGAGGGCGAGCCTGGTACTTTTAAAGACCGCTATTACCTGGAACGCTCGCCGCACCAGTTTCTTGAAGGGGCCCTGGTCAGTGCCTGGGCGATAGACGCCGAGGCGCTGTATATCTATCTGCGTGATGAGTACCCGGCCTTGCATGGCGTGGTGCGCGAGGCGATTGGCGAGCTTGAGGCCGCTGGGTGGGTGGCGCCGGGTTACATCGTGCTGCGCCGTGGTGCGGGGGCTTACATCTGCGGCGAAGAGTCGGCGATGATCGAGTCTCTGGAAGGCAAGCCGGGCAAGCCTCGCCATCGTCCGCCGTTTGTGGCCCAGAAGGGGCTCTTTGACCGTCCAACGCTGGTCAATAACGTCGAGACCGTCTACTGGATTCCCATGATCTGGCAGCGCGGCGCGGAGGCCTTCTCAAGCCAAGGGCGCAACGGCCGCGTGGGGCTGCGTAGCTTCTCGGTCTCAGGCCGGGTCAAACAGCCCGGCGTATATTTGGCGCCTGCGGGCATCACCCTCAACGAATTGATTGACGAGTATAGCGGCGGTATGGCCGACGGCCACCGCTTGGCAGCCTACCTGCCCGGCGGCGCCTCTGGCGGTATTCTGCCCGCAGCCAAGGCCGATATTCCCCTCGACTTCGATACGCTTCAGGCGCACGGCAGTTTTATTGGTTCGGCCGCAGTGATCGTGCTTTCTGATCAGGACGACCTGCGCGGGGTTGCGACCAATCTGCTGGCTTTCTTTGCCGATGAATCCTGTGGCCAGTGCACCCCCTGCCGGGTGGGCACGGAAAAAATGCTGACGCTGCTCGAACGCGACGAATGGGATGCCGGGCTGATGACGCAGCTCTCCCAGGTGATGATCGATGCCTCCATCTGTGGGCTGGGCCAGGCGGCTCCCAATCCGGTGCTGGGGCTGCTCAAGGATTTTCGCGGCGAACTTGCCGCCCAGAACGTCATCGTCAAGGGGTAGGGGAGATGAACATGAGCATGAATGAACAGACCCTAGGCACCAGCTTCACGCTGACGCTGGACGGCGTTGAGGTCAGCGCTTACCCCGGTGAAAGCCTCTGGCAGGTGGCCAAGCGCGCCGGCGAGACCATTCCCCACCTGTGTTTCAAGGACGCCAGCGGCTACCGCGCCGACGGTAACTGCCGCGCCTGTATGGTAGAGATTGAGGGCGAGCGCACCCTGGCTGCCAGCTGTCTGCGCGAAGCAGCCCCGGGCATGGTGGTTAATAGTGCAAGCTCCGAACGCGCGCACACGGCCCGTAAAATGGTCATGGAGATGCTGCTGGTTGACCAACCCGAGCGGGAGGATAGCCCCGACCGTGCCAGCCATTTCTGGGCCATGGCCGACCAACTGGCTATTGATGCCACGGCGGTGCGCCGCAAGCTACCCCGGCGCGACGAGCGCGAAACACCCACCGTGCACCATGTGGCTTCCCGGGCGGATAGCCAGGCGCAAGACAGCAGCCACTCTGCCATGCGCGTCAATCTTGACGCCTGCATCGAGTGCAACCTGTGCGTGCGCGCCTGCCGCGAAGTACAGGTCAACGACGTTATCGGCCTGGCACATCGCGGGGCGGCGTCCAAGATCGTGTTTGATTTCGACGACCCCATGGGGGATAGCACCTGCGTGGCCTGTGGTGAGTGCGTTCAGGCCTGCCCCACCGGCGCCCTGATGCCCGCTACCCTGGTGGATGAGGCAGGGCGCGGCGATTCTGCGGTGGCTGACCGCAAGGTCGACTCGGTATGCCCCTATTGCGGAGTGGGCTGCCAGCTCACCTACCATATCAAGGACGACGAGATCCTTTATGTGGAAGGCCGTGACGGCCCCTCCAACCAGAACCGGCTATGTGTCAAAGGGCGCTTCGGTTATGACTATCCGCGCCATCCGTCACGGCTTACCACCCCGCTGATTCGTCGAGAGGGCGTCGCTAAAGGGCTCGATCCGGACTTCGACCCCGGCAAGCCCCTAACTCATTTCCGCGAGGCGAGCTGGGATGAAGCTCTGGAGGCTGCCGCCAGTGGGCTTATGGATATTAAAGCGGCCCATGGCCCTGACGCCCTGGCGGGGTTCGGCAGCGCCAAGTGCTCCAATGAGGAAGCGTGGCTGTTCCAGAAGCTGGTGCGCACCGGTTTTGGCTCCAATCATGTGGATCACTGCACGCGTTTGTGCCACGCCAGTTCAGTAGCGGCACTCATGGAGTGCATTGGCTCAGGCTCGGTGACCGCCTCCTTTATGCAGGCCAGCCAAGCCGATGTAGTGATTCTTACCGGCTGTAACCCCGCGGTGAACCATCCAGTGGCGGCCACCTTCTTCAAGCAGGCCGCCAAACGCGGCACCAAGATCGTGATAATCGACCCCCGTGGTCAGGCGCTGGATGCCTACGCCCACTTGAGCGTGCGCTTTTCACCGGGCGCTGATGTGGCGTTGTTTAATGCCATGCTGAATGTGGTCATCAGCGAAGAGCTTTATGATACGGCCTATATCGCCGAGCATACCGAGGGCTTCGAGGCCCTGAAAATTCATACCGTCGACATGACCCCCGAAGCGATGAGCGGCCTGTGCGGTGTGGAGCCCGCAACCATCCGCGAAGTGGCAAGGCTTTATGCCAACGCCGAGCGAGCGATGATTTTCTGGGGAATGGGTGTTTCCCAGCACACTCACGGTACCGACAACGCCCGCTGTTTGATCTCGTTGGCCTTGGCCTGTGGCCAGACAGGCCGCCCTGGCACCGGCCTGCATCCTTTACGGGGGCAGAACAACGTTCAGGGCGCGTCTGATGCCGGGCTGATTCCCATGGTGATGCCGGACTACCAGCCGGTCAGCGATGCCCAGGTACGCGCGGCGTTTGAAGAGCTGTGGAATACCAAGCTGGATCCCACGCCGGGCCTCACCGTGGTGGAAATCATGGATGCCATTACCGCAGGAACTATTCGTGGCATGTATATCCAGGGTGAAAACCCGGCCATGTCCGACCCGGACCTCGCCCATGCCCGGGCTGCCCTGGCCAAGCTGGAGCATCTGGTGGTACAGGATCTGTTTGTCACCGAGACCGCCCAGTTCGCCGATGTCATCCTGCCAGCCTCTGCCTGGCCGGAGAAGGATGGGTCGGTCACCAATACGAATCGTCAGGTACAGCTGGGGCGTGCGGCGGTGCCGCTCCCCGGCCAGGCCAAGCCGGACTGGTGGATCATTCAGGAAATCGCCAAACGCTTTGGTCTGGGTTGGAACTATCAGCACCCGCGGGACGTGTTTGCCGAGATGAAGCGCGGCATGGCCTCGCTGAATCATATTTCCTGGGAGCGCCTGGAGCGCGAGCGGTCGGTCACCTATCCCTGCTCCGCAGAAGATGCGCCGGGGCAAGACGTGGTCTTTTCTGAGGCCTTCCCCACGGCCAGTGGCCGAGCAAAGTTTGCGCCTACCCGCCCGCTGCCCCCGGATGAGCCGGTGGACAATGATTATCCGACGGTGCTGACCACCGGGCGTCAGCTGGAGCACTGGCATACCGGCTCTATGACTCGCCGCGCCAAAGTTCTCGACGACCTGGAGCCGGAAGCAGTAGCAAGCCTGTCGCCCGCTGAGCTTATCCGGCTTGGGATGGTGCCAGGCGATGATCTGACGATTGCCACCCGGCGAGGAGCTATCACCCTCAAAGTGAGGACGGATCCAGGCATGCCAGAGGGGATGGTCTTCGTGCCCTTCTGCTACGGAGAAGCGGCGGCGAACCTACTGACCAACCCGGCGCTGGACCCGTTCGGCAAGATACCGGAGTTCAAGTACGCGGCTTGTCATTTGAGCCCTGCGGGTGAGGAGGCCTGATCAATGACAACGACCTATCGCAACGACCTATCGCAACGACCTATCGCCCAGGAAGAAACCTCCATGCGCGATGCCATGATTCGACTTTAAAGGCACCCGGCCGTAGTTGACTTTGCTGTGCCTGTGGCATGTTGATATTCAACGCTAATTGTCCCGACGAAAATTGTCATGCGCCACGAGCAACCCTTATGGTCGTTAACAAGCATTAAGAAAAAAATATAAATCAATCAGGTTCTAGGGGATGCGTGTCGGGGTGTGAGTGCGCGTTGGATTGTGCGCTCGCCTTGCCGCAACGGGACTGTCACGGGGAATTTGCATGAACGAGACCCTTGCAGACGCTGGGGTGGAAACGGCAGTGACGTCAGACGCGTCGTCGTGTTTTGCCCGCTTCGTCAATGTCCAAAAGAGTTACGACGGTGTCGAGTTGGTCGTCAAGGATTTCAATCTTGATATACGCAAGGGCGAATTCGTTACCCTGCTAGGCCCTTCGGGCTCCGGTAAGACCACCTGCCTGATGATGATGGCAGGCTTTGAAACCCCCACCCACGGTGAAATTCTGCTGAAAGATGAGCCGATCAGTGGCTTGCCGCCGCACAAGCGCGGCATCGGCATGGTGTTCCAGAACTATGCGCTGTTCCCACACATGACGGTAGCCGAGAATCTTGCCTTCCCGCTTGAGGTGCGCCATCTCAGCAAGGCAGAGATTAAGGAAAAAGTGGCCAAGGCACTGGCTATGGTGCGCTTGGAGGAGTTTGGCGATCGCCGACCGGCGCAGCTCTCTGGCGGCCAGCAGCAGCGCGTGGCGTTGGCTCGCGCACTGGTGTTCGAGCCTGAACTGGTGCTGATGGACGAACCGCTGGGCGCGCTGGACAAGAACCTTCGCGAGGAGATGCAGTACGAGATCAAACGCATTCACGCCCGCCTCGGCGTCACCATGATTTACGTCACCCACGATCAGACCGAAGCATTGACCATGTCTGACCGTATTGCGGTCTTCAACGACGGCATTGTGCAACAGTTAGCCTCGCCGGATGAACTTTACGAGCGGCCAGAAAACGCTTTCGTCGCTTATTTTATTGGCGAAAACAATCGATTGGTTGGCGAGGTCAGCGAGCACCTCGGCGATAACTGCAAGGTGCGCCTGGATAGCGGCGACACGGTGATTGCCAAGCCGATAGCCGTGGGCGGCGTAGGCTCGCGCACGACGCTGTCGCTAAGACCTGAGCGGGTCAGCATTCTGTCGGGGGATGCCGAAGAACAATTCGACAACCAGTTCACCGCCACCGTGCAGGAGGTCATCTACCTGGGCGACCACCTGCGTACGCGGGTAACGGTGTGCGGTAACGATGACTTCATTCTGAAGACGGCCAATGCGCAAGGTGTTGGTGTTATGCGCCCTGGTCAGCACATTCAGGTTGGCTGGTCGAGTGCCGATTGCCGCGCGCTGGATGTCTGAGCAGGACGGTCGTCAAGTTCGTCAGTCAGAATCGGTAGCCAAGCTATTAGTATCGCGGCATCCCCTGGTGCCGACGGCAAGTGCAACAACAAACGGAGAAACTCTATGAAGGCTATTATCCGCAAGCGTGTTCTCAAGACAGGTATCGCTGTCGTGGGGCTGTCGACTCTCGCCGTGGCGGTCAGCGCCCATGCCCAGCAGACGTTGAACATTGTGTCCTGGGGCGGTGCTTACAGCATGAGCCAGCACGAAGCTTACGATAAACCGTGGATGGAGAAGACCGGCGACGAGATCGTCAACATTGACCGCAGCGGTAACGCCCTGGCGGGCCTGCGTGCTCAATCCCAGGCTGGCAACGTGACCTGGGATCTGGTCGACATGCTTCCCGCCGATGCCATGATCGCCTGTGCCGAAGGGCTTATCGAGCCGCTTGATCACGATGAGCTGCTGGCCGACGCCCCGGATGGCACGCCGCCCAGCGAGGATTTCGTCGACGGTGCCTTGGGTGACTGCTTCGTGGCCTCCATCGTCTATTCCAATATCGTCGCCTTTAATAGCGAGATGTTTCCCGAAGACGACCAGCCCAGCACCATCGAGGATGTCTTCGACCTGGAAAACTATCCCGGCAAGCGAGCCCTGCTGCGTAAGCCGATCAACAACATGGAATGGGCCTTGATCGCCGATGGCGTCGAGCGTGACGAGGTCTACGCCATGCTCGAGACCGAAGAGGGCGTACAGCGTGCCTTCGACAAGCTCGATACCATCAAAGACGAAGTCATCTGGTGGGAAGAAGGCGCCCAGCCGCCTCAGCTGTTGGCCGATCAGGAAGTCGCCTTTGCCTCCGCCTACAATGGCCGGATCTTCAATGCCATGGTCACTGAAGACCAACCTTTCGAGATCATTTGGGACGCGCAGGTGTTCGAGTTGGATGGCTGGGTTGTGCCCACCGGCAAGCTCGACAAGGTGAAGGATTACCTCCACTTCGCCACCGATACCCAGCGCCTCGCCGATCAGGCCCAGTACATCTCCTATGGTCCGGCACGTCTGTCTTCTTCTGAACTGGTGTCCACCCATGCCGAAACCGGCATAGAGATGACGCCGCATATGCCAACCTACGAGCCGAACTTCGAAACGGCACTGCAAAAAGACGACCTGTTCTGGGCCGACTACAACGATGAGCTGACCCAGCGTTTTAACGCCTGGCTGTCCCAGTAAGCTCCTGCCGCCGCTCGGTGAAAACTGGGCGGCGGCATGCCGATAGCCGATCGTTGCTGATCACTTCTTTCGCCAGATGGAGAGACCTACGTGTCCGAACCGCCTGCAGCTCCTTTGACAACGGCCGATGGTGTGCCGCTCAAGGTCAGCCTACGTCGTACTGTGCGACGCTCGAAAATAAAGGCGCTGTTGCTGGTGGCGCCGCTACTGGCATTTCTGTTCATCGCCTTCCTGATGCCTTTGTTCGAAATGCTGTGGCGCAGTGTTGATAATCCTGAAGTGTCTACCCACCTATCGCGTACCGTTTCAGCTCTGGAAGGCTGGAACGGTGAGTCGTTACCTGATGAAGCCACCTTTGCGGCCTTGGCCGAGGATCTCCGCGAAGGCCAGCAGGAACGCAATCTGGGCCTATTGTCCAGCCGACTGAACTACGAAAAGTCGGGCATGCGTTCGACCATCAGCCGCACGGCGCGCCGTGTCGGCACGTTGGAACCGCCCTATCGCGAGTCACTCATTGAGGTCAATAACACCTGGGGGGAACTCGATACCTGGAAGCTGATCCAGCGCGAAGCGTCTCCCTATACGATTTCGTATTATCTGGCGGCGGTCGATCTCCAGTTGAGCCCGGACGGTGAGATCGTCCAAGTGCCAGAGCATATGCAGATTCATGCCACGCTATTTTGGCGAACGCTGTGGATGAGCGCCGTTATCACTGGCCTAACGCTACTGCTTGGTTTTCCGGTGGCTTTTCTGCTGGCGAGTCTTCCCGCGCGTCACTCCAATCTGCTGATGATTCTAGTACTGCTGCCGTTCTGGACCTCACTGCTGGTGCGCACCACTACCTGGATCGCTATCCTGCAGTCACAGGGCGTGCTCAACGACGTGATGGTGGCCCTTGGTGTGATTGCCGATGAGGCGCGGTGGCAGATGATCCACAACAAGATGGGCACGATCATCGCCATGACGCATATCCTGCTGCCGTTTATGATCCTACCGCTCTACTCGGTGATGAAGACCATCCCGCCCAGCTACATGCGCGCGGCACGCTCGTTGGGAGGCAAACCGTTTCTGAGTTTCCGTCGGGTCTACTTTCCGCTGACGATCCCGGGCATTGCCGCTGGCGGGATCCTGGTGTTTATCCTGTCGATCGGCTACTACATCACGCCAGCGCTGGTGGGCGGGCAGTCGGGGCGCTTTATCACTAATTACATTGCCTACCATATGCAGACATCGCTCAACTGGGGGCTGGCCGCCGCGATTGCCTCCATCCTGCTGTTCGTGGTGATTATTTGCTATCTGGTGTTCAACCGTCTGATCGGCGTCGACAAGGTCAAGCTGGGGTAAACCATGGCCATTCCTTCCTACGCCACCCGTGGCGAGCGCATCTGGCACTATCTCTTTCTGTTTATCTGTGGCCTGGTCTTTCTGTTCCTGATAGGGCCGCTACTGGTGATCATCCCGCTGTCGTTCAATGCCGAGCCCTACTTCACTTTCAGTAAAAAAATGGTGGCCTTCGACCCGGCCGGTTATTCGTTGCGCTGGTATCAGGATTTCTTTACCTCAAGCGAATGGCTCAACGCTATCAAGAACAGCTTCATCATCGGTATCGCGTCCACACTGCTGGCCACGGTGCTGGGGACCGTTGCGGCGCTGGGGTTGTCGAGTCGGCACATGCCGGCGCGTGGCGCAATCATGGCACTGTTGATCTCGCCGATGATCGTGCCGCTGATCATCTCCGCGGCGGCGATGTTCTTCTTCTTTTCCAAGGTCAATCTCGCCCAGACCTACGTAGGCGTGATCCTGGCGCATACGGCGCTCGGCATTCCCTTCGTGGTCATCACCGTGACGGCCACGCTATCGAGCTTCGACACCACGCTGATCCGCGCCGCGCATAGCCTCGGCGCCAATCCCACTCGGACCTTCTTCAAGGTGGTGCTACCACTGGTCACGCCGGGGGTGGTGTCAGGGGCGCTGTTTGCCTTTATTACTTCATTCGATGAAGTCGTCGTGGTGCTGTTCATTGCAGGCCCTGAACAGCGCACCATGCCGATCCAGATGTGGTCGGGCATTCGCGAGCAGATCAGCCCGACGATCCTAGCCGTGGCGACCATGCTGGTGCTGCTCTCGATGTTGCTGCTCACTACCCTTGAGCTATTACGCCGGCGCAGTGAGCGTCTGCGGGGGCTCTCGCCAGACTAAGCCCAAGCAGCATTGGTAGCGCGCCGGTTTGATGCGAAAACTAAAGGTCTTTGACCAACCTGAGCGCGTCGTAGATAGCCGCGTGGGTGTTGCGGGACTCGACAGCATCACCGATCCGAAACAGCTGGAAGCGGCCATCCGGGTTGCTAGTCACGCTCTGGGGGGCGCCCACGATCAGGTCATCGTAATTCACCTTGCCGCGGTTGCTGGCGTGCGGTTTTAGCTCGAAATAGATATCGGCCATCGGTGTGATGCCGTAGTTGACGACCACTTGGTCGATACGCCGCTCATGCCCACTATCCTGCTGGCCATGAATGGCATAATCGCTGGTGATTTCGGCGAGCAGTTCACTGCCGTCGCGCTGCACGGACTTCAGCCGGTAAGTCGGCGTGAAGGTGACGTTGGCACGCTGCAGGGAACGCATGTAGGGCACCAGGTTCATGGCCATGATCTCTGCGGAGAAGGTACGGTCCGGCGTCATGATTTCAAGCTCGGCCCCTGCGGCGGCAATGATCTCTGCCGCCTGTAGAGCAGCATGGTCGCCTGCATCGTCGAACAGCAACACCCGTTTGCCCGGTGGCACGTGCCCGGAGAGGATGTCCCAGGTATTGACGACTAAGTCGCTGCCGACCGCGGGCTGATCTTCCATGGGGTAGCCGCCGGTGGCCACGATCACCGCATCCGGCTTTTCGGCGCGCACGTCCTCGGCCTCGGCCCAGACGTTGTAGCGAATCTCGACGCCGAGTGCATCACAGCGCGCCAGGCGCCAATCGATGATGCCCAGCATCTCACGACGTCGCTCACTCTGCGCCGTGAGACGTATCTGCCCGCCAGCATCGCTGGCGGCTTCGAACACCACCACCGAGTGGCCACGCTCACCGGCAACACGAGCGGCTTCTAACCCTGCTGGCCCCGCGCCGATAATCACGACTCGCCGTTGCTGTGCCGCCTTGGAAATGGTGTGCGGCATGGTGGTTTCGCGCCCGGTGGCAGCGTTATGAATGCAGTAGGCGGCGCCGCCTTGATAGATGCGATCAAGGCAGTAGTTGGCGCCGACGCAGGGGCGAATCTCTTCCTCTCGCCCTTCGGCAATCTTGCGCACGATATGGGGGTCGGCCATGTGGGCGCGGGTCATGCCGATCATGTCGACCTTGCCTGAGGCGATGGCATAACGGGCAGTGGCGACATCCTGGATCTTGGCGCCATGGAAGGTGGGAAAGTCGATCTCGCGACGTATTTCACCGGCGAAATCCAGGTGCGGGGCGCTGGGCATGCCCTGGATGGGAATCACGTCGGTGAGCCCCGCATCGGTGTCGATGTGGCCACGAACCACGTTGAGAAAGTCGACCAAACCGCTGTCCTTCAAGCGCCGTGAGATCTCCATCCCGTCGCCGGACGTCAGCCCACCCGGCAGCATCTCGTCGCCGGTGTAGCGCACGCCGACGATGAACGCCTCGCCAACCCGCTGGCGAATGGCGCGCAGCACGTCGAAGGTGAAACGCAGCCGGTTATCGAGATCCCCGCCATAAGGCCCCTCAAGGGTATTGGTCAGTGGCGACCAGAACTGATCCATCAGGTGGCCATAGGCCTGCAGTTCGATGCCATCGAGGCCGGCGGAATGCATGCGTTCGGCGGCATCGGCGTAGTCTCGGATCAGGCGCTCGATATCCCAATCCTCTACCTGCTTGGGAAAGGCGCGGTGGGACGCCTCGCGACGATGAGAAGGCGACACCGCTGGCAGCCAGTCGCCCTTGTCCCAACGGGTGCGCCGGCCCAGGTGGGTGAGTTGGATCATCACTGCGGTGCCGTGCTCGTGACAGGCGTCGGTCAGCTCATGCATCCAGGGCACTACTTCATCCTTATAGGCGAGGATGTTGTTGAACACGGGTGGGCTGTCCTTGGCCACCGCCGCGGATCCTGCCGTCATGGTTAGGCCAAGGCCTGCCTTGGCGCGCTCGACGTGGTAGGCACGGTAGAGTGCCTTGGGCATCCCATCCTCAGGATAAGCGGGCTCATGGGCTGTCATCATAAGCCTGTTTTTCAGGGTTAGATGCTTGAGCTGGAAGGGCTGCAGCAGCGGATCGTTATCCATGGGAAGCGCTCTATTTTATTGTGTATTTGACAAATTTAGGCGTCAATGTTCATAGTTGTCAATATAATGTTCATATATGTACATGGCGGCAAAGCTGTGGACAGAGCAGGTCGTCATCACATAGTAGGAGCGCTGCTGGCACGAGGTTGGTTTATGGGCTAGGAGGCGGGGAAATGGAGCAAAACTTTGTGATTGGAATTATCGGTGGACAGGGGTGGATGGGGCGGGCTCTCGGGCTTGCCCTCCTGGAGCAGGGTATTGTGTCTGCTGATCGATTAGTCGTTTCATCGCGCTCCGGGAGCAGCAATGCTTACCGTGATTGGCGTGGCGTTCGCTGTGTTAAGAACAACCGTGAATTGGTCGGGTTGGTTGACGTCGTCATTCTTTCGGTACGTCCGCAAGATCTCGCCAGCGTCGATATCGATGCTGGCGGGAAGTTGGTTATCTCCCTGTTGGCGATGGCTTCCTTGCAGGAGGTCTCTAGTCGAGTGGGGGGTAGCCGGGTAGTGCGTGCCATGCCGAACGCGGCGGCGGAAATCCGTCGGGCCTATTTTCCCTGGTTTGCCGCCCAGCAGGTCACAGAGGCTGACAAGCGACTAGTTCAAACGTTGTTGGAGAGCTGCGGCAAAGCACGGGAGGTCGCCAACGAGCGTGATCTCGATTATCTGACGGCCTTGAGTGGGGCTGGGCCTGCTTACCCCGCTTTGCTGGCGCAATCAATGTTGGAGCACGCCAAGCAGATGGGGATCGCCGACGATATCGCACTTGAGGCCGTCATGCAGACCCTGGTAGGCGGCAGCCTGCTGCTGGAAAGGCTGGGAACCGATCCCGGTGATATGGTTGAGCGACTGATTGCTTATGACGGCACCACGGCCCAGGGGCTGCGAACAATGCTGGATGAGGGAATCGACCAAGCGGTTCATCGTGGGCTTGAGGCGGCCCATCGGGTAGCCAATGGCACGGATAAAGCGCCCCATAGCCGTAACACCCTAACTGAAGGCTGAGGTTTGGGAGAGCGCAGAACGGAACATTGCGTCTCTTAAGCGTCCTTATTCCTCTATTCCGCTATATAACCATGGCGGGCATGGAAGCGTTGCAATTCCCTGGAACCAGGCGGCTGGCCGGTGAAGATTTCGACATAGGCGGGGATGCGCTGCATGCGCACCTCGAGCGGTTCCTGGGTCTTCATCGAGATATAGCCGATCTGGGTTAGGTAGATGGTGCGGCCCCGAACGTTGGCCGCCAGCGGATCATAGCCGTAACGCTGGAACATTCGCGCCAGTGCTTCGATACGGGTGGCATCAGCCGCATCGATTTCACTCACTACGGATGCTGACTGTAGCGCCCAGCTGCGCATGGCGAACTCTAGCGGGGAGTCGAACAGTTTAGGGTCCAGCCAGCAGTCGAAGACATTGAGCATCGCCTCGACGATATTCTCGGCATAGGCTTCGGTCTGATGCACTAGCCCTTGGGTATTCTTTTCACGCCAGCGTGCAATCAGTGCCTCCAGCAGTGCCTCGCGATCCTTGAAGAACCAGTAGAAACTGGTCCGAGAAAGCTTTAGTCGCTTGGCAAGGGAAAGAATGCGCACGCTATCGACGCCGGATTCCAGTAGCAGCTCAAACGCTGCATCAAGCCAGACGTCTTGGGAGCCCTTAGCGGCGGGCGTATCGGTGGGTGGCATTGAGCAGGTCTCTAAGAATAGTCTAGGAATAGTGTGGCAAAGTGTACACAGGTGTCTCTTATGTGTACAAGTTGTCAGCTACTCTGGCTAAGTCCTAGTGACGGTAAACGTCGCTGCCTTGATCCTTCACGTTTTAACCTCGGGCTAAATGTAACATCGGCGCATCGTGTTCTAAATTCTCAAGCATACGAGCAGCGTACCAGTCGATAAAGTCGATAACACCGAACTCATAGGTTTCAGAGTAAGGACCGGGTTGGTAAGCCTTGGAGTTAATGCCGCGCTGGTTCTCCTCGGCGAGTTGGCGGTCCTGATCGTTGGTAGCATCCCACACGCGGCGCAACTTTTCAGGGTTGTAGTCAACGCCTTCCACGGCGTCCTTGTGAACCAGCCACTTGGTGGTCACCACAGTTTGTTGCGGGCCAAGCGGCAGCACGCGAAATACCACCGCATGATCGCCCATGAAGTGGTTCCATGAGTTGGGCAGATGCAGAATGCGCAGGGAGCCCATGTCAGGGCTTGATAAGCGCCCCATCAGCTTCTGACAGCCGGGTTGGCCGTCCATCGTCATCGACACAATGCCATCCAGCAGCGGCGTGCGGGTCAAGCGGTTGCGCTTGCCAAGCCGCGTCAACTGGTGAGGAACCTTCTCCCCGTCCCAGTCGGCCTGTTTGCGGGCCACCAGCGCTTTGTAGGCGGGCGTTGCGCGCGGGTCGTCGGTGTCATCAAATTCCTGCAGCGAGTTTAGTAGCTCAGGATGAGCGCCGTTGCAGTGATAGCACTCACGGTTGTTTTCGATAACCAGTTTCCAGTTGGCTTGCTCGACGATACTGGACTCGGTGGCGACCTTGACGTTGTCCATCTGGTACGGCTCGAGATAGTGCTCAAGCGTTGTCAGAAAGTCATCAATGGCGGGCGGCTCATCGCTTAGGTTGATAAAGATGAAGCCGCCGGCAGTGCGCAGGTTGACCGGCTTGAGGCCAAACTGGTTGAGGTCGAAGTCAGTGCCCATGTCGCTGCCGGCAAACAGCAATCGACCATCAAGTTCGTAGGTCCACTGGTGGTAGGGGCAGACGAGCTTGGCCACCTTGCCCTTATCTTTCGTGCAAAGACGCGACCCGCGGTGGCGGCATACATTGTGAAACGCATGAATAATGCCTTCACTGCCGCGCACGATGACAATGGGGTTATCACCAATATCCAGTGTCATGAAGTTACCCTTGGCCGGGATCTCGCACGTCATGCCAGCAAACAGCCATTCCTTCTCGAACACCTCCTGCATATCAAGCGCGAACAGGCGGGCATCGTTATAAAACGGTTGCGGAAGCGAAAAGGTACGCCCTCTTTCCTGAAGCATCTGGACCGTTGCCGCCCGCGCCTCGGCGAGTGGGTCATCCATCCGGTTAGAAACACTTTTTTCCATTACCAGTATCCTCGTAAACCTCCGCTCCCCCCTCAAAGGGCTGCGAATCGGCCGATAGTCAAGATTGCGTCTCTTGTTGTTCTGTTGCGTAACCTGGCGTTTGATTTAAATGTGGCCTGACGTCAGGCACCGATTGTGTTGCAGGCGCTGCACTGCCAATTATCTGCCCGCGACATTCGATGGCGTAGCGGCGACTAAAAAAGAGGTTTCTAAACGATAGAGAGTGGCACGAGGTAAGTGTGAGTCGCTGTCAGGTAAGTCGGTTAGCAAGTGCATACCCAAAATGCAGCTCAAAGGTGCTGGCTGTATCGCAAATACGGTTCGGCGATGCATAGTGATGAAGCCTGTTCAGGCAGAGGCGATAATGACAACTAATTTCTTCAATCCGGTCACGACCCAAACCTGGACCAATGGCCGTCACCAGGTGCGGTGCGTCAAGGTGATCCAGGAAACCCAGGATGTACGCACGTTCTGTTTTATGGCCGAGCAGCCTGTGCTGTTCTTCTTCAAGCCGGGTCAGTTCGTGACGCTGGAGCTTGAGATTGATCATCAGCCGATCATGCGCTCCTATACGATTTCCAGCTCTCCCTCGATTCCTTACAGCTTTTCAATCACCGTCAAACAGGTGCCGGGGGGCAAGGTATCCAATTGGCTGCATACCAATTTAAAGGTAGGCGACGAGCTGGCCGTGCACGGGCCGGTCGGCAATTTTAACTCTATCGATTACCCCGCCGAGAAAGTGCTGTTTCTCTCCGGCGGTGTCGGCATTACGCCCTTGATGTCCATGACGCGCTGGCTTTTCGATACCAATGCCGCTGTCGACGTTGAGTTCATACACAGTGCCCGCGCCCCGCGTGATGTGATTTATCATCGTGAGCTGGTGCATATGTTTTCGCGCATCCCTGAATTCAAGCTGCATATCATTTGCGAGAGCAAGGAAGATATTGGTGAGGCCTGGGCTGGCTATCGTGGTTATCTCACCCAGCCGCTGTTCGAGCTAATGGTGCCGGATTTTATGGAGCGGGAGATCTTTTGTTGTGGGCCGGCGCCCTACATGGATGCCATCAAACGTATCCTGCGACACCACAACTTTGACATGAACCACTACCATGAAGAGTTGTTTGGCGCCACGCCGGTCGACGTTCGTGAGGAGGTACGTGAGCTGGCCGAGCAGGCAGAGGTTGACGCCGAAAATGTCGATACCAGTGAATTGCACAGCATTGAATTTGCGTCTTCAGGGAAAAGTGTCCGTATCCAACCGGGTGAGACGGTTCATGCGGCAGCAGCGAAGCTGGGCCTGCATATTCCCAAAGCTTGCGGTATGGGGATTTGCGGTACTTGCCGAGTAGAACTCAAATCAGGTGAGGTGGAAATGGAACATAACGGCGGTATTACCGAAGAAGATGTTGAAGAGGGCTACATTCTATCTTGCTGTAGTCGGCCTAAAGGGGATCTGGTGGTGGATTTTTAGCCCATACAAGTATCTTGCTGCTGAGTCATAAGCGCCCTAAACGGTTACTCGTCCGTCAAGGGCGCTTTGCTTTTTTGGCGGCGTCAGGCGTGGTATCGGCTAAATGTTGCCGATGTCGCAAATACATCGTGTGGTGACGTCGGTAAGCATCTTGGGGCCGGACACCAACGATAGTATCGCGGTAACAACGCGTTGATAGGGACTTTGGTTGCAAGCGACCTGGGTTTATCAGCATTAAAGAGTATGTTCAGCACTTAATAAAAAAGTGACTCATCAGGAGGCGGTAATGCTTCAAAATAATTTTTCGCCCAACGCCCGCTTGGCCAATTACGACGCGTTGCTTGCTGAGGCAATTGCTGAAGAAACGGTTCGCCAAGAAGCACATATTGAATTGATCGCCTCCGAAAATTACGCCAGCAAACTTGTCATGGAAGCGCAAGGTACACAGCTGACCAATAAGTACGCAGAAGGGTATCCAGGTCGCCGTTACTACGGCGGGTGTGAGTTCGTTGACAAGGTTGAAGCTCTCGCCATTGAGCGAGCTTGTAACCTGTTTAGCGCCAATTATGCCAATGTGCAGCCGCACTCCGGAGCCCAGGCCAATGCCGCTGTGTTCATGGCACTGGTATCGCCGGGCGATACGGTATTGGGTATGAGCCTAGCCCACGGCGGCCACTTAACCCATGGTGCTGCACCCAACTTCTCGGGTAAGCATTACAACGCCGTACAGTATGGCCTCAAGCCGGAAACCGGTGAGATCGATTACGAAGAAGTCGAGCGCTTAGCTCGCGAGCACCAGCCGAAGATGATCATCGCAGGTTTCTCCGCTTACTCTCGCGTGGTGGACTGGCGGCGTTTTCGTGCCATCGCCGATGAGGTAGGCGCTTGGTTGATGGTCGATATGGCCCACGTCGCTGGCCTGGTGGCCGCTGGTCTCTATCCGAGCCCGCTGCTTTACGCTCATGTGGTCACCACCACCACCCATAAAACGCTACGTGGCCCACGGGGTGGCTTGATTCTCTCCGCTCATGGTGACGAAGCGCTGTATAAAAAGCTCAATGGCGCGGTTTTTCCAGGCCAGCAGGGCGGCCCGCTGATGCATGTGATTGCCGCTAAGGCGGTGGCGTTTAAGGAAGCCATGAACCAGGAGTTTGTGCGCTATCAGCAGCAGGTGATCGATAACGCCCGGGCGATGGCCAAGGTGTTCATGGAGCGTGGCTACGACGTAGTGTCTGGCGGCACCGACGACCACCTCTTTTTGGTTTCGCTTATCCGCCAAGGCATTACCGGTAAAGATGCGGATGCTGCACTTGGCCGCGCACATATTACGGTGAATAAAAACACGGTGCCCAACGACCCGCAAAGCCCCTTCGTAACGTCCGGCCTGCGTATTGGAACCCCAGCGGTCACCACACGCGGTTTCGATGCCGAGGAATGTAGTGAGCTGGCGGGATGGATTTGCGACATCTTGGACGAGTTGGCTGCAGGCAAAGACACCGCTGCCATTGAAGCTAAAGTGCAAGCCAAAGTGGCTGATGTGTGTGCCCGGCATCCTGTCTACGCTGAAACTGTCGCTGAAGCCGTCGAAGCCATCGCTTGAGAGGAGACCCCTATGCAACGCTATTCCGGCTTCGGCCTGGTCAAGCACGCGCTGAGCCACCACGAGAACTGGGAGCGCCAGTGGCGCAACCCCACACCCAAGAAGCAGTACGATGTAATCATCGTCGGTGGTGGCGGTCACGGCTTGGCCACGGCCTACTACTTGGCGAAAGAGTTCGGCGTCAAGAACGTGGCGGTGATTGAGAAAGGTTGGCTGGGCGGCGGCAACACCGCCCGTAATACCACTATCGTGCGTTCCAACTATTTATGGGACGAATCGGCCGTCCTTTACGAACATGCCATGAAATTGTGGGAAGGGCTCTCGCAGGATCTGAACTATAACGTGATGTTCTCTCAGCGTGGGGTGCTCAACCTCGGGCATACCCTGCAGGACATGCGCGATATCCAGCGTCGGGTGAATGCCAATCGGCTGAACGGTATCGACGGTGAAGTTTTAGACGCCAAAGGAGTGCAGGAGCTAGTGCCGATTATGGACTGCTCCAAGAACGCTCGCTACCCGGTGATGGGCGCCTCCTGGCAGCCGCGCGCCGGCGTGGCGCGCCACGATGCGGTAGCCTGGGGCTATGCCCGTGGTGCCGATGCGCATGGGGTGGATATCCTTCAGCAGACCGAAGTCACCGGCTTCAAGATTCGTGACGGCCAGATCTACGGCGTACACACCAACCGTGGCGATATTGAAGCCAAAACCGTCGGTTGTGTGACTGCCGGTAACTCCTCTGTGCTGGCCAATATGGGCGGCTTTAACCTGCCGTTGGAGTCCCATCCGCTGCAAGCCTTAGTCTCTGAGCCGATCAAACCTATTCTCGATACGGTGGTGATGTCGAACCAGGTGCATGGCTACATCAGCCAGTCCGACAAGGGCGACCTGGTGATCGGCGCGGGCATCGACGGCTATAACGGCTATGGCCAGCGCGGCAGTTATCCCACCGTGGAGCACACGCTCCAGGCGATCGTTGAAATGTTCCCAATCTTCTCTCGGGTGCGCATGAACCGTCAGTGGGGCGGCATCGTCGATACCTGCCCGGACGCTTGCCCGATCATCTCCAAAACACCGGTGAAAGGTCTGTACTTCAACTGCGGTTGGGGCACCGGCGGTTTCAAGGCGACGCCAGGGTCGGGGCATGTGTTTGCCGCCAGCCTGGCCAAGGGGGAAATGCATCCCATCGCCGAGCCGTTCTCCATGTTCCGCTTCCACAGCGGTGCGCTGATCGACGAGCACGGCGCTGCCGGCGTTGCCCACTAGGGTTCATACGAGAGGAGTATTCGCATGTTCTATATCTACTGCCCCTACTGCGGCGAACACCGTGAGGAAGAGGAATTCCACCCCAAGGGCCAGGCGCATATCGAGCGCCCCAAGGAGCCCGAGGCGTGTAGTGACGAAGAGTGGGGGAATTACCTGTTCTTCCGTGACAACCCCCGTGGCGTTCACCATGAAATGTGGGTGCATGCGGTGGGTTGCCGCAAGTTTTTCAACGTGACGCGTCACACGGTGAGCTACGAGATTCTCGAGACTTACAAAATGGGCGAGCAGCCGTCGATTACCGCTGACAGCCAGAGCCAGGCTCGCGAGGGCGCCGCGGTAAGCCAACAAGAAGGAGTGCGGGCATGAGCCAGTCCAAGCAACAAGTGTTCCGCCTTAACACGGGCGGCCGTATCGATCGCTCCCGCACGTTGAGCTTTACCTTTAACGGCCAGCGTTACCAAGGGCACCCCGGGGATACCCTGGCCTCGGCGCTGCTAGCTAACGGTGTGGATATCGTTAACCGCAGCTTTAAATACTCTCGGCCCCGCGGCATTGTCGCTGCGGGTGCCGAGGAGCCCAATGCCATCGTACAGCTAGGCAGCAGTGAAGCGGCCCAGGTGCCCAATGTACGCGCCACCCAGCAGGCGCTATATGAAGGTTTGGCCGCCAGCAGCACCAATGGCTGGCCGAACGTACAGCGCGACCTGATGGGCCTGTTCGGCAAGCTGGGCGGGCAGTTTATGCCGCCGGGCTTCTACTACAAGACCTTTATGGCGCCGGCGTCGATGTGGCTGACCTACGAGAAGTACATTCGCAAGGCGGCGGGACTGGGCCGCAGCCCCATGGAAGCCGATCCGGATAACTATAATCACTTCAATCAGCACTGCGATGTGCTGGTCGTCGGTGCAGGCGCCGCGGGTCTGGCGGCAGCGCTGGCTGCCGCGCGCAGCGGCGCCCGGGTGATGGTGGCCGATGAGCAGGAAGAGATGGGCGGCTCGCTGCTGGCCAGCCGCGAAACCCTAGAAGACAAGCTGGCGGATCAGTGGGTGGCCCGGGTGCTGGATGAGCTGGCCGGTTGCGAAAACGTCACGCTGCTGCCGCGCACCACGGCTAACGGTTATCACGACCACAATTTTGTGACGCTGCATGAGCGGCGTACCGAGCACCTAAGCGATACGGCGCCGGTGGAAAATGGCCACCGTCAGGTGCGCGCACGCCTGCACCGGGTTCGCGCTGGCCAGGTGATCCTGTCCACGGGCGCCCACGAGCGTCCGCTGGTCTACGCGGGCAATGACGTGCCGGGCAACATGCTGGCTGGCGCTGTGTCGACCTACATTCGCCGCTATGGCGTGGCACCGGGCCGCAAACTGGTGCTCTCCACCAGCAACGACTACGGCTACCGCGCTGCCCTGGACTGGAAAGAGGCCGGCTGCGAGGTCGTCGCTATCGTGGACGCCCGCGAGGCGCCGGCGAGCGACTGGGTGGATGCCGCCCGCGCCCAGGGCATCAAGATTATTACGGGCAGCGCCGTTATCGAGGCGAAGGGCAGCAATCGGGTCACCGCGGCACGGGTCGCCAAGATTGATATTGTCGCTTTCAAAGTGAGCGGCCCGGTTCAGGAGTTGGCCTGCGATACCATTGCCAGCTCCGGGGGCTACAGCCCGGTGATTCACCTAGCGTCCCACACTGGCGCGCGGCCTACCTGGCGCGACGATATTATTGGCTTCGTGCCGGGGCTGGTGAAGGGTGTTCAGGCGTGTGGCGGTGTCAATGGCACCTATGCCCTGGGTGACGTGCTGGCGGAAGGTGTCGAGGCGGGCATCAAGGCAGCTGCCGCCATGGGCCATGCCGTTCAGACGGTCACTCTGCCGAGCGCTGAACGTCTGCAGCAAGGGCCTGCGGTGGCGCTCTTCCAGGTGCCTCACGAGAAGCCTACCCTGCGTGGTCCCAAGCAGTTCGTCGACCTACAGAACGACGTCACCGCGGCGGGGATCGAGCTTGCGACCCGGGAGGGCTTTGAGTCTATTGAGCACATCAAGCGCTACACCGCGATGGGCTTCGGTACGGATCAGGGCAAGCTGGGCAATATCAACGGTATGGCGATTGCCGCCCGCTGTCTGAAACGCTCCATCCCTGAGGTGGGCACCACGGTGTTCCGTCCCAACTATACCCCGGTCACCTTCGGTGCCATCGTCGGTCGCCACTGTCGTGACCTGTTCGACCCCGAGCGCTACACCGCGCTGCACCAGTGGCACGTAGAGCGCGGCGCCGAGTTCGAGGACGTCGGCCAGTGGAAGCGCCCCTGGTACTATCCACAAAAACGCGCAGGGGCCGTCAATGGCGAACGCGAGAGTATGGCGGAGGCAGTGGCTCGCGAGTGCCTGGCGGTGCGCGAGAAGGTCGGTATCCTCGATGCCTCGACGCTTGGCAAAATTGATATCCAAGGGCCAGATGCGCGTGAGTTTCTGGCACGGATTTACACCAACAAGTGGGAGAAGTTGGCAGTCGGCAAGTGCCGTTACGGTCTGATGTGCAAAGACGATGGCATGGTCACCGACGACGGTGTGACCAGCTGCCTGGCCGATAACCACTTTTTGATGACCACCACTACCGGTGGCGCGGCAGCGATCCTGGAATGGCTGGAGTTGTGGCATCAGACCGAGTGGCCGGAACTGGATGTTTACTTCTCTTCAGTGACCGACCACTGGGCCACCATGACCATCACTGGCCCGGAAGCGCGCAAGCTGCTCGCTGAGATCAGTGATATCGATCTTGACCGCGATAGCTTTAAGTTTATGGATTGGCGATCCGGGAAAGTGGCGGGGGTGCCAGCACGGGTCTTCCGCATCTCTTTTACGGGCGAGCTGACCTTTGAGATCAACGTGCAGGCAAACTACGCCATGCATGTGTGGCAGACCCTGTTCAAGCATGGCGAGAAGTATGGCTTGACGCCCTATGGCACCGAAACCATGCACGTTCTGCGCGCTGAAAAGGGCTTCATCATCGTGGGTCAGGAAACCGACGGCTCCGTGACGCCGGAAGACTTAGGCATGCAGTGGTGTGTAGGCTATGACAAGCCCTACTCATGGATTGGCAAGCGTGCCCTGACGCGCAGTGACACCAAGCGTGAGAACCGCAAGCAGTTGGTGGGACTCAGACCGAAGGACCCGAAGGTGGTCCTCGAAGAAGGGGCCCAGATCGTGCTTGATCCCAAGCATGCGATCCCTATGCCGATGGTGGGCCATGTTACCTCCAGCTACTACAGCCCGATTTTGGATTCAGGCTTTGCGCTAGCGGTGGTCAAGGGTGGCCATCAGAAGCTGGGTGATACGGTCTACCTGCCCATGGCAGATGGACAAACCCATGAGGCTGAAATCGTCAGCACCATTTTCTACGACCCCAAGGGAGAGCGCCAGCATGTCTAACGCGGCCACCTTCGACACCCGTACTGATACCGCTATTCCGGTAGAGTCCCCGTTAGCCTATAGCTATCGTCGCAGCGGTGCCCCCCAGGCCGGCGGCCCAAGCCGACTTCAGCTACGCGAGCGGGCAATGCTTGGGCATCTGATCCTGCGCGGTGGCGCCATCGTGCTCGACGAGGCGGTGCGTGACGTGCTCGGCATTAGCTTGCCTGGACAACCCCAGGCGTTGGTGCAAGATGCCAGCGGCGAGCGCTCCATTCAGTGGCTCTCCCCGGACGAGTGGCTGGTGATCGTGCCCGGCGGCGAGGAGTTTCCGCTGGAGACCAAGCTGCGCGAGCATCTGGGCAGCGCCCACTTTGCGATCAGCGACGTCAGCGGCGGCCAGACCCTGGTCGAGATTTCCGGCGAGGCGGCGCGCGAGCTGCTGATGAAAACGGTGATCTACGACGTGCATCCCAGTCACTTCCCGGTGGGCAAGGGTGTCACTACCGTCTTCGGCAAGGCGACCACCATCATTCGCCGTCCCAGTGAAGATCGCTGGGAACTGGTGATCCGGCGCAGCTTTGCCGACTACTGCTATCGCTGGTTGCTGGATGCAGCGGCAGAGTATGGCGTCAACGTACAACAATAAGCGGGCAGGCCGCGGAACGCTGTTCCGGCCGCTATGATCTTCCGCAACGGTCTGCCGCTAACTGAGAAGCATGCACTATGAGCCGAATGAGTGATACCTGGATACTGGCCGCCCAATGCCCAAGCCGTTTAGGAACGGTAGACGTCGTCACACGCTTTCTAAAAGAGCAGCAGTGCTATATCACCGAACTCAACTCTTTCGATGATCGGCTCGGCGGGCGCTTTTTCATTCGCGCCGAGTTTCGCCCAGAGCAAGATGAGTTTCATGAAGAGCGCTTTCACACCGATTTTTCAGCGCGGGCAAGTGAATTCGATATGCAGTTCGAATTGACGGCCCCTGGCAAACGCACCGGCACCGTGATTATGGTCTCCAAGGCCGATCACTGCTTGAATGATCTGCTCTACCGTTATCGGACAGGACAGCTTCCTCTGGATATCAAAGCGGTGATTTCCAATCATCCTGATCTGGAGCCATTGGCAGCCTGGCACGATTTGCCCTACCACTACCTGCCGATCACGCCCGAGACGAAATTGCAGCAGGAGGCCCAGGTACGCGACATCATCGCGGATACCAACGCGGAACTGGTGGTGCTGGCAAGGTATATGCAGGTACTTTCCCCCTCTATGTGTGAGCTATTAGCCGGTCGGGCCATCAATATTCACCACTCGTTGCTGCCCGGTTTTAAAGGCGCTAAGCCTTATCATCAGGCGTATGAGAAAGGGGTTAAGCTGGTCGGCGCGACGGCACACTACATTAATAATGACCTTGATGAAGGGCCGATTATTGCCCAAGGGGTCGAGCCTGTGGATCATACCCACTACCCCGAGGATCTGGTGGCCAAGGGGCGTGATATCGAGTGCCTAACGCTGGCTAGAGCGATTAGCTATCACTTAGAACGCCGCGTGTTCTTTTACTCAGGGCGCACAGTCGTTTTTGGCAACTAGTTTTTGGCAACTAGTTTTTGGTAACTAGCCTTTTTTGTGACTAATGCTTTTTACCTAATGCGGTTGTTAATAAACGCAAACAGTTTGAGCTGGCTATGATAATTGGGTTGCTGTCGTTACTAAGCTTTTGCCAGAGCGATAAGTAACCCCTTGTTATGTGTGAGAAGTTATGTGTGATAAGCCGTGCCTAAAAGTATCATTTAATAAATATAAAAATATCATCAATAAAAGATAGCTTAGTTTTATTTATTATCACATCAATAACTTATTGAAATTGTCAGGCACCGCCTGACTTTCCCCTGTTTATACGTCAAGAGGTGCGCCAATGCCTATCAGTGTTTTCGACCTTTTTAAGATTGGAGTAGGCCCCTCCAGTTCCCATACCGTCGGGCCCATGCAGGCGGCTTTTAAGTCCTGGATTCATAGAATAAGCGCAGCACTTTGGATCACAAGGTAGAGGCAGGAGGGCCAGCGCCGGTACCCTCTCTGCCTTACCTACCAAAGTGAAGCAGAGCATGGGATACCGACAA
>NZ_JACCDE010000040.1 GCF_013415125.1 Vreelandella glaciei | reverse complement strand
CCTGCTCAACGGCCACTCCCCCCAGGAAAACTGGAACGCGCTGTTCAAGGCCGGTGAGCGGGTACGGCTACGCGTGATTAACGGTTCGGCCATGTCATACTTCGATGTCCGTATACCTGGCTTGAAGATGACCGTGGTGGCCGCCGATGGCCAACCGGTCCAGCCCATCCCTGTTGATGAGTTCCGCATTGGCGTGGCGGAAACCTACGATGTGCTTGTTTCACCTGAAGACGACCGGGCATACACCATCTTCGCCGAAGCCATGGATCGCAGCGGCTACGCCCGCGCTACCCTGGCACCGCGTGAAGGGATGCAGGCCGACATCCCTGAACGCCGTCAAATTGCCGACCGCGGTATGGAAGCCATGGGTGCCCACGGTATGGGCGGGATGGATCATTCTGGCATGTCAAATATGGCGGGGATGGACCACTCCGGCATGTCGAATATGGAAGGTATGGATCATTCCAACATGTCGGAAATGGATCGCTCAAACATGTCGAATATGGAAGGCATGGATCATTCCAGCATGGCGGGGATGGACCACTCCAGCATGTCCAACATGCAAGGCATGGATCACTCTAATATGGGTGGCATGGCGGGTGAACAGGCGAAAATCGGCGAAAATGGCTTGCTCGTTGCCGGTGAAGCCCAGCCCGGCTCTCGATACGACCAGGCGGGCATCGGCATCGACCCTGATGAACGTCGTGTTTTAGTCTACCGCGATTTAAAAGCCTTCACGCCATGGCCTGACCGCCGTGAACCAGGCCGTGAGCTTGAGCTGCACCTGACCGGCAATATGGAACGTTATATGTGGTCGTTCGACGGTAAGAAGTTTAGCGAAGTGACCGGCCCCATCCATTTTGAGAAAGATGAGCGACTGCGCCTTATCCTCATTAACGACACCATGATGGAGCATCCTATCCACCTCCACGGCATGTGGATGGAGCTGGAAAACGGCCAGGGTGAATTGATTCCGCGCAAACACACCTTGAACGTGAAGCCCGGCGAGCGCGTGTCTGCGCTGATCACTGCAGACGCCGAGGGCAGTTGGGCGTTCCACTGCCACCTTCTCTATCACATGGATGCTGGCATGTTCCGCGTTGTTCAGGTTTCTTAAGGAGGCAGTATGAAAACCAAGTACTACGTAACCCTCGCCAGCGCCGCCCTCGGCATGGCCGCCGCCACGACTGCTCAAGCCGAAGACGGCTATGACGCCCCGGCCGGCTGGCCGTCACCGGTCGTGGAGCACCCGATGACCACGGTACTGGTCGATCGCTTGGAATATGCTTCGCCCGACAAGGGGGGGGATGCCTTGGTCTGGGATTTCCAGGCCTGGTATGGCGGTGATTTCAATCGCCTATACGTGGAAGGCGAAGGCGAAAACGTCCAGGGCGATGGCGAAGATGCAGAATTCGAGTCCCTCGACCTGCTTTATAGTCGTTTGATTGCCGACTTCTGGGAACTTCAGGGCGGCATCGGTTATCAGGGCGGTATCGCTACGAATGACCATCCCGAACGCTATTTCGGCGTCATCAGCCTATTGGGGCTCGTCCCCTATCGCTTCGAGACCGATCTCGACTTGAGGATAAGCGATGAAGGCGATATCTCCGCCAGCCTGGAAAGCGAGTACGATCTGCGCCTGACGCAGCGGCTCTACCTACAGCCGCGTACCGAAATTGCCGTTGCTGCTAGCGAAGTCGAGGAGTTTGGGGTGGGCCAAGGGCTAAACTCCGTGCGTGTGGGTATGCGTCTAGGTTATGAGGTGACCCGCCGCTTCGCCCCCTACATCGGTGCTTATTGGGAGAAAGAGTACGGCGACACGGCGGATCTCACCCGCGCCAGTGGCGACAACACGGAAGACACTGGAGTGGTGGCCGGTGTTAGAATGATGTTCTAACAACTCTGGTAATGGGTAACTTTTAACGTCACCAATTGGTGGCGTTTTTTTTATTGTTTTTATTTTTAAATTCAGCTTCGTTTCAAAAACCACAGCTAATATAAACAAATCATCAACCACTGGAGTAATTATCATGAAAGTTAAATCAATTCTCTTTGGAGCGCTTGTAGCCAGCATTCTTTCAACACCTGTATTGGCTAACTTCGGCAATACAACCCAGGATCTGCCGCTACTTGAAAGAGGCGTCTCTTCTACACAGATTCTTGCTCAGGGGCAATCCAAACGTTTCAATATTAACATTGAACAAGCGACTACGCTGAAGGTGGCAAGCGAGCACTTTCCAGGCGCAACCAGCACTGGAAACCGTATCTCCGCGGTGCTTTATAATGCAGCGGGACAGCAGGTAGCAGAAGCATCCAGCCCACGTGGCCATTTTGAAATGGTCCGCCAACTGCAGCCAGGCAATTATCAACTTGAAGTGACAGGCAATGCACTGGGAGGTACTAAAGAAAATGACAATAACCGCTATGAGTTACATGTTGACTATTAATATATAGTCACTAATTTAAGATACAGGGCCAGCCTTTATGCTGGCCTTTTTATTTAACATATATTTCTATCGTTGCAGAAACCTATTCGTAACCGTAGCTAGAATTTTAAAATAAATGAGCAGGCTATACTTGCCTGTATGTAGCACAAAGGTTCTATATTTTTAGTAAATACCATGTTCTTAACGAAGGAAAATCAATGCCAACGTCAACATCCACTGCCTCTGCACAGGTTTACCGGATGAAAACCGTCGAGCATATGTGCCCGTTCGGTTTGAAAACGGTTGATCTACTCAAGCGTAAAGGCTTTAAGGTCGACGATCATACCTTAACGTCTCGTGATGAAATCGATGCTTTCAAAAAACAGGAAAACGTCGACACGACGCCCCAGGTGTATATCGGTGACCAACGTATCGGTGGCTATGAAGAGCTGCGCAAACATCTGGGAATGAGCGTTCCCAATGCAAAAGAAACCACTTACCGGCCGGTGATTGCCATTTTTGCTACTGCGCTGCTGATAGGCTTGGCGATTAGCTGGGCGACCCAAGGCACACTGTTTACTGCACGCATGCCGGAGTTCGCCGTTGCTACGGCGATGGTGCTGCTGGGCTTGCAGAAACTGCAAGATGTCGAAAGTTTCAGCAGTATGTTTTTGAATTACGACCTTTTGGCCCAGCGCTACGTGCCCTACAGCTATTTTTACCCCTACGCCGAGACACTTGCAGGCATTTTAATGCTGGCCGGAGCATTGATTTGGCTGGCAGCCCCACTGGCGCTATTTGTCGGTACGGTGGGGGCGGTTTCCGTGTTTAAAGCCGTGTATATCGATAAGCGTGAGCTGAAGTGCGCCTGCGTCGGTGGTAACAGCAATGTGCCGTTGGGTTTTGTGTCACTAACCGAAAACCTCGTGATGATCGCTATGGGACTGTGGATGCCGTTGCGGATGTTGTTGGGGTAAGACCCGTACTCTTACGCCAAACCATGATATAGGTCAGTTAAATGACTGAACCATATTCAGGTTACGTTCAGCTAACTCAACCACACTTGGTGTTGAACTTATCCCACACTGGCCTAAGGCGGTGAACACGCACGCCTTAGGCTTAATCCATAGGAGTGTTTGCATGGCTGACCAGGATAGAACGCCACATTACGAAGAAGGAAGCCTCTCACTAATCGGTGCCGTAGCACTTGGCACTGGAGTAATGATCGGCGCAGGAATCTTTGCGTTAACTGGACAGATGGCGGAAATGACCGGCCCTCTATTTCCCCTAGCCTTTTTGGCTGCCGCGGTCATTGTCTCTTTCAGCGCTTACTCTTACGTCAAAATGTCCAATACTTACCCATCTGCCGGGGGGATTGGCATGTATTTGCAAAAAGCGTATGGCTCAACGCTCCCCACCGCTTTCCATGCGCTATTGATGTATTTTTCCATGGTGATTGCGCAGAGCTTTTTGGCGAGAACTTTCGGTTCTTACACGCTGGAGCTATTTGACCTGGGTGATCGCGCTGTGTTTGTGCCACTACTCGGTGTGGGCTTATTGCTCGCGGCTTTTTTGATCAATTTATCCACCAACAAGTTGATTGAAACAGTTGCCTCGGTGCTGGGCTTCATCAAAATTGGCGGCATCATCGTGTTTGGTGTTGTCGGTGTTTTTATTGCAGATTCTATCGACATGGGTACTGGCGGGGATGCGCCATCCCCAACCCTCTCAGGCTTCTTGGGCGCGACGGCGCTAGGTATTTTGGCTTTCAAAGGTTTTACGACCATTACCAATAGTGGCTCGGAGCTGAAAAACCCAAAGCGCAACCTGGGCAAGGCCATCATGATCTCCATCGCGCTATGTGTAGTCATCTATGCGCTTGTGGGCTTTGCGGTGGCCAGCAATCTTTCCTTGTCTGAGATTATCGAAACTCAAGACTATTCGCTGGCGGCAGCGGCTCGGCCCGCACTTGGTGAAGCTGCCGTTGGCTTTACCGTTGTTTTAGCCATGCTAGCCACAGCAGGCGGGATCATCGCCAGTGTTTTCGCCGTATCACGCATGCTAGCCATGCTGACTGAAATGAAATTGGTTCCACACCGCCACTTCCATATGCCAGGTAGCCTGCAAAAGCACACGTTGGTGTACACCATTGTGTTTGGCTTAATCTTGACTGCGTTTTTTGATCTTAGCCGTATCGCGGCGCTCGGCATTATTTTTTACTTGATCATGGATATCGCTATCCATTGGGGAGTGCTGCGCCATCTCAGGAAAAGTGTGGGCGCTAACGCGGTTATTCCAAGCATTGCCATTCTGCTAGATGTCCTCGTATTGAGTGGCTTTGTTTGGGTAAAAGCCACTTCAGATCCACTGGTACTTATCGTTGCCGCCGGATTGATGGCCGTGCTGCTCATCGGCGAATGGCTATTTCTTGCCAAGCGCAACAATTCAGCCGATAGCGAACAGTTTCATTCCCACTAACCACAACTGTACATGTGAACCGCCCCGGCTTTACCGGAGACTCCATATCTTGAGAGGATGGCGTCATTAACTCACCAAAACGATATTCCCCGGAAGTCCGGGAGCGGGGTGTTCGATTAGTCATTGAACAGCAATGGGAATACCTATCCAAGTGGGCAGCAATCTGCTCCATTGCTAGTAAGTTAGGCTGCACACCAGAGACCTTGAGAGCCTGGTGCAAACGCACAGAACTCACGCAGGAAAACAGCTCGGTTAACCTGTCTGAACATGAACGACTCAAGCAGCTAGAGCGTGAAAACACCGAATTGAAGCGTGCCAAGGAAATTCTCCGTAAGGCGGTTGCTTTTTTCGCCCAGGCGGAGCTCGACCGCAAACCCAATTGATGGTGTCATTTATCGACGAGCATCGTGCTCAGTTCGGGGTCGAATCGATTTGTAGTCAGCTGCCAATCGCCCCATCGAAGTATTACCACCACAAGGCACTTTGAAGCCGATCCTGAACGACGAGCAGAGCGATATCGGCAGGATGCGTTTCTTACGGCTGAGATTCATCGGGTATGGGAGGAAGATTTCTGCGTTTACGGTGCTCGTAAGGTCTGGCGGCAACTCCACGTTAATGTTGCTCGCTGCACCGTAGAACGGCTCATGCGCCCTAATAAGCTTTGGGTGGCCGATTTTACCTACGTCGCCACCTGGTCTGGCTTCGTTTATGTTGCGTTCGTTATCGATGTTTACGCACGATGTATCGTGAGTTGGCGTGTAGCGACGTCGATGAAAACGGGACAGGTACTGGACGCCCTGGAGCTAGCTCTGTGGGCACAAAAACACATACGAGGGTTGATCCATCATAGTGATCGGGGAAGACAATATCCCTCGATTCGCTATACAGAGCGTATGGCTGACGAGGGTATCGATGCCTCAGTCGGCACCACCGGCGACTCCTACGACAATGCACTGACCGAGACCATCATCGGCCTATTCAAAACGGAGGTGATTCACCATCGTGGCCCATGGAAGGGGCTGGATACCGTTGAGTATGCCAGGCTGGAATGGGTTGACTGGTTCAACAATCGCCGACTACAGGAACCCATCGGAAACGTTTCACCAGCAGAACGAGAAAGGACGTATTGTCGTCAACTGGAGGAGTCGGGTGAAGCAGCCTGACTCAAACAAACCGGTCTCCAGAATAACCGGGGAGGTTCATCCCGGGGTTACTCGCTTTGAGAATAGAAATACCGGCCCCAGTCATGGGCGCAAGCACACCGAGCTTGATGAGTAGCGGTCTGCAGTTCATCTTCCTAGTAGTTATAAACAGACACCTCAACTGTGCCAGTCCATGTTGTCACAGCGCCATGTAGTTCATGGCAAACACGGTGTAGATACGAACTGAATGTGCTTCTCTGGAAACCGGTGCAGCGCCTGCCAACTGATTGGACAACAACGGCATGCATAATTATCGAGGCAACGAGTGTTGCTATCTACTTTTGTGATCCACACAGCCTATGACAACGCGGTAGCAATAAAAACATCGACGGCTTAACACAGGCGAAAGGGGCGGAACTGCCGCGCCACACCCAAGAGGACATTGTATTACCAGTTGAATAGGAAGCGCCTTGACTTCAGGTGGCCAGTTGAGGCGCTGGTCTAAACACCATGAATGCTCACCCGCCATCTATTAGGTAGCGTTGCACTCAGAGCCTGCACCCACCTTGCGGTTTATTACTTTTTGCACCATGTTTTAGGCAGCATATTCAGTTTGCATTCAGGTTTGATATCTACACTTGTATAAATGCGCTGCTTCAGCCTGCTACGTTGTAATTTACGGCAAGGATTTGCTGGCTAATGACGCGAGGGATTCGCATGGAACTGTTGACTCTGCTTATTGTTTTATTACTGAGCTTAGGCGCCGGCCTGCTAGTGCAGTGGCTGCCTATGCGCCACCAGCCGATAGCCACCTACCCGCAGCGCGCGCCTTTTCTAGGCGGTGGTACGCCAGATAGCCACGCCTGGAGCCGCTATCACGTCCGCTATTATCCCATGACGCTGCTGCTGATCGCCTTCGAAATGGAGATGATGTTCATGTATCCATGGGCGGTTGTCTTCGTAGAGAAGGGCATGATGGCAGTAATGGAGATGGGCATGTTCCTGGCCATCCTGTCGGTTGGCATTGTTTACGCCTGGCGTGAGGGGGTATTCAAGTGGCAGTGAACTGGCTACGGAAACTCGCTTCGCATAAGCGGGCTCCCGTATTTCCTGTGCTGGGCAAGCAGGGCGATAAAGCGCTGCGGTACCTCGCGCTATCGCCGGAAATCGAACTGGTCGATTCGCCACGCCACGCCAGTGTGTTGCTGATTGCGGGGGAGGTTCCGGCTGATAGATTAGAGCCTCTACGTCGTGTTCACGATCAGTTGCCTGATCCTTTCACTACGCTGTGGTTTCGTAACGAACCGTGGCCTCATCTTGAAAACGTGGATCGGATCGATGATCTCACCGATTTACCTGCGGCCCTAACCAAAGCACATCGTGAACTGATGACAGGCCAGCGTGACAGTGGATGCCGCATCTTGTCGGATAGACCGCCCAATCCTTGGAAAGGTGAAGGAGACTTCGGCCAAGGTGGCGAAGGCATGATGGGTGGAGTGCCCTACGGGCGGCCCATGGCCATGAATATGCAGGAAGATATCAGCGATGGTTTGACGCTGGATTCGCTGACTTTTCGGCTCGGGCCGTTCTTCATGGCATTTCCGCCCGGCATGGCAGCGGAGGTTACGTTGCAGGGGGATCTGGTTCAGTCATGGGAAACGCAGTTGGAGCCGTATCCGCAACGCCTCGACGCGGTGTTTTTCAACGCTCGGAAGCACCCCGTCCCCATCGCCGAGATTGAGCTCGCACGGGCCCGTCATCATCTGCAGCGCCTGTACCATGCGCTGCATCTTGCTGGGCTGGAAGCACTCAGCCTAAGTTCCTTGCGCCTGGCACACGGTTTGTCGACATCAAGCACGCTAGATGGGCTACGTCGACGCCTGGTTCGCAGTGGCTTCTTTCATCTGGCTGCTGTAGGCGGTGGTGTGCTCAATACAGAGCAGGCCCGACAGTTTGGCGGGCCTGCCGCTCGTGCTGCCGGGCTGGCTGATGATTTGCGTTCACACGATGCCGGTTATCGCCGTCTAGGGTTTTCCCCCGTATGCCAGGACGGAGGAGGAGTCTCGGCCCGTTGGAAGCAAATCTTGGACGAAGTCGAACAATCCTTAATGTTGGCACGCCAGGCCGAACGGGATGAGGTGTACACGAACGATGTGGATTGCATCGAGACGCCACGGGGGCCGTGGGACGAACAGCCTCCCGAAGATGCTAGCGCGATTCTTGACGAGATCTTACCAGGCCTGGAGTGGGGCGATGCACTGGCTACTATTGCTAGTCTGGATATAGCGGCGGTAGCCGATAGAGGGGGCGGAACACAGTCGCCTGGTGAGTCACGGGCAGTGCAGGGAGGTTCGGGTAATGTTGTTAAGTGAGCTGTTCCTGCCTGTACTGATGGTGATGTTCATGCTGACTGTCGGCGCCTACGTCGTGGCGGTGCTTGATCGGCTTATTGCCGGTGCATTCGGCGCCCCTCAGGCAGGCCGTGTCTGGCTTGCTCCCATGGCCCGAGGGGCTTGGCTGATGACCCAACACGCCAATGCCACCGAAGCACCGGACTGGCAGGCCTGGCGGCTGGCGCCGGCACTGTATTTGGCGTTGGCTGCAATCGGACTGGCCGTGGTGCCGTGGTCGGAGTCGCTGGTCGCCACTGACTTGGTCACCAGCGTGGTGCTGTGGGGCAGCGTGGAAGCATTAGCGACAGTGGTTATCTTCTTGCATGGCTGGTCGGCAAACGCGCTGCTGGCACTCATCGGCGGCTACCGTTATGTGGCGCTAGGGCTCTCTTACATCCTGATCAGCATGTTTGTGCTAATTGGCGTGGCATTGCCGGCCGAATCGCTACAGTTCACCCAAGTGGTCGCCTCGCAAGAAGCGCTGTGGAATGTCATACGCCAACCGCTGGGGTTGCCATTGTTCCTGATTGTCGGCCTAGGCATGACCTTCTGGGGCCCGCTCAACCTTGCTGATTCGAAGGACCTGGCTGGAGGAACGGCTTCTGAGATCTCTGGGCCACCTCGGCTGGTCTGGGATGTGGCTCGGGCGGCCATGTTGGTTGCTTTCAGTGGTGTGGCAGCAAGTGCTTTTTTAGGTGGCTGGATGGGACCTTGGCTACCCGGTCCGTTATGGATGGCCATCAAGATGCTGGCAGTGCTACTCGTGTTGCTATTGCTTGGACGGGTACTGCCGCGTATTGCCCCTGAGCGCTGCGTCACCTTGATGTGGGTGGTGCTGTTACCACTGTCGTTTATCGACCTGGTGTGGGCTGGCATAGGGGCGCTGCTATGAATCACGGCATTGGCATTGATATCACGTTTCTATCATTGGCCACGCTCGCGGTGGTCACCGGATGGCGAGTGTTTCGTACCGATTCCATGGTACGCGCCTCCTTTTTCCTGCTGGTGTCGTTCATCGCCGTAGGCGTGATCATGATTCTGCTGGCAGCGGAATACCTGGGCGTGGCGATGTTCTTCATGATGGCTGTGGAGATGACGGTCATGGCGCTGTTCATGGTCATGTTCATGATGAATCCTGCCGGCCTTAACCCGATGAATATGGTTCACCAGGAACGTATCGCTATCGGGGCGGGGATTGTCGGCTTCCTGGTATTGGGCGCCATGGCGCTATTGGCTGCCTTTCCTGACCAGCCGGTCTCGGCAGACCTTGAGCCAGTTAGATCCCTAGGCAATGAGATGCTTGGTGACTCGATGCTGATCTTCGAGTCGGCGGGCATCGTGCTTTTAACCACCATGATCGGCGTGGTGGTGTTGTCGAGTCATCGGGGCCGCTATGGGGCGGCTGCAGTGGGTTCGCTACCGCCGGGGCTGGAGCCGGGTGGCGACCCGGCGGGTAAGCTCGAGGAGGACGAAGAGGAAGAGAGTGGTGGTCATCAACACCATCATCACCACTGACCAAGCAGACAGATAGGCAGGGAGGCTTGCATGACACTAACCACACTTTTGCTATTGGCAGCGGCACTGATTGGCATCGGGATTTATGGTGCGCTTTCCCAGCAATCGTTCGTGATGCTGATGATGGGACTGGAACTGATCCTCAATGGCGTCATGCTCGCCGCGGTGGCGTTCTGGGCCTTTAGCGGGGCTGGGGCGCCAGAAGGGCAACTGCTGACGATCATTGTTATGGCGGTGATGGCCATTGAGATGGCCATGGGATTTGCTTTGGTAGTAGCCGTCTTCCGCGGTAAGCAGGCCGACATGACCGAGTCACTGACCGGGTTGAAGCACTGATGTTGTGGTTTGTTCCTCTTTTCCCACTGCTTGCCGCCCCCGGGATGTATTGGCTTGGCAAGCGCTTGTCCGCTAGGGATAGTGGTCGAGCCGTGTTGGGCCTGATGGGGGCGGCAGTCGCTGTCGTTACCCTGCTGCTCGCGAGTGTGGCGCTCATGGGGGACTGGGGTGGTGCCTATCGCTGGAGCTCACGGATCGTCCTGTCGGTTGGGATGACACCAGCGAGCGCTGTATTTGCCATCGTCGTGCCACTGATCGCTACACTGATCATAGCCTATAGCGCCTACCATGAGTCTGAGCCCGTCAGTGAGGGCGTGCCAACGCGTCCACCCGTCAGGTTGGTCGCTCTGCTGACGGCATTTGTCGGGGCGATGGAGCTTCTCGTGCTGGCTGAGGATCTGGTGACCCTGCTGATCGCCTGGGAGCTGGTCGGGGCCTGTTCATGGGCACTGATTGCCCACGAGTGGCAAGAGGGCGACAACCTGCGGGATGCCGCCTGGGCGTTCCTGGTCACTCGCTTCGGGGATCTGGGGCTGTACATTGCAGCGGCGGCAGCGTTTGCCGGCACTGGCTCGTTTGCCTTTGCTGACCTGTCCCAACTCGATGGGTGGCTACTGGATGTGTTTGTTGCCGGCGCCGTGTTGGCTGCAGCGGCCAAGTCCGCCCAGGTTCCCTTCTCGCCATGGTTGTTTGCCGCCATGTCCGGGCCAACACCGGTGTCGGCATTACTCCACGCGGCGACCATGGTCGCCGCAGGTATCTATCTGGTGATTCGGCTGCATGCGGAGATGGCTGCCGTTGCCTGGTTTGGGCCGGTTGCCATCACGTTAGGCTTGGCCACCGCCCTGGCAGGGGGGGTCGTGGCCTATCTGCAAAGGCATGCCAAGAAGCTGCTGGCCGCCTCGACATCGGCTCAGTATGGCCTGATGTGGTTAGCGGTAGGGGCAGGCTTTCCCGGTGTCGCCCTGGTGCACTTCGTCACACACGCCTTCACGAAAGCGGCTTTGTTCCTAGCAGCCGGCATTGCCGAACGTCATGTCGGCAGCTACTCGCTAAATACGATGCGCCTCGGGCGACTGCTTCCGGGGATTGCAGTGGCGACCATGGTGGCCAGTCTGGCGCTGGCAGGGGTTATCCCGCTGGGGGCATCCTGGAGCAAGGAGAAGATCATTACTGCTGCTGGCCATCAGGCGTCCTGGCTGGCCGTGATCGCCGCCATCGCTGGTGGGCTCAGCGCGTTGTATGCAACACGCTTTCAGTTGCTCGCATTTGGACGAGGTCTGCATGGCCCCACGAAAACTGCCCCATCACAGCCAGGGCACTCCTCGGTTGAGGCCGGCTCGCTCTACCTGCTTTCGGCAGGCACGCTAGTGCTATCTCTGCTCTGGTGGCCCGGTGTGGGAAACGACCTTGCTAACCTGCTATCGATCCAGCTTCCCCAAACCAAACTGTGGGAACTGATCCTGTCGCTACTGCTGGTGGCGCTAGGCATTGGCGCTGGGTTTTGGGCGGTGCGCCGAGAGGGGTCGAATCAGAGCCGACAGAGCGAGACGCATGCTGCTATGGCGAACTGGTTTGGCCTGCCAGCTCTGGCAGAGCGGGGGATTTCTACCTTCATGAGGTTCAGCCATGGCCTGGCACGTTTCGATGATCGCGTAGTGGATGCTGGATTACGGGGCCGCGGAGTAAGTGCTGCGATATCCTTCAGCCATGGCCTGGCACGCTTCGACGATCGAGCTGTAGATGCTGGCATCCGCGCCAGCGCCCGTTTTGGCGTGTGGCTGGCCAAGGTCAGTGATCGACGTGGCGAAGGGGCATTCGATGGCGCAACGAGCCTACTAGCGAGAGGCGTTGACTGGGCGGGCCAAGTAGCGCGGCAGGCCCATACCGGACAGACGCATCATTACTACACCGGTATCGCGGCAGGGTTCGCCGTAATTTTTATAATCTTGGGCATAGGAGCACTCCTTTGATTCTCACCGCAACCTTGGGCCTTCCCATGCTGGGAGCTCTCGTACTCGCCGTTTCACGCCGTTGGACAGAGACCACGGCTCGCCTGTTTGCTGTGGGGGTTTCCCTATTGCCTGTATTACTGCTGGCCTGGGCTTGGCTGCAGTTCGATACCCAAGGCGCACTATTTCAATTTGTCGAAGAGGTGCCTTGGGTACCCAGCCTGGGCATGGCATACCGGCTAGGCGTAGACGGCATCGCGCTGGCTATCGCGACGATGAGTTCCTTGGTCTTCGCTGCCAGTATTGCCTATCCCATTAACACGCAGAACCAGCCTCGGCAGTACTACGCTTGGATGCTCTTTCTGCAGTCCGTGTCGCTTGGCGTCTTCCTCTCATTGGACCTGCTGCTCTTCTATGTCTTTTTCGACCTGAGCCTGGTGGGGATGTTTTTCCTGATCGGCCGCTGGGGGCACGGTCAGGCCCAGCATTCAGCATTCAAGTTCTTTCTTTACACTTTCTGTGGTTCGCTACTGTTGTTGCTGGCATTCATCGGGCTTTATCTATCAGTCGAGCCACACACCTTTGACATGCGAGTGCTGATCGAGCAGCAGCCATTGGCGGGAGCGGGTGTGTCTGCTGGCCTCATATTTCTCGCCCTCATGCTCGGCTTCGCCATCAAGACTCCCATCGTGCCCGTGCATACCTGGTTGCCCCAAGCGCATGTCGACGCTCCCGGACCGGCCTCGGCAGTTCTCGCCGGGGTGCTGCTCAAGATGGGCACCTACGGGATTCTGAGGATTCCGTACTCAATGATGGGGGAGACCTTTGCCCGCTACGCTCTGATTATCGCTCTCTTTGCTGTGGTTTCTATTCTCTATGGTGCCCTCGTGGCATTTGGCCAGGGAAATTTGAAACGACGCATTGCCTATACCTCTATCAATCATATGGGCTACACGGTGCTAGGGATCGCCGTGGCTGGCGCCTTGTTCCAGGATGCGGTATATGCCCGCGAGATGGCACTGATAGGGGCCACGGTAGAGATGGTGGCACACGGACTGATTACCGGGGCGCTGTTTCTGATCTGCGGCTCGTTCTGGCAGCGCACCGAGGAATACGATTTGGATAGCTATGGTGGGCTGCTCCGACAGGCACCGCTATTGGCAACGTTCGCCATACTCGCCTCGTTTGCCAGCCTGGGGCTTCCTGGTCTGGCCGGCTTCGTGGCGGAGTTCCATATCTTTGCCGGCACCTTTGCCGTCTACCCTTGGCTCGCTGTCATTGGTGTGCTGGGCATTCTGATCACGGCAGCGTTGTTTCTGCAGATGCTGCAAAAACTGTTCTTCGGGGCGATGCCGCAGCGATGGGCGAAGTTTGACGATCTACGCCCAGCTGAGTGGGGTGTGCTCGGGGTGCTGTCGGCAGGCTTCGTGATCATTGGTATTGCGCCGCAGTTCCTGCTGACCCTCATAGAGGCTTCAGCAACGCTGTTGGTAGGAGCCCGCTGATGCCTATTGGTGATGTGTTGCCGGAAATCAGCCTGACGCTCGGTGCTGTGATTATCGTATTGTTCGCGGCTTTCGCCCGACAACACCAGCATGTCTGGGCGGCTGTACTGGCGTTGCTCACGATTGGGCTTTGTATTGGGTTGACCTTTACGCAGTGGGATGGACCGCCGAGGCTGACGTTCTCGGGTGTGTGGGCCCTGGACGGCATGGCACTCTCCAGCAAACTAGTCGTGTTGATTGCCGGCGCGCTGGTTATTGCCATGTCCCCTGAGTGGATGCAGACCGATCGCCGCCATGCCGAGTATTACGCATTGATGTTGTTCGCGCTGTTGGGTGTGATCATGATGGCGTCAGCCAGTGACACCATGGAACTGGTCGTCGGTGTGTTGCTGTCGTCGGTGGCCAGCTATCCGCTGGCTGCCTATCACCGCACCTGGGCACCCGCCCTGGAAGCTGGCATGAAGTATTTTCTGATGGGAGCCTTGACCAACACTTTACTGACGATAGGCGTTGTCGTGTTGTTCGGCCTGACTGGTAACACAGGCTATCCAGAAATCGCACAAAAACTTTCCGTAGGTCACGACAGCCTGGCGCTAACCATCGCCACTGCCTCTATCATACTGGGCTTGTCCTTCAAGCTGGCGGCTTTTCCGGCCCACGCCTGGATGCCGGATGTAGCCCAAGGTTCCCCGGCACCGGTGGCAGCCTTCTTGACCGTAATTCCCAAGATTGGCGCTGCCGTCGCATTGGCCCGTTTCGTGTCATTAATGCCGCCGGATGTCGCCTGGCGAGCGATTGTGGCTCTGATCTCGGTCACGACCATGACGCTGGGTAACGTGGCTGCCCTTCGACAGACAGATGTACGGCGCCTGCTGGGTTGGTCATCGGTTTCCCAGTCCGGCTATGCCTTGATGGCGATCGTGGTAATGGGAACAAGCGACCAGGCTCTACCGGCGCTGGTGTTCTTTTTGGCCAGCTACGCCATTGCTAACTTGGCGGCTTTCGCTGTGGTCACCTATCTGAGAGGGCGCACTGCACTGGAGAGCTATCAGGGGCTAGCCAGACAGGCACCTATTGCCACAACGATACTAATCGCTTCGCTACTTTCTTTAGTGGGTATCCCGCCGCTGATCGGTTTTTTTGGCAAACTCATGTTGTTCAGCGTCACGATTGAGGGGGGATACGCTTGGCTGGCATTCGTGGCTGCCGCCAACACCGTTGTCTCGCTGTTCTATTACCTGCGCATCGTGGCGCGGATGATGTTTAGCGATACCCGACCCACTGTGCATGTACTGGTGGGCCAGTGGGCACGAACCACCATGATCGTGTCTGGCTTGCTGTTGATTGTCGGTGGGCTTGGTGCAGAAATGCTAATGGAGTTCACGGATTCGATAGGCTTTGTGCGTTAGGCCTGGCCTGCCGAATCAAGCTAAACGGAGTAATACTTAGAGGGAGTTATTTATGTCACCTATTCAAGATTTAACTATCGAAACAATCGATAGCATTCATACCAAGGAGTGGCTGCGTGCGTACCAGCGGGTTCGTGCCGCCACCGACGCAATTTGCGAACCTCTGCATAAAGAAGATTACATGGTGCAGAGCATGCCGGACGTCAGTCCCCCGAAATGGCACATCGCCCATGTCAGCTGGTTCTTCGAAGCCTTCATCCTCAAGCCGTTTCACCCCAGCTACCAGACCCTCGACCCCGCATACGATTACCTTTTCAACTCTTACTATGAGACCCACGGTACGCCGTTTCCTCGTCCTGAACGCGGCATGATTTCGCGCCCCACAGTGGATGACGTCTATCGCTATCGCGCGCACATTAATCAGGCCATGGAAGAATTGCTCAACGACCCTCCGCAAGAACACCTGCAGGAGATTCTCCATCGTCTGGAGCTTGGGTTGCCTCACGAGCAGCAACATCAGGAACTGCTATTCATGGACATAAAGCATATCCTGGCCCAGAACCCGCTCTGCCCAGTCTATCGAGGTGATCTTGTGTCGGCACCCGCCCATGAGGTCGGTGAACTCGGTTGGCACGCTTATCCAGCCGGCGTGCGGCAGATAGGTCATGATGCCAACGATAGCCGTTTTGCCTACGACAACGAAATGGGGCGTCATCGTCAATTCATTGAGGCTTTCCAGATCGCTGACCGTCCGGTTACCAATGGTGAATTTCTCACGTTCATGCAGGCGGGGGGATACGACAAACCTGACTATTGGCTGTCGGATGGCTGGGCCACGGTCAAGGCGGAAGGCTGGAAGGCGCCACTTTACTGGGTCGAGCGGGACGGCGTCTGGCATCACTATACGTTAAGCGGGCTGGTGCCAGTGGACGTGAATGCGCCGGTTTGCCATGTCAGCTTCTACGAGGCCGATGCCTATGCCCAATGGGCCGGCGCACGCCTACCTACTGAGGCCGAGTGGGAGGCGGTGGCTCAACATGTCCCCCTGCATGGCAACTTCGTCGAACAAGGCCATCTTCAGCCGGTCGCGGCTGCCCCCGGCGGATCCAGCGAGGGGCCGAGGCAGATGTTCGGTGATGTTTGGGAGTGGACCGGCAGCGCCTATCGGCCCTATCCAGGATTTCGCAAGTTGCCGGGCAGCTTAGGTGAATACAACGGCAAGTTTATGTCGGGGCAGATGGTGCTTCGAGGTGGCTGTTGTGCCACCCCGGAAGACCATATCCGCACGACCTATCGTAATTTTTTCCCACCTCATGCCCGTTGGGCATTTTCCGGATTCCGTCTTGCTAAGGAGAGCTAATCATGAGCCTGGCCGTACAATTCCACGACTTGCACCCGTCCCCAGCCTCAACATCGCTTCGCGATGAGATACTGACGGGATTCAGAGCCGATCAAAAGTTCGCCTCGCCAAAGTTCTTTTATGATCAGCGTGGTTCTGAGTTATTTGATCAAATTTGTGAGCAGCCAGAATACTACCCGACACGGACCGAGGAGGCGATCCTCGCGGAGGCCGCCGATGATATAGCCGAGATAGCCGGGCATGAAGCGACGTTGATCGAGCTTGGCAGCGGGGCGAGCCGTAAGGTACGACTTCTACTGGAAGCCATGCGTCCTAGCAGTTACCTGGGAATCGACATCTCGCGGGATTTTCTGCTCGACAGTACACGACGACTAGCGGCGGATTACCCATGGCTTGAAGTGCATGCCGCCTGTGCCGATTTCTGTTGCAATATGGCCTTACCGGACGGGCTATGCTGCGAAAGACCGGTCGGTTTTTTTCCTGGTTCAAGTATCGGTAATTTCGACCCCCAAGCCGCTGAAGATTTTCTTCGTGGACTGCATTCTTTGTTACCCACCGGCAGCGGATTGTTGGTAGGAGTCGACTTGGTTAAGGATAAGCCGACCCTTGAAGCCGCCTACAACGATGCAGCGGGTGTGACGGCAGCATTCAACCTAAATCTATTGGAACGGCTACGGCATGAGCTGCACGCTAAAATCGATCCCGCCAATTTTGTCCATCATGCGTTCTTCAACGAAGCACACTCTCGTATTGAGATGCATCTGGTCAGTCAGTTACCTCAAGTCGTCACTATTGAAGGGGAGCGCTTCAGTTTTCTGGAAGGCGAGACAATCCACACTGAAAACTCGTATAAATACACGCTCGAGGGGTTTCAGGCGTTGGCGGGACGTGCGGGATTTGAGGCGCTCTCGTCCTGGACCGATGCGAATAGCTTGTTTAGCGTCCACTACCTGACGCGTGCCTAGGGGACACTGATAGCGCGGCCACTACAACTCCACATTAAGCGCTGATAGGGAAGGCCAAGGACAGGCCAATCCCGGGAGTACACATAAGGGGTCGCGCCAGTTCGCGGTGTCACTTCGGCGCTGAGGGTAGCCACCTTGAATTGAGGGGCGCGCTTAAGGACCATTCCTTCGTAGCAGATAGCTGCAGTGATGCCGGTGGTCGTGGTACTTAGCAGTTCTCGGCCGGTTTCGATGGCACGCATGCGTGACATCTGGAAGGGCAGGTGAGGGCCGAACCAAGCATTGTTGCTGACATTTACTAGTAACTGCGCTTCGGACAGAAGTTCTGTGACTTCGGCACCAAGACCGCTTCGTAGGAGATGAAGACCCCTAAGGGCGCCTCTGATGCATTAAGAACGTGTGCTTGCCTTCCCGGTATGAAAACAAACATGGCCGCCCCGAGCACGTCGGGGACCGAACCCAAGAAGTCTCGAAACGGAACATATTCACCTAATGGCACCAAGTGCGTTTGTAGTAGAAGCCTGAGAGATGGGAGAGGCTCACCACCACATTTTAGATACGACCCTCCGCTTCGCATATCGGGACGCCAATCAGTAACAAGTTGCCTGCCTGCTCGGCTAACGCCTCAAGCTCAGCAAGATATTCATTAGCCTGGTTATATCACATCGGGGTTGCTGCTTCTGACCAGATCCCGATGTCGGTCCCGAGGGCAAGGTACCGTGGCTTTTTTCGAGCACTACGCTTACTTATTAGCACTAGGGAAACACTACAAAAAACCGCCTGAGCTTGCAGGTAGTCATCGTCAGGGAATTGGTATCTAGCTTTTTGTCACCGTCTGCCAAAGCTGCCCTATGAATAGAGTTCTTCGCTGTGCTAGCGCAAGAAAAAGCCTTGCTGCGCAAATTGTCGACTAGCGTACCCTCCATCAGTGACGGAAACCGCTGTAAACCGACGGCCGGCTTCCCGCGTTCACGGCCTATTAGCTTCACGGAGCCCGCCCCGGCTCGTTCAGACCAGACTAATCGTTATGCTTTTTACCAAATAAAATTCCAACACGCGCGCGCCGCAACGGCTCACCGATCAAGACGATCAGCCCGACCCCAACCGCAATGGCGAGCATATCGGAAGGTATCAGCTTGAAACCGCCTAAGGCGATCAGCAAAGCTGTGGCCGCAGCCGGCGGGTGCGAGGCCTTAAGTAGCTGCTGAACGAGCAGGCAAATTCCCATCGCGATGGCCGATGCGACGACGCGCGACAGGGGCATGGTCTGGCTCGACAGCACCGATGCCCATACGAGGAGCCGGTTAAGCTGTGTACTCAATCGGCAAGGAGTGTCGGTAGCCGTCATTTGTCCACGGACACGGGTGGCTGATCAAAAACATTAATCACATGCTACAGGCCTCGCGCGCTAGGTAGCCCACGCGAGAATATAACGTTCACGTTCATCGCGCCCGCCTTTACCAAGGGAGTGACTCCCCATTGCTATGCCATAACCCACCATTGTTATCTAGTGTCAGCGCTTCAATACGTGCGGCAATGCCCAATGCAGCCTCTTGTGGACTGATCAATCCACCAGAATTAACCATGCGTGTTTTCACATAGCTGGGATGAAGGTGAGCCACGGCAATACCCAACGACCTCAAGTCCATCGCCAACGATTTACCAAACGCATTGAAAGCAGCTTTAGAGGCTCGGTAACCTAGCACCCACCGGAGTCGTTATCCGCTAGTGAGCCCATGTGGCTAGTGATATTAGCGAACTTGCTACCCTTTTTAAGATTTGGTAGTAGCGCTTCCACTACTCGCTGTGGCGCATAGACGGTGATTTCTATCTGCTCGCGGATACTATCGAAATCAACACCACCTAGTAACTCATCGCGAAGCAGTCCGCGTTGTTAATTAATAGATCTACCTCTTGGCCATTAAGCGCCTCGACCAGCCGGGCGACGTCGCCAGGCCGGGTGTCATCAATGCCCTCATTCACCTGATCGGCCTCGCGATCTAGTTCTTCCGACGACTGGCGGCAGGCACCGAACACTCGCCATCCAGCATCAAAATAGTGTTCTGCGAGCACCAAACCTACACCGCGGTTGACACCCGTAACGACAACTGCCGATTTCATTTTTGTCCCTCGCTTCCTTTCCTAATGTGTCCTACCAAGCCTAGGTGATAATAGCGCTACTGACCTGGAATAACCCACAAGACGTGCCCTTAATATACATTCAATCCCTTGGTTAAACTTGTGCAACCCAAGGCTTCTTGACTATGTTTCAAGTTATGTATGCGAATCGACACAGAGGTAGAGCTGCATATTAAAAATAAAGAATTCATGGAGGAATGCCCATATGAGCCAGCCGTGCACGATCATTTTCGATGGAGAAGAAATAAGAGGCATCGCCGATGAGCCATTGATCGACTTTCTAGAAGGTCATGGCATCGCTTTGCCAAGTGTTTGTTATCATCCCTCGCTAGGGGCGATTGAAACCTGCGATGCCTGCTGGGTCGAAGTCAATGGAGAGCTAAAACGAGGCTGCGCGCTGCGTACCCAAGAAGGGATGCAAATTTCCAGCCGTGATCCACAGGCTGTTGCAGCACGCCACGAAGGAATGGATCGCCTGCTTAGCAAGCATGAGCTGTACTGTACGGTATGTGAAAACAATAATGGCGATTGCAGCCTGCATAACGCAGTGGTGGAAATGGATATCCCCATTCAACGTTATGAGTTTCAACCTAAACCGCATGCTAAAGACACTACTAGTCCGTTTTATACCTACGATCCTGACCAATGCATTCTGTGTGGCCGTTGTGTCGAAGCGTGTCAGAACATCGAAGTCAATGAAACCTTAAGCATTGACTACGCCAGTGAAAACCCTCGCGTACTTTGGGATGGCGGCAAGGAAATCAATGATTCAAGCTGCGTTCATTGTGGACATTGCGTCACTGTTTGCCCTTGCAACGCACTGATGGAAAATAGCATGGATGAGCATGCGGGTCCGCTTACCTCCATGCCATGGTCACTTAAACGGCCGATGATCGAAATCGTCAAGAAAATCGAAACGACCATCAGCGCTAAGCCCATCACAGGGATTTCGGAAATAGATTCAGCTTGGCGCCAGCCCGGCATCAAACGCACTAAAACGGTCTGTACCTATTGTGGCGTCGGTTGCTCATTTGAAATGTGGACGCGCGATCGTCATATCCTCAAGGTTCAACCTTCCCCTGACGCTCCTGCCAACGGTATTTCTACCTGTATTAAAGGTAAATTTGCCTGGGATTTCGTTAATAGCGAGAAACGACTGACCACTCCACTGATCCGTGAGAATGGCCGCTTTCGTGAAGCCAGTTGGGAGGAAGCATTAGATCTCGTAGCTCGCAGGTTGCTTGAAGTCCGCGACACGCATGGTTCTAACAGTCTGGGTTTTATTGGCTCAAGTAAGGCCAGCAATGAAGAAGCTTACCTAACTCAGAAAATCGCTCGTTTGATCATCGGCACTAACAGTGTCGATAACTCCTCGCGCTATTGCCAAAACCCCGCCACTAAAGGCTTGTTTCGCACTGTCGGCTACGGTGGAGACGCCGGTACCATCAAAGATATTGAGCAAGCTGAGGTGGTCGTGTTAGTGGGTAGCAATACGGCCGAAAACCATCCTGTGATTGCTTCAAAGATTAAAGCTGCGCAAAAACTACGCGGCCAAAAATTGATCGTCATGGACCCACGCAAGCACGAGATGGCCGAACGCGCTGATATTTTTCTACGCCCCAATGCCAGCACTGACCTTATTTGGGCTTCGGCTCTGTCGCGTTATATGTTCGATAACCACTTAGCGGACCTGGATTTTCTGGGAAGATGGGTCAATAACGTGGAGGAGTACCGCCGCTCATTGGAGCCATTCACCTTGGATTTCGCCGAATTCAAGACAGGGATTTCCAAGCAGGAGCTAATCAACACCGCCGAAATGATTGGCCGGGCAAAAAACGTCTGCCTGCTGTGGGCGATGGGAATCACCCAGCACTCCCACGGCTCGGATACTAGTACTGCACTTTCCAACTTACTACTGGTAACAGGTAATTATGGCAAGCCCGGCACTGGCGGTTACCCTATGCGTGGCCATAATAATGTGCAGGGTGCGAGCGATTTTGGCTGCCTACGCAATATGTACCCCGGCTATGATAAAGTCACCGATGAGAGCGCACGACAGCGCTGGGCTAAAGGCTGGGGCGTCGATCCGAGCCAGCTCTCTAATGAGGTCGGTGAAGGCAATTTCCTCATGGTGCAATCGGCCGACCAGGGCGATATCAAAGCGATGTATGTGATTGGCGAGGAAACTGCTTTTTCCGATGCCAATACTCATAACGTACATTCCGCCTTTGAAAATCTTGATTTTATGGTGGTGCAGGATATCTTTTTAAGCCGTACTGCGGAGTTTGCTGATGTAGTGCTGCCCGCCTGCCCTAGCGTTGAAAAAGACGGAACATTTGTCAATACGGAACGGCGTATCCAACGCTTCTATGAAGTGCTGCCACCACTTGGTGACAGTCGTCCTGATTGGCGTATCCTTACCGACTTGGCCGCTCGTATGGGCCATGATTGGGGTTACACACACCCTTCTCAGATTATGCAAGAGTGCGCCTCTATCTCGCCGATGTTCGCTGGCGTCACCTACGAACGCCTGGAGGGCTGGAAATCCCTGTCGTGGCCAGTAGCTGCGGATGGTACTGATACACCCCTTCTGTATACCGATGGATTTCATACAGAAGACGGCAAGGCCAACCTTTTCCCGATGGAGTGGAAGGAGCCTGAAGAAGCTACCGATGCGGAATATGATTTATCACTCGATAATGGTCGGATACTTGAACAATTCCAAGGGGCCAATCAGACAGGCCGCTCGCAAGGCATCTGGGATCAGGCCCCGCATGGCTTTGTCGAAGTTAGCCCTGAACTTGCCGCCGAGCGGGGCATCAAGGAAGGCACTTGGGTACGGATTACTTCACGACGCGGCAGTATCGATTTCCCAGCGTTAATTACTGACCGTGTGGCTGGCAAGACCCTGTTCATGCCAATCCATTTCGGCAAGCCGGGAGTGAACGCCCTAACGGGCGAACATAACGACCCCGTTGTACAAACGCCGGCCTACAAGGAGACAGCCGTCAAACTTGAGGTGCTCGACAAGCGCACAGAACCGCCACTACCCAGTACTAACTATCGCTTCGGGCGGCGCACGCCTAATCAAGGCGTAGCGGTTGAGGTCAAGTGGATGCAAGAAGATTATCGGTTACCGCCCGCCCAGCAAACCAATCCGAGGAAAATGTAATGGCCGAACGAATCTCCCAGGACGTGACGCCGCCAAAGATAGGCCCTGATGCTCACGAAGAGTTAGAGACCCTGCTTCAGACCCTACATGAGCATGGGGTGCTGCGCTTTACTAACGATATGGTGGCCGCCAATTCCGATATTATTCGTATCTTGGTTAACGGACTGAGTAAAGAAGGGTCTCTCAACGCTATTCAAAATATCTCGATCATGGCGATGACCTTGTCCTCCATCCCCCCGGATCGTTTTTACCAAGTGATGTTCGCGATTAAGGAGGGGATGGGCGAGGTCAGCAGCTATCATGGTAATGAAAAGAGTAGTGAAAAGAGTGACGCAAAGACCGCTGAAGAAACTGACAACAAAGAAGCACCAGGTATCCGCGGTCTGTATAAGCTGCTGCACGACGATGAACTCTGGCATGCCATCCAGCCACTACTGGCGGGGTTAAGAGCTTTTTCCGAGCGGCTCGACAAGCCTATCGACAAGCCAGTCACCGACTTTACCGGCAAGGCGACAGAGGGACCATAAACCACGAACACGCTGGTAAATGAGTGCCCAGACTAGGCTGAGCGTTTGTTGACGGCACTATTGGGCAACACATAAGAGGGTCCGAGAATCCGCTCCGAGCCTGAGTAAATATTAAAACGACCCTCGCGCAGAAATCCTACCAGTGTTATACCGAACTCTCTTGCCAGCCGCACCGCATAACTGCTGGGGGCGGAAATCGCGCATACAACCGACACCCGCGCCATGATACATTTCTGAATGAGCTCGAAACTAGCTCGTCCACTTAGTAGCATGATGCGATCAGAAAGCGGCAGCTGATTATTCAATACTGCCCATCCATTCAATTTGTCCACCGCATTATGACGTCCAACATCTTCTCGTAATACCAGTAGTTGCCCACTGGTATCAAACAGGGCAGCGGCGTGTAACCCGCCGGTTTGCTCGAAGAGTGTTTGATGCTTGTGTAGCTCTGCTGGCAACGAAGAGAGCAGTTGTCGACTCAACTGATTGGAAAATGCTAAAGGTGGCAGCCCCTGCATAGCCTCAAGATTCAGCTTTTTCTTACCGCATACGCCACAGGCGCTGTTAGAGAGAGATGAACGCTCCAAGCGTTCGGCCTTAGTGGCATTAAAGCGCTTAAGCACTACTTGCAGTACATTGGGCTGCCCGACTAGATGGTCGATAACTTCAAAGTCATCCTTAGTACGCGCGAGCCCCTCGCTTAGCATTAATCCGGCGGCCAGTTCTCGATCGTGGCCTGGTGTTCGCATAGTGATAACAGGTTCGGCACCCGATAGGCGGATTTCCAACGCCTCTTCGATGGCCAAAGCGTCCTCTCTGGCGGTGATACCTTTGGCGTCTAAGGTGAGGATATCCAAATGAATATCGCCGTATTCGTGCGCGTTCCTCGCTATATCCATTGTAAGCTCCTTGCCCTGGTCTCTTCCTGAGTCGCGGCCACTTTTTTAGCAAGCAACAAGTCCACTATCTTTGAGGCTAGTTCAGCTTTTACCACCTGCCAATAAGATATGTGCTTAATCCTCCACATACCGCTAAAAAACCGCTATTCATATATATAGGTAACCGTACGCTGTCCAGCATCAAGGTGTCATCGCTTGTTCACCTACTTGACTCCGCATTGTCATTCCCCCCGTCCAGGATCCTTACAAAGAGAATATAGGAAACACTACAAAAAACCGCCTGAGCTTCCAGGCAGCCATCGACAGGGTATCGGTATCTAGCTTTCTGTCACCGTCTGCCAAAGCTGCCCTATGGATAGAGTTCTTCGCTGTGCTAGCGCAAGAAAAAGCCTTGCTGCGCAGATTGTCGAGTGGCGTACCCTCCATTGAGTGACGGAAACCGCTGTAAATCGACGATTAGTTTTCCGTGTTCACAGTCTATTAGCCTCACGGAGCCCGCCGCAACCCGCTCAGATCAAACTATTTATTACGCTTATCACCAAACAAAATTCCAGCACGTGCGCGTCGCAACGGCTCACCGATCAAGACGATCAGCCCGACCCCAACCGCAATGGCGAGCATATCGGAAGGTACCAGCTTGAAACCGCCTAAGGCGATCAGCAGAGCTGTGGCCGCAGCCGGCGGGTGCGAGGCCTTAAGTAGCTGCTGAACGAGCAGGCAAATTCCCATCGCGATGGCCGATGCACCGACGCGCGACAGGGGCATGGTCTGGCTCGACAGCACCGATGGGGCCTGGCTCGCCCCGGTCAGTAGAACACCGACTGCGCCTGCGGCCACGCCAATCAAATGCCCCATCACCGTGTTGTAAAGCCTGGCCGACTCTAGGTTGGGCTTGTGCACATGCAGGAAAATGCTCGGACCCAGGCTGGGGAATAGCCAGGGTTGACCGGCAATGACCGCTACACCCCCGATCAATAGCGTCGTGAATGCAGCGGTGACCGGGGACCAGAACCACTCCGGTCCGCCAAATGGCTTTCCATTCTTCGTATCCTCGCCCATCAACTTGGCACTATCAGACTTTGCGGAGCGGTCTGCTTGATTCGCGTCTTCAGCCAGGCCAATTGCCGACTGTTATGCTCCGACATGCGCTGCAATAGCTCCATCATTTCGTCGTCGCGCAGCGCCTGCGTAGCTTGCTTCAACACAACGATCGATATATGCGATTCCTGTGCCAGCAACCAGCAATCATGCAAATCACGCAGTAGCGAAAGAGGGCCCTTATGGTGGCTCGGCTGAAGCACCTCAAGCAGCTTATCTGCCTCCTTTTCCTGAGTTTCGCCGTAGCGCTGGATGCATGGTTGCAAGTCTTCGGAATGCTCTTGTGAGAAGCGCGCTAGCATTTTGCATATCGCGCCAATGTCCGGCTCGGCTTTATGCTTTTCCGCCACGGCGAACAGCGCCTGAGCAGTGGCGCGCGAGCTATCGTCGAGCAGACCGAGGTAATCGGCCACATGCGCCCTGGGGTTCTCCGAAGCCTCCTTTAAATGCTCGTCGCGCATCGGATCATCCATCTCGAAGGGCTCGCCCGGTTGCATCTTTCGCAAACGCACCGCGGCGTACTTGAAATACGGCTGTTTGCTCACCGGATCCCACTCATACAGCGTCATCTCGTTGACTGCTCGAGGCCGCTCGTCATTGTCCCAGTAGCCATAGTGAAACGGCATGAACACATGGCCTGGCTCGATATCACCAATACGCGCTGGAGCGTAGGCCCACCCGCGCCGGCTCTCAATCTGCAACATGTCTCTTTCTTCGATCCCCAGGCGCTCTGCATCTTCGCCATTAAGCTGGATAAAGGCATCCGGCGCAGCTTCGTTCAGCTCGCGAGAATGGGCAGTCTTGGTTCGCGTGTGGAATTGGAACACCACTCTTCCGGTGGTCAAGTGCAACGGATAGTCCTCATCGACTATTTCGTGAGGAACAACGTAGTCGGCGCCCTTCAAAAGAGCGCGGCCAGCGGGGTTCAGCGCTTTAAACGTTTTGGGCGTGACGGCCGCACCGGTGTCCAGGTCATGACCGAAGTTCTCCGCTGTGTCGTAGAATGTACGGAAAACATAGTCGGAATAGAGGTGTTCGCGCCCGTGCGGATACTGCTCATTGCACGGCCACTGGATACCGGAGCCGCCGCTTAGTTTCTCATAGCTCATGCCCGTGTAGTCGCAGAGTTGGCCCCGCGTACATTCGCGCCACGCATCAAACGCTTCCTCGGGCGTGTTCCACTTGATCAACGGCTCGCCATCCTTGTCTCGAAAATCCATGCGGCGTGCATAATCAAGCCAGATATCGAGGTCGGCTCGCGCCTCGCCGGGGGGCTCGATGGCCTTATGCGAAATATGCACTGTCCGGTCGACGTTCGTGAAGCAGCCTGTTTTCTCGCCCCAGATCGCTGCCGGCAGCACGACATCGGCCAGAAGGGTCGTCTCGGTATGAAAACCATCTTGAGCCACCACGAAGAGATCTTTGCGAGCGAGCATCGCGCGTACTCGATGTAGGTCCGGCAGCGACACGGCGGGATTGGTGGCCGAGATCCAGAGCATCTTTAAAGTACCTTTTTCCGCGTAGCGGAAGATCTCCAATGCATGGGTCGGCGGTTTCCAGGCGGGGAGCTGTTCTTTTTCTATGTTCCACAGATCCGCCAGTTGCTGGACATGGTCCGGGTTTTCCCAGTTACGAAAGGCCGGCAAGTCGCCGTCGGCACCGCACTCGCGCGTGTTCTGTGCCGTGGGTTGGCCATTCATTTGTAATACACCGCTGCCAGGCTTCCCGATCAGGCCACGGATGAGGTTAATGTTGTTGACCTGAACCGCAGCGGCCGTTGCCTGGTTAGACTGATAGACGCCCTGCAAGACAGTAGAGACCAAGCTTTTAACCTCACCGAGAATGGTGGCAGCAGCACGCAGGTCAGCTACCGGCACGTCAGTCAGTTCTTCGACACGCTCCGGCGAATACTTCGCCACCGTTTGCCTGAGCTTGTCGAAGTCCATCGTGTGATTGTCGATGAAGTCCTGGTCGATATGCCCCGCTTCAATAATCAGGTGGAGCAGGCCGTTGAGCAGCGGCACGTTGGTGCCGACCCGTGGCGCCAGGTGAACGTCCGCCTTGGCCGCAGTGGCTGTACGCCGCGGATCGATTACCACCAGCTTGGGCGGGTTGGGTCCACTTAGCCGGTCGAGAATCCGCATCCACAACACAGTCTGGGTATTGGAAATGTTATGGCCAACGTGAAGAATCCCCTCGGTCATATCCAGATCGGTATAGCTTCCCGGCTGACCGTCCGAGCCGAAGCTTTCCTTCAACGCTGCCGCAGCGGTTGCAGTGCATAATCGGGTATTACCGTCCATATGAGGTGTGCCGAGGCCAGCCTTACCGATCACGGCGAGGGTATAGTACTCCTCCAGAAATAGCTGGCCCGACGTATAGAAGCCTATTGCATTAGCCGTGTACTGCTCATAAATCTCTTTTGAGCGGCGCACGATCAGCTCCATCGCTTCGTCCCAGCTAGCCGGTTCCAGTTGGCCGCTGTCACGGCGAATCAACGGCTGAGTGAGCCGATTATCGCTGTGGTTGGCAATCCAGCCATGCAACCCCTTCGGCCCGAGCCGACCTCGGTTGACCCGGTCATCGGTGCGACCGCGCACGCCGACGATTTTTCCTTCCTTGACGCCGATGTCTAACCCACATCCGTTCGAGCACAATACACAGGCCGATTGCACCCAGCGCTCAGGCTCGTCGGCAAGCTGATAATCAGGGCGATCGGGCCATTTGCCAACGTAGGGCGTTCTATCACCCCAGATATTGTCGATACTGTCTCGGGATTGTGCGGTCATGGCAGGCTCCTAACATGCATGTATGTGACAACTGAGAGCAGCATAGTAGATAACGGCCATCTCAACAGGAGCGGTCTAGCTGAATCGGACCAGGTATTCTAGACACTGTTTGGTCTAGTATTTGGGGTTTGAAGGGTTTGTCTAAGCGGTCAATGTAAGTGTTCGAATAAGGTTTTCATCTAATGATGAGCCATTATGTCAGCTTTAACTAAAAGATCGCTTCTGGCCGGGCAACGACGGCCCGAAATAGGCCGTCGTTTGTCTATATCAAACTTCTGTTTGTTCTGCCACATCCAACGCATTATCTATTTCAATCCCAATATATCGGACGATGCTTTCCAGCTTCGTGTAACCCAGGAGCAGCTGCACTGTCCTCAAGTTTTTCGTGCGACGGTATATAAGCGAAGCTTTGGTGCGGCGCATTATGTGCGTGCCATAGATTGAGGCATCTAAACCTATTTCGGTGACCCAGGCTTTCACAATATGGACATATTGGCGCGTGGAGAGATGCTTTGCGCTGTTGATTCGGCTGGGAAACAAGAAGTCTCTATTTCTGAGTTGAGCAAGCTGTATCCAGTCCATAACTGAGATAGGGGTTTGCTCGGTTATTTCGAACTGTTCAGGTCTTTGCTTTTTTTGCTGCGTCCAATGGCTCGTGAGGGCATACACGCATCATGGGCTATATCCCGTACTCGTAAATTGACGAGGTCGTAGCTCCGAAATTTACTATCCTATCGTTGACCAGGCTAAAGAGGGGGGAGATCTTTCGTCTTTTTAGCAAGTTGTAGCCGAACATTAATAGCTCAGGTATTTTTAAGAAGCATAGGCCTCCTGTTCTACCAACTTGCCTTTACTACAAGATGCAATGGAGATTTCAGCCGAAATATTCATGGGTTGGAGATCGGCGATATATAGACACGGAGGGTATTCTCTTGCAAGACACCAATTATTCCCCAGCACAAACGAAGGCGAAAAAGCTGAACCAGCACTGCGTCTGCGTCACTCTCGATCGGCCAGAAGTGGTTCGTAGTCTAGCTAATCAGTTGGGAAGTAATGCGAACGACATGCTTTCCAGTTCAGTCTGGCATCACTTCTTTTCAGATGTTGCGGTTTTTGTTCCCAGCCAAGATCTGGATCGAATGCTGGCCATTGTCGGAGCTCTGGAAGCTGCGGCCAAGCTCCCCGACTTTCATCACCGTGTGTTTTCCAGAGCTCCTCAGAGCGCCCGAGCCAATCCTGGCCCCGTAGGCGCCTTCATGGGCTATGATTTTCACCTCGGTGGGGAGGGTCCGCTTCTCATCGAAGTCAACACCAATGCGGGGGGCGCGTTCCTCAATGCTGAGCTTGCACGTGCCCAACTGCAATGCTGCAGCGGGGCTACTCGGGTGGCCTGGGCCGAAAACTTTGATACTGCGGTCATCGCCCAGTTCGAGAGTGAATGGCGCGCCCAGCGGGGCAGTGGACGACCGAAAAGCATAGCGATCGTCGATGACCAGCCTATCGAGCAGTACCTCTATCCTGAGTTCCGACTGGCACAGCAGCTGTTTCGGGATAATGGTATCGATGCCCACATAGTCTCTCCCTCTGATCTCAGATATGAGTTGGGTGCGTTATACAGCGGCGGCGAGCGAATCGACATGGTTTACAACCGCTTAGTGGACTTCGCTCTGGAGGTGCCAGAGCATGCCGCACTGCGCTCGGCTTGGCTGGACGGAGGCGCTGTCATAACCCCAAACCCATTCGCACACGCACTCTTTGCAGACAAGCGCAATTTAGCCGAATGGTCTGATCCTTCCATTCTTCAGGATTGGGGGTTGAGCCCAGAGAACGCCGAGCTGCTTCGCTGCGGCGTTCCGCGCACCGTTAGGGTTGCCGCCAGTAACGCAGATGAGCTTTGGCAACAGCGACGGCTGTGGTTTTTTAAACCAGTGGCAGGTTATGGCAGCAAGGGCGCTTATCGAGGCAGCAAACTTACCAAACGCACATTTTCCCAGATACTCGAAAGTGACTATATCGCTCAGGCGTACGTGCCTCCCTCGGAGCGACTGGTTCTGGTCGATGGCGAGCGGGAAATGCTCAAGGTAGACGTACGGCTATATACCTATCGTGGCAATCTGATTCTGGCTGCGGCACGCCTGTACCAAGGCCAAACCACGAATTTTCGTACACCGGGGGGCGGATTCGCACCCATACTCATTGAGCCGATCTGACATAAGGCGTGGCGTTCCAACCATAGTCTTACGGAGCGGCCTGGCACTGATCGGCAGCCTGGGTAGACGCTCGCTCAGACAAGTTCAGCAAAACAGACCATCTTATTGTTTAAATTTGGCATGCCAGTAAAACCTTACTACTCTGAACAAATCACGTGATGAGAGGTGAATCAACGCTTCCTTTCTAGGAACAAGCGAGGTGCCGCAATGCAGCCGAAAACTAAGCATTTAGCGCTGGGAGCAGCCTTCGGGCTTGCAATACTCGTTCTGATTTTACTCCTTGTCGTCGTTTGGGTGGCTTATTCCGGCACCTACAACATCGCGGCGACTCAAGGCCATCAGCCCCTTGTACGCTGGACGCTGATGACAACGATGAAAAATTCTGTAGCAGACAGGGCAGAAGCCATCACGACTCCTTCAATGAATGATGAGATGGTGACTGCCGGAGCGACCGACTACAAGTCGATGTGTCAACATTGCCACGGCGGCCCGGGAGTTCGACAGAGTGAGTGGGCTAGAGGCATGCTGCCAGAGCCGCCACATCTGACCGATACCATCTCCGAATGGGAGCCCCGCGAAGTATTCTGGTTGGCTAAACATGGGATACGAATGAGTGGTATGCCTGCGTTCGGACCTACTCACAGTGATGATGAAATCTGGAACATCACTGCGTTTGTCATGCGCCTACCCGGCATGACGGAAGATGAGTACGCAAGCTTTGAAACGGGCAGTTCAACAGATCATGGACACTAAAGGGAAACGCTATGAACATGTCTTATTGGCGTTTCGGCGCGATGATCGCTACCTCTACGGTCATTATGTACGGGGTGATGTATCTCAATACGTACGCCTATGAGCATGTCTTCTGGAGCGAAACCAGAGCATGGATGGCACTTGTGATGGGCGCTGTGATGGCGGTGATAATGCTGAGCTTTATGCTCAATATGTATCAGAAGAAACTGATCAATATCGCCATTTTTGTGGGCAGCGCTCTGCTTTTCACCGCCGCATTATGGCTCGTCCGCAGCCAGGCTACCGTGGGCGATGACGAGTATATGAAGGCAATGATTCCTCACCATTCGATCGCGATCTTAACCAGCGAGCGAGCACAAATTTCCGATCCGCGTGTGCGTAAGCTCGCCGATGAAATTATTGAGGCACAGCGTCGCGAAATTGCGGAAATGAAATATCTCATACGCGATTTGGAGAGGGCCGACTGATGTTTATTCCTTCACAGAACCGCCCTCGTCAGATCCTTATCCTTTCGACAGTAACGCTGGGCACCGCTTTTCTCGCCGGTTGTGGCGATCCTGCCCCTGGCGAAGGAGTGGAAAATCCGATGATGCAAGGGCCGTCTCCCGAAGTGGTTGGAGCGCAGGAGGCCGTCAACTCGCCTGATATACCGGCGATCGATCCCCAAACGATGCAAGAAGCCGAAATCGAAAAGGTGCTGGGAGACGCTGCGTATTGCGCCTATCGGTATACCGCAGAAAGCCCGCCGATTCTCGCTATCGACAACACGGATCAAGGCCAGGGTGCCCGCGCAGTTACCAAGATTCATGGTCGTCTAGTGGAGTTATCAGCAGACCACAATCCTGATTATGAAAACTTGAAGCAAGGCCTCATGCTCACCGCAGAAGGGTTGACGATGAGGGTGTTTTCGGATGAAGAAGAACCAGAATCAGCGGAGCCAGGAGAGCTCATTACAGCAGAGCTACACTTTTCTCTTCAACAGGGTTTGAACGCCGGGTATCTAGGCTGGTATAGGTGCGAAACAGAATAGGCAATGCCTCTTCAGTGCTTCTTGATAGTGCGCCCGTTCGGGACTTGGCCAGCGAGTAAAAGCTGTTCGGCGTGTTTTTAGCGCAAAAAGACCAGCGACGATCAGGTAAAGACCTGGAGAAGCAGATGCTGCAAAAAATATGAACAGTTCTCGGCCTAGCATTACTCCCTGCGGCAGGAAACCTAGCCGGCGGCCTAATATCTGTCATGCATGCTCAGTAAGGAGGTTGCATGGATTTCGATTTTGATAAGCTAGTCTATCCAGAAACGGTTGTTATTGATGGTGTGGAGCACAAAGCTCAGAGGGATACCTTCAAAGAAAAATGAGTATCCCTTATTCAGAGGAACCCGACGTGGGAATGAAAGCAGTGATAGTTCAAAAGGCAAGCAAAAGAGAAATACACCTCAAGGTAACTGATGTTCAGTTTCTCGAAAGTCTGCAATGCTGCAAACAGGGTATTTCTCATTTGTTTCGAAATAGTCTTCAGACATCTTTCATTCGTCCTGTTTGGCGAACAAGGCGCATGGCTTCGTGTTCTTCTAAATCCAAAAGTGCATCCACCAACTCTTTGGTCTCAGGGATTTCCGCTTTGCCAGCCAAGCTGCGATAAAGACTGATTGCTTGCTCATGGAAGTCGAAAATCTCGTGACAAATATCGTCAAAACTCAACTCGGCGTAAGGAGCATCGCAGGTCCGATGCGTACGGATAGGTTTATGCTCTAGATAGTCATATACATATGTTTTTAATGCCTTTGTGTCGGCTTGTTGCTCAAAGCGTGCAACAACACGCTGCATTTCTGCTTCGTGAGCAGCTAAATAATTGAGCAGCATTTGAGCACGCTCTTCTTCATGCTCGGTGGCGCAGTGGGCTAGGCAACTAGCGAGATGTTCATGTAGCTGACGCGTCCAATCAATCAAATCACCAAACGTTCTGACTTCCATGGGATAGCTCCTATAGCGCTATTAATGTTAATGAGCGTGGTGAGAATGCTCGCTATCGTCTGATGTGCCGCGTTTGGCGAGGAACATCCACTCACCTAGCAAAATGATCGCCATTACTACGCCTGCAATCATAAGAACAAAAGGGTCTGAGGTGGCTTTTACCCAAATAAAGCCCAGCAACACAATGGCGTCCAGCAGTATGGCAATGACCAGTATGATAGGGTTGGCGCTCACGCTCTCTTTAAGATGCCGCAGCACACCCCAGTGAATAGCGATATCCATGATCAAATAAAGAATAATGCCGAGTGCTGCGATACGGCTCAGGTCAAAGAAGGCCGTGAGCACCAAACCGAATACAATGGTGTATACCAACGTGTGCTTTTGCAGGCTGCCGGGCATGTGAAAATGACGGTGCGGTACCAGTTTCATTTCCGTCAGCATCGCAAGCATGCGCGAAACGGCAAAGACGCTGGCGATAATCCCACCGGCGGTAGCCAGCATGGCGAGTATCACAGTAAAGGCAACCGCCGCTTCACCAAGCGCGGGCCGAGCCGCAGCGGCCAGCGAATAATCTTGTGTTTCAATAATTTCTGATAAGGAAAGGTTGCTGGAGCGGCAAAGCCGACAAGCGCATAGATCACCATGCATAAGGCAATTGAGATCATAATCGCTCTACCGACATTCCGTTTGGGGTTCTTAAGCTCCGAACCGATGTTAGTAATAGTCGTGAAGTCTTTAAAGGCTAAAATGCCCAGTGCCGTTGCGCCTAAAAAAACCTGCGATTGTAGGCGAAGGTGCTTCGCTGCTTGCCCCCATTTCGAGAGAATCGGCAACAAACACACCGACAACACCAAACACAACAATACCGCCTATTTTGACGAACCCGAGTACCGAGGCAACCGTCTCAATTAGCTTGTTGGCGGATAAATTGACCAAGAAGGCCGCTAGTAGTAAACCAACACCTAATAGAGGGGCATAAAAGGAGCGATCCCCTAATTCCAAGGTGTACGAGCCAAAGGTTCTCGCCAGAAAGCTCTGCGCGATCACCATAAAAAAATACATCAAAAGCGCATGAAAAGCGGTGGGGAGTGTTGGGCCGTATGCTTTCTGAAGGTACATGCCGATGCCGCCCGCCGATGGGTAGGCATTGGACATCTTTACGTAAGAATAAGCGCTGAAAGAAACGATCACCGCAGCGGCCAAAAAAGCGAGAGGAAAAAGATAACCGGTCATTTCGGCCATCTGGCCGGTTAACGCAAAGATACCAGCCCCAATCATCACGCCTGTGCCTAATGCAACGGCACCGACCAGCGAAAGACTGCCTTCTTTATACTGTGGCGTTCTGTCCTGTTTCGCCATAAAAAAAGCTACCTCTTCAATATCGACAGCGACTACCCTCGCTGTTTCGGATAGAAATGAATGAAGTTACCTTACCTACAGCATGGGTGACGATTCTGAACGCAACCTGAACAACGCAGAATGAAGACATGATCCCGATCAAGTGTTTGGCGAAAATAGGCTTACTCATCCGAGCAGCATTCGAAGCGGCATCCACAGTCCCACGGTACCGACGAAAAGCGCCAGTGGCGCGGCCAGCCAGATAAGGGTACCCGCTAACATCAGTAGCCCCGCCAGCGTTTCAGCGTAAGGGTAAACATAGCTATAGGGGACATGGCGCTGGGCAAGCAGATCGTAGTTGAGAAACATGGTGCTGAAGCTTTCTACGTCTTGAAGCTTTTGCAGACCCAAGAGCACCATCGCAGTGGCAACGGCGTACTCTGGCATACGAGTGGTGAACAGGGAGCCTTGGGCAGCCCAGCTAAAGGCAAAGCCGATCAATAGCGCGGTGGCGAAAATCGCCAGCACCGGACGATAGGTAATGGACTTAGCGTAAGGAACGCTCATCCCCAGGTGCTCGCGGAGTTCTTCATAGCCGCCGATACGTTCATCGCCAAGATATACTTGAGGCGTTGTGTCGCATTTTCCTGTTCTTTAAACGCGTCAATTTCTTCCCGTGAGGCCAACAAGTTATCGTCAACTGTGAAGCCTTTACGCTTGAGTAGATCAACCGTTTTCAAACCGAACGGGCACATATGCTCGACGGTTTTCATCCGGTAAACCTGTGCAGAGGCAGTGGATGTTGACGTTGGTATTGTTTTTCCTTCGCTAAGAATATGGTATTTGCTAAAAATATAGAACCTTTGTGCTACACAAAGGCAAGTATAGCCTGCTCATTTATTTTAAAATTCTAGCTACGGTTACGAATAGGTTTCTTCAATGATAAAAATATATGTTAAATAAAAGGGCCAGCATAAAGGCTGGCCCTGTATCTTAAATTAGTGACTATATATTAATAGTCAACATGTAACTCATAACGGTTATCATCATTTGCGTTACTGCCACCCCCTGATCTTCCTGTAACTTCGAGTTGATAATTCCCAGGTTGCAACTGATGGACAAGGTTGAAGTGGCCTTGTGGACTGGACGCTTCTGCTACTCGTTGTCCAGACTCATTGTAAAGAACTGCTGAAATGCGGTTACCATAGCTCCTTATGCCGGGAAAATGCTCACTCGTCACTTGTAGGGTAGTCGCTTGTTCAATATTGATATTGAAACGTTTGGATTGCCCCTGAGCAAGAATCTGTGTAGAAGATACGCCTCTTTCAAGCGTCGGAACGCCTTGAGAGGTGTTGCCTTGGCTAGCCAAGACAGGTGTAGATAGTATAGTCGCTACCGTTGCGCCAAAAATAATTGCTTTAATTTTCATGATAATTACTCCAGTGGTTGATGACTTGTTTATATTAGCTGTGGTTTTTGAAATGAAGCTGAATTTAAAAATAAAAACAATAAAAAAACGCCACCAATTGGTGACGTTAAAAGTTACCCATTACCAGAGTTGTTAGAACATCCTGGGTTCATAGAATAAACGCAGCACTTTGGACAGCACGGTAGAGGTAGGAGGACCAGCGCCGGTACCCTTCTCGGCTCACCGACCAAAGTGAAGAAGAGCATGGGATACCGATAGCTGACCCAGATCCAACGATAACAGATCTACGCCCGCCATGACCTGAGCCAGCGGCAGATCGCCGGAGAGCTTGGCATCCATAACAGCACCGTCAGCCTTGAGCTGCGCCGTAACGCCACCTCTTGTGGCTACGATCCCGAGCAGGCTCAGGTGCTCAGTGATCAGCGGCGTCGTACCGCCTGGAAGTGGACGAAGCACCTGCCGAGCATGATCACTGCCGTTGTCGGCAGGCTGTATGAGGAGTGGAGCCCAAAGCAGATCAGCGGCTTCATCGCGCCCCTGGCAGGCGTCGGTGTCAGCCATCAGTGGATCTATTACTTAATCTGGGATGACAAGGCGCAGGGCGGCGATCTCTGGCAGCATCTGCGTCAGCCCAAACGTCGCAGCAAGCATCGCACTCAGGCCAAGAGCTCAGGGCTTGGCAAGATCCCTAACCGGATAGGCATCGAGCACCGCCTCGCTGAGGTCGAAAACCGGCGCTTTATCGGCCATTGGGAGGGCGACACCGTACTCCAGGGGCACAAGCATTCAGGCCTGGTCACGCTGGTCGAGCGTCGCAGCGAGTACCTGCTGGCGGCAAGGCTGCCCAGGGGCTCGGCGGAGCTGATGAAAGCGGCCATGATCCGCCTGCTGAAGCCTCGTCGGGGCGCTGGCCAGACCATCACGCTGGATAATGGCTCGGAGTTCGCCGTCCATGAAGCCGTGTCCAAGGCCGTGACGGCAGCAACGTATTTCTGTGATCCTTACTGCTCCGGGCAGCGTCGGACCAACGAGAACACGAATGGCCTGATACGGCAGTACTTTCCCAATGGAACCTACTTCCGACAGGTCACGATGGCGAGCTGCGCAAGGTGGTCAGCAAACTGAATGACCGCCCCCGAAAACGGCTCGGCTATCGGACACCGGCGCAGGTGTTCCTGGGGGAATACTCAGGCGCTCTGGATACCGCAGGTGCTGAGCTTATTGATTGAAGTCAGGATTGAGATCCACAAGCTGTGTTTTCATCCTCAAAGAAGTGCCTGTTGATGTCGGAAAGTGATCGCTTTCGATTCTTACGATAGAGCTGCTGTCGAGGTTTAATTCGTACTCATGAGGAAAGGCGCTGGTTAAGATGTCGCCGCAGTTATCTCCTCCTTTAGCAGTTTATCTTGACCCTCGGAGTGGCCGAGTTCTGCAAAAGCAGGAGTAGTAATTGTAACCATCCCCTAAAATCAGTACATGCGTGATTAGAGTTCTCCAGCCTACAATGAGACAAACGGAGAACGGCATGAAGAAGTCACGGTACAGCGAGGCACAGATCGTCAAAATCCTGAAAGAGGTCGAGGGCGGTCGCCTAGTCAAGGAAGTCTGCCGGGAGTACGGCATCTCCGATGCGACCTACTACAATTGGAAATCCAAGTACGGTGGCATGGAAGCCTCTGATGTGAAGCGCCTTAAGGAACTTGAAGAAGAAAGCCGCCGGCTGAAGCAGATGTATGCTGAGCTGAGCCTGGATCACAAGCTGCTGAAGGATGTCATCAAAAAAAGCTGTAAATTCAGCCGTTCGACGAGAGCTGGTTGATTACCTCAAGCAAGCACATGGTGTCAGCACCCGTAGAGCTTACCGAATCGCTGGCATCAGTGGCTCTGTGTACCGTTATCGTCCGGACACATCTCGGGATGACCCAGTGGTTGGAGCGCTTCAAAGCGCGACTGAGCGCTATTCCGCCTACGGCTTCAGCAAACTGTTCAAGTTGCTGCGACGATGGGGTCATGGATGGAATCACAAGCGGGTCCATTGACTGTATTGCGCACTCAACCTGAATAAACGGCGACGGGGCAAGAAATGACTTCCGACACGGAACCCGGAGCCATTGAGCGTGCCAGCCACCGTTAATCAGTGCTGGCCCATGGATTTCATGAGAGACAGCCTGTTCTGTGGCCGCCGGTTTCGGAAGTTCAACGTGGTGGAGGACTTTAACCGGGAGATATTGGCTATCGAGATTGACCTAACCTGCCAGCACCGAGGGTTATAAGGGTCCTGGAACGCATTATCGTCTGGCGAGGCTACCCGGCCAAACTACGCATGGATAACGGCCGGAATTCATCTCGATCGCCCTGGCTGATTGGGCTGAACAACACGATATCAAGCTGGAGTTCATCAAACCTGGCACCCCGACTCAGAACTCGTATGTTGAGCGTTCAATCGGACTTACCGGAATGAGATCCTGAACATGTATGTCTTCCGGAACCTTACCTAAGTCCGACAACTGACCGAATCGTGGATGACGGAATACAACGATGAACGTCCCCACGATTCACTGGAAGACCTGGCGCCATGGGAATACCTGGCGAAACACCAATGCTCGGAGAACCCTAGTCAGCGGTGCAACTGAAACTGGGATGTTTACATAACCATCACGATAGCTGCAGCATCGAATACAAGCTTGAGCTTTATGAAAACCTTCCTTTCTGTTTTGTTACAATGCCATTGTGAGGCTTTTACCTGAATCCTCCCTTAATAGGGCGTATAAAAAAATGACCCAGTTCATGTTTTTATACGCTGTGCCTGGTGTAAATAAAAAAGCTTGGGCATACGCCCAAGCTAAAAGATCGAAACAGCTTCTCTGCTATACTACTAACTCATCTATCCTAGAAACTATATTGGGCGGCAACCATCACACGGCTCGCATCTTCTTCACGGTCATCGGTCAACTCCGTTTCGAAATAGCCGTACTCAATTCCATACATCAAACGCTCGTTGGGAGTCCACATCAGATTAAGAAATGTATTCTTGTTCTTTCTACCTGCATTTCCACCCACGGTAGTGTCGCCTAAATCGACATCGGTATAGCCATGAGACGCGTTCAATGAATACTGCGGCGATATTTGATAAGAAAGCCCAACGGCTCCGCCGTCGCCAGATAGCGTTTGCAGTTTGCCGTTGGTATCAACGTAGGCATCGGCACCGTTAAAGTAATCGCCAGACAGATAGAGGTAACTATTCGCCCCCTCGCTGGCGTTCACGATTGCTCTCAAGGTCACCGGCCCAGCATGATAGGCGCCTGCGGCGAAGGCCCCATAGCCCATTTCCGTATCCTTCTCGCTGCCGGTATCGTACTTCAGCTGTCGGGCGATGCCGGCGATGGAGTAGGAAAACTCACCCATGCTATTTTCATAGCGCAGGCTCAGTGCGGGTATCGATGATACGGCATCGTCATTATCCGGTAGCAAATCCTCGTCTGGCACGGAGCCATCAATGTTCTCCGCCAGCTGTGCCTTTGGATCCTCCGCAGCTATCGAGAACCCTCCCATGCTGTAGCGCAACTGGGCCAGGCGCGTCCCATAGCCATTGCTTCCCGCCGTGCCGAAGAAATCCAGTGTGGGTGTGGCGGCGACGAAGGTGTTGTAATTCGACCAGGTCTGTCCGGCAAGGATGCCATTCCAGGACCCATAAGCATGCCGTAGTCTGAAGCGCGTATTATCATCGTTGTAGGACCAGAAGTCCCCTTCGATAACGGTGTCTAGCGTGCTCCCCTCGACAGGCGTACTGGTCTGAAAGCCGATGCGGCTTTGTGTCGCGGTGACTTGAAACTGATCCCCTACATCTCTCTCATCTTCCGATCCTGCGGCTTCAGCAAAGTAACCTTCGTTAGCCGATCCGGCATCCCGATCGAAGTTGTAAGCCATGTTCAGCCTGACGTAGCCATAAAGCCCCACGGTGGTCTCTCCCACTTCGGTTTCCAGGGCCGAAACATACGTCGAGCCAATTGCCAAGGCCATAACCGTCATGCTGACCAAGGGAATCTTCTTGTTATTCCACATGATGACACCTCTTTGTGAATTGTCTTTTTTTTAGGCCGATTGCGGCAATATCAAATTAGCGAAGATTCCTGAATTAAAGCTGAATTTGCCTGCCGGGGTATCAATTTTTCATAAAAAAGGCCAGCTCATGGCTGACCTTCTGTAACCTCAGCATATTTGCCAATAAAGGTTAGTAGACAACGTGCAGCTTATAACGGTTATCATCATTTGCGTTACTGCCACCCCCTGATCTTCCTGTAACTTCGAGTTGATAATTCCCAGGTTGCAACTGATGGACAAGGTTGAAGTGGCCTTGTGGACTGGACGCTTCTGCTACTCGTTGTCCAGACTCATTGTAAAGAACTGCTGAAATGCGGTTACCATAGCTCCTTATGCCGGGAAAATGCTCACTCGTCACTTGTAGGGTAGTCGCTTGTTCAATGTTAATATTGAAACGTTTGGATTGCCCCTGAGCAAGAATCTGTGTAGAAGAGACGCCTCTTTCAAGTAGGGGCAGATCCTGGGTTGTATTGCCGAAGTTAGCCAATACAGGTGTTGAAAGAATGCTGGCTACAAGCGCTCCAAAGATAATTGGTTAACTTTCATGATAATTACTCCAGTGGTTGATGATTTGTTTATATTAGCTGTGGTTTTTGAAATGAAGCTGAATTTAAAAGGGTATACGGATTTAATGGTTGATGGGGCACCTTCACCCCATCAATCTGATACCACCCTCAGATGGTTGATAGATCGACTCCGTAGTTGAGTTCCTCTGCGAAGTCCGGCAGTCCGTAACC
>NZ_JACCDE010000003.1 GCF_013415125.1 Vreelandella glaciei | reverse complement strand
TCTACCACCTGTTTAACGGCTTCGATTTTGAATTCTTCAGTGTAACGGGGATGGCTCATGGATCCTCCTAGGTACCTTTAGTATAAGGCCTAGAGGTGTCTACGAAACCCGGGGCGATTCAATCAGCTTTGCAAAGGTAAGGGTTTAACGTGCTTTATGAGTCTCGATCTCTTTTGCCCATTCAAGTACGCGCTTACGTTGGCCACGGCTATTGAGTCGGTCTGTATCAACGCTAGCCGGAATAAGCTGGCGGTTGGGCGATGCGTCTAGATCAAGATTAAAAGACCTTGAGGCGCCAGTGGGCATATCTTCAGAGCCATAAATGGCAATGACACGAATTTCGAGTTGTATATTCTGCTCGTGAAGCAGGCTGTCATCAATTTCCCAATATTGCTTAACCTGATTGACAATGTCGCCAAACGACTGAATATTAAGGTAATCCCCCGATGCTAACGGGCCTTGATGGGTGCGGTAGCTGGCTTCCTGTTGTTCGCTGCCGTGTTGCTGGTACTCCACCACATCCAGAGAGTAACTCTTTTTTTGAGTATGCAGCACCGCCACAAGGTGTTGAACATAGATTGCTTCACTGCTCATATTGCTGATTAGGCAAATAGCATCCACACCAATCCCTTTGCCACGGTTAATGATCACTCGAGGGCGACGTTGGCGGACATAGCCGTTATAAAGCAATTGGGCATAGAAAACCCAGACGAAGAGGGTGCAAATACTTGCTATTGCCGAGATGGCTTGGGCATTATCGTTGAGCCATTCCATTATTAGAGATCCTTCTCATAGCTATTGGAGGTAGTCATTGGCGATAGTATTGGTGTCAATTACTCGCAGTAAGCCATTTCACATTGAGGCATAGACGAGTATCCGGTTAGTCGTTTTAACAGAGCCTAGCGGAAAAGAGGAGCTAAGTCAGCCTGTTAAAAGTATGTAATTTGGCAAATACTAAGCACGGAAAAAATGGCATTGAGCCATTAATGATTTAAAGCGAGGGATAACAACGCAAAAAAAGCCTTAGAGCTCCTTTCAAAACCCTTGAAATAGCTCGCCTACGTGGCTAGCTTCGCTAATATGGCTAAGAAGATTGTACCTGATGAACTCTGGGAAATTGTCGAGCCGCTCTTGCCACCTGAACCACCCAAGCCTGATGGTGGCAGACCACGTGTTTCCAACCGTGCCGCCTTGACCGGCATCCTGTTTGTTCTTAAGTCTGGCATCCCTTGGGCGATGTTACCTCAAGAAAGGGGATGCGGTTCCGGTGTCACTTGCTGGCGACGGCTGCGTGACTGGCATGAAGCCGGTGTCTGGAAAAAGCTTCATCAGTCGTTGCTGGAATACCTGCAAGAAGCTGAACAACTGGATTGGGATCGTGCTTGCATGGACAGTGTCTCCATCAAGGCAAAAAAGGGAGATCAGCCATTGGCCCAAACCCGACAGACCGTGGGCGACCCGGAACTAAACGGCACCTACTGACGGATCGAAAGGGAACACCGCAGGAGGTCGTTCTCTCCAGGGCCAATATGCATGACAGCGTTCCCCTATCTGTCCTGCTAGACGCGGTAACCCCCGTCGCAGGTCGTCTTGGCCGTCCTTGCCAGCGACCTCGTAAGCTTCACGCCGACAAGGCGTACGACTTCGCTCGTTTTCGCCGTGCCTGCTATAGGCGCTATATTCAGGCGCGTATAGCCAGACGTGGTGTGGAAGATACTCAGCGACTGGGACGCCATCGCTGGGTGGTTGAAAGAACCTTCGCCTGGCTGGAACAGATGCGTCGACTCGCAACACGATATGAGCGGCGCACTGACATCCACTATGTGTTCACTTTACTGGGCTGCTCCCTGATCTGCTTGAAGCGGCTCACGCGACAGTTTTGAAAGAAGCTCTTAATGAGTTATGTGCGCGAGGGCGACATCCTAGTTGTTTATGCCATCGACAGATTAGGCCGCGATACAATTGATGTGTTAAACACCGTTGAATCTCTGCATGCAAAAGGTGTTTCGGTAATTTCAATCAGAGAAGGATTTGAGTTGGGCGCTCCGATAGGCAAAACGATGTTGACGATGCTTGCCGCAATTGCCGAGCTGGAGCTGTGCAGTATAAAGGCGAAGCAAATGGCCGGTATCGCGCGCAAAGAAAGATGGCTTGCCGTTTGGTCGTGAGAAGGTCATTGATGATCGAGCGGTGGTACTATGGCGATCACAGAATAAACAATCGATTGCCAAGACTGCCGAGCATTTTGGAATTTCCACTCCATCGGTGAAGCGGGCTTGGCGGAGGGCACAGGCTGAGGAGTGGTTGAAAGCTATGCCGCAACATGAGTCCTTATCTAGTGTGTAAATAGACCACAAGCATTTGTCAATTAAATGATGCCCGTAATCAGTCCAACTAGGGGCTGTTGACGCGAGTAATGTTCATGGGAAAACTCTTCTCGACCAAATGGGAGCAAATGGAGTTTTCATTTTTTAACTTAGCGCACAAATGCCGCTTAAGAGTGCGGAGGACTCCATCCCATTGTTTTACTTCGGTAATCATAGGTAATCGTAGGCTAAAGAAAGCTTCCCCATCCCTCCTTTAGCTCTGCAAAACGCATTGCTGAATAACAGATTTGTCACCATCAAACTGAGTCACCGATAGCACTGTAAGAGAATACTTACATACTTCTAATATTACTTAATCTACAATGATGGCCGGATTATCAAAAAAACTACTTGAGTTCATAATGAAAAAGCATTTATCTATTGCCATCGCCGCTGCTACCTTCACGCTTGCTACAACGTCTGCTGTTGCCAATAGTGCAGGCTCTGGCTATGTGGGCGCGCTCGCTAGCCATTACACATACGATGTTGAGGGCGTAGACGATATAAATCCTACCGGTTTGACGCTACGCGGTGGCTATTTCTTAACAGATAACGTTGCTGTTGAAGGCCGTCTCGGCACTGGATTAAGTGAAGATACCGTCAGTGGCACGAACGTTGATGCTGAGCTTGACCAGTTGATGGGGGTATACGTGACGGGCTACCTGCCGGTTAACGAAGTGTTCTCATTTTACGGCCTGTTGGGCTTTTCTTATGCGGAAGCCACCCTCTCAAATCGTTTCACCTCTATTTCTGATGACGACGATGGCTTCTCTTATGGTGCTGGTGTCCAAGTTAACTTCACGCCCCAAGTTTCCGGCCAGCTTGAGTATGTTTCCTATCTAGATAAATCAGATTATAGCCTGAGCGCCGCCAGCATTGGTCTTAGCTATCACTTCTGAATAGCGTCTATTATTTGCATTGAAGCCGCCTTGATTTGGGCGGCTTTTTTTAAACGTCAATAGTCCCTAGTTTGTGAGCGATTCCCTTCCATATTGCATCAACGAGTAGGGTTTAACGATAATGGACGCAAGGAAATTCGGTGAGGAGAATCGAAAATTCTTACCAGAGTGGACGCGTTTGCGCAGCTAAGCACCGTTAAGATTCAACTATTATGCTGGATATTAACGCGCTCAAGGATGCCTCTTTGCTCGATCTAGCGCCATCCAGAGAGCCTGCGCTCAGCTTTTATGTATAAGGGCGTTATTTGTCACTATTGGACGCCAGAAAATACGGCCCCGCTGGCTCTGTAAGGGAGGTGCCTATTGCGTCTCTCGAATAGGCGGCATTCCTCACAGCATCTGCAAAAAACCTAGGACTTTAAGCTCAGGCCCGACTCAGTGGCGAACTCTTTTCCGGCAAAGTGTCCGCGACGTCGGCGCGCGTTCTCGCGTTCGCGAATTTAAGTTTGTTGACGTGGCAACAAGGGTTTACAGCTTTTGAACGGTCACATTACGATTGGCTAGTGAGTCAGTTACGCAGAGAGCAGGGAGGTTAATAAAACATGGTTTTAGGTGTCTAGCATGCGCATGTTGAGTAAGTGTAGAGCTTGAGAGGTGAAGTGATTTTCAGCGATAAAAAGAAAAATTAAGTTATAGTCAATCTTCAGATTTATTCGTTTTTGCTATAAGAGTGGTGTTGTTAATAGTCTTTTTAATATGGCATCCGGTGGGGAGGGTAGAAAACTCCTTACCGGAGCTGATGCTATTCGCATCAAGGCTCCGGTAAGGTTTTTCCCCTCCTGCCACCCATGCTTGTATTAGATCTGACGATCCGACATCCGTATGGGCCCATCCCCCACTGCACTGAACAACGTTACATGAGACTGTGAGATCCTGGGCGACCTCTTGTAACGTCCGCGACACCCTGTTCAGTGGCCCCTGATGATGATCAGGAGAACCTCGTAATGCCGCGTTAGCGGTTTTTTTTTGTGCTGATGATACTGATGCGTGCGTAAGCTATTTCCTACAAACTTTACCGGCAATCTCCTACATGCGTGGGCGAGTGAAGCAATTATAGTGTGCGTGTGACGCCAGGGACGCCGCTTTAAGCATGACGAACGCTTCACGTCAGGGAAGGCGAATGGTAGAGCAGTAGAGCAGTAGAGTAGGATTCAGGATGGCCAGGGAAGGCATCTCTACGACGTTACTAACGGCAGTTCATTCCAGTTCGTTGTGTAGCGCGGGGTTCGATGCTCGCAACGCAATTCCCATGCATTGATCTTCCTTGGCATACCCAGCCTCACTGTGTTCTTGCCGTGCTCTCTATTGAGCTTGTCCAACGTCGCCATTAGTTTTTCATTCTTGGCTCTCTTCTCATCGCTAATCGGTTCAGCGAGTAGCCCGAGCTAAAATCCGTCGTTTGGAACCGCTAAAGTAATTGGGTGGTAAGGGCTGGAGGGTTAAATTAAAAGGCGGGGAAATAGAAGTGGGAGGTGGCAATTGATAGATAGCACATCCTGCGCATATCTATGATCTTATCAGATGATGTTGTCCCGCTCCCATGCGTAGCTGATTTTATGGTTAAGCTCATTGCGTAAGAAGCTTCTAATGCATGAAAGACGATTGACTACACGAAACCAGGTGTTGCAGTAGGTCATTGAAAACCCCAGCACCCTGCCATTGGAATTATCGGTCACGACGCAGCGGTCTCTATATCGGTCAAAATCAACCGAAAACACGTCCGGAAATGCTGACAAAACCAATGATTTTTTGCTCTTCAAGTCTAAAGGCATATTTGCCTCCACTGTTGATTCAAAGGTGTGCGTAGCGCACTTTCTCAGCATAAGATGCCTTGAGATTAAGTCAATGCAAGAATCCAGGACCCGTTTGATTTTTTTGCACACTGGCTACAGCTGCGCGGCAGTCATGACCGTGGGGCTGCATTGTGCTCATGCTCCAAACGCTTATAAGTCACTGTGTCCAGATTGTGCCAGAGGCCTGCGCTGTAACGTGTCTAGCTGCCTAAGATTGAAAATATTGGTTGTTCGGTACAACGTGAGAAGAGCTGGGCTAAATTACAGGCACAAAAAAAGCACCTGATCAGGTGCTTTTAAAGTTGACTAAAAAACTGACCAACTATGCCAAATGTAGACCGTTTGGAGACAACTTAGCAGGACAAGTAAAAGCTAAGATGCTGAAATTCATAAAGTAATTGGTGCGGATGGGGAGACTCGAACTCCCACACCTTACGGCACTAGAACCTAAATCTAGCGTGTCTACCAATTCCACCACATCCGCTAAGACGAGGCGTATATTATCAACTTCGTGATAGAAGTCAACCATGAGTTTAATATTACTACCTCGATCGGGGAGAAGGCATGAAGGTAAAACAATGGCTACAACGTGGCGGCCATTGGCTAAAGCAGGCCATGCCTGGCTATTGCGCCTTTTGTTTGGCACCCGCCTTGGCGGGGCGGGGGTGGTGCACCGCCTGTTTGGTCGGGCTGCCGTGGAACCTGCATGCCTGTCGCCAGTGCGGTGACCCTGTTTCCCATGGGGCTAGCTTGTGTGGGCACTGTTTAATTGACCCACCGGCATTTTCGACCACCCAAGCGGGGCTTTTATATCAGGGGCCTATTAAAGAGCTGGTACATGATTTTAAATTTCACGCCTCTCCGCGGGCGGGTACGTTGTTAGCAGAGTTAATGGTATTAACGCCGCCGCCTACCCAAGCAGACGCACTGTTGTCGGTACCTATGCACCCAGCGCATGCGCGGGCGCGAGGATTTAATCAATCGCAGTGGTTAGCCGAGAGACTCAGTCGCCAGCTTGGTGTGCCATTGGTGTCTGCCAGGCGAGTAAAGGATTCTCCCTCCCAGCGCACGTTGAATCGCCGCCAACGGGTTGCCAATCTGGCGGGTGCCTTTGTCTTTGAATCACCGCCCCCGGCGCATTTATTAATAATCGATGATGTTGTTACGACGGGTTCAACGGGGCACGCACTGGCGCGCGCGGCGTTAGATGCGGGAGCAGAACGTGTGGATATTTGGGCGACCGCGCGGACGCCCCTGGGTAAGGATTGATAGAATAGTCTTTTCGCTTACTCAATAGCGCTTTCGCCAACCCAGGAGTGGCCTATGTCACACCCGTTTAGCTCTCTTTCGCCTGATTTAGTGATGTCTGCAGTGGAGTCGCTGGATATCTGGCCTGCGGGCGAGCCTTTTGCGCTAAATAGCTATGAAAACCGTGTGCTGTTGTTTCGTGATGGCGACGGCAAAAACTGGATCGTTAAATTTTATCGACCTGATCGTTGGTCAGACGCGGCGATTCAGGAAGAGCACGATTTTTTACAGGAGCTCGCTAGTCAGCAGGTGCCGGTAGTTGCGCCTTGGCGTGATAGGGCGGGTGTCTCGTTACACTATTTTAAAGCGTATCGATTTGCGCTGTTTCCCCACTGCCCAGGCCAGGCGCCAGAGTTAGATAATCCATCGCACTTATTTGCCATGGGGCAGGTGTTAGGGCGGTTGCATAAAGTGTCGGCCAAAAAAACGTTTCAGCACCGTCCTTGGCTAGAAATGGCGAGTGGTATTTTAGATGCTCAGCAGCGAGTGCTGGCCAGTAATTGGCTGAACCGTCATCAGCGCCGGGCCTACGATAATGTAATTGAAAAGGTGCATCAGCAGCTTGTAAAACATACTGTGCCCGCCAGTAGCATGATTCGCTGCCATGGTGATTGCCATTTGGGCAATGTGCTGGGGCGTGATGAGGACTTTACGTTGGTCGATTTTGACGACTGTATCATGGCGCCTGCTATGCAGGATATCTGGATGCTACTGCCCACGGATGACCCCCAGGGGTGGCGATCATATCTAAGTGAAATTACCGAAGGGTATGAGGAAACCTGCTCATTTCCTACTGATCAGATGGCGTTGATAGAACCACTGAGAAGTTATCGTTTAATTAGGCACTCAGCGTGGCTGGTCTCTCGCTGGGATGATCCCGCTTTTCCCCGTGCTTTTCCCTGGCTGGCGGATAGTGGCTATTGGGATCAGCATATCCGCCAATTAGAGCAGCAGTGCCTGCAGTTAGACAATCCCCGCTGGCTGGCGTAAATAGGGGCGATTTAATCTGGTACGGCCTCTTCGCGGGGCACGGGGTTAGCGACGCCTTCTCCGTCAACTTGGCGGCGTTGCTCGTTCAATTCTTCAGAGGGGTTGTCCTGCTCTTTAATCTCTAGGGACTCATTCAGCGTGAGAACGAACGTTTTTCCAGGAGAAAGCGTGCATGGAGTGCCTTCGCACGCGATGCCGTATTGGCCATCTTCGGCATACGCGCTGGCGCTGAATTCACCCGTAAAAATATCACTGTCTGCATCGTGTGTTTCAATGCAGGTGGCATCTTTCGTGGTAACACGAATGCGCTCATCGACTAATTGGGCATTGCCCACGATGACGCAATATTCCGGCAGCGAGTGCGAAGCTCTCTCAGCTTGAGTGGGGTGTAGCAATATGTCGTTAAGACGTGCTTGGTTTGACTCAAAGGTAAGCTCTTCAACAACCTCAACGCCAACAGTCGCTTCGTTGGGCAGTGAAAGTGTCGCTTCTGCGGCGAAAGAAGGTAGCGGTGTGGCGAAATAAAAGGGGACCGCAATGGCGGTTAACCAAAAGGGCGTTGGCTTAAATGACATGGCGAACTCTCAATGGTGGTGCCTGAAGAAGTAAAGGCAATCAATAATAATGATTTATCATAGCACAGGCCCCTAGGTTGCAAAGTGAGCACCGCGGCGCTCTGCCGCAGTTAGAGAAGCCAACAGCAGGCGAGATGCGGTAAAATAATGGAATTAATTAATATTTGTTGTGCGTTTTTTATGAAAAGTATACTTTTTGTACAACTTGGGTAGAGAAAGGCGGTGGTTAACGCCCCTCTAGTGGTAGTTTTACTTTTTTCATGCGCAAAGGGTTAGAGACCTAGGTGACCGTTTGGACGCGATTGCGCACGGTTTTGATACAGTTTTTGAAGAGGCTTAATATGTCCGATGATATCGCCGAGCACTATCGCCAGATAATTTCAGCACTAGGCGAAGATCCAAACCGTGAAGGGCTACGAGATACGCCGAAACGTGCAGCCAAGGCTATGCAGTTTTTGAATGCTGGCTACTCTCAGTCTTTGGATGAGATCGTTAATGGTGCGGTGTTTGAATCGCAAACGGATGAAATGGTATTGGTGAAAGACATTGAGCTCTATTCAATGTGTGAACACCACCTGCTGCCTTTTATCGGTAAATGCCACATTGCCTATCTGCCAAACGGTAAAGTATTAGGATTGTCTAAGTTTGCCCGTATTGTCGATATGTTTGCGCGCCGTATGCAGATCCAAGAGAATTTAACCCGTGAGATTGCAGATGCTGTTCAGGAAGTGACTCAGGCAACGGGCGTTGCTGTGGTCATTGAGGCGCGTCACCTCTGCATGATGATGCGTGGCGTAGAGAAGCAAAATTCCAGTATGACATCATCGGTAATGCTGGGTAGTTTTCGTAGCAATCAGGCGACTCGGCAAGAGTTTTTAATGCTGATTAACTGAGTCAACTGTCGGTAATTAGCGAGTAAAGCACGCGGTAAACTTGGTCTAAAGGGGTGTTTCGTCTTAGCATGAAGAGGTTAATGAGCCTATAAGGCCATCATTTTGGTCAGGAGTCTGTCATGGAAGCGCTAAAAGAAACACAGCTGTATTGCCCCTTTGCCTATATAGACGGTAGTTGGGTCGCGGCGGATAGCGGCGAACAGATCACCGTATTAAACCCGGCAACCGGCGAAGCGATTGGCGATATTCCCCGCTTGGGAAAAGTTGAGACTGAGCGGGCGATAGACGCGGCGGATGCTGCACTACCGGCGTGGCGTGCCCTTACCGCTCAGGAGCGAGCGGATTTGCTGATGAAATGGCACGATCTGATGATGGAGCACCAGCAGGATCTCGCCATGCTGATGACCTACGAGCAGGGTAAGCCGCTCAAGGAAGCGGCGGGCGAAATTGCCTATGCGGCCAGTTTTCTGCGCTGGTTTGCCGAAGAAGCGCGGCGCGTTTATGGCGAAACCATTCCTGCCGCTAAAGCTAACCAGCGCATTGTGGTGACTAAGCAGCCCGTCGGTGTTGTGGGGGCCATTACGCCCTGGAATTTCCCAGCGGCGATGATTACCCGTAAGGCTGGTGCGGCACTAGCAGCAGGTTGCACGATCGTGGTTAAACCTGCCAGCCAGACGCCGTTTTCAGCCACTGCGCTCGCGTTATTGGCAGAACGTGCCGGTATTCCCCGCGGCGTGTTCAACGTAGTGCCGGGCAGTGCCAGCGATATTGCCCAAGCCATGACCCAGTCGCCCAAAGTGCGCAAGATTACCTTCACTGGCTCCACCGAAGTAGGGCGCAAGCTAATGGCGCAAGCGGCGGAGCACGTGCAGAAGATCTCGCTTGAGTTGGGCGGCAATGCGCCGTTTATCGTGTTTGAAGATGCTGATTTAGACGCCGCCGTAGAAGGCGCCATGGCCGCTAAATTCCGTAACGCCGGGCAAACCTGTGTTTGCACTAATCGCTTCCTGGTTCAGTCCAGCGTGATTAATGCCTTTTGCGAAAAGCTAGCGGTTGCCATGAACAGCGAGCTGCATGTCGGCGATGGCACTAAGCCGAATATTAATATCGGTCCGCTCATCGATGGCAATGCGGTTAAAAAAGTCAGTGAGCATGTGCAGGACGCCATCGATAATGGTGCAGAGCTGTTGTTGGGCGGGCATCCGCACCCGTTGGGTGGCAACTTCTTTACGCCGACGCTGATCAGTTTTGCGACCGACAAGATGAAGGTGGCCCACGAAGAGACCTTCGGCCCGCTCGCGGCTGTCTTCCCGTTTGACGATGAAGAGACGGCGATTGAAATGGCCAACGATACCCAGTATGGCTTGGCTTCTTACTTCTATTCGCGTGATCTCTCCCGCGTATGGCGCGTGGCTGAGGCGCTTGAGTACGGTATGGTCGGGATTAATACCGGCGCCATTTCTAATGCCGCTGCGCCGTTTGGGGGTGTCAAAGCCTCAGGCTTAGGCCGTGAAGGCGGCCATCAGGGCTTGGAAGAGTACCTCGAAACCAAGTATCTATGTATTGATCTTGGCTGAGCCCTAAGTGTTCTTTTTTAAGTAAGACGGGGTAAAAAAGCCCCCATCAGCGCGCTGCTGATGGGGGCTAGTTTTTTACAGCATCAGTTTGATGCCGATAGTGTGGCTAAACGTCGTGGCTGACCTTAGTGACGGAAGTGGCGCATGCCGGTAAACACCATGGCAATGCCTGCTTCGTTGGCAGCGTCGATTACTTCCTGGTCGCGCATGGAGCCACCCGGTTGAATGACGGCGGTAATGCCTGCGGCTGCCGCGGCATCAATGCCGTCGCGGAACGGGAAGAAGGCGTCAGACGCCATCACTGAACCAGGCACCGAAAGGCCTTCGTCGGCGGCCTTGATCCCGGCAATTTTAGCCGAGTAAACGCGGCTCATTTGGCCCGCGCCAACGCCCACCGTTTGGCCCTCTTTGGCATACACAATGGCGTTGGATTTGACGAACTTGGCCACTCGCCAGGCAAAAGCCAGATCACGCAGCTCCTGTTCGCTAGGGGCGCGCTGGCTGACCACCGTCAGGTTGTCACGGGTGACCATTCCGTCGTCACGTTCCTGCACCAGTAACCCGCCGTTGACACGCTTAAAGTCCAGCGCAGGCTGCTGCTCGCCGGGCCAGTGGGCGCCGACGTCCAGCAAGCGTACGTTTTGCTTATTCGCCACAATGGCAGCGGCTTCATCGCTGACCCCGGGGGCAATAATCACCTCGACAAACTGGCGATCAATAATTGCCTGGGCCGTTTCGGCGTCCAGCGGTGTATTGAAAGCGATAATGCCGCCAAACGCACTGGTCGGATCGGTGGCAAAGGCTTTGTCGTAAGCGGCTAAGGCGGTTGCGCCAATAGCGACGCCGCAGGGGTTGGCGTGCTTAACAATCACGCAAGCCGTTTCTGTAAAAGCTTTTACGCATTCAAAGGCGGCATCAGTATCGGCGACATTGTTATACGAAAGGGGTTTGCCTTGGAGCATTGTGGCGGTAGCGACACTAGGCTCGCTCGCCTGGGAGTCAACGTAAAAAGCCGCCTGCTGATGCGGGTTTTCGCCGTAGCGCATGTCCTGCTTTTTATTGAGCTGCAGGTTAAAGGTGCGAGGAAAGGTCTTATCGCTAGCATTCACTTGGCGACCCAGGTAGTCAGCAATCGCGCCGTCGTAGCCAGCGGTGTGTTCAAACGCTTTTACCGCTAAGTCAAAGCGCGTGGCGCGACTCACCTGGCCATCTTGAGCGGCCAATTCGCCTAGTACCCGCGCGTAGTCACTGCTATTGACCACGATAGTGGTGTAGGCGTGGTTTTTGGCGCAGGCGCGTACCATGGTTGGGCCGCCGATATCGATATTTTCAATCGCATCTTCCAGCGTGCAATCAGGCTTGGCAATTGTGGCGGCAAATGGGTAGAGGTTGACGACCACCATGTCGATCGGGGTGATGTCGTTCTCGGCCATGACCGCATCATCCTGACCACGGCGCGCCAAGATGCCGCCGTGAATTTTTGGATGCAGCGTTTTAACCCGGCCATCCATAATTTCGGGGAAGCCGGTGTGTTCAGACACTTCTTTCACTGCAATAGCATTTTCCTGCAGTAGGCGGAAGGTGCCACCCGTGGAGAGCAGTTCAACACCATGTTGAGTCAGGCCACGGGCAAATTCTACAATGCCGGTTTTATCAGAAACACTCAAAAGAGCGCGGCGGACGGGGGTGGCGCTACTGTCAGTCAAGGAAGAACTATCAGCCATGAGAGGATTATCAGCCATAAGAATGCTCGTATGCAGTGTCGAGAATAGAAAATAACAACGCCCCAGGGTTAGGGGGCGTCACCTTCGATAAGTCCGTATTGCTTGAGTTTTTTACGCAGGGTGCCGCGGTTCAAGCCGAGCACATCCGCCGCACGGGTCTGGTTGCCGTCTGTGTGCTCCAAAACGCAGGCGAGTAATGGTGCCTCTACTTCGGCCATCACCATGGCATAAAGGTCGCTGGCTTGGCTGCCATCTAAATGCTCAAAGTAGCGGCGCATTGCCGTTTCAACAGCCTCTCTAAGCGGCTGTGGTGGTGAGCTAGCAGCGGGATCCGCAAGCGTGCCCGTTAAATGGGAGTAGCCTTCGCTGGCACGGGTGTCGCTAGAGAGAAGATCGCGTTCGGTCATGCAGCATGGCTTCCTTTGGCTAGCAAACGTATGGCAGCACCGGGGGCCATCACGTCGTTGATCCAATCAAATTGCGTTTCAGGTGACGCTAACGCATTGAACTGCTGCTTAAGCGCGCGCTGCTGAGGCTGCGTAAAGCGTGGGTCGTCGCTGAGGTACCAGCCGACATGTTTGCGCGCAATACGCACACCCATAGTCGTGCCATAAAACTCATGCAACGCCTCGACATGCCCGTGTAGCACGTGGCGGCGCTCCACAAGGGTGGGTAGCGCCAACCGTTCCCCATGCTGAAGATAGTGGTTAATCTGTTGAAATATCCACGGGTTGCCCTGAGCACCACGGCCTACCATGACGGCATCAGCGCCGGTATAAGCGAGTACCTCGGCGGCTTTTTCCGGACTTGTTATGTCGCCATTGGCTATCACCGGTATCGAGAGGTGAGATTTTATCTCAGCAATCGTGTCGTACTCTGCCTGTCCAGTATAGCGCTGCTGGCGGTGACGGCCATGTACGGCGAGTGCTTGAATGCCTGCTGACTCAGCTAAGCGGGCAATTCGCAGGGCATTGTTTGATTCGGCACACCAGCCGGTGCGAATTTTCAGCGTTACTGGAATATCGACCGCCGAGACTACTGCGTCAAGAATCTCGGCAACCAAGGCTTCATCGCGAAGGAGCGCCGAACCAGCGGCTTTGTTGCAGACTTTTTTCGCGGGGCAGCCCATGTTGATGTCGATGATCTGCGCCCCCAGTTCGGCATTCAAGCGCGCTGCCTGCGCCAGCATTTCAGCGTCGCCGCCGGCGATTTGTACCACGCGCGGGTCGGGCTCTCCGCGATGGTCCATCCGTAGCTGCGATTTGCGCGTGTGCCATAAGCTGGGGTCTGACGTCACCATTTCCCCCACCACCCAGCCAGCACCCAGCCGCCGACACAGCTGGCGAAAAGGTCGGTCGGTGACGCCGGCCATGGGCGCGAGAATTACCCGGTTGGGTAATGCATACGTCCCAATGGTGACGGGCTCATTGGTGGCTGGTGCATTGGCTACAGTCATGGCGTTAGGCTTTATGTGTGCTGGGCTAGCGGCGAGTAGGCGTTTCAAGGGGGCGTATGATACGCCTACTCGGTGATGGGGTGAAGGCCGTTTGCCGCTTTAACGCGGACGCTGGCCGTTAAGTCGCACCCAGCCTTCGCGAATCACTGGCTCCTCCATGGCGATTCCCTGTGCGGCATAGGCTTCATAAACCTCATTTGCCTGGTTCGCCAAGATGCCGGATAGCGCAATGCGGCCGCCAGGGGCCACATGCCCGGCAATCATTGGCGCAAGCTCAACCAGCGGGCCCGCTAAAATATTGGCGGTCACAACAGGATAGCCGCCGCCATCGCTTAACTGCTCTGGGTAATAAAGAGTTAAATCCGGCTCGGCAATACCGTTACGCTCGGCGTTGTCACGGCTGGCTTGGAGTGCCTGCGGGTCTATATCGGTGGCGTCAGCATGGCTAGCGCCGAGCTTGAGCGCGGCGATAGCGAGAATGCCGGAGCCGCAGCCCACATCCAGTACGGTCTGCTGGGCTAAGTGCCCAGCAACGGCCAGTTCATCCAGCCACTCCAAACACAGCGCTGTGGTCGGGTGCGTGCCCGTTCCAAAGGCCAGGCCGGGGTCGAGAATCAAGTTAACGGCGTCGGCATGGGGCGGTTCGTGCCAGCTTGGTACGATCCACAGCCGCTGACCCATCTGCAGCGGTGTGAAGTCATCCATCCATTCCCGCTCCCAGTCCCGGTCAGCCAGTAGCTCATATTCGATGGTGGGGCAGGGCTCTTCAGGCATCTGTTCGGACCATGCCGCCTCAATACGCTCCAACATGCTTTCGACGCCCTCCAGATCATCGTACAGGCCGGTGAGGATGGTATCTTTCCATAGCGGTGTAGTGCCACGCTCTGGCTCAAATACCGGATCATCGTGGGCGTCCTGAAGGCCAATGGCCGTCGCTCCTTCGTCAAGCAGCAGTCCTTCGAGGAACTCTGCCTGTTCGGGAGCAACGTGGGCTTTGAGTTGAAGCCAGGGCATGGAGAGTCTCCGCGGGGCGAATTAAAGGCAAATACAGTAAAGACAAAAACGGGGTGGACATGGCCACCCCGTTGGGCATCAAGCATAGCGCTGGAAGACGTTAACTGCTGAGTTTCTTTTCCAGGTAGTGAATGTTGACACCGCCTTGACGGAAATAGCTGTCGCGAACTAAATCCTTTTGCAGGTCGATATTGGTTTTAATACCTTCCACCAGCAGCTCGTCAAGGGCATTGCGCATGCGCGTCAGCGCTATTTCACGGTCGGCGCCCCAGGTGATCAGTTTGCCGATCAGTGAGTCATAGTGCGGCGGCACGGTGTAGCCGGTGTAGAGGTGGGAGTCCATACGGACACCCAGGCCACCCGGTGCGTGAAACAGCGTTACCTTGCCAGGGGAGGGCATAAAGGTGCGTGAATCTTCAGCGTTAATTCGGCACTCGAAGGAGTGGCCGTTGAGCTTTACATCTTCCTGGCGAATCGACAGTGGTAGACCCGAGGCAATGCGTAGCTGCTCTTTAACGATATCGACGCCGGTGACCATCTCGGTGACAGGGTGCTCTACCTGAACGCGGGTATTCATTTCAATGAAGAAATACTCGCCGTCTTCGTATAAGAATTCAAAGGTGCCTGCGCCACGGTAATTGATCTTAATACACGCCTGGCGGCATGCTTCAAGCACTTGGGCGCGGGCTTCCGGGTCCAGGCCTGGCGCAGGCGCTTCTTCAAGCACTTTCTGGTGACGACGCTGCAGTGAGCAGTCGCGGTCATAAAGATGAATCGCGTTACCCTGGCCATCGGCTAGCACCTGAACTTCGACGTGGCGCGGTTTTTCGAGGAATTTCTCCATGTAAACCGTGCCGTCACCAAAGGCGGCGTGGGCTTCAGTGCGAGTAACGGTGATTGCCGAAAGCAGGTGGCCTTCGGTGTGTACCACACGCATACCGCGACCACCGCCACCGGAGGCTGCCTTGATGATGACCGGGTAGCCGATGCGACGCGCGGTGGCTAAATTGGTCGCATCATCGTCACCTAAGGGGCCGTCTGAGCCTGGCACCGTGGGAACGCCCGCTTCCTTCATCGACTGGATAGCACTGACTTTATCGCCCATCAGGCGAATCGTCTCTGCGCGGGGGCCAATAAAGGTAAATCCCGAGCGCTCAACCTGTTCGGCAAAGTTGGCGTTTTCAGACAAAAAGCCGTAACCGGGGTGAATAGCGGTCGAATCAGTGACTTCGGCCGCACTGATCAGGGCCGGAATATTTAAGTAAGACTGCGCTGATGATGCCGGTCCAATACACACGGCTTCATCCGCCAGGCGAACATGCATGAGTTCACGATCAGCTTTGGAGTGTACCGCTACGGTTTTAATGCCCAGTTCTTTACAGGCCCGTAGGATACGGAGGGCAATCTCGCCGCGGTTGGCGATAAGTACCTTGTCCAGCATGGGAGAGTCCACCCGTGTTGAAAATGAAGGATTAAGCGATGACGATCATGGGTTGATCGAATTCGACCGGCTCACCATCTTCTACCAGGATGGCTTCCACCACGCCGTCGCGGTCAGCTTCAATCTGGTTCATCATTTTCATGGCTTCAATAATACAAATGGTATCGCCTTGCTTGACGCTATCACCGACTTCTACAAACGACTTGGCGCCCGGCGCTGGGCTGCGATAGAAGGTACCTACCATCGGCGAATTGACTGCTTCACCACGGTAGCTGGCGCCCTGGGGCTCGGCTTCAGCGGTAGGTGCCGAGGCAGGAGCGGGGGCTGGTTGGTAGCCAGGATGCTGCGCATATTGCGGCATCGGCTGCGGCTGCCAAGAAGCGCCGTTAGGATGACGGCTGATGCGAACTGACTCTTCGCCTTCCTGAATTTCAATCTCGCTAATATTGGATTCTTCGAGCAGTTCGATCAGTTTCTTAACTTTGCGGATATCCATGGCATAGCCCCATCAATGTCATAAAAGAAGATTATGAGAAATAATCACACAGTAACCGTGGCCTATAGGCGAGCCGCTGTGCGGCGCTGCGCGGCTCATCTATAGGCGCAGTAAACCAAATTTAAAAATGAAGAGAACGCTGCATGTTAGCGAACGTTACCCCGTTCTCACCCCTAAAAAAGGAAGTTTTTAGCTAATATGGGAGCGGAGTTTGCCGAAAAAGTGCCAGGATGTCCAGCGACAGCCTTAGCCAGTGCTTAAACTGTCGCTGAATGTAGATTTAAACAACTGTTTGACGATATTCGCGTCAGAACGCTGCTTAAGTGTCTTAGTGGGCAAGACTCGTAGGGTGGTGGCTCAACTATTGGCAAGCCACTGGCTAACGGATTTAAGATGTTCATGCAGTTGGGCGGCGGTGACTTCGCCTTGAATGCGCGCATCACGAAGTTCTTTGCCTTGACTGAAAAACAGCAGGCTTGGCGGGCCGAAAAGATTGAACTGATCCAGCAGCTCACGACTTTGTGGGTCGGTCTGCGTCACGTCTGCGGCAATTAACGTGTAACCCTCTAGTGCCGCTGAAACACGTGGGTCAGGATAAACATCGCGCTCAAGCAGCTTACATGAAATACACCAGTCAGCGGTAAAGTGAACAAACGCGGGCCTATTAGCACTGTTCGCTTGAGCGATGGCTGCCTCAAGCGCTGAAAGGTTATCGACCTCAATAAAATCAAGCTCTGCCACTGGAGACTCTCCGGACACACTGGAGGTGGCTGCAAGAGGGCGCAGCGGGTTACTGCCACCTTGCGCGGCACCAATGACCAGCAAGACACCCCACGCCAGCAGCAAAACCCCTAGTGTTTGACGTGCCCGCGGCCACCCTTGCGGCTGATTGAAATTCAATGCACCCAACGCGAGTGCTGTGCCGATCGCGAGTGATGCCCATAGAAGTAGTGCAATGGGCGCAGCGACTAAACGCTCGATCATCCAAATTGCCACGCCCAGTAACAACAGGCCAAAGGCAATCTTTACGCCATTCATCCAGGCGCCCGAACGGGGTAACAGCGTGGCGCCAAAGGTGCCGACTAAAAGAAGCGGTACGCCCATGCCAAGACCCAGCGCAAAGAGCACCGCGCCCCCCATGACTGCATCGCCGGTTGAGGAAATGAAGACCAGTGCTCCGGCTAATGGCGCGGTAACGCAGGGAGATACCACCAGTACGGAGAGCGCGCCTGCTAACGCTAAACCCGCTGGGCCACTGCGCTGAGCGCGAGCCTGCCAAGCGTCAATACGGTTGGCCAAGCGAGGCGAGAGATTCAGCGTAAATGCCCCGAACATCGCCAGTGCAAAGAGCGTGAAGAGTACGGCGAAAGTGATAAGCACCGGTGCCGACTGTAAGCGCGCCTGAAGATTAAGGCCGGCGCCGAACAGCCCCATCAAGACCCCGACCAGTGCGTAGGTCAGCGCCATGCCCAGTACATAGCTTAACGAGAGGGCAAAGGCGCGTGGGCGGGTGGGGTTCTGGCCGACGACGATTGAGGAGAGAATCGGGATCATTGGGAGTACGCAGGGGGTAAAGGTAAGCCCAAGGCCGGCAATAAAAAACAGTCCTAACGCTAACGGTAAGCTCGCATTGCTAATCAAAGCGCTAAAGCGTCTATCTTCGCTTTTGGGGCCTGTGAAGTCACTCTGTGAAGTAGAGGTAGCGGTTTTAATAGCGGCGCTATCTCCTTCTTGCCAGTTCGCAAATTGACTGGGCGGCTCAGTCTCACTCGCTTGTAGGCTCAAGCGTTCCGGTGGATAGCATAGCCCTGCATCCGCGCAGCCTTGAAAGGTTAACTCCACGTTTAGCGGGCCTGCGTAGGGGGCGCTGATCGGTACTTCAAATACCACTTGGTCGCGGAAGATGTAAACATCGCCCATGAATTCATCGTTGGTGAATGTGCCTTCGGGGATGCTGAGTTCGCCAAGTGTTATACCCTCAGTCTGACTGGAGACAGCAAACTGATGCCGATAAAGATAGTACTCATCGGTGATGTCGATACCGATAAAAAGCGTTTCTCCATCGTGCCAAGCGGTAGGCTGAAAGGCTTCCATTACCGGTAAAAATTCATCTTGGTTGCTAGACGATGAAAACCATTGGGCGTGTGCGCTCAGCGGTAACCAGCCAAGAAAAAAAACAAGTAAGGGAAGTAGGCTCAGGCGTTTAAGAGATAACACGGTGCGTCCTTAATCAATGGCATCGCAAGCTAGGACAAATAGCATACCGCAACCTTGAATCTCTCGCGTATACGCTGCGGTGACGTGACGCGGTCGCTAATGGTGCGTTAATCCTAACAACCTAAAAGGTCGCCCGAAGGCGACCTTTTCACACACACAGAAGCAACTTTACAAACCGATTACGCTTTCTGGTAGGCGGTAACGGATTTTTCAATCGCTTTGCGCGCAGCGTCAGCGCCTTCCCAGGACTCAACTTTTACCCATTTGCCTTTTTCAAGATCTTTGTAGTTCTCGAAGAAGTGGGCGATTTGCTGGCGCAGCAGCTCAGGTAGGTCAGTGACTTCCTGAATGTCATCATAGAGCGAGCTAAGCTTGGCGTGGGGCACGCAAATCAACTTGGCATCTTCACCGGCTTCGTCGGTCATGTTTAAAATGCCTACCGGACGAGCGCGAATAATGCTGCCGGGTTGAACCGGGTGTGGGGTCACGACCAGCGCATCCAGGGCGTCGCCATCGTCGGCTAGGGTATGCGGGATAAAACCGTAGTTGGCGGGGTAGAACATGGGGGTGGCCATAAAGCGGTCAACGAGTAGCGCACCCATGTCTTTATCAATTTCGTATTTGATCGGATCGTGGTTGGCTGGAATTTCGATCACCACATAAACGTCGTTGGGGAGATCCTTTCCAGCAGGGATATTATCGAAGTTCATCGTTGATTCCTTGGTAGTACTGTGGCTTGAGTCGTGCAGAGGTTAGGTAATCGTTACAGAGTCGTTGATGGCGAAGAATTATACGAACATGACTACGCGATTACCAATGCGATATAGGTGGGCCGGTGTGGTTTAGCCGTTGCCCTATTATGTGGGAAATCAAAAAGGAGCGCATATAAAAGCGCGCTAATACGATAGAGACGTTTGTTGGGCATCGTTTCTGCTTCGCTGCGTGTATCATAGGCAGGGTTTATTGACAGTGAAGTCCCTCGATCGAGTCGGCAGCCTAGGAGGATGACTTGTCGCACGCCCAGTTGCTCATCAGTTATGGTCAAGCATTTGTTGCGCCGGACCGGCGCCTGCACCGCAGCTCAATGTCGGTTCGCTTTCCTGAAGCGCCGCTGCTGCGCGCCAAAGGTGGCTGTGCCGTCATCAGCGACTCTATCTCACGCAATACCATGGCCAAGCAGGCCGGTGATTTAAGCGTGCGCGGCTTTCTGGCCGATTACTTCTCGACCCCTGATCACTGGGATGTCAAAACATCGGCGACGAGAGTGCTGCGCGCGCTCAATAGCTGGTGCTATAGCCAAAGCCAGCATGTGAAAGAGGGCAGTTTTGTTTCCTCCATGTCGGCGATGGTGTTCCGTGGCCGCGAAGCGCATCTGTTTCACATGGGCGACACGCTGGTGTTCCGTTTGCGCGGGGCCGAGTTTGAGCAGTTGAGTCGTGATCATGTCACCGACTTAGGGGGGTACCGTTATCCTTCCCGGGCGCTGGGCATGGATGGCAGTGTTGATATCGATTACACCCATATAGCGCTCAAACAGGGTGACCTGTTCTTGTTCACCACTCAGGGTGTGCGCGGTACGCTGCTGCCTTCCGACTATGTGCGCTTGATCCGCCAAGATGCCAGTGATCTGGATGCCGCCTGCGAACGGCTTGCCGATGAAGCGAAGCAGCGCGCCCAGGATCGTGGCTACGGTGGCGATCAGTTCTGCTTCCAGTTGGTGCGAATCGATGAGTTGCCTGACGAAGTGACAGAGCATCCCGGGCAGCTTTATGGTGACCTGCCGATTCCGCCCGAGCTGGCGCCAGGGGAGCGTTTAGACGGCCTTGAAGTTCTCGCTGTGCTGTCTCGCACGGCGCAGTCGCGGGTTTATCGCGTCCGCGATGTGCATAGTGAACGTGAAATGGTCATGAAAGCGCCCAGCCCGGAACTTTCGTTGCGCAACGCTTATCTGGAGCACTTTCTGCTTCAGCAGTGGGTGGTCGAGCGCGTCAATTCGCCGTTTGTGGTCAAAGTGATGGAGCCGTCGCGGCCGCGCCGTTATCTCTATTACCTGATGCAGCACATTGAAGGTGAAACGCTGCGACAGTGGGCCGAACGCCATCCTCAAGCCAGCTTAACGCAGCGCTTAGATATTGCTAACCAGCTGGGTAAGGCGGTGCAGGCGCTGCATCACCGGGAAATTGTTCATCAGCAGATCAACCCTGATAATATTCTGATCGACCCGCACGGCAAGCTGGTGCTTACCGATTTTAGCGCCTGCCATATGCGCGATGGCGAAGGGCACCGCCACTCGGGTGAGTTGCTCCGCCAAATTGGCTTTAACGAGCACACTGCCCCTGAGTATGCGTTGGCCGACAGCATTGGTCGGCGCAGTGACCAGTACTCGCTGGCATCCACGACCTACTGGTTATTGACCGGTGCTTTGCCCTATACGTTGACGCCCAATCGGCTGCGCAGCCATACCGATCTTGAAGAATTAACCTACCGCAGCGCGCGCACAACTAACCCTGAGATATCCCAGGACTTGGACGATGCGCTACGCCGTGCTTTGGATCCGCAGCGGGCTCTGCGCTTTAGGCGTCTATCGGAGTTCTTGCATGCCCTTAGGGTGCCGCTGGGGCGGTTGCCGAACCGGAAAGAGAACCGCCAGGAGCCGCGGCGTTTCTGGCAGGGGGTAGCAGGTATATTGCTATTGCTGCTCGTGCTTTCCTGGCTGTTGCGTTAGTCGTCAGCAATAAAAAACGGGGCGATGAAATTATTCATCGCCCCGTTTTTTATTACCGCACAGCTTGTTTCGCTGCGCGGAGTGTTTACAGCGTAAAAGTAGGCAACTTGCGCTCTGCTTTTGCCAGTTTCAGCTTGGCCACTTTCGGCAAGCCATTCTCAAACGGGGGGAAATCCTCGCCCTGGATCAATGGTGAGAGGTAATCCCGGCACGTCTGGGTAATGGCAAAGCCGTTGTCGCTGATAAAGTCGCGGGGCATAAATTTCTCTTTATTGGCCACCTGAGACAGCGGAGCGGAGATGACATCCCACTGGTAAGGTGACTGAGAAATGCGGCGAATAGCGGGCATCATGGCATTTTTGCCTGCCAGTGCCAGCGTCACCGCTTCGCGACCCACCGCATAGGCTTGTTCAACGTCGGTTTTTGAAGCCAGGTGACGCGCGGCGCGCTGTAGATAATCGGCCACCGCCCAATGGTACTTATAGCCCAAATCCTGCTTGATCATACCCGCAAGTGTCGGTGCGACGCCGCCTAATTGGCGATGGCCAAAGGCATCGGTATTGCCTGCGTCAGCCAGGAAAGTGCCATCTTCATAGCGCGCGCCTTCAGAAACCACGATCACGCAGTAGCCATATTGTTTAACGCTTTCTTCAACCCGCGCCATGGCCGCTTTACGGTTAAACGCAATTTCCGGAAATATGATCATGTGCGGCGGCTCGCCTTCGCCTTCGCCCGCTAAACCACCGGCAGCGGCGATCCAGCCCGCGTGGCGACCCATTACCTCAAGCACAAACACTTTCGTTGAGGTAGCGCACATGGAAGCGATATCCAGCGAAGCTTCCAGGGTTGAAGTGGCAATATACTTGGCCACACTGCCAAACCCTGGGCTGTTGTCGGTAATCGGCAGGTCGTTATCGACAGTCTTAGGCACGTGGATGGCGGTGAGCGGATAGCCCAGCTTCTCGGAAAGCTGAGAGACCTTCAAGCAGGTATCGGCGCTATCGCCGCCACCGTTATAGAAAAAGTAGCGAATATCGTGAGCTTTAAAGACTTCGATCAAGCGCTCGTACTGGGCGCGGTGAGTATCAATGTCTTTAAGCTTATAGCGGCAAGAGCCAAAAGCGCCGCCTGGTGTATGGCGTAGGGCTGCAATCGCTTCATCACTCTCTTGGGTAACGTCGATAAGGTCTTCCGTTAAAGCCCCGATAATGCCGTTATGACCGGCGTAAACCTTGCCAATCTGATCGGGTGCCTGACGGCAGGCTTCGATAACGCCGCAGGCGCTGGCGTTGATCACGGCGGTGACGCCACCGGATTGGGCGTAAAAAGCATTATGCTGGGCCATGGAAACGTCTCATCTCCTGAAAATGGATAAAATTAATCGATATCGTTTTATCACCGCCACACACGCGCTAACCGGCATTGTCGGTGGTAAAGCACATTGCTGTAATGCGGCAAAGTTTAGCGTAAAGCCTGGTTTTCTGCATTAGCGGCTCTCTGCATTAGCGGCTAGGCGGCGGATGCCAGGTGCTAATCAGTGCTATCCATCTCTTGTTCGCGCTGAGCAAGCTGCCAGCCGCCCAAATCTTTATAGCGATTCACCATGGAGCAAAACAGCTCGGCGGTTCGCTCAGTATCGTAACGGGCGGAGTGGGCAGCTTTATTATCAAACTCAATGCCAGCTGCACGGCAGGCGCGGGCAAGCACGGTTTGTCCATATATCAAGCCAGCCAGAGTGGCTGTATCAAAGCTAGAAAATGGGTGAAATGGATTGCGCTTAATGCCGCAGCGATTCACCGCCGCGTTCAAGAAGCCTTGATCGAACGCCGCATTATGACCAACTAAGATGGCGCGAGTGCAATCGTGAGCTTTGATTGATTTACGTATAGGGCGAAAAATTTCATTGAGTGCTTCAGCTTCGCTAAGCGCGACCTGGCTGCGTAACGGGTCATCCAGGTTAATGCCGGTAAAATCGAGTGCCGACTGCTCAACGTTCGCCCCTTCAAAGGGGTGAATGTGGTAAGCATAGGTAGCATCAGGCAGCAGGTTGCCTTCCGGATCCATGGTCAGCGTAACGGCAGCAATCTCAAGTACGGCATCACCTTGGGCATTAAATCCCCCGGTTTCTAAATCAACGACCACTGGCAGGTAACTGCGAAAACGTTGGGCCATTAATTCGCGGGCAATTGCCTCGCTCATGCAGCTCTCCTTATGTTCAAGCGAGTAATAGTCTTCAAGCGAGTAATCATTCGACATTAGCGGCAAGCCGCCGCTTTGAATGGAGTGATTCTAGCAGCTTTAGCCCCCAGGCGTCGTTGACGGTATTCGCTGGGCATTGAGAACGCTATACTCAGTGTCTGTCTCAAATCCAATCGCTTTTTAAAGGAGCAAAGAATGTCCGATGTCAAAAAGGTTGTGCTGGCATATTCAGGCGGCCTGGACACATCCGTTATCGTTAAGTGGTTGCAAGAAACCTACAACTGCGAGGTAGTGACTTTTACTGCCGACATCGGTCAGGGCGAAGAAGTCGAACCTGCGCGAACTAAAGCGCAAGCGCTTGGCGTAAAAGAGATTTACATCGAAGACCTGCGCGAAGAGTTCGTGCGTGATTACGTCTACCCAATGTTCCGCGCTAATACTATTTACGAAGGTGAGTACCTGCTGGGTACCTCTATCGCCCGGCCATTGATCGCCAAGCGCTTGATCGAAATTGCCAATGAAACCGGCGCCGACGCTATTTCACACGGTGCGACGGGTAAAGGTAACGACCAAGTTCGCTTTGAGCTTGGCGGCTATGCCCTTAAGCCTGGCGTAAAAGTAATCGCCCCTTGGCGTGAGTGGGACTTAACCTCCCGCGAAAAGCTAATGGCGTATTGCGAAGAGCATAAAATTCCGGTCGATTTTGCCAATAAAAAGAAAAAATCACCGTATTCCATGGATGCCAACTTACTGCATATCTCTTACGAGGGCGGTATTTTGGAAGATCCTTGGGCTGAAGCAGAAGACGATATGTGGCGTTGGAGCGTCTCTCCTGAAGCCGCACCAGATACCCCTACCTACGTTGAACTGACGTATGAAAAGGGTGATATCGTGGCCATTGATGGCGAGCCGTTGAAAGCTCACGAAGTGCTGGAAAAGCTCAACAAACTAGGTGGTGATAACGGCATTGGCCGTTTGGATATTGTTGAAAACCGCTACGTGGGCATGAAATCTCGTGGCTGCTATGAAACGCCCGGGGGCACCATTATGTTGCGTGCTCACCGTGCCATTGAATCACTAACGCTAGACCGCGAAGAAGCCCACCTGAAAGATCAGCTGATGCCGAAATACGCGGAAGTGATCTATAACGGTTACTGGTGGAGCCCAGAGCGTCGCATGCTGCAAGCGGCCATCGACGAGACCCAAAAGAATGTATCGGGTGTCGTGCGTATGAAGCTCTATAAAGGCAATGCGACCGTCGTGGGTCGTAAATCCGATGAGTCGCTATTTGATGAGTCGATCGCTACGTTTGAAGATGATGCGGGCGCTTACAACCAGAAAGATGCCGAAGGCTTTATCAAGCTGAATGCTCTTCGCCTGCGCATTGCTGCTGGCAAAGGCCGTAAGCAAAGCTAATTTTTAAAGCGCATATGTTGATAGGGCGGCAGCTAATCGCTGCCGCCCGGCATATTAAGGAACCCCTATGTTCAAAAAATTATTATCCGGACTCTTTGGTAGTGATCGTCAGGCTGCTCCCGGCGCTACCACCAAAGCGGCTGATGCCGTGGAATACAAAGGCTATGAGATTGTGTCTCAGCCGGATGATCAAAGCGGTCAATACCGCGTTAGCGGTTGGATTCGTAAAGCTGATGCCAGCGGTGAAACCCTTGAACACCGTTTTGAGCGCTCCGATATGCTGCCAGGTCGCGAAGCGTGTGATGCCATGCTGGTCACTAAAGCGCAGCGTTATATCGATGAAGTCGGAGAGGCAATGTTCGAGCCTGACCCACGTCGTGCTGGCGACAGTACAGAGTAAGCCGACACAAACGTTCGTAAAGGAGAGGCGTATGCGAGTAGTACACCAAGCCTCGCCCTGGCGCTCCTTATTCAACGAGCATGGACGTTTTAACACCGTGGCGCTCGACGCGCCGCTCCAGCATCTTTTCTCAAAACTCTCTTCACCTCAGTCTTCCATTGCCGACGCCTATGCGTGGCAACCCTCCTTGGTTGAAACACTGATACATTACGATTTACCCGCTTGGCGTATTAGCCAAGTCATCAGTGATCATAATGCCTGGCTATATCGACGAGCGATTGCGCAATCCCTTGATGAACTGCAGGCGCAAGGGTGGGGCACACCACCGGTCAATTACTGTGTGTTGATGTTAGGTTCGGCGGCCCGCTACGAGAGCCTGCTCGGCCCCGATCAGGATAATGCGCTGATTATCGATGATTACCCTGACCATCGGCATGTTGAGATTGACGGCTACTTTCAAGCCCTGGGCGAGCGGTTTACTCAACGCCTGGATGAAGCCGGCATTCCACTGTGCCGCGGCCATGTGATGGCCCGCTGGCCCATGTGGCGCAAGCGGATAAGTGAATGGCATGCACAGCTTGAAATCTGGAGCGCGGATCGACGGGTGAAGCGCGTTCAGCAGACCAATATTTTGCTCGATTTTGCCCCCGTCGCTGGCAATTCAGCGCTTGCTGAGCAACTGGGCGTGAGCATCGCTTCAATACTTCCTAAAGCGTCACTATTTATGGATGAAATGGCAGCGTTACTTGATCAGTTGCCGGTCGCGCTGGACCGTTTTGGGCGAATCGCCTCAAGTCCGCATCTCGATGCCCCGCACGACCACGCCGTTAATCTTAAACACCAAGGCTTAATGCCGCTGATCAGCGCAGCGCGTTTGCTCTGCGTTCGTCATGGCCTGCGTGAAATAGCCACTCGAGAGCGCTTGATAAGGCTCAGTCATGTGGAAAATGTGCTGCCTAGGACGCAATCCGACCTATTGCTGGCAGTCTTTGAGCGACTTCAGCAGCGCCTGTTGGATCAACAGCGTATCAACAAAAGCGCTGGCCAAGCCGCTGACGGTTGGGTGGATCTTCGCCGCCTGCGTGAAGACGAGCGCCTGCTGTTAAAGTTTGATCTGCAGCAGATTAGAGCATTTATTCAGCGCGCCAAAAGTGCTTAGCGGGATAGCATCAAGCGTGAGTGTCATTCGGCGCCGCGGGTAGCTCCAGTGTTAAACAGGCACCGCCCAGCGTTTTGGCATCCTCAACCCAGAGGCGTCCACCCAGATGGGCGATAATTCCACGGCTAATGGGTAGTCCCAAGCCACTCCCTCTGGGGCGCCCTCTGGGAATATCGTCGTTCTGCTGTATCTGATGGAATTTTTCAAACACCCGTTCACGCTCATCCGCGCTAATGCCGGCGCCGTTATCCTCTACGCTTAAACGGAAATGGCGGCGATGGTGATAGAGCGACAGGCGCACTTTAGGCTGGTTTCGATCAGCAAACTTACTAGCGTTATCAAGCAGGTTAATAATCACCTGTTCTAAACGATCATGGTCGCCAACCACCATCGCTGGGTCTGCTTCTAAATGAACCTCTAGCTGGATACCACGCTCTTGGTGCAAATGCGCAATGGCGTCAATGCTATGTCGAGTAAGGGCGGCAAGGTCGAGTGGCACCGGGTTAAGCGTTAAACGGCCACTTTCCAGCCGGGCAAGGTCGAGAATTTCTTCGATTAAGCGCGAGAGCCGTTGGCTTTCGAGAACGATGACACCCAGAAAATGCTGGCGCTTTTCATCGGACAGCTGGCCGCTATCGCGCAAAATTTCGGCAAAGGCGCGGATGGAGGTAAGCGGCGTGCGGAGCTCATGACTGACCATGGCGACAAACTCATCTTTCAAACGATCCAGCTCCCGCAGCCGCTCATTAGCGCTGCGCAACTCTTCGCCGATCTGGACGAGCTCTTGGGATTTCTGCTCCAAGCGACGGTTGTACTCAAGGGTTTGTGAGGTGGTATCCAGAATGCTGAGAATCGACTCAATATCCAGTGCTTCGCCACGGACCACTGAGTTGATCAACACGCGGGCTGAAGAGCTGCCCAGAGCCCCCGCCAATGCCTGCTCTGCCCGTGTAATCAACTCGGCGGCAGCGGGCTCGTCCGCCACAAATGCGTTTTTGGTACTGCTGTGGCTGAATACTCGACGGGTAGTCTGGGCACCTAGATAGCGAACCAAAAGCTCTTTGAGTGCCCCCTGAGTGGTTTGACCGCGCATTAATGACGCAGAGAGTGATGTTGTTTGTAGATTGGGGTGCATGGCTTCGGTGAATAGCGCCGCCTGAGTTTGCTCCAGGGGCGTTGGGCGGGTAAACAGCGAAACACCGACTAGCAACCCGACATTGACCAGCATGCTCCAGAGCAGCGAGTGGGTGTAAATATCCCAATTTTCGAGTCCAAACAACGCATAGGGTTTCAACCAGCCGATTCCCCATGGCCCGTTTGTAAGTAGCGTGGCATCCAACCATCCCGACTGGGCAAAGCCCGGCAACAGTAGCGTATAGCACCACACCAAGAAGCCCGCGATTAAGCCTGCTGTGGCGCCCTGGCGAGTCGCACCACGCCAGTAAAGGCCTATCAATAGCGCCGGTGCAAACTGTGCCGCACCTGCAAAAGAGACCAGCCCAATGGTGACCAGGCTGTATGAGTCGCCAATGAGCGCATGGTAGAGATAACCCAGCAGTAGAATAAGCACGATAGCGACCCGGCGAATTCCCAGTAGCCAACCGGCAAGTTCGCCTTTGGTACTTAAGTGTAAGCGTCGTGAGCGCAGCAGCAGTGGCATCACCAGCTGGTTGCTAACCATGGTGGAGAGGGCGATTGTCTCGACGATCACCATGCCGGTGGCTGCTGAAAGCCCCCCAATAAAGACCAGTAGCGGCAAGCCTTCTAAACCTGCTGAAAGCGGTAGCGTCAGAACAAAGCTATCGGGATCACCTGCGCTCGCACCTAGCAGCAGGCCTGCCAGGGCGATAGGGATCACAAACAGGTTGATCAACAGCATATAGAGGGGAAATAACCAGCTCGCTCTCGCTAAATGCTGTTCATCGACATTCTCAACTACCAGTACCTGAAACTGGCGGGGCAGGGTTAAAAAGGCCAGGAAGGCGAGCACCAACATGCCCACCCAGCCGGTGGCGCCACCAGGAACGCTGTCCAGCCGCATGCTATCGACCAGCGCTGGCGTGGATGCCACCTGTGCAAACAGCGCAGCGGGGCCTTCAAACATCACAAAGACCACGAACACACCGACGGCCATAAAGGCGACTAGCTTCACCAGGGATTCCAGCGCGATGGCGGCCACCATGCCTTCGTGGCGTTCGCTAGCATCCAAGTGGCGGGTGCCAAAGAGAATAATAAACACCGCCAGCACCAGCGCGACCCAGAGAGACTTATCCATCCAAAAGTGTTCATCCACCAGCGTCGTGTCGGCCGCTTGTGGATAGTTGATAAGGACTGCATGGCTAACGGTAATCGCCTTCAATTGCAGGGCAATATAAGGCGTGATACTGATCAGGGCCATTAAGGCTACCAGTGCGCCTAAGCTGGTACTTTTGCCATAGCGGGCACTGATAAAATCGGCAATAGACGTAATGCGCTGGCGGGCGGCAATGCGCACCATCTTGCGTACCACAAAGGGTGCCAGCAGCATGGCGAGGGTGGGGCCAAGATAGATGAGTAAAAAGCTGGGGCCGAACTCTGCGGCGCGCCCTACGCTGCCGTAGAAGGTCCAGGCCGTGCAGTAAACGGCAATGGAGAGGGCATATACCGTGGGCGAGCCGATCAGCGATCGCCCTTGCTCGGCACGCCGGTCGCCCCAGGCGGCGACCACAAACAGCAGCGCTAAATAGCCAAAGGCAGTGCCCAGGATGACGGCGTCAGTACGCATCATCAGCGATCCGCACGGTGTTCCATTAGCCAAGCCGTCAAACCGATGACGACTGCCCAAGCGCAAAACAGATAAAGCGGTAACCAGCCGACGTTAAAGGAGGGAAGTCGGTCTATTACGATTATCAGCGGTGGACAGAACAGCAGTAAAGCGACCGCTACCAGGGCCATTAAGCGTTCGCTTTTGCGCGATTGAGTGCCTGAGTTTTTCATGTCGCTGTGTCCTTCATAAGGCACTCGCATCCTGTCGGTCAAAGGCATTGGCTTGCAGCGCTAACAGCTGTTCCAGGGTGTCGACGCCGCGGGCCTCTAAGCGTGGCAGCAGGGCTAGCCAGAGTTCTGCGGTGACTCGAGCATCGCCTAAGGCAGTGTGGCGGGTGCCGGGAGGGAATGCCAGATCGTAGCGCTGGGCAAGGCTATCCAGGTCATGCCCGTCCAAGGCTTCGTCCAGCGCCCGAGAAATCAGCAGGGTGTCGATGACGGGAATATCAAAAGCGACACCTTTGTGACTGATGGCGAGCAGATCAAACGCGGCGTTATGGGCCAGCAGTACGGCTTCGCCTACAAAGTCACGAAAGCGGGTAAGCACGATATCCAGCGGTGGTGCGCCCATGACATCGGCATCGGTAAGGCCGTGAATGGCCGTGCTGGCGGCAGGAATAGGCCGCTGAGGATCGACTTTTTGATCGAAGTCCTCGCTAGCCAACAGCCGCGCGTTGACCACGCGACAGGCACCCAGACTGATCACCGTGTCGCCTCGGCGCAGCTCAAGCCCGGTGGTTTCGGTATCAAACGCCACGACCTCCAAGCTGCGCAAGGAACGACTAGCCAGCGCTTCATCCGGCGGAGGCAGGTCGGCAATGCCAAAATCATGAAACTCGGGCCGTGGTGGTGCCGTTTCCCGCGGGGCACCGACGCGTTCAACGGCGGGGAGCGGAAGGCGCAGGCGGGCATGCACCCCATCATCGTCAGTCAGACTCCAGATGTCGCTGGCGTGTTGGCGTAGCACGTCGGCAACGCTGGGCGTGAGGGGCAGCGAGCTGAGCGGTTGCTGGCGCCACTCCGCCAATTCATGTTCGGGGATCGCTTTGCCGCGCCAGATAAGATCTAAATAGACACGCTTATTGCCCAGGCATATCTCACCTTCAAAGCCACTCTCGGGAAGGTGGGTACTGAGGTGCTTCACTAAAGAGTCGAACAGCGCAATCAGGGCGGGGGCATCGCCTTTAAACCAAGCGGGCATTCCCACTGGGGTAATTAAGCGATGCTCTGGATCTAGGCGTTCATCCAGGGCTTGCCAGAAATCGTTCGACCACATCGGCGTTAAGCGCTCGCCCTGATGCTGCATATCATCGAGCAGTTGGCCGATTTTGGCCACGTTGTCGCCTAACGTGATGCCTTCCTCATGAATGACGCGCTCAAACCGTTGACGCAGCAATGACGTGCTGGCTTCGTTTTGATGGCGGAGTTGGATCAGCGCATCGGCGGCGCTGGTGAGACTGGCGGTATGCTGGCGTAGGGGGGTCAGCATATCGGCCAATTCGGCTCTTACCCCCATTTCACTCGACCACGACGCCGTTGCATCGCCAAACGTCAGCAATGTTTCGCCATCGCTACCCGGCACGCGACGCAGTATCACTTTGAGCCAGCGGTTATCGCAGGGGGCGAGCAGCTCTCGCGGGGAGCCGTCGTTAGGCAGTTGGCCGAGTGCTTGCTGCAAGCTGGCCACAGGGAGCAGCGCTTCAAGTCGTTTGCCCAGGCCTAACCCTGTATTACCTTCAAAGAAGTCTTCTGCCGCTTGGTTAAACAGCATCACACGACGGTGGTAGTCACATAAAAGCAGGGGCGTTTCGAGTACCTGCAGCAGTGTTTCCAGCTCCTGACGAATGCGCGCCGCACTGCGTGCGCCGTCGGCGTGGGCAGTAGCGAGGCGGCTACGATCTTCGCGCCAGCTTTCGCGCACACGGCGTAAATCTGGCCCCAGCCCTTTTAGCCAACCCTCGGGTGGGTGTTCGTCACGGGCGTCGGGATTGGCAACCAAACGTGCCAGCTGAACCTGTAAATGACGCAGCGGTGTAAACAGCATGCGTTCAAGCACTAAGCCCACCAAAAATAGGGTCGCGCCGCCGGAAAAGCTGCCTATCCATAGCGCCATGCGGGTGACGCCTGTGGGCGCGAGCTGAGCATCCAGCCAAGCGGCAAAAATAGCCCCGCCCAATAAGCTGATGCCGCTTAGCGAGAGCCATAGGCCAATCAGGCGCTGGCGTTTGGGCAGCCCACCTCGGGTCATGGCTGCTCCTTAATGAGTAGCGCTTTGACTTTTTCCACCAAGGATTGGGTGGAAAAAGGCTTGGTAATGTAGTCATCAGCGCCCAGCGCCATGCCTTTTTCACGTTCTACATCACGGCCGTGAGCGGTGAGCATAATAATCGGCAGTTGGGCGGTGGCCTTTTCGTTGCGTAGGCGTTCTAAAACGTCAAAGCCGCTAATCCCCGGCAGGCTAATATCGAGCAAGAGTAGATCAGGTTGGCTATCGGTAACACGTGCTAGCGCCTGTTCACCATCTTCGGCTGTTACTACCTCAAACCCTGCTTGCTCCATTAAGAACTCAAGCGATAGAACAATGTTGGGTTCGTCATCGACGACGAGCACTTTGGCCATAGTGTTCTCCAGCTTTTATTTGTTTTAACGATGCATGCTTGCAGTCTAGATAGATCGAGACTGCCAGCCAAGACGACCTTGGCCGAATGCACCGGCAGATAAACTGCTAGCAGCGAGCAATTGAGCCTGGTTTGGTACACTGCTTAGCTCCTGTGCCATGGCTTAACATGCTATGTCTTAAAGTGCTATGGCCTTACCACTGATCTGCTTGCTAAGGCTGTGAATGCGCGTACTACTGTTATCCGCCTACGAAGCGGTGAGTCATCGCTACTGGGCGCAAAGTTTAATGGCGCAACTTGATGAGGTGTCGTGGACGCTTTTGTCCTTACCTCCACGTCATTTTGCCTGGCGCATTCGCGGCAACCCGCTGAGCTGGATGTTGAAAGAGCACGATAGCCTTAGCCAGTCGTATGAGGTGGTGCTTGCCACTTCAATGGTGGACCTGGCGACGCTCATAGGGCTGTTTCCGCACCTTGGACGAGCCAAAAAGATCGTCTATTTTCACGAAAACCAGTTTGCCTATCCTAAGTCTAGCGATCAGATACCCCAAGTAGAGGCCAAAATGGTCAATCTCTACACGGCGCTAGCGGCGGATAGTGTGGTGTTTAACAGTGCCTATAATCGTGACTCCTTTATCGATGGTGCACGGGCGTTTTTGAAAAAAATGCCGGAAAATCTGCCTGCGGCAAAGCCACTGGAGGCGCTGCGCGAGCGGTCTCAGGTTTTGCCAGTACCCATTTCTGAATGTTCAACATCCCGCCAGCAAACGGCTGTTCAAAAAACGGTGCCACAGCGCATTGTCTGGAATCACCGCTGGGAGTATGACAAAAATCCTGATGACTTCTTTGCCGTGCTGTTCGCGCTAAGCGATGCCGGAGTGGCGTTTGAGCTGGCAGTGCTAGGGCAGCGCTTTCGCCAAGCCCCGGCCATTTTTGACGAAGCCGAGCAGCGCTTAGCCAAGCATATTGTGGCTTGGGGGCCGCAACCCGAGGAGGCGTACCGTGAGTTGCTAGATAGCGCAGGCATTGTGGTTTCGACCACCTGGCATGAGTTTCAGGGCTTGGCGATTATGGAGGCGGCTCAGCGCGGGGCGCTGCCCCTGGTGCCGGACCGGCTTTGCTTCCCTGCCTTATATCCACCTGGCTATCGCTACGACGGCACCCGAGAAGGGCTGTATGAGCGACTCAATGCTTGGCTGACAAAGCCAGCCGCGCGTCCTGTCACCCTTGATACTTCGGTTTGGGAGTGGCCCGCTTGGCGCGAGGCCTACCGCCAGCTTCTATCAGTCGAGCCGGTCTAATCTCCGCGTCGGCCAGTGCACCACGGCGGTATGGCGACGCATCTTTTGCGCAAGCATCGGATGCTCACGGCGAATCACCTGCTCGGCAAACTCTGACAGAAAGTGGGATTTCAGCTCCGCGCGGGCGCGATCAACGCCGCTGTGCTGGTAAGGCGTCGAAGCCAGCAGCATAAAGCCATCGTCTGGGATGCGTCCGGCGCGCATATTGGTGTCAATGATAGTGGCCGCCGTGCCAATGGGGACTGCTAAGTCAGGCCCGTAGGGGCCGATGATCAATGCGGTGTTGGGCAGGTGCAAAAAATCAAAGCCTCGACCAATACAGATCACCCATTCGCGGTGCTCGATATCCAGCTCTCGTTCAACACCTTGCAGTTCACTAACGTGGGCGAGGTTGCCTTCTAGCAGGGGGAGTAAGTCCCGCTGCATGTCGTGGGGCATGTCTGGGCAAATGGCATTGAGTTGGCTGCTCAGCGCTTCAGGGGCGTGCCCAACCCACTCACTTACATCAAGGACTGCACCTTCGTACCCATGAATAATCAGTGCATCGCTGTCAGTTTCAAAACCGCACACCAGCGGGTAAACCTGCTGGTGGTCTTGGCCAAATAGCTTGCCCGCCTGATCGGCAATGGCGTAGGCGTGGGCTTTGGCTGCTTCGGTGTCACAGTTAAAACCGGCGCAGCCACGGGCTGAATTGCCGCGGGAAAAATGATAGGTAATCAACATTAGCGTCCCGCGACCCGCCTGAGCCGCATCGATAACCGTGTCCGTCAGCAGCTCGCCCAAGTAGGGCCAGCCCAGATCAAAAATGCCGCCCAGGTTGCGAAACGGGGTAATGATTCCTAACGGCGTGCGCGTGGCGTGGGGAATATGTATCCGCCCATCCATACACTTCATTACCACGATAGAGGTGGTGTGCTGGGCCATATAGCGTTGCCGCGCCAGCCATGCCCCCGGGCTACAGAAGTGCTCGGCGTGTTGCCGTGACAGATCCAGTAGTGCATCAATACGCTGCTCAATGGGCTGATCATGCAGTAGCGTGGCAGGGGTAGGCATGAAGGACTCCGTCTAGGCGATTTCAGTTTTGTCTTTATAGTCGCACAAATCCTCAATAATGCAGCTACCGCAGCGGGGTTTGCGGGCAATGCAGGTGTAGCGGCCGTGCAGAATCAGCCAGTGGTGAGCATCTTGAAGAAAAGCCTTAGGTACATGGCGTAGCAGTTTCTGCTCCACTTCAACGACATCTTTGCCTTTAGCGATGCCGGTGCGATTGGATACCCGGAAAATATGCGTATCCACCGCCATGGTGGGCTGACCGAACGCCGTGTTGAGAATCACATTGGCGGTTTTACGGCCGACCCCCGGCAGGGCTTCTAACGCTTGGCGGGTGTTGGGTACTTCGCCACCGTGCAGGTTGACCAGCATATGGCAGGTTTTCATCAGATTTTCGGCTTTGGTGTTATATAGGCCGATGGTTTTGATATGTGCTTTAAGTTCGTCGATACCCAAATCAATGATCGCTTGGGGCGTATTCGCTACCGGGTAGAGCCGTGCGGTGGCTTTATTGACGCCCACATCGGTGGCTTGGGCAGAGAGCAGTACTGCCGCAAGCAGTTCAAAGGGGGTGCTCCAGTTCAGCTCAGTGGTGGGGTGCGGGTTCTCTGCCTGAAGGCGAGCAAAAATTTCATGACGCTTTTGGGCATTCATGGCGGGTCTCTTGATAAATGCGAATGATGAATATGAGCAACTGTTTACACGTCGATGTTTGAGTATCTTGCCAGCTATTTAATCGTGCCGGTGACCCGCACGCGACGCTCAGGCCGAGGCGTTGTGGAGACTGGCTTGGCGCGTGCAGCGCTGCGTTGGTCAATGACGTTTTTCAGCGCGATTAACATGCCTGCCACAAAAAAAGCCCCAGGCGGCAGCACAAAAAACAGGAACTGGTAGTCGTCGGCTATCGTCAGCTGCCAATTGGCGGCTTGAGGCCCAAACAGCAGCGCCATATCGCTGAATAGTGTGCCTTGGCCGAGTAGCTCGCGTAGCGCGCCCAGGAGTACCAGTACGGCGCCAAACCCTAGCCCCATCATAAAGCCATCAATGGCCGCTGGAATGACAGGTTGGCGCGAGGCAAAGGCATCCGCGCGGCCTAAAATGGCGCAGTTGGTGACAATCAGCGGAATAAAAATCCCCAGCACTTGATAGAGCGGGTAGGCGTAGGCGGCCATCAGTAGCTCAGCGCAGGTCACAAAAGCAGCAATCACCATCACGAACGCGGGCAGGCGCACTGCACTGGGTACCTGGTGTCGAATCATTGAAATCGCTGTGCTGGCGCTCACCATGACCAACAGCGTGGCAAGCGCCAAGCCCAGCGCATTCACTACACTGCCGCTAACGGCTAACAGCGGGCAGAGCCCCAGCAGTTGAACCAGAGCAGGGTTGTTCGACCACAGCCCATCTCGGGCCAGTTGGCGCCATTGGCTTATTGGATGGAGGCTCATGCGCCGGGCTCCTTGAAAGTAATGGGTAACGGAGTGTCAGCGGCATATTGCAGCGCTTCATGTACGGCATTCACCACGGCGCGAGGCGTTATCGTTGCACCAGTAAAAGCATCAAAGTGACCGCCGTCTTTAGCTACCGCCCAGTCTTCCGGTGGCAAGCTCGCTAACCCTAAGCCATTAAATCGCGTAATCCAGTCGCTGCGGCTCCGCTCAATATCGTCGCCTAGCCCAGGGGTTTCCTGGTGTTGAGTGACACGCACACCGCTAATGCGCTGCTGTTCGTCAATGCCGATCAGTAGGCGAATTTCACCGTTATAGCCTTGCCTGGTGAGCACCGGCAAAATGACGGCACTGTTCTCGCTGTCGCTTACCCACCAGCCTTGGCTGTCGCTTTTTAACCCCAATGCTTCGGGATTAGGCAGTGTAAAGGTGCCTTCTATCACCTGGGTGACGGGTATATTTCCCATCGTTTGGGGGAGTACTTCGTGTAGCTGACGGTGCTGGTAAGCCAACTGATGGGTCGCTATTTGCTCGGCGGTAAGTGCACGCGTGAGTGCAACGCTACCCGCAGTAACCAGAGCAAAGGTGCCCAATGCGAGAGCACCGCGCTGCATGGCTTGGAAGAGCGTCATGGCTGCTCACCCCGGGAGCTTTTTAGATGCCCCGTCGGGCGTGGCACGCTGTATAGGTCTAACAGCGGTACGCATAGATTCATCAGCAACACCGCAAACGCCACTGCATCCGGGTAACCGCCAAAGGTGCGAATAATGATAATCAAGGCGCCGATACCGGCTCCATAAAGTAGTTTGCCGCGACGGCTGGTGGCGGCGGAGACCGGGTCGGTGGCGATAAAAAACGCCCCAAACAGCGTCGCCCCGGTAAGCAGGTGAAAAAGCGGTGAGGCAAAGTGGCTGGGGTCGCTGAGATAAAACAGTGTGGCAAGTAGTAATACGCTGCCAAGCATCGCCACCGGGATGTGCCAGCTAATAATTCGCTTTACGAGTAAAAGGATGCCACCCGCTAACCAAGCAAGGGCTACCCAGCGCCAGGCATTAAGCGTCCCATCGGGCAGTGGGTTAGTTGCCCAGAATTCGCTGGCAAGCACTGCCTCGCCTTTGTGTTTAAAGGCATCGAGCGGTGTGGCACCACTTAGGCCATCTAGCTGAGCCGTAGGTAGCGTTCCAGTGATTTGTGCCCACAAGCCCTCCGGGAGTAGCTCTTGGGGTGGCGCCCACAGCGTCATGTAGGTAGGAAACGACACCAATAGCAGCGCATAACCGATCATGGCCGGGTTAAAAGGATTGTGGCCTAAACCACCGTATAGCTGCTTGCCCACCACGATGGCGGCGATCATCCCAACGCCGATCAACCACCAGGGGCTAGCGGGGGGCAGCGAAACGCCGAGCAAAATAGCAGTGAGTAGAGCGCTGGCGTCATTCAATGTAACGCGAATGGGCCGCTTGCGGAGCCGCAGAACCGCGGCTTCAAGCGCTACACCCAATACAGCGGCTATTAATATATTGCTGAGTACGCCCAGACCAAAAAAGTAACTCATGGTGGCGATGCCCGGCAGCGTCGCCACGATCACCCAGCGCATTAAGCTTGCTGTGGGCGGCACGAAAGTCGTCAAGGGGGCGTCGTTAACGCCTGACGCGTGCATCATGCTCATGAAGACTCCTCGCTTTGGGAGGGGGCAGAGGCTGCTTGCTGTTCCTTCGCCTGGGCAAGTTGGGATTCGGCTGCTTTCAGGTTCTCTTGGGCAGTGGCAAGCTGCATCTCCAAATCATCTAGCGGCTGTTTGGGGTCTTCCTGGGCGACGCGTGCCAGGGTCTTTTCAGCTTTTTTAACCGATGCCTTGGCAGCGGCATGGGCAATTCTTAGGCCCCGTAAATCGACCTTTTCACTGCTGGCAACTGCGCTGGTCGGCGTGCGACGTTGTTGCGATTTGCGCGCTTCTTTGCGTGCCTGTTTTTCTGCCTCTTCCCGAGCGAGCCGCGCTTGGCGAAACTCAAAACGGTGCTTGGCGTACTCCGCTTTTGCTGTCTCAATCCGCTGCAGGCGTATCCGGCTTTTAGCCTCGCGGTAATCCACGACTAGCGGAATATGGCTGGGGCAGACGTAGCTGCAAGCGCCGCACTCTATGCAGTCGAACAAATGATAGCGCTCCATCTTGGCATCGTCGTTGGCGCGGGCGTACCAGTGCAACTGTTGGGGTAGCAGCGACACAGGGCAAACGCTTTCACACTCACCACAGCGTATGCAGGGCGATTCCACAGGCGCAGGTGGTAGTTCGACAATAGTCGCCGCGATTAAACAGTTGGTAAGTTTGGTAACCGGCGTATCGAGTGTTAGCAGCGGCGCCCCCATCATGGGGCCGCCCTGAATCACTTGGTGTAATGCTGTGTGATCTAGTCCGACTTGTTCCAGCAGTTCTTTGATGGAGGTGCCCAACCTTACCCAGCGATTACCGGGCTGACTAATCGCTTCGCCTGTTAGCGTGACAACCCTGGACACCAGCGGCTGACCATCACGCACGGCATGTAGTATTGCCAGCAAGGTGCCGGGATTATGGCACAGCACGCCCACATCGGCGGGCAAGCCGCCGCTGGGAACATTAAGGTCTAGCAGTCGCTTAATCAGTTGGCGCTCGCCGCCGCTGGGGTAGCGGGTGGAAATCACTTTGAGCTCAACGGTAATCGGCTGGCTCTTCTGTATCGCCTGACGCAGCGCTTCAATGGCCTCGGGTTTGTTATCTTCAATGCCAATAACGATATGTTGCGCGCCACACAGTTTGGCGATTATCTGTGCGCCTTCGAGTACGTCGCTCGCGTAATGGCGCAGGGTGAGGTCGTCGGCGGTGATATAGGGTTCGCACTCCGCAGCGTTAATCACCAAGGTGTGGATCGTATGCCGTTCAACCACTCTCGCTTTAATATGCGTGGGGAACCCAGCACCGCCTAATCCAACAATCCCACTCTCGTTTAAGCGTTCAAACAGCGCATTGGGGGCGGCGCGTTGCCAGTCGATACTGGGTAGCCGGTTCCACTCATCCTGTCCATCGCTATCAATGATGATTTGGGTAGTGCTCACCTCGCGCACCGTGCCGCTAATACTGGCGTGCAGATGGCTGGAAATCATGCCTTCGCGTTGGGCAATGACGCTACCTACTTTGACTGTATCGCCCGGTGCGACACAGGGCGTGGCGGGCTGGCCGCTGTGCTGTTGCAGCGGCAGCGTCACTCGGCCAGGTAATGGCGCGTCGATCAGCGTGGCCTGATTCGATCGCTGTTTGCGCTCGGGCGGGTGAATCCCACCGGGGAAATCAAAGGCGTTCGACATGAACACTCCCAACGGCAGGCTGGCGGTCACTGGTAATTAAACCTGGGGAGTGCGCTATAACCGGTTGCCACTGGTGGAGCGGTGCCGTGCGCGGCAGCATATCGATACAATCCACGGGGCAGGGGTCAAGGCACAGATCACAGCCGGTACACTCATCTTCAATCACCGTATGCATTAACTTAGCCGCACCAATAATCGCATCGACTGGGCAGGCTTGAATGCACTTGGTACAGCCGATGCACTCCGCTTCACGAATAAACGCCACTTTTGCCTCGCTTTGAGCTTCACCGTCCAGGGGCTCAGGCTCCCGGCCTAATAGATCAGCGAGGGCGTGGATCGTCGCTTCGCCACCTGGCGGGCATTTATTCAGTGCATCGCCTTGATTAATCGCCTCGGCATAAGGGCGGCAGCCTGGGTAGCCGCACTGACCGCACTGAGTTTGTGGCAGCAGTGCATCAATTTGTTCCACCAGCGGGTTATCTTCCCGCTTGAAGCGTTCGCTCACCAGGCCTAGCAGGGCACCAAAACCCAGGCCTAAGCCGGTTAATACCGCAACGGCGCTAAGCATGCTGATAGCATCGAATGTGTCACTCATTATGCGCTACCTTCACCCTTGTACTAATCCGGAAAAGCCGAGAAACGCTAGCGACATAAGGCTAGCGGTCACCATGGCAATCGCCGCACCTTGAAATGGTTTAGGAATATCCGCGCCTGCCAAACGCTCACGCATGGCAGCAAATAGTACCAAAATTAGCGAAAACCCCAGCGCCGCGCCCAATCCATAGAGGGTGGTATGAAAAAAGCTCAGTTCGCGGTTCAGCGATAGCAGCGCTACGCCCAATACCGCGCAGTTGGTGGTAATAAGCGGTAAGAATATTCCCAGTACTTGATGCAGTAGTGGGCTTAATTGACGAACCATAATTTCTGTAAATTGAACCACCGCGGCGATCACCACAATAAAGCTGATGGTGCGCAGGTACGTGACATCCAGCGGCACCAGCAGCCCATGATAGACCACGAAGCTAGCTGCTGACGCCAGGGTCAGTACAAAAGTGGTGGCCAGGGACATGCCCATGGCCGACTCCAATTTATTGGAGACGCCCATAAATGGGCATAGACCCAAAAATTGAACCAGTACGAAGTTATTGACCAGCGCAGTGCTGATCAAAATGATAAATAGCTCACTCATGATGGCGCACTGTGCGAAGAAATTGTGGCGTTGGCGAGCGAAGGCGTATAAACCTTGGCGCAGTGGCGCCCTGCAGCTTTGGCTGCGTAAAGCGCCTGGTCAGCGGCCGTCATTAATCCGCTGGGCGTCATCACACCTCCTATATCCAACTGGCTAATACCAATGCTGACGGTGACATACGAGGCCACTGGCGACCTCTGGTGAGGATGCTTTAATTGGTCAATAGCATCACTAAGCGATTGGCTTTTTTCCATTGCTTGGGTGGCGGTGTTCGCAGGCAACATAGCACTGAATTCCTCCCCACCTGTGCGCGCGATAAAAAAACCATGGGCAGTGGCAACGTCATGCATCGTCTGCGCTACTCGTTGCAAACATATATCGCCTTCGGGGTGTCCGTAATGGTCGTTAAACAGTTTGAAATGATCAATGTCTATCATCATTACCGACAAGGGCTGACCTGTGTTCAAGGATATATTAACGACCTCTCGCAGGCGCTGATCGAATAATCGGCGATTGGGCAGACCGGTCAATGGGTCATGGGTAGATAGCTCGATAAGCTCTGCATTGAGCTGCTGTTGATGCTTGAACTGCTCTTGAAAGGCGCGTGCTAGGACGCCAATTTCATCTCCGCGTCCTAATAGATTGCTTGATCCCTTTAGATCCACGCTGGCTTGCTGAGTAAACTGGGTCAGAGTTCTGAGTGGCTTCAGAATAATACGCTCCAGTAGCAGCAGAACAAGGCCAATCACTAATAGCATCAAGCAGGCTGTCCATAAAAGTACGTAGCGAAACGTTTCTAGACTGGCCAAATAACTGGTGCGATTAAGCTGGGTTCCCAATGCTAACTGCTCGTTATGCGGGTAGGTAGTTAAATAGCGCTGCGCCTGGATCGTATTGCCTGAGATAGTGACGGCTGTGTCATTATTGATACCGCCTTCCACCATCGAAAGCGTCGTTGGTAGCCCTGTATAGTCTTCTGTGATCGTCAACCAAGCATCGTCCATTGGCCTCACTTTGAATAGCCATCCTTGGGGCGGGCCGCTCTCATCAATTCTCACAATGGGATTGGATGCTACCATTAGCGGCGTTGTACCCGCATACAGCCTGCTTTTCCCCTGTTCTGGATCTTCTTTAATAGAAGACTGCATCGTGCGAATCAGCCCCGACATCCAGCGGCACTCACGTTCTGCGGTATAGCAAGTGTGGTATTGGCCGGTAGCAGGATTGAGACCTGCTAGAAAATGTACATCGCCCTCCGCGTTGAAAAAGGCCATTAGCTGGTAGCGCATTTCTTCAAACATCTGTTGGCTAAAATTGGTATCCGTATAGCCAGGGTAGTTACCCTGAATAAATTCATAGGTATCGTCCCAGATCGACCAGTCTCGCGCTTGCGCTAGTAGCTCCTGTTGGCTGATATTGAGGCTGCGTTCAATTTGCGCTAGCTCCTTTATTACTACCGCACGCTCCTCCTTGTGAAGTGCTGGGAATATTACCCATTTACTCAGTGCAGCTAAGGAAATTAGGGCAAGGAGAAAAACGCCTCCCAAGGCTGCTAGAAAACGAAAACGTAAAGAGCGTGAGAAGCGCTGAACCATAAGGAGAGCCTGAACTAAGCGGTGATAAAGTAAGACATGAACAAAATAAAAACAAAAGGGGCAAGGGGGTTAGCCCTTGCCCCTCTAAAACACTGTGTGTCTACTACGTTACCCGCTGGCCCGGTTCGGCACCGGTGTCCGGGGAAAGCAGATAAATACCTTCTTCATTGGCTGAGGCTAGTACCATACCTTCAGACATTCCAAAGCGCATTTTACGCGGAGCCAAGTTGGCAACCATAACCGTCAAGCGACCTTCCAGTGCTTCAGGCGCGTAAGCAGAGCGAATGCCTGAGAATACATTGCGCGTTTCGCCCCCCAGGTCGAGGGTCAGTTGCAGCAGCTTATCAGCGCCTTCCACGTATTGGGCTTTGGTGATACGCGCAATGCGCAGGTCAACCTTGGCAAACGCCGCAAAGTCGATTTCAGCGGCGATGGGGTCATCCGCCAGCGGGCCTTTGGGCGTTTCTTTCAGTTTTTGCTCTTCCACAAGATCTTCCTTCGACGCTTCGATCATCGCATCGATTTTATCCCGGTCAACGCGGGTCATTAGTGGCTTGAATTTATTGATCGAGTGATCGGTCAGGACAGCTTGGCGCGTGTGCCAATCCAACGACTCGACATTAAGAAATTCGCGGGCTTGCTCAGCCATCGCGGGCACTACCGGGGCTAGATACACCATCAACTGCCGGAACAGGTTAATACCGACCGAACATATCTCAAGTACTTCAGCGTCGCGGCCATCTTGCTTGGCCAGTGCCCAGGGCTCTTTATCTGCAATATAGGTGTTGGCCTCGTCTGCCAACTCCATAATTTTACGCATTGCCCGGCTAAATTCGCGGGCTTCAAAGTCGTCGGCAATATCATCACCGGCGGCAATAAAGCGGGCGACCATTTGCGGTTCTGCGCAGTGAGCCGAGAGAGTGCCACCGCCAATTTTTTTAACAAAACCGGCGCAGCGGCTAGCAATGTTAACTACTTTGCCGACTAAATCTGAGTTTACCCGTGCGGCAAAGTCTTCCAGGTTTAAATCCAAATCATCAACTTTGGAGGTAAGCTTTGCGGCAAAGTAGTAGCGCAAGTATTCCGGGTTGAGGTGATCGGCGTAGGTGGCGGCTTTAATAAACGTCCCGCGGGATTTCGACATCTTGGCGCCGTCTACCGTCAGGAAGCCGTGGCAGTTGACGGCTGTCGGCGTGCGCAAGTCAGCGCCATGCAGCATGGCGGGCCAGAAGAGCGCATGGAAGTAGACGATATCTTTGCCAATAAAGTGGTACACCTCGGCGTCAGAGCCTTTTTTCCAGTAGCTGTCGAAGTCGATATCTTCGCGGTCACACAAGTTCTTGAAGCTGGCCAAATAGCCTATCGGCGCATCCAGCCATACATAGAAGTACTTGCCGGGGGCATCAGGAATTTCAAAGCCGAAATAGGGCGCGTCACGGGAAATATCCCACTCGTTAAAGCCGGACTCAAACCACTCCATCAACTTATTACGGATTTGCGGCTGAACGTGACCGTCGTCAATCCAGCGCTGTAGGAAGTCGGCAAAGTCGGGCAGCTTAAAGAAGTAGTGGGTTGAGGTGCGTACTTCGGGCGTTGCGCCAGAAATTGCTGAGACTGGATTAATCAAGTCAGCGGGGGTGTAGGTAGCACCGCACTTTTCACAGTTGTCGCCGTACTGGTCCTCTGAACCGCATTTAGGGCAGGTGCCTTTAATAAAGCGGTCGGCTAAAAACAAGCCTTTCTGGGGATCAAACATCTGCTCAATATCACGCGTGGCAATATGACCTTTATCGCGCAAGCGCTTATAAATCATTTCACTGAAGTGGCGATTTTCAGTGGAATGAGTCGAGTGATAATTATCGAACCCAACACCAAAACGGGAAAAATCGGTTTGATGATCCTTGGAAACCCGCTCAATAAGCGCTTCGGGGGTTATACCTTCTTGCTCGGCGCGCAGCATAATGGCGGTGCCATGGGCATCATCAGCACATACGTAGTAGCACTGTTGACCACGGCTTTTCTGGAAACGAACCCAGATATCCGTCTGAATATATTCAAGCAGGTGGCCGAGGTGAATAGCTCCGTTGGCGTAAGGGAGCGCGCTAGTCACCAAAATATTGCGCGTGGCGGTAGTAGACATGGTGAAGGTTAATTCCGAGTGAATAAGGGTGCCGATCAGGCGGTAACTAAAAACACGGCGAAGTCACTGTGGGCTTCGCCGCTGGCTTTCCTTAGCAACGATTAATACGATGCTTTATACAACATTTAATACAAGGCCTGCTCTTCCTGAACCACTTCGCGCAGCAGTTCTAAAAAAAGCTTATCAGCCTCAGAGTGCTCAGCCGGATCTTCCGGAATATGCACGCTGGTAGTATCGGAAATTTCGTTAGCAATCCGTGCCATGGCCGCGGGGCTGTTGCCTTCGGTCAGTTGCTGCCTGGCGATCACAAGGGATTGCTCAAGAATTTTGGGGTCTTGAAGCAATTTGCGAATAAAGCCACGCAGCTCATTGATGACACGTGTTTTCTGGATTTCTGAACCGGACATGGGAGTCTCCTTAGGATCGCGAACGACGACAGGGCCAAGCGAAGCCAGTCAATGCGTTGACCATAGCATTTTTTCTGCCAACGGGCATGAGTTGCACGGCATTAAACCTGCAGATTAAAACGCTGGTTTAAAGCGTCAATCGACCGGCTTTGTGCTTGACGGGGTTCGCGTATTGAGCAAGCCAATATGGCCTTAACGCCTCAGGTACATCGGCAAGTCGTGCATTGAAACGCTCCCTGTCTTGTTTAGTAATCGCTTTACGCGCTACTAATTCCGGTGCTTCACCCAATGCTTCAAGCGCTAAATAGTGGCTGGGAAAGAGGCGGTACCCGCCAATCACCTGACGATCAATCTCCGCGGCCACTTCGTCTGGCGTTGCCATATCAGCACCAACTGGCGTACCAAAATGCAGCCGCACGCGTCCCTTAGAGCCGGTAATGCCAGCCACAATGGAGCGAATATCTTCAAACTCACTTTTGGCGTAACTGCCTTGGGTGTCAATATCGTACAGCTCCTGGGCTTTTTGCACGTCGCAGGGGTCATATTCATAGCTAATCGACACCGGCACCAGTTTTAGCTCAGCGATGGCCTCACCAAAGACCATGTCGCGCTCTGAAGCACGTCTCGCCATGATTAGCATTTTGATGATCGCAGGCTCGGTATGGTCGATACCGTTCTTTGCCCGGCCTTCACGTTGTGCCATCCAGATGGAGTGCTGGTCTTCGGTAATCGTGTGGCGAATATAGGCCGAAAGCTGTTGATACGCTGCCAGCATTGCCCGTTTGCCCCGTGCACTACGCGGCACAATAAAGCTTTTATTGAGTCGCATTAGGTCAGTGACATAGGGCTTTTTGAGCAGGTTATCACCGATGGCGATACGCACGGTGTCACGATTCGCTTGATAGAGCGCATAGTTGACGAAAGCAGGGTCCAACGAGATATCGCGGTGATTACCAATGAATAAGTAGGCGCCCTTGGGGTCAAGCTTATCAAGCCCAGTGACTTCAAAGGCATCCGTGGTGGTACGAATCATGCGCTCCATATAATGCGCAATACGCATTTGAAATTCGTAGACCGATGTAACTCCTTTCACTTCACGACGGACCGCGCGACTGGCAAAGCCACGCGCCAGTGACGGCGCCCAGCGTGCCAAGCGCGGAAGCCGAAAGCGAGTCAGCGCATCCAGCAACTCGTTGTCCCGTGAGAGCCTAGCAAGAACATCGGCTACTTCATGATCCATAAAGGGCCGAATGTCAGCCCACGGGTCTGTCTCGTTAGCGGTATTAGTAGCGTTATTGTGATGAGTCATGCGAACCGTTGGATGATAAACCGTTGGTGATTAGGAAGAGTGTCGATTATGAGCGTTAAAGCGAAGATTTATAGAGCTATTGCTAGAACACTTTTTAGAACTATTTATTTTAGAGCTATTTATTGAGCTGCGGGTTCCCGCTGCGTCTCGCCACCGAGCCACTCTATCAAGCGCGGAATATCGGTAGATAGTGCCTGCGCCATTAAAATAAAGTCTGTTTCCAGGCGGGCGAGCGCATCGTCACCGTCGTCAGCATGGTCCGCCTCTTCAATGAGGGCGTCGCCAAAGCGCAACGATTTCAGCGCCAAATCATCGTGCAGCACGAAGCTTAACCGGCCTTCTAAGCTCACAGCGAGTTTGCTGGCCTGGCGGCCGCTTTCGAGTAACTGCTGGATTTCATCACTGTCTAAATCGACTTGGCGCGCGCGAAGTACGCCGTCATCGCCTTTCGCTTTGAGCTCGACTTGATCACCCAGCTGCAGATCGACAGGGCGGCTAGCCACATCGCCCAGCCAAGTGGTCATGGCGCGAATAGGCAACGTTTGCGAACTCAGCGGGGTGACTTTCAAGCTGCCTAGCGACTCACGCAGCAAGTCCAGGATATCCTCGGCACGGGTCCGCGAACTGGCATTGATGCCGATCATCTGGCCTTTGGTGTCCCACCAAAGATCGATTTTCTGGCTACGCACAAAGGCGCGAGGCAGCAAATTTTCAGTGACCTGCTCTTTAAACGCGGTTTTTTCTTTGCGGGTAACTTTACGGCTTTCGCTGGCTTCGATGTCGGCGACGAGCTCGTCGACCTCTTCTTTGACTACCGAGGCAGGCAGTAGCCGCTCTTGGCGAAGGGCGGAAAGTAAACGGTGTGATTGAATTTCGTGTACCAACTGCCCGCCGCCCATACGTCCAGCCGGGGCTGTCCAGCCCAGGCGGCGTGCATCAGCGTTGCCGAGTGGTTTGGCGGCATGCTCTTGTAAAGCGCTAGCGAGCGCATCGCTGGATAACTCGGGCGCGTCGTGCAGGCGGTATAAATGCAAGTGCTTAAACCACATGAGGCCAATCCTGTTCAAAAGGTGGCACATTATGGCGAAAGCGGGGCATTCCTACCAGTGGATGCCATCAATCGTCTCTGTTGCACGTGTTTCAAACTTGTGTTTGATTGAGGGTTTGCCAACTAAATACTATTTGCCAATTAATTGCATTGTTTAACTGAACAGTAGGAGGGGTTATGAGTACATCGCTGTCACGGGTTCAATTACGCGTTCGTGGCTATCACTTGGATGGCTATGGGCATGTGAATAACGCTCGCTACCTGGAGTTTATGGAAGAGGGCCGTTGGGATTACTTCGATCAACACCCAGCGATGATCAAGGAGCTCCACCAGGCTGGTCGGGCGTTTGTGGTGGTTAACTTGAATATTGATTATTTGGCCGCGGCGCGTCATGGCGATGATTTAGAAATCATGACGGGTATCGTCGACGTCGGTGAGCGTAGCGGCCTCTGTCATCACCGCATCGTGCGCAAAGACGGTACCGTCATTGCCCAGGCAGATTTGACCTTCGTGCTGCTGGATATGCGGGCTAATAAAGCCGCTGCCATTGAGGGCGAGGTGCGTGAAGCGTTAACGGCGTTAATCTTGGAGAAAGAGGCATTTACCCCCTAAACGGCTTTGGTGAGCTCCCTGGCTGCCCTTGCTGCTTTTGCAGTGGTATGATGGCGAAGTATTTGCGCGCCGCTCCATTGAGTTTTTAGGGGCGGTGTTTTTAAGCGCTTTCAACTCTCGCAGTGCCAATGCAGTGCAAAGGATCTGACTTTCATGGGTGACATCGCCAGAGAAATCTTGCCCGTCAATATTGAAGACGAGCTTAAACAGTCGTATCTCGACTATGCGATGAGCGTCATTATCGGCCGCGCGCTTCCAGATGTGCGGGATGGCCTTAAACCGGTTCACCGGCGTGTGCTGTTTGCCATGCATGAACTGGGTAATGACTGGAATAAACCGTACAAGAAGTCGGCGCGTGTCGTCGGCGATGTCATCGGTAAATACCATCCGCACGGTGATAGCGCGGTATACGACACCATCGTACGTATGGCGCAGCACTTTTCGATGCGTCATGTGCTGGTCGACGGCCAGGGCAACTTCGGTTCAATTGATGGGGATAACGCGGCCGCCATGCGTTATACCGAGGTGCGGATGTCGCGCCTTGCCCACGAACTGCTCGCGGACCTGGAAAAAGATACCGTCGACTGGGTCGATAACTACGACGGTACTGAACGTATTCCCGCGGTCTTGCCTACCAAAACGCCCAATTTGCTGATCAATGGCTCCTCGGGCATTGCGGTAGGTATGGCAACCAATATTCCGCCGCACAATATGCGTGAAGTGATTGATGGCTGCTTAGCCTTAATCGACGACTACACGCTGACCGTGGATGACCTGATGGAGTACATCCCCGGGCCTGATTTCCCCACCGGGGCGATTATCAATGGTCGCGCGGGTATCTTGTCGGCCTATCGTACCGGCCGTGGGCGTATTTATGTGCGCGCCTGCCACACCATCGAACATCATGATAAAACCGGTCGCGATCACATTATTATTAGTGAGCTGCCGTATCAGGTGAACAAAGCGCGGTTAATTGAAAAGATTGCCGAGCTGGTGAAAGAGAAGAAGATCGAAGGCATCGCTGAGCTGCGCGATGAGTCGGATAAAGATGGCCTGCGCGTGGTGATTGAAATCAAGCGCGGCGAGTCCGGCGAAGTAGTGGTCAATAACCTGTTTGCCCAAACGCAGCTGCAAAACGTGTTCGGGATTAACATGGTGGCGCTGGAAAATGGTCAGCCCCGCACGCTCAACCTCAAAGAAATGCTGGAAGCCTTTATTCGCCACCGGCGAGAAGTGGTTACCCGGCGAACGCTGTATGAGCTGAAAAAAGCCCGTGAGCGTGGTCATTTGTTGGAAGGCTTGGCCGTTGCTATCTCGAATATCGACGAAGTGATCGAGCTTATCAAAGCTTCACCCAACGCGGCAGAAGCGCGTGAAAAGCTCCTCGCTCAAACTTGGCAGCCTGGTCAGGTGACCGCCATGTTGGAACGGGCCGGGGCTACTTCTTGCAAGCCAGAGGAGCTGGAAGAGGGCTTTGGATTAAATACCGCGGCCACCTCTTATCGGCTTTCGCCCGCCCAGGCGCAGGCGATTCTTGAGTTACGTCTGCACCGTTTGACGGGCCTTGAGACCGAGAAACTGCTCGACGAATACTTGAATATTCTTGAGAAAATTGCCGAGCTAACCGAGATCCTGGCATCAGCTGATCGCTTGATGGAAGTGATCCGGGAAGAGCTGCACGCCGTGCGTGATCAGTTTGGTGATGACCGTCGTACTGAAATTCAGGCCAGCCACCTGGATCTTTCGATTGAAGACTTGATCGCCGAAGAAGACATGGTCGTGACCGTGTCGCGCTCTGGTTACGCCAAGACGCAGCCGCTGTCGGATTACCAAGCCCAGCGTCGTGGTGGTCGCGGTAAGTCTGCTACCGCCATGAAAGACGAAGATGTGATTGAGCACCTTCTGGTGGCGTCTACTCACGATACCGTGCTGCTGTTCTCCAATCGCGGCAAAGTGTACTGGCTGAAAGTGTATGAAATGCCCAACGCCAGCCGCGGCTCGCGTGGCAAGCCGCTGGTCAATATGCTGCCGCTGGAAGAGGGCGAAGCGGTTAACGCGATCTTGCCGGTGCGCGACTACAATCCTGATAATTACATCTTCTTTGCCACGGCCAAAGGTACCGTCAAACGTACCAGCCTTGAGCAGTTCTCGCGCCCGCGTAGCGTAGGTCTTATCGCCATTGACCTTGAAGAGGGCGACCGCTTAGTGGGCGCTGCCATTACCACCGGTAATGATCATGCCATGCTGCTGTCGTCTAACGGCAAGGCCATTCGCTTTGAAGAGGGTAAAGCCCGCGCCATGGGTCGTACTGCTCGGGGCGTGCGTGGTATGCGCTTGGCCGGCGATGCGGAAGTCATCAGCTTGATTATTCCCAAGAGCCAGCAAATCGACGCCGAAGCGGATGCCGAAGAAGAAACTCAGAATGGGACGCAAGAGAGCGTCGTGACCGAAACCGCCGATGGTCAGATCTACATTATGACCGCCAGTGAGAACGGTTATGGTAAGCGCACGCGCCTGGAAGAGTTCCCGCTGCGTGGTCGTGGTGGTCAGGGTGTTATCGCCATGCAAACCAGCGAGCGTAACGGTTCGCTAGTGGCGGCGATGCAGGTTTATGACAGCGATGAAATGATGCTGATCACTGACCGTGGCACGCTGGTGCGTACGCGTGTTGAAGAGGTTTCAACCACCTCGCGTAATACCCAGGGCGTGATGTTGATTCGTCTGGGTAAAGAAGAAAAATTAGTCAAAACCGTTCGTGTTGATGAGCCCGCCGAAGTCGATCTGACCGCTCTTGAGGAAGGTGCCGAAGAGGGTGTCGAAGCTAGCCTTGATGAGCGACCTGAAGACGTTCAGACGAGTGAATCATCCGATGACGCACAGGAACCGGGGACTGATGACACGTCATTATAATTTCTGCGCAGGGCCAGCGGCCCTGCCAGTAGCCGTACTGGAACGCGCCCAGGAAGAGTTACTGGACTACCATGGACGTGGCCTTTCCGTCATGGAAATGAGCCACCGCAGCGACGAGTTTGTTGCCATTGCTGAACGTGCAGAAGCTGATTTTCGTGAGCTTCTAGGCGTGCCAGATAACTATAAGGTGCTGTTTTTGCAGGGCGGCGCCAGTATGCAATTTGCCATGCTGCCGATGAACCTGCTGGGACAGGGCGGTAGCGGCAACTTCATTCAGACCGGTATCTGGGGCAAAAAAGCGCTTAGCGAAGCAAAGCGCCTTGGGTTCGCTTGTCATGTAGCCGCAAGTAGCGAAGCTAATGGCCACATGGCGGTGCCTGCGCTGGATACCATTAGCGTTAGCGATGACGCGGCCTATTTACACTACACGTCGAACGAAACGATTGGTGGCTTGGAGTTTGACTATACGCCCAATGTGCAGCGTGCCGATGGCGCTAGCGTACCGTTGGTCTGCGATATGTCGTCAAATATCCTGTCTGGGCCGATCGATGTTAGCGATTTCGGCGTGATCTACGCGGGGGCGCAGAAAAATATCGGCCCCGCTGGTTTAACGTTGGCCGTCGTTCGTGACGACTTGTTAGGCAAAGCCCAAGCCAACATTCCTTCGCTGTTTGATTACAAAATGCTGGCCGAAGCGGGTTCGATGGTGAATACGCCGCCGACCTACGCTTGGTATTTGGCGGGCTTAGTCTTTCAGTGGCTAAAAGACGACATTGGTGGACTAGCAGCGATGGACGTCATTAATCAGCGCAAAGCCGATAAGCTTTATGCGGCGATTGATGCCAGCGACTTTTATAGCAACCCGATTGCTAAGCACAATCGCTCGCGTATGAACGTACCGTTTGTCTTGGCCGATGCGGCGCTGGATAAAGCGTTTTTACAACAAGCCGATGCGGCGGGGCTGCTCAATTTAAAAGGCCACCGCAGCGTGGGCGGTATGCGGGCTAGCCTATATAACGCAGTGCCTGAGTCTGCGGTAGATGCGCTGATCGCATTTATGGCCGATTTCGAACAAACAAGGGGCTAAACACCATGTCCGACACGTCGATCAATCTGGATGAGCTGCGCCAGCGAATCGATCAGCTAGATAGCGATATTCTGAATCTGATCAGTGAGCGCGCCAGCTGTGCCCAGCAAGTGGCGCATGTGAAGCTGGCCGAAGATAAAGATGCGGTGTTCTACCGCCCTGAGCGAGAAGTGCAGGTGCTGCGGCGCATCATGGCCTTGAATAAAGGCCCACTTGATTCAGAAGAGATGGCGCGGCTGTTTCGTGAAATCATGTCGGCGTGTTTGGCATTAGAGCAGCCGGTTAAAGTGGCCTATTTGGGCCCTGAGGGCACTTTCACTCAGCAGGCAGCGCTCAAGCACTTTGGTGAAAGTGCGGTTAGTTTGCCCATGGCGGCGATTGATGAAGTGTTTCGTGAAGTTGAGGCGGGCGCTGTGCATTACGGCGTGGTGCCGGTGGAAAACTCCACCGAAGGGGTAGTCAATCACACTCTTGATACCTTTATGGACTCCTCCATCAAAATTTGTGGCGAGGTGGTGCTGCGTATTCATCATCATCTGTTGGTCAGCGAAACGACCCGCCGCGATAAAGTGTCGCGTATCTATTCCCACCCGCAATCCTTCGGGCAATGTCGGAAATGGCTCGATGCTCACTATCCCCATGCGGAGCGCGTGCCGGTTTCCTCTAATGCGGAAGCGGCTAAGTTAGTCAAAACCGAGTGGCATAGCGCGGCCATTGCGGGGGATATGGCAGCGAAGCTATACGGACTTACTCACATTGCTGAAAAGATTGAAGATCGGCCCGATAACTCGACGCGGTTTTTGATTATTGGTAACCAGGATGTGCCCATGGCAGGCGAAGACAAAACCTCCATTGTCGTCGCCATGCGCAATCAGCCGGGGACGCTCCACGCTCTGCTTGAGCCGTTTCATCGTCATCAGATCGATTTAACCCGTCTCGAAACGCGCCCTTCGCGCACCGGCGTTTGGAACTATGTCTTTTTTATCGACTTTAAAGGCCATCGTGATGAGCCCAAGGTCGCGGCAGCGCTTGAAGAGGTGCAGCTGCGAGCAGCGGACTTGCGTGTGCTGGGTTCCTATCCGATAGGGGTACTGTGACATTAATGGATGGAAGCAGCGTAACAACATCATCTTGTCATGAGTCGCGCTTATTAATTGTTGGTCTGGGATTGATTGGTGGTTCGCTTGCGGCAGCCCTGCGCGCTTCAGGATTTAAGGGGCAGATTGTTGCCTGTGATCCTGATAAAAATGAAATCGCCCGCGGTATAGAGATGGGGCTGATCGACTCAGGCGGTACCCATCTTGCGGCGCAGGTGAGTGGCGCTACCATGGTGGTGCTGGCGGTGCCGGTGCTGGCAATGGAAAGTGTAATGACCCATTTGGCGGGTGTCCTGGCATCTGCGTCACCGAGTGTGGTTATTACCGATGTTGGTAGCACCAAGGCCGCTATCCGCGCCTGCGCCCAACGAGTATTTGGTCAAGTGCCTACCAATATGGTGCTGGGACACCCTATTGCCGGTTCAGAGAAAAGTGGTGTGGCGGCGGCGAATCCACGCCTTTATGTGGATCATAAGGTGATACTTACCCCCGAGCCCAACGTAGATGCCGACGCTTTGATGCGAGTGCGTTGCTTGTGGGAAGCCTGCGGTGCCGATGTGCTGGAAATGGACGTAGAGCGCCATGATCAAGTGCTGGCGCGTACCAGTCATTTGCCCCATCTGCTTGCATTCTCATTGGTGGATACGTTGGCCCGTCAGGATGAGCGGTTAGATATTTTTCGCTATGCGGCCGGCGGTTTTCGCGATTTTACCCGTATCGCGGGTAGCGACCCGGTGATGTGGCGAGATATTTTCATTGCCAATAAACAGGCGGTTTTAGCATCGTTGGATGATTTTGAAGCGGGGCTTTTGCGCTTGCGTCAGGCGGTAGAAGCCGGTGACAGCGATGCGCTGATTGCCACCTTTGATCGGGCCAGCCATGCCCGGCACTATTTCGACTCCTTATTGAATAAAACCAGTTATCAGGCGGAATATCATATGCAACCACAAGGTAAGGTCACCTACCGTGTGCAGCCGGGCGGTCAAGCCCAGGGGCGCTTGCGCGTACCGGGCGATAAATCCATGTCGCATCGCTCCATTATGCTGGGCGCGCTGGCAGAGGGTGTTACTGAAGTGAAAGGCTTTCTGGAAGGCGAAGACAGTCTGGCGACCCTGCAGGCGTTTCGTGAAATGGGTGTGGCGATCGAAGGGCCACATCAAGGTAAAGTCACCATCCATGGCGTTGGCATGCACGGTTTAAAAGCCCCCGCAGGGCCGCTCTATGTAGGCAACTCGGGCACCGCCATGCGGCTGTTTTCCGGCCTGCTCGCGGGTCAGGCGTTTGATAGCGAGCTAACCGGCGATGAGTCGCTGACCAAGCGCCCCATGGGGCGCGTGGCTGACCCGCTACGCTTAATGGGAGCCACTATTGATACGGCTGAGGGTGGTCGCCCACCGCTGAAAATTCACGGCGGCGCTAACCTCAAGGGCATTCATTACGATATGCCCATGGCCAGTGCCCAGGTGAAATCCTGCCTGCTGTTGGCGGGGCTTTACGCGGAGGGCGAAACGCGGGTGCGCGAACCTGCGCCGACCCGTGATCATACCGAGCGTATGCTCAATGGCTTTGGTTATGCGGTTTCCCGAGAAGGCGATACCTGCTGGCTGCAGGGTGGCGGTAAGCTAACAGCGGGCCCGATTGATGTGCCTTCTGATATCTCTTCTGCAACCTTCTTCTTGGTTGCGGCGGCGATTACGCCAGATGCTGATATCACGTTAGAGCACGTGGGAATTAACCCTACCCGGATAGGCGTCATCAATATTCTGAATTTGATGGGGGCCGATTTAACGCTTGAGAACGAGCGCGAAGTAGGCGGCGAGCCGGTAGCCGATATTCGTATCCGCTATGCACCGCTGAAAGGCATCGATATTCCCGTTGATCAAGTGCCGTTAGCGATTGATGAATTTCCTGCCCTCTTTATTGCTGCCGCCAACGCCGATGGCGTGACCCGTCTAAGAGGCGCCGAAGAACTGCGCGTCAAAGAGTCTGATCGCCTCCAGGCGATGGCGGATGGCATGGCTATTTTGGGTATTAAACACACCCTGCTTGACGACGGTATAGATATTGACGGCAATGGCGATGCGCAAAAAGCGAGCTACGGCGGCGGGTGTATCGATAGTCTGGGCGATCACCGTATTGCCATGGCGTTCGCGATTTCATCACTGCGTGCGAGTGCAGAAATTGAGATTGAAGACTGCGCTAATGTGGCGACCTCTTTCCCAGATTTCGTTGAATTAGCCACGCGCATCGGCATGCGCGTTAGCGTGGAGGGTGCGCATGAATGATCGCGCTTCAGCTGTTCCCGTTCTCACCATTGATGGCCCAGGTGGGGCGGGTAAAGGCACCATTAGTGGTTTAGTGGCGGAACGCCTGGGCTGGCATTTACTGGATAGTGGTGCACTTTATCGGCTGACGGCTCAAGCGGCGGTTAAGCATAACGTAGCGGTTGACGATGAGGCTGGGCTTGCCCGCTTAGCGGAGCAGTTAGATGTGGCCTTTCCGGTTGAAGATGGCCAGCCGCGTACGTTGCTAGAAGGAGAAGACGTTGGCCAGGTGATTCGTACCGAACAGGCTGGCGAGCGTGCCTCACAAGTAGCGGCGCTACCTGCCGTACGCCAAGCACTGCTGCAGCGGCAGCGCGATTTTTGCCAAACGCCAGGGTTGGTCGCGGATGGGCGTGATATGGGCACAGTGGTCTTTCCCGATGCCCCGCTAAAGATTTTTTTGACGGCAAGCGCCGATGAACGGGCGCGTCGACGTCATCTGCAGTTGCAGGAAGCCGGGGTGAATGCTAGTCTTTCGAGTCTTTTGAAGGAGATTCAGGCACGCGATGCACGCGACACGCAACGCAGCGTGGCCCCTCTCAAGCCGGCAGATGATGCCATTACGCTTGATACCACGCGTCTGAGCATACCGGAAGTGGTTGATCGACTGACCGAACTGCTCGCCCAAAGAGGGCTGGTAAGCGGCGTGTGATTCTCCCTTGCGGCGCTTTTGGATAGGTGTCACGACGTGGCAGGGCACTAAACTCACATCGGTGAGCCCGGTCAGGTCTAACCAGCGTTAACACCCCCAAAGGCTGAGTGACATTAGGCCCGCACTTGCTGGTGGTGCGGAGAAGGCATTTATGCCTCAACAACGTAATTACGTAGGAACACCATGAGCGAAAGCTTTGCTGAGCTGTTTGAACAGTCTCTTAACGACATCAACATGGAGCCAGGCGCAATTGTCGCGGCTCAGGTTGTCGACATTGACGGTGACTGGGTTACTGTCAACGCTGGCCTAAAATCTGAAGGTCAGATTCCGGCGTCACAATTCCGCGATGAACACGGTAACCTGAACATCGCTATCGGTGACGACGTGCACGTTGCACTGGAAGCCGTTGAAGATGGCTTCGGTGAAACGCGTCTGTCTCGTGAAAAAGCCAAGCGTGCAGAAGCTTGGAAGATTCTGGAAGCAGCCTTCGAGAAAGACGAAATCATCAAGGGCGTTATTAACGGTAAGGTTAAAGGCGGCTTCACAGTTGAAGTTGACTCTATCCGTGCCTTCTTGCCTGGCTCGTTGGTTGACGTTCGTCCGGTTCGCGACACTGCGCACCTGGAAAATAAAGAGCTGGACTTCAAAGTTATCAAGCTCGATCCGAAGCGCAACAACGTTGTGGTATCACGTCGTGCGGTTCTGGAAGCAGAGAACAGTGCCGAGCGCGAAGCGTTGCTGGCTACTCTGCAGGAAGGCCAGCAGATCAAGGGTATCGTTAAGAACCTGACAGACTACGGCGCTTTCGTAGACCTGGGTGGTGTTGACGGCCTTCTGCACATTACAGACATGGCGTGGAAGCGTATCAAGCATCCGTCCGAAATCGTTGCCGTTGGCGACGAGATCAACGTCAAGGTTCTGAAGTTTGACCGTGAGCGCAATCGCGTTTCACTGGGTCTGAAGCAGTTGGGCGAAGATCCGTGGGTCAACATTAAAGAGCGTTACCCAGAAGGCATGAAAGTGCACGCAGTCGTCACTAACCTGACTGACTACGGTTGCTTTGCCGAGCTGGAAGAGGGTGTTGAAGGTCTGGTTCACGTCTCTGAAATGGACTGGACTAACAAAAACATCCATCCGTCTAAAGTCGTTCAAGTAGGCGATGATGTTGACGTCATGGTGTTGGATATCGACGAAGAGCGTCGTCGTATTTCTCTGGGTATTAAGCAGTGCACTGCTAACCCCTGGGAAACCTTCAATACTGACTACAACAAGGGCGATCGTGTTTCCGGTACCATCAAGTCAATTACTGACTTCGGTATCTTTATCGGCCTAGAAGGCGGTATTGACGGTCTGGTTCACCTGTCTGATATTTCTTGGATTGATACTGGCGAAGAGGCCGTACGCAGCTTTAAGAAAGGCGACGAAGCTGAAGCCGTTATCCTGTCTATTGATCCTGAGCGTGAGCGCATCTCGCTGGGCATCAAGCAGATGGATTCTGACCCCGTTGCTGAGTACCTATCAGTCAATGATAAGGGCAGCATCGTAACGGGTCGCGTCATTGAAGTTGATGCTAAAGAAGCTCAAGTTGAATTGGCGACTGACGTTATTGCTGTGCTGAAAGCCTCTGAAATCAGTGCTGACCGCGTAGAAGATGCGCGCAACGTGCTGAATGAAGGCGACAGTGTAGAAGCCCGTATTGTGAGTGTTGACCGCAAGAGCCGCCAGATTAATCTGTCGGTTAAAGCGAAAGACCAGGACGATACGCGTCAGAATCTGAAGAAGATTCGTGAGCAAGAGCCGGAAACTGCGGGTGGCCCGACTACAATCGGCGACCTGATCAAGCAGCAGATGGGCCAAGACTAATTATCGATTAGTTATTGGTTGATAAAAGCGCCGCCCTTATGGGCGGCGCTTTTGTTTGTAAGTGTTGAACGCTTCTAATAGATGACACATAGCAATGATGCGCTATTAGGGTTATAAAACACTTTAAATAGCAGTTGTGTTTTTAAAAAACGATTAGTAATTGAGTAAAAATCAACTAGACTGTTGTCAGTTAGTCTTTTTGCAGCAATAATGTCCCAGCATTCTGAACTAGTAGGTGCCAAGGTTGTCAAGTTAGCACCTAAACCAGTTGAACCCCTTTCAGTTGGACCCCGTTCAGTTGGATACGATACTAAAGGAACCTCGATGTCATTACTTAACGAATATATCCAAAAAGAACAGCAGCTGAAGCAGCTTCAAGAAGACCTACAGCGCTTAGAAGGCGATCAGCGCCTTAAAAGCGAGTTGGAATTCAAGGCCAAACTTGAAGCGCTTATGACTGAGTTCGGCAAGCGTCCCAGTGACGTCATTGCTTTATTAGATCCCGCTTCTGACCAGCGTAGTGTTAAAACGACGGCTAGTGGCAATGCGCGCCGTAAGCGTCGTCTTAAAATTTATAAAAACCCTAAAACTGGGGAAGTCATCGAAACGCGCGGCGGCAATCATAAAGGTCTGCGTAGCTGGAAGGATGAGTATGGTGATGAAGCCGTCGAATCCTGGCTGGTTCGCATGGAAGATTAAGCAAGTTAATAACCGGCATTTCTTTACAGGAGTGCCGGTTTTTTATGATCTCTGCTCAGCGGTGCCTCAAAGACGTTATCCTTCCTGCTGGCCTATAAGCGGGAGCCGAAGCTCTAAATAATGTGCTTTCCATAAGGCCTGAGGCGGCTGGCCGCTTACGTGGAAGCTATCCTGACTGTAAAGCACGTGCGTGATGGTCTGCGCCAATGCACCATAAAGATCAGCTAAATCACCAAAGCGTACTTGAATAGTAATGGGTTGGAGTGTCGGCCCGCCGATAAGGCACCGGTAAGGCAATGTCTTGAGCGTTATCTGTTTGTTCAAGGTAAAGACCTACGTCTGTGCGGTAAGAATGAAAATATTCATTATTAAGTGCATCCACTTTGGCCGATAGTATAGCAGGTAGTGAAATGGTGGTTGTCGATAGGCTTAATCGCGCCGGTAAGCAGGCTAGCTGCTCGTTATGATAGCTTGCATCCCCTAGCCCTTTAATACGCTAGGGAGCTTGATAGAGGTGCATTAGGAGCATTTGGCGGTCACTGGCTTTTTGGATGTTCGTCTTGAGGCCTGAATTAGGCATTGAATATGACAACGCGCTTTTTAGTGGTTGCCGAAAATTGCGTGGCCTGAGCAGATAGCGACGCTGAAATGCGCGTGAAAAGGATGAATGATTATGATACCCACAACATATCGCAATTTGCGCTATATTGAGAGGCGTAAGGGCTAACAATACAGCCGCCCGTTCTAACCGTCTTTTTTTCGCGGTAGGCGCTCGGCGTAATTTGAAAGCTTTGGCGAAATTGGCGCCGAACTTGGGAAGACGAATAACCAGTATGGTTAACCAGGTCTTCAATACCGAGTGGCTTATCAAGTGTGCCCTGCAGCCAGATCTTAGCTCATGTCATCGCGTTGAACATTATCTGGCCTCTCATGCGTGAATCGTACAGGTCGTGCTTATCTCGCCTGTAGTGCACTCTCCCTGTGCGTTAGTGTTGGTAACCTAGCTGAAGAGCAAATATTCAGCGTTTAGATAAGAGTTGAATCTCTGTTCAGGCTACTTGTCGCTATGTTGATGCTAAGCATCAATTTTTGAGTTATCGCTGACTGTGGCGTATTTGATAAAATGTTTGTCACCCACGTGTGCCTAATGATGTTGCCTTTATGCTGGCAACAGGGTGGAAGAGGCAAGTTTGCTCGTTATCTTTATGCGTTTGTGCACAGTTTTTGCAAAAAACGCTACGTATGTAGCCATGTCGACCATTTCAAGCAAGGTGTAAATGAAACATCGATGAAATATCAAAAGGTTCAAAAGCCGGTAGATGAGCGTGAAAAGCTGCGTAAATTTCGTGAACTAGACGATGCCTTTGCGCAGGCGTTACGTCAGTTAGACGATCCTGAAAGCGATTTTGATATACCGACGGGGCCGCCGGTAAGGTCGCTTGCGGCATTGGAGCAAGATGATGTAGAAGCCAAGCAGAAGGAACAACAACAAGAGCAGGAGCGTGTGTTCAAACAGCGCTTTGAAGCTTTGCTGAATGAGTATGGTATTGACCATGGCGATCTGGCCGAACTGGTCGAAACACTACTTGGCTATGGGTTATGGCAGCAGGATCAAGTGCCAGGTAGAGATCAAGTGCCAGGTAGTTAGCACCTCTACTATATCCTACGTGTGGTATTGCTAACGGTAGCGGTAAACGCGCAAACTCGGCAGAAATACATCTGGCTCAAGCTTTTCATCGCGCCGACGTGCCCGTGTGCGGGTGGTGGGGGGCTGTAAAGCGGGCAGGTTTATGTGTGGCAGTCGCTGGTCATTGTCTGGCACGAAGATAGGCATGGCGGCATTCAGCGCCCGCCTTGTATGGCCATCATCGAGTGGCTCGGTAAAAAATAGATTTGCCCGCATAAGGGGAGCCTGCGTTTGCACCTGGGCGAGCACTTCGCCGCTTGGGATGCTGGCTAGTTTGCGTAGTTGAATACGGATATGCGCTGCATCGGTATCAAGCTTTAAAAGCTTTTGCTCAGCCTCTTGAACGCTCAGCCGCTTTATGGAGCGACCACTGCTATACCACGCAAAGCGAACCCGTGAAACGGGGGCTTGTGCGATGGGCAGTTGACGCCAGCTCTGCTTAAGATGCAGACGGGCAAGCCCATTGCGCCGTAACGCTTCATCAACGTAGGGATGGCGTTGCGGCAGGCGGCTTTTGGCGTCGCTCAAGGTTTGTGGAAAAGCCTGTTTAATATGCTGCAGCAGCTCAGCAAAACTTTTTTTAGCTTGGTTCACGGTGTCTACCGCTGCCAGTAATTCATCATTAGCAGCCACAATGGCAATGTAGTTGCGCGTTTCGCGACCATCCTGATCTTGTTCATGCCACATATCGAAAAGCGCTTCGCGTAGCCAGTGGCGAGCGGGAGTGGCTTGATGAAAGACCCACGATGCCGGTTGTTGGCGTTCAAAAAGCGAAACAGCGGTCTCAATCGTGTTAATTAAAGTGTCAAACTGCTGCTCCAGCTGAAGCAGCAGATGATAGGCCGAAGGCGATGGTTGCTCAGGCATTGTGGTAGCCATGTGGATTGCGGGACTTAAAACGTCGATTGCCTGGGTGCGTTAGGAGAGCGGCGCATCCTTGTCGGCTTGCGCCAACAGTGTCTCTATATCAGCTTCATCCATCGCCGATTCGCCCGATATGCGGTGCGACTCATCGGCCCAGGCACCTAAATCTAACAGTTGGCAGCGTTTGCTGCAGAAAGGGCGATAGGTGCTCTCAGGCAGCCAAGGCACGGGCTTAGCGCACTGAGGGCAACTAACTTCAAGCGGGGAATCGTTTGCAGGGCGAACCATAAAAACTCCAATTGCGTTAACGGGGGCGATATCTCAGTCGTTAAGCAGTTGACGGTAGCGTTGATCCAGCCGCACCACTTGCTCCATCATGCTGCGGTGGTCACCGCTGTTATCTATCACGTCATCTGCCTGTGCTAGCCGCTGTTCGCGGGAAAGCTGGGCGGCGAGAATAGCATGCACTTGGCTTTCGCTCACCCCATCACGTTGCTGGGTTCTCGATAATTGTAGCGCTTGTGGTACATCGACCACGACCGCTCGGTTGACCAGCGCATTTTGGCCCGACTCAAATAGCAGCGGTGATACCAGCAGCACATAAGGCGCGCCTTGTGTTTTAAGCTGCGCTAAGTGCTGCAATAGACGTTCTCTTATTTTGGGGTGTGTGACTGATTCTAACCACCGCCGCTGCTCTGGGTCTTTAAAAATAATAGCGCGTAGGGCCGCGCGATTAAGCGTGCCATCCTGATGGATGACCTGGTCACCGAAGCGGTTTTTAATGGCTAATAGTGCCGGTTCGCCAGGTAGAACGATTTCTCTGGCGACATCGTCAGCATCGACCGAGGCAGCGCCGAGCGTTTCAAAGGCGCGCGCAACCGTCGATTTGCCCGACCCAATGCCACCGGTTAATCCGATAATCATCTGCTGCCTCACTTAGCTCAGTTTTCAATAACCCAAATTCACTAGCTCAGTTTTAATAGCCTAAATTTAATAACCCAGCTTTAATAAAAAAATAACAATCGTTAAACGTTAAATAAGCAGGCTGAGATACAGCGCCATTAGCTCATCGCCAACTAATAACGCTACCCAACCAGCGAGGGCAAGAAAAGGCCCAAAGGGTAATGGTTTGCCACGTAAGCGAGGCGCGCAGGCCTGCGCAGTTAAACCAACCACCGCGCCAAGCCCTGCGGAAAGTATCAAGATAAGTGGTAAAAAGCTCCAGCCTAGCCAGGCACCCAGCGCTGCCAGCAGCTTAAAGTCGCCAAAGCCCATGCCCTCTTTACCGGTGACGAGTTTGAACAGCCAATAAAAACTCCAAAGAGAAAGATAGCCCACCATTACGCCAATAACGGCATCGGAGAGCATAAACGGCTGGAAGAGTAGCTGAAAAAGTAAGCCGGCCCACAGTAGCGGGAGCGTAATGATATCCGGCAATAACTGGGTGCGAAGATCAATCACGGCGAGTGCTAACAGCATCAGGCAGGCGCCGTAAATAAATAATGACTCTGCAGTGAGGCCATGGAGTGCCACTACCGCCAAGGCAAGGAGGCCACCGGCCATTTCCACTAGCGGATATTGTATGCTGATGCTCGTTTGGCACCCTGCACACCGCCCGCGGCGTTTAATCCAGCCAATCAGCGGCAGGTTGTCGTGCCAGGCAATCGGGGTTTCACAGCGGGGGCACATTGAGCCTGGTGTGGCCAAATTGAAGCGTGGCGAGGGTTCCTCATCCAGCTCAAGCGCTGCACGCGCTTCACGCCGCCAATGGCGCATCAGCATGACCGGTAGGCGCGTGATAACCACATTAAGAAAACTGCCTAAGCACAGCCCAACCAATAAAGCCATGAACCATACAATCAGTGGAGGGTAATGCATGAATGTCCCTATACGAATGGGTTAGTTTGAATGGATGAGTTGCCGGTGTAAGGCATTTTAGAAGGCCGCGCCTAAGTTAGAGAGCCGAGCCTAAGCTGAAGATTGGCAAGTATATAGACACAACGACGCCGCCCACCAGTACGCCCAATACGACGATAATAATCGGCTCCATTAGGGAGGTGAGGGCGTCGACTTTATTGTCGACTTCTTCTTCGTAATAATCAGCAACGCGGTTCAGCATGGCATCCAACGAACCCGACTCTTCGCCGATGCTGACCATTTGAATTGCCAGGGGAGGAAAGCGGTTGGTCATGCGCATGGCAAAGTGTAGCTGCTGCCCGGTCGCAACATCTTTACGGGTTTGTATGACGGCGCGTTCATAAACTTTATTGCCCACGGCCCCAGAGGCGGTCTCTAAACCTTCCATCAACGGTACGCCGGAAGCAAAGGTCGTTGCTAAGGTGCGCGCAAAACGGGCAAGGGAGGATTTATGCATAATGTCGCCGATCACCGGTAAGCGAAGCACCAAAACGTCCATGCCATAAGCAATCTTGGGTGAGCGTTGAACGCTGATTTTGATGGCTAGCCCCGTGGCCACCAGGCTACCCAGGGCCACAAGCCAATAGCGTTGAGCAAGTTCGGATAAGTTAACGGTCATTTGAGTCAGGGCAGGAAGCTCCGCATCAAAATTACTAAACATGCTTTCAAACTGGGGGACGACCTTAATCAGCAGCAGCAGAGTGACCGATATGCCGACGATCATCACGGCGCTAGGGTACCAAAGGGCTTTCTTAACGCGCGCTTTTAGCGATTCCACTTTCTCTTTGTAAGTCGCGACACGGTCCAGCATCTGATCCAGCGCACCAGCTTGTTCGCCAGCATCGATAAGGTTAACAAACAATTGATCAAAATGTTTTGGGTGACGGCGTAACGCATCAGAAAAGCTTGACCCCGATGAAACATCGCTCCTCATCTGCTCTACCAACATGGCCATGGCGGGCTTTTTCAGACTTTCGCCGACGACTTGGAAAGCCTGTAACAAAGGAATACCGGCGCGAATCATGGTCGCCATTTGGCGCGCAAACACCATCACGTCGGTAGGCTTAATACGGCCTGCGCCGCTGAGGCTGTTTATTTTGCGAATGCGCTTAACATTGATGCTTTGCCCCGCCAGTTCAGCCGTTACCTCCGCTTTATTACGGCCAAGGGTTTCGCCGCTCAGTGTTCTGTCTTGAGGGCCTTTGCCCGCCCATTTCCAACGATAAAGTTGAAGAGATGGGCGACGCTTACGCCGAGCGTTTGCCATTGTTTACTCCTTACTGACGCGGTTAATTTCTTCAAGGCTGGTAATCCCCCGCATGACTTTTAATAAACCGCTCTGGTGCAAACTGGGGTAGCCTTCGCGGCGCGCCTGCTGATCGATATCCATCGCGTTGGCGTTGCTCATAATTAATTGGCGCATGGCTTCCGTAATGGGAACGACCTCATAAATACCCACGCGACCTTTATAGCCATGCGTGCAGTGCTTACAACCTACCGGCTTGAAAATAGTGGCCTGTTGAATTTCTTCATCGCTAAAGCCCTCTTTGCGCAGTGCCTCGTGGGGGATAATAACCGGCTCCTTGCAGCGTGGGCAGAGTTTACGCGTTAAGCGTTGGGCAATAATCAGGCTAACGGCGCTGGCGATGTTAAACGACGTTACCCCCATGTTCGCCAGCCGCGTGAGCGTTTCGGCGGCTGAGTTAGTGTGCACGGTAGAAAGCACCAAGTGGCCTGTCTGGGAGGCTTTAACGGCAATGTCAGCGGTTTCTAAATCCCGAATTTCACCCACCATGACCACATCCGGGTCTTGGCGCAGAAATGCCCGTAGCGCACTGGCAAAATCAAGCCCAATTTTAGGTAACACGTTGACCTGATTAATACCGGCTACTTTAATCTCAACCGGATCTTCCGCCGTGCAAATATTGCGCTCCACTTTATTGAGAATATTAATGCCGGTATACAGCGACACAGTTTTGCCACTGCCAGTGGGGCCCGACACCAGTATCATTCCCTGGGGCTGATTGAGGGCACGTTCATAAAAGTGACGTTGATCATCAGTAAAGCCTAATTGCTCGATGCCGAGCTGGGTCGCGGAGGGGTCGAGAATACGCAATACCAATTTTTCGCCATACACCGTGGGCAGTGAGTTGACCCGAAAATCGAGCGAGCGCGTGCGCGATAATTTAAGTTTTATCGCTCCGTCTTGGGGCAGGCGCCGCTCAGAAATATCCAGCCGCGCCATAATTTTCAAGCGGGCGGCAACACGGTTACGCATGCCTAAAGGAGGGCGTGCGACCTCAATTAAGATGCCGTCAATACGAAAACGGATACGATACTGCGTTTCGTAAGGCTCGAAATGAATGTCGGAGGCACCACGACGAATCGCATCTAATAAAATCTTATTAACAAACTTGACGATGGGGCCATCATCACTGTTTTGGGGGGCCTCTTCCAAAGGCACTTCGCTGTCTTCGGCAACACTCAGCGTCGATAGCTCATCATCGAGGTCATTAAACTCGTCCAGCATGCCACGTTCGCTTTGCGTTAATGCTAAATAACTACTCAGCGTGGTGGCTAGCTGGTCCATCGGGGCTAATACCCCTTCAATGCTAAGCCCAGTGGCAAACTGTAACTCATCAAGCTGGGTAAGCGTGGCGGGGTAAGGCACTGCCACCGTTAAACGGTGCCCATGACGGGCCAAAGGCACCACATTTAAGCTTTGCAGAATCCTCACTGGGTAGTCAGCAACAGGGGGCAGCGAGCTAATACGAACGGCTTCTAAATTGATAACCGCTAGCCCGTACTCGTACCCTGCGGCAATCGCCGCGGCGGTGGGGGGCACAAGCCCGCTTTCAACCACGTGCTCTAACAGTGAAATATCGTTTTCCACGGCGGCGCTAGCGGCCGCCGCCGCCTGGGTTTCGGTTAGCAAGCCGTGCTTGATTAAACGCTGGGCAATACCGCGCTGCCCGCCGCGTGCGGCGGCGTGGCTTAGGGTTGACTCATAACTTAATGTTGATTCGGTAGTCGCTTGGCTCATCGGACGCTCGCCTGGGTTCCCACAATGCGGCTCACTTTTACCACAGTTAGTCGCTGAGGACAGTAGTGATAACGTAATGAGAGGGTAATCCTAAAGTGGCAGGGCGCTGGTTAATATTGGGAGGAGAGTGGAATAAAAGTGGAATAAGGGTGGGTTGAGAATAGGGTGATCAAAGTAGTCCTTAATTCATTGAAAACTCGTCAAATGTAAGTTAGTGTGGTATTTGTAACGCCAGAATTCGAAAGCCGTCATCCCGATGGTGTTTCACCCAAAAAAGCATTCTTTCTATACCGGCTATACAGGGAACAAACGATATGCAAAGCACTTTTCAACCGATTACCCGCAACACCAAACAAGGCGGTTTCACGCTAATTGAACTACTGATCGTTGTGGCGATCATTGGCGTTTTGGCAGCAGTGGCTATTCCGCAGTATGGAGCTTATACCGCCCGTGCGGCCAACAATGCTTGTCTTTCAGAAGCAACGTCTTGGGCGCGTATGTATGTAGTTGAAGATCAGGATCCTACCGGTGATGTGTCCACCATAAATATGGATTTTGAAGCCTGTGCTGTTGAAAATCTTCCGGAAGTTGATGAAGCTACCAATGAGGCTAGAATTGTAGCGAATGACCCGGCTACATCTGATGCTCTGTGTGATCTTGATACTGGTAGTTGTTCACTTGTAGAGCCTCTAGCAGAGTAATCTATTTTAAAGCTAGGTAGAACCAGTCAGCGGCCAGCAGAAATGCTGGCCGTTTTTTATATCTGTAAGCCGCATTGGCCAGCAATAGTCTATTACCCAAAATACTGGCCCGGCAGTTACCTCATATAAACTCCCTTATCCTTCCTCAATCCCTGCGCAATTATTCTTTATACTGTCAGCTCTAACCTTAAGCGAGGAGCTTACAGTGACCCCTACCAAACTGATTATCCTAACTGCCTGTGGCGCACTGCTACTCAATAGCGCTGCCTTTGCCCAACCCGACCATGCCCCGGCTCACGGTGCGCGGGATAAGGGCAGCAGTAGTCAACACCAGACTCAGCAGCACGACGCTCACCATACCGAAAGCGCTCAAAATGAGCGGGTTGATTTACCCCGCATTAATGAGGGTGAACTGCGCCAGCTATTGCGCCAGCACGATGCGCCGCGAGCCGAATCATTGCCGCCGGGTGTTCAGCGCAATTTAGAGCGCGGTAAGCCGCTGCCGCCGGGTATCGCCAAGCGCTTTGATGGTCGGCTAGCCGCTCAGTTACCGCAATACCCAGGCTATGAATGGGAGCGGGTGGGGGCGGATGTTGTCTTGATCGAAGCAGCCACCCGCGTTGTGGTGGATGTTCTGGTCGATGTTTTGCGCTAACGAGCATGATGTGAAGTCGGCATGACTCGAAAATTACCTCTCGTCGGCTTATGGTAGAGGCTCTTAGTAGCATCGCCTTCTAAAGGGAGATTCCATGAGCGACGACACATTAGCGGCACGTCTTGAGCGAGCCATTGCCATCGCCGAAGAAGCCGGGCAGATGATTATCCAGGCGCGTGAGCAACAAGGTTTTTCGCAGCGGTTGAAAAAAGATAATGAGCTGGTGACCGATGTGGATGTGGCCGTTGACCAGCTCATTAGCCAGCGGCTGGAAGAGCATTTTCCTGGTGAAGCACGGCTGAGTGAAGAGCTCGCCCCCGAGAGCGCTGTGCATGTGCAGGCGCCGCAGCTTTGGGTCGTGGACCCCATTGATGGCACGGTCAACTTTGCGCAGGGGTTGCGCCATGTGGCGGTGTCCATCGGCTGGATGGAAGAGGGCATTGCTAAGGTCGGTGTTGTACACGCACCGTTTTTAGGCGAAACCTTTAGCGCGGCAGAAGGCGGTGGGGCTTTTTGCAACGGCCAGGCCATCCAGCCTAGCCGTGCTGATTCACTGGCTCACACCCTGGTAGGAACGGGATTCCCCTACCGCAAAGAAGGGCGCAAGCACCTTTTAAAGCGGTTAGAGGCGGTGCTGGTTGAATGCCAGGATATCCGCCGTAACGGCGCGGCGGCCCTCGATCTGTGCGATGTGGCCTGTGGCCGTTTAGATGCGTATTACGAAAGCGTCTCGCCCTGGGATTTTGTCGCGGGCTGGGTCATTGCACGCGAAGCCGGGGCGCGGGTAGGCCACTTATATGAGCCGCCCAAATCGGTACCCGAAGACCTCTACCCAGAACACTTGCTGGTCGCTGCGCCGGGTGTCTATGACGCCATGGCCTATCTGCTGCTCGACGCTGACCAACACTAACGAGAAAGGCTGGATCGCGTTAAGGTGGTGAATGACAAATACTTGAAAAGAAAGCGCTATAAAGGCTTTTCATTTATGCAAGAAACCGCTAGTATACGCACCGTCTTGAGGCAAATATGTAGCGGCCAATAAAGACAGCGGAGCGTGGCGCAGCTTGGTAGCGCGTTGCAATGGGGTTGCAAAGGTCGCAGGTTCGAATCCTGTCGCTCCGACCAAGAACATATAAAACGGTCACTTAGCTAATTGCTACAGTGGCCGTTTTTGTTTGGAAAGTTTCTAGATTCTGTATGGATTTCAGTAAAAAGTGTAAGCACACGGCACATTTAGCACAGTTATTAGACATGCCTTACCCTAATGCTGCATTTCATTTTGTATTGCTAGCTAAAAGGCCATTGGCCCACCGCGGCGAAGGCGGGGGCATTCGTGCTTTCAGCAAGGCGTTTACACGATGAGCAGCGGCTCCAAAACTCCGCCTCCGTTATAACCAATAGAAGATCATCTTACTTGTACCTGAGGCATATAACATGGGCTAGTTGATCATCAAAGGTATAACTCATAGTTAACGAATCATTCACTAGCTGGGATGGCAACTGGTTAGCATTGACCACCTCTCAAGCGTCCGAAATAACCGGTCAATCAACCGCGAGGTAAGCTATCCCTCTCGTTTTAGGATGTTGGTGATATCTTCCAGACGAGCTTGATCCGGCTTTTTTTACTTTAAATTTAATTCAATAGTTAGGAGCTACCAGCTTTTCTTCCGCCGACTTCGCACAAAATGCCATAACAATGGCTCGAAAATGTATGATGAAATAATAGGGCTGAACGGTGGGGTACGTTGGAAATATAAACAAGTTTACTACGCGCCTAGATGTAGCATTCAATGCCATTATGATCAGTAACTGCTGCTTCTAGCGCTTGGCAAAATGCTTGAAAGGCTTCACTGGAATGGCCAGGCCGCTGGTGAAGCTCTATTTCCACATGCCCAAGATCAGGTAATCCATCGGCTTCTGTCACGATACGACAACCTGGCGGAACACTGCGCGGTGTCTTAACGGTTAGCGCAAGCCCATTTTGCACAGGGACATTAATGCCGGTCGGGGATTGGCTAATGTAGCGAAGCTCCCAGGGTTTTTCCTCACGTCCGAGCGCTGACAACGCATGCGCACGAAAAATGCAGCCTTCGGGGTTTAAAGCCAATGGAAGTATTGGCCATTGCGCCAACGGGACATGTTCAGCAATCACCCACACCATTGGCTCCCAACCGAGTAGTTGCCCTGATTGAGTGGGCTTATGTCTTACCGACAGCACGACATCCAACAACCCTTCCTGAAAGCGCTTCACCAGCGCGTCGCTGATATCACACTGTACCTCTAATTGAATATGGGGAAACTGTGCCGAAAAGCGGGGCAGCAGATCTGGCAAGTAGGTAGCCGCTTGTTCTTCAGAAGTGCCTAGTCGAATGATTTCGCCATGTGTCCCTCCTTTAAGTAAGTCTTTGGCTTCATCTTCTAACTTGAGTATGTGGCGTGCGTAGGGCAGCAAACGCTCTCCGGCGGCCGTTAGCAACACGCTGCGGCTAGTGCGCTCAAAGAGTGACTGCCGCATCTGATCCTCAAGGCGCTTTATTTGCAGGCTCATCGCCGATTGGGTTCGATGCAACACCTTACCGGCGGCGCTAAACCCTTGGCATTCCGCCACGGTGACAAAGGCGCGAAGTAAATCCGTATCCATAATTCATGAGCCTTTTAAATGGGTCGTATCTCAACTATTCATTTCTATTATGAGTCATCCATCACTACCCTGTCCAAAACGTTATTCAACGTGACCTTATTCACCAGATTATTCGTTAATTCGACAGGAGTATTTTTCATGCAAGCGACTGCGGTTGCTCCATCGGCGAATACATTAGATGGCCTTATCGATCTCAAAACGTATCCCATTGATGCGCTGGACAGTGAAACCGGACGTGCGTTAATCGCACAGTGTCGCAGTCAGCTAGGTGAAGATGGCTGCGTCGTGCTTAAAAACTTTGTTCCTGAGGAGGCTCTAGCACGTCTTGAACGGGAAACAGAGCGGCTGTCGCCGGATGCTCATTACAACCAAACGGAGACGAACCCGTATAACAGTGAAGGAGACCCTTCACTGCCGGCCACACATCCCAAAAATCGCTTTGACGATCGCACAAATGGTTTTGTGGCAGGGGATCGTATCGGTAGTGACACTATTATCCGGCAAGTGTATGAAAATCCAGAATTTCAACGCTTTATTGGGGCCGTGGTGGGAAGGGAAAAAATTCACCAGTACGCCGACCCGTTGGCGGACTTAGTGGTAAACGTGTTGCGTGAGGGCTGCCAGCACCCTTGGCACTATGACACCAACGAGTTCATTGTCACGATGATGACGCGTCAATCTCATGGTGGCGGCCGTTTCGAGTACGCGCCGGGGATCCGTAGCCCTGAAGGTGAAAACTTCGCAGACGTTGAGAAAGTCATCGACGGGGATCGCTCACAACTGAAAACCCTTGATCTTCAACCGGGTGACTTACAGGTGTTCTTTGGTCGCTACTCTCTCCACCGAGTGACGCCGGTTGAGGGAGATAAAGAGCGCCACACCGTCATTTTTGCCTACGCCAAAGAGCCAGGCTTTGTGGGTCGGCCGGAACGTGCTCAGCGTATCTTTGGCCGCATGGCACCAGTTCATGAACAAATCCTTAAAGACGGCATGCAGCGTAGCGATAGCCTAGCAGATTAGGAGTCGTTTAGACGTTCCCCGCGACTCCAACCAACCCTGAGGCGAGAGATACCATGAGTATTGTCGAAAGCGAAAACCTTACCGATAACGAACCTGATCAGATTCCAGTGGTGCCGTCGGCGCCGATGGGCAACGGCGATAGCATTCCCACCGCCTTTGATCCTAAACAGCTGCGCGCTGGGCGGCTTCAGCGTCTGCGTGCCATGATGGCGGAAGAAGGGTATGCAGCACTGGTGCTGTTTGACCCGAATAACCAGCGCTATGCGACAGGGTCGCGCAATATGTTTGGTTACTTCCTGCGTAACTCCACGCGATACGTTTATGTCCCGCTGGAAGGGCCAATTATTCTATTTGAGTATCCCGGTAGCGCGCACGTGTCCACTTGGCTTGAGACCATCGATGAGGCGCGCACCTCTAAGGTGGTGTGGTCAGCGGTGAATCAGCGCGATGGCATGTCGTCTGACCCCTTTGGTGTGGAAATTGCCGAATTGGTTAAGGAACACGGCAGGGGTAATAAGAAAGTGGGCCTTGACCGTTGCGCGCTTAATCTCGCGCGTGCATTAGAAGCACAGGGGCTTGATGTCTACGATTGCATGCAGGATACGTTGCACTGTCGTCGCATCAAAACGCCTGAAGAAATCGCTTGTTTGGCTCAGTCGATGGCCGCCAGTGAAGCCGCCGTGGCGGAAGTCGAAGCCGCGATTAAACCGGGCATCACTGAAAACGAGCTGTTTGCGATCATGTACGGCGAGGTGATCAGAGGCGGGGGCGAGTTTATCGAAACCCGTCTTCTCTCTTCTGGGCCGCGTACAAACCCTTGGTTTAATGAAGCCAGTGACCGCAAAATTCGCCCTGGCGAGCTGGTCGCACTGGATACCGACACCATCGGTTGCCACGGTTACTACTCGGATTTCTCGCGCACGTTCCACGTTGGTCCAGGCAAACCTTCGGCCTATCAGCGCGAAATATATCGCATGGCGTACGACCAGGTACACCACAATATGGGCTTGCTTAAACCGGGCATGAGCTACCGTGAAATTGCCGATAAAGCCTGGAAAATCCCCGATCGCTTTATCGACCGCCGCTACCCATCGATCATTCATGGGGTGGGGATGCATGGTGAAACGCCGCTGGTCGCGCACCATATGGATTTTGATAAGTTCTCCAAGGACGGTGTTCTAGAGCCAGGCATGGTGGTGTCGGTCGAAAGCTATATTGGCGAGGTCGGCGCGGCTGATGGTGTCAAACTCGAAGAAGAGGTATTGATTACCGAGACCGGTATCGAAAAGCTCTCACGCTATCCCTTCAACGACGAGCTGCTAAAATAAGGAAGTGTAATCCCGTGATTGATTCATCGCTGACGACTGTTCCCCAGTGGATAGGAGGGAGCCCCGTAGAAGCAGCTCGTTACTTCCCCGTGGTAGATCCAGCCTTTGGTAAAACGGTGCGCCAAGTGGCAATGGCGGACACGCAAACGGTCAATTCAGCCGTGAAAATGGCGCTAACGGCGTATCCCACTTGGCGTGATATGCCGCCTAGCAAGCGCGTACAGGTCATGTATCGCTTCAAAATGCTGTTAGAGCGTGATGCTGAGGCGCTGTGTAAGCTGATTAGCGAAGAACATGGCAAAGTGTTGGAAGATGCCATGGGAGAACTCAAACGTGGCATTGAAAACGTCGAATACGCATGCGGTATTCCTGAGCTATTAAAGGGCGAGTATTCCCATAACGCTGGACCGGGTATTGATACGTGGTCAAACCATCAGCCGGTGGGGATTGTCGCGGGCATCACACCGTTCAATTTTCCCACGATGGTGCCGCTATGGATGTTCCCCATAGCGATTGCATGTGGCAACTGTTTTATTTTAAAACCGTCAGAGCAAGTGCCCTCCGTGGCGATCAAAATGGCGGAGCTACTTGAAGAGGCAGGCCTGCCCGCCGGTGTGTTTAGCGTCGTACAAGGAGACCGCGAAGCCGCCGATGCGCTCATCGAGCATTCAAAGGTTAAAGCGCTATCGTTCGTTGGTTCTACGCCGGTAGCCAAAGCAATATACGAGCGTGGTGCCAGCCTGGGTAAGCGCGTGCAAGCATTAGGTGGGGCGAAAAATCATGCGGTCATACTGCCTGATGCTGACCTTGAGAATGCGGCTAATACCTTGATTGGTGCCGCTTATGGTAGCGCTGGTGAACGCTGCATGGCGATTTCGGTGGTTGTTTGTGTGGGAAATCAAACCGCTGATGTGTTGGTAGACAAGATTGCTGAAAAAGCGAAGCATCTCAATATTGGACCCGGAACAGAGCCGGGGTTGGATATGGGCGCGTTGGTAAACCAAGCCCACCGTGATCGGGTGGCAGACTATATCGGTCAAGGCGAATCAGCTGGTGCAGTATTAAGACTCGATGGTCGCAAACATCCGCTAGTGGAAAACGCCCCTGGCTACTTTATGGGCGCGACGCTATTTGACCACGTCACTTCAGCGATGCGTATTTACCAAGACGAGATTTTTGGCCCCGTCTTGTGTGTCGTTCGCGTGGATGACTTTGATCAAGCCATTGAACTCATAAATGCTCACCAGTATGGAAATGGTACCTGCTTGTTTACCCGCGCTGGTGAAGCAGCACGCCGCTTCACCGATGAGGTTGAAGTCGGCATGGTAGGTATTAATGTGCCGCTACCCGTACCGGTAGCCTTTCATAGCTTTGGTGGGTGGAAAGAGTCACTGTTTGGCGACTTGCATGCCTATGGGCCCGACGCTGTGCGCTTTTACACTCGGCGAAAGGCAGTCTCACAGCGCTGGCCGACGGAAAGTGCCCAAGAGACGGCACAGTTTAGCTTTCCCTCCCACTGAACCTACCTTTCCCCCCTGCCCGCCGGATACTTACTCTGGCGGGTGAGTTGGCCGTTGCTAGCGATAACCCGCCATAAGCTCCCTGACCAGTGGTGTATCCGCATCACGATGTGTGGGTAATTCAAAGCGTGCTTTGGCAATCGCGGTACGGGAAAGATCCGCCATAATCAGCACTTCTTCATCGTCGGCTTGCGCAAGCGTCTCACCACCCGGGCCGAGAATGCGTGAGCCGCCCCAGAAGTGGCTGTCACCCTCCGGCCCAAAGCGGTTCGCCATAATGACCGGTGTGCCATAGGTCATGGCGTAAAACCGGGTATTCAATGCCCAATTTTCTTCATTGGAAAAGTCCTCACTAACGATGCCGCTAGCTGAGTTAATCGGCGCGCAAAGCACCGTCGGGCGAGCGAGCAGGGCGGCATGCACTAATGCTGGGTTCCATAAGTCGGCACAAATCAGCTGAGTGGCCGACCAGCCAGGGCAAATATCGGTATGCGTGAGTTCACTGCCATGGGTAAACCACTTGCCTTCTTCCAGCCCGCCATAGGTGGGCAGATTAAGCTTACGATGCACGCCCATTAGCTGGCCGTGCTGAAAGATGGCCAGCGCATTGTAGTACTCACCGGGGCTCGCCTCTTCGACAAAACCCATCACGACCTGCATAGAACCACAGGCATTGGCTAGCGTTTTAAGGCGTGGGTCTTCCAAGGGCATCGCCACCTGCATCACTTGGTTCGCTAGGCGATAACCTGTCAATGACAACTCGGGGAATACCAACAATTCCACCCCTTTACGCTTTGCCTCGGCAATTAGCGATAAATGGCGGTCGATATTGGCGTTCAACTCACCCAATGTTGTATTGATCTGCGCGGCACCGACGCGAAGCTTGTCTTGATAATGCATTGGCGTCTCCATTGAAAAAGCCGCTCAAATAGAGCGGCTTTGCTGTGATGTGATGGCAAGACACTATGCCAGCGCTATGAGCATGTGCCTAGCGGTGTTAGAGCAAATCATTCTCATCTAGGAAGCTCTCTGCCACGTCTTCGATTGACTCACGCTCAACGTCCACGCTGGCATTGAGTTCGGCCATCGTCGCGTCGTTTAAGAGTGCCGAGAGTTTATTCATCTGGTCGGCAAGCTCAGGATTAGCTTCCAGGGTTTCCGTACGCACCACCGGAGCGAGCGCATAAGACGGGAAAAAGCCTTGATCGTCTTCAAGAACATAAAAGTCAAAGGCAGGAATACGGCCGTCGGTGGCAAATACGAGGCCGACGTCGACTTCTTCATTGCGCAGTGCTTGATAGACTAAGCCTGTATCCATGCGGCTCACTTCGCTGCGACCAACACGAAAGTCGTAGGCTTCCATTAGCGGGCGCCAACCATCTTCACGGGCGTAGAACTCGGCATTGAGCGCAAAGGTTAGACCCTGCTCATTATTGACCGCGTCGGCCAGGTCAGAAAGCGTTTCAATGCCACTTTCCTCGGCGGCAGCTTCGCGCATGGCGAGCGCATAAGTGTTGTTGGCCTCCGACGGTTCAAGCCAGGTAAGGCCTTTCTCGGCGTCGAGTTCCTTGACCCGTTGGTAGGTTTCTTCAGGGCTTAGGCTTTCGCTGATGTCGTTGTAGTTGATCAGGGACGTGCCGGTGTACTCCCAATAAAGATCAATCTGACCATTTTCCTGCGCTTGGCGAAGAATGGCCGAGCCCATGCCAGAACGGCTATCAACATCGTAACCGAGGTTGTCCAGATACTGTGTCGTCATGGTGGCCAGTATCTGCTGCTCGGTGAAGTTCTTACCGCCAACGCTAATTTCGTTGGCGTTTGCGAGCGAAACGCTGCTCGCCAAGGCAATACTAGTCAGTGCTGTCGTAAATGTTTTCATCATCGAATCCTTCTTTTGTTAGAAAAGCTTCATGAGTGGCGGGGCTTAAGTGCGACCGGGATTGACCCCACGAGGGACAACTAGAAACGCAATAACCGCGATCAGCGCATCGACCACGATCGCTAACAGCGCGGTCGGAATGGCACCGGAAAGCATCATGACCGGGTCATAAAGATCAATGCCGGTAAAAATAAGCTCACCGAGACCGCCCGCACCGATCAAAAACGCCAGGGGAACAGTGCCCACATTGATCGTTAGTGCTGTGCGCATCCCTGCAAAAATTACGTAGAGGGCATTGGGCAGCTCGACTTTGAAAAGCCGTTGCATCGGTGACATGCCAATCCCCGCAGCCGCTTCCATGAGTGCTGGGTTAACTCCCTTCAATCCCGTATAGGTATTACGGGTAATGGGTAGTAGCGTGGCCACAAAAAGGCCAAAAACAGCCGGTACCGTGCCAATGCCTAAAAAGCTCATCGACAGCGCAAGCACGGCTAGGGTGGGGATAGTGGTCCCAACGTTGAGCACTTGCATGAGTGATTCGGCTACATTCGCCATTTTGGGGCGCGATAGAACAATACCCAGCGGAATGGCAAAGAGAATTGCCAAGCTACCGGACATCACCGTGAGCCAGATATGCTGAACCATCAAATACTGAACGTCAGGTAGATACCACAAAAACTCATCAATAACGCCGCTAGACTGGCTCCACACTCCGGCGAAAAAAATGGCCACCAGCACCAGTACCTTAAGCGCCCCTTTTATGGATCGAATAGGCATGGTTATTCCTTAATGGCCGCAGATGGCTTGCGATCATCCCCTTGGCGAGCGCGATAGCGTGCGCCTAGGTGGCTGGTCATGGCGCGCTGGGTTATTTGGCCGCACACCGTTCCTTCTTGGTTGACGCAGGGCAGCCAAGTTTGGTCGTGAGCAAACATCAAAGAGGCGGCTTTGCGTAGGTCATCGTCGAGATCAACAACCGCAGGAACAGCTTGGAAGTGATCGCGGCAATAGCCTTTAGTAGTGCGGGCGACGGAGCGGCTAATAATCCCGGCGGGCTGCTTCCGTTCATTCACCATCAAAATAGCGTTTTGATAACCGTAGTCGTCAATTTTCGCCAACGCTGTCTCTAACGTATCGCTTGGCAAGACGGTGCCGATTTCGTCGGTAACAATCTCACGCACTTTTACCAGGTTTAACCGCTTAAGCGCACGGTCTTCACCGAGAAAGGATTCCACAAAAGCGTTTTTGGGCGCCGCCAGCAAGTCATCGGGCGTGGAGTACTGAACCAGCTTCCCCTCACGGAAAACCGCTACGCGGTTGCCCATTTTGATAGCTTCATCGATGTCGTGGCTTACGAACATGATGGTTTTGTTGAGTTCCTGCTGCATTTTAAGGAACTCATCTTGAATGACGGCCCGGTTGATCGGGTCGATAGCCCCAAACGGTTCATCCATCAACATCACTGGCGGATCGGCGGCGAGTGCACGGGCCACCCCAATGCGTTGCTGTTGACCACCCGATAACTCACTGGGGAAGCGCTTAAGAAAGGCATCCGGCTCCAGCGCGATCATCGCCATCATTTCGCGTGCCCGTGCTTTGTATTTGGCCTTATCCCAGCCCAATAGCTTGGGCACAATGGTGATGTTTTCCTCGATGGTCATGTTGGGAAACAGACCAATTTGCTGGATCACATAGCCAATATTGCGACGCAGTGTCTGAGTATCGAGGCCGGTTGTATCCTCGCCATTGATAAACACTTTGCCAGCAGTGGGCTTAACGATCCGGTTGATCATCTTCAACGTGGTGGTTTTGCCGCAGCCCGATGGCCCCAAGAGGACACAGATTTCCCCTTCAGGCACTTCCATATCGATATGGTCAGCGGCCACCACCGCGCCTTTCGGCGTATCGAACACCTTGGTCAGGCTATCAAGTCGAATCATATGGGTGTCTCTTATAGTAGCAATTACATCAAGAAAGAGGCGTTAGGTCGCCGCAGCCTCACGGCTCATTCCTTTAGGGGTTAGGCGCTTTTGTAAATACAGTAGTGAATAGTCAACGATAATGGCCAGCAGACTCACAGCAATCGCGCCGACGATTAGCTGGCGTGGATCCGATTGAGAAATGCCCCGGCTAATAAAGGTGCCTAATCCACCGGCGCCGATGTAGGCGGCGATCGCCATGACGCCAATATTGAGCACTACGGCCGTGCGTACGCCAGCCATGATGACCGGGATGGCGAGTGGAATTTCAACCAAACGCAGGCGCTGATTGGGGTTCATGCCAATGCCTCGAGCGGCTTCTCGTAATGCCGGATTAACATTATTAATCGCCGTGTACGTGTTGCGGATGATAGGTAGCTGGGAGTACAGCAATACCGCGATCACAGCTGGCACATAGCCGATGCCATGCCCGATGAGCGATAAAACCGGAATCATGATGCCAAAAAGGGCGATTGAAGGGATGGTAACGATGATGGACGCTAGATAGAGCACACTTTGTGCGACACGCTCATTTTTAGTAATGGCGATGCCGATTGGCACTCCCGTCAAGGTGGCAATGCCAACGGCAACGCCAACAAGGGCAATATGCTCGACTGTGCGTGACAGCAGCAGACCTGCATTATTCAAGGCGAAGTGAAATAGCTCCAAACGCTGCCTCCTGATTATTAATAATTATATAAGAGCCGTTATAAAACTGCTCATGTACGCTAATGGTGGCTAGAGCGCAGTCCGTCAGGGCACACATCTCTTGATGTGTTTAGAACAAAAGTAGTTTAACAAAAGGGACGCGTGATTATTGAGTATTAGTATGATGATGGGTAATAGGCACAATCAGGGAGCGTAATAGTTAATTTTTATGAATCAGTGCACTTTACTTACGCTTCGGCTGTTCTAGTGGCTAAGCCCTTCAGTTTGATTGGGTGGCTAGGCTAAATTATTTAGTAGTGTTTTTTTTATTAATGAAAGCTGAACAACGGAATCTCTTTTTTGCTCCGATAGGGGCCGCATTCTTGGAAGTATAATCTTCACGCAAATATTCGCAGCGAACAGATTGAAGCGCAACAGCGAAAGGTGACTGGCCTTGGAGAGTAGGCATGTAGCACAGGCAGTTAGCCAATGAACAAGAACAGAGTAAGAGGCTCTGCTGAGCAGGGCGAAAGATTTTCCCCGCAAATTATTATCATGACTTATTGGTATGGCCTCTTTCGTTTGAAAACCATGCCGCTATATACCTAGTGCGTTTACGTCGCTACCAGAAAAATCCCAGCCAGCGCCCCGATCAAGCGTTGGCCGAAACCTTTATTGTAGACAGCAGGGTGGCGATGCATGTCAAAGCGGCTGAAGAGCGCTCTCCTTTGCGGTGAGCTGAACCACTGACTTGGGTAGCTCGCTGGCGTGATGGATGACGATGGCACCTTTCGGCGTCTCCTCCTCTTCGGGAAAGCGATTGAGGTGAATTACCTGCATGCCAGCGGCCAATCCAGCGACAACGCCGACGGTGGCATCGTCGATCACTATGCAGCGCTCGGGTGCTTGGCCCATGGCCTCGGCCGCCTGTAGATAGAGTCTCGGATCGGGCTTCCACACACCCAAGGTATAGGCGCTGAAGAGGTTGTTGCCGAAGTGCCGTGCCAGGCCAGCACTTTCCATGGCGCAGCGAATCTTTCGATCCGGGCCGTTGGAAACAACCGCTTTGGGGTGGGCGGCAAGGATTTCCAGAACCTCGGGTATTCCGTCGATGGGCAGCAGCTCGGCGCGCATACGTTGCTCCATCAGGCGGCGCATCTCACTCTCCATTGCCGGGAAGTGCTCTTCGTTCAGGGCACCGTGGCGCTCGCCAAGGCTGTCAACGATGGTACGAAAACGCACGCCGCGGAATTCTTCCATGTATTGACGGGCGGAGAAGGGCAGGCCGAAGGTCGGCAGAATATTGCCCATCACCTCGCCGAGAAGGATCTCGCTATCGACCAGAGTACCGTCGGAGTCGAAGAGCAGGCAGAGAGGTAAGGACATAGAGGTCTCACGATGTTGAACAATGTAGCGCCGGCTCACTTTAACAGCAACCGGCGTCGGGGTAGATCAGACGAAGTCCGGCACCAAGGCACGGGGGATCGCCAGAATTAACTGAGGGTAGACAATCAGCAGCAGGATCACCGCAAGCATCACTGCCAGATAGATCAACGTGGTACCAAGCGCTTTGAGCAGTGGAATACCACCGATCTTTGCCGAGATCATCAAGCACAGCCCGTAGGGTGGTGTAATGAGCCCAAGGCCCAGTGCCATCACGCCAATTACCCCAAACTGCACCGGATGGATGCCCGCTTGCATAGCTAACGGCTGGAAGATCGGTGCCATGATCGCCATGGCCGGTAGCGAATCCATGAAGGTGCCGATGAGCAGCATTACGGCAGTCATCACCAGTAGCAGTATTATCGGATCTGAGATGTTGACCCCAGCCATCAGCTTGGGTGGAATCTGGTAGAAGCTGATTAGGTAACCAAAAATCGCCGCTCCCACCAAGCTGAATAGCGATAGCGAGCAGAGCCTAACGGTCGCCGTGGAGGAATCCAAGACATCGCTGAACGTCAGCTCTCGATAGACAAGAAAACCTAGTGCCAGTGCATAGAGCACGGCAATCATCGCCGCTTCGGTGGGGGTGACAATACCCAACGTAATGCCGCCAATGATCACCACTGGAATGCCTGCTGCCATCAGACCGTCCTTACCTGAGTGCAGCAGCTGGCGGAAGGTGGCACGCGGTCGAATCGGTACGTTATAGCGGCGCACGTAGCCTAGGTTTAACAAGAGCTGGGCTACGCCGATCATGATCCCGGGTAATATGCCGCCGAGGAAGAGGCCAGCGATGGACGTGTTGGTCAAGGCACCCCAAACAATCATGTTGATTGAGGGAGGAATGATGATGCCCATCACCGACGAGGCTGCTGTGACGGCTACGGCGAAGTGTGTCGGATAGCCTTCGCGCTTCATGGCTGGGATTAGCACCGTGCCTATGCCTGCGCTGTCGGCAGTAGAGGAACCGGAAACGCCCGCGAACAGCATGCTGACCATGACGTTAACGTGGGCCAGGGCGCCCTTAAAGTGACCCACTAATAGCATGCACAGCGTGATCAAACGATCCGTGATACGTGCTGCATTCATTAAGTTACCGGCCAGCAGAAAGAGCGGAACGGCTAGTAGCACGAATGAGTCCATGCCGCTGTACATGCGCTGGAAGAGCACCCAAGTGGTCAGCCGCGGGTCGAGGAAGATTAGGCTGAACGAGGTAAGGATGAGCGCCATGGCGATGGGCACGCCTACCACGATGAGCACGGAGAGCAAGCCGAACAACAGCCAGGGCAATAGGAAAATCCAGTCGGCAGGCATCATGGGCGGGGCTCTCCCTGTTCAGTGTGTGTCTTACTTCTGGGGGCCGGCTCAAGGCTTTCCACGCTGTGACCAGACGCGCTGCTGACCTTCAGCGTCTCGATCTCGCTCGGCGTATTGAGTGACGCTTCCATGGCATCCAAGCCGTGAAGAAGTGTATGCAGTAGGCGCTGTATACTGAATAGCAGAATGAACACCCCACTGACCAAGAAGGTGGAGTAGACGTAGATCATTGATAGCCCCGAGGCGGTGGCGCTACGGCGCAGCCCGGATAGGGCAAATTCGTAGCCGTGGAAGACGAAGATAATACCGATGGCCAAACACGCCAGGTCGCGAATCACCCGGGTAGCGAGATCGGCCCGTGAGCCGTGGGGGAAGGCTTCAAGCACAAAGTGGTCGGCGTGAAGCACTCCCACTGCGGCGCCCAGCATTACCATCCACTGGAAGGCGAAGCGGCTGAATTCCTCGGTCCAATAGAGATTTGGCATGAACGCCAGATTTCGGCTGATCACCTGGTAGATGACCATTAATATGAAGCCGAACACTAGCGACAGCAGAATCCAGTGGAGCACACGCTCCAGAAACCGGTTGAGCTGTGCCAAGCCAGCGAGCAGTCGGGACATGGTGATTACCTATGGCAAGCGAGGCGCCGGCCAGGCCGGCGCCGGGTGGGTTATTCCGCGTTGATGATCATCTGGTGGTACTCGGTCAGTCCCATGTCGGCGATCACGCTCTCTAGCGGTCCCGCGACGGCTTCCATCATTTTCTCGCGATCCATTTCGTGCAGGGTGGCACACTCTTCAACCAGCAGGTCGAGCGCTTCGGCATCTTGTTCTAGTTGCACGCTGCGAGCGTAGCTAGCGGATTCGGTGGCAGCCTTCATAACCTGCTCTTGCTGGGATTCGTCGAGACGATCCCAGGTTGCCTGAGAGAGTGTCAGCAGTCGCACCGTAATATCGTGCTCGGAGAGGCCGATGTGTGGGGCAACTTCGTGAAAGCGCATGCGGTGAATCCACTCTGCTTCATTGAGCAGTCCGTCAATGGCGCCCAGTTGCAACCCGGTGTAGATCTCGCTCCACTGCATGACGGTGGGGTCCGCGCCGAGTGCCTCCCAAGCAGTGATCAGTGGTTGGGTGGGGTTCGTGCGGATCTTTAAGCCTTCGAGATCATCAAGGCTCTCCAACGGCTCGGTGCTAACGACCTGGCGCTTGCCGCCACCGTAGAAAGCCAATACGCGCACGTCGGTTTCCGCAGTGATCTGGTCAGCAATTGCGCGGCCCACTTCGCCGTCAAGCACCTGGCTCCAATGATCTTCATCACGATACAAAAAAGGAATCGAGAAAACGTTGGCGGTGGGAGAAAAGTCGGTGATCAGGCCGGGGTTGATGATCGACACGTCCAGTGCGCCAGCCATCTGCTGTTCAAACATTTCAGTCTCGTGGCCGAGCACTGAATTCCCCATGATCTGGACGCCCATCTCGCCATCGCTGGCCTCGGCAAGCAGCTCTTTGAAGCGCTCGGCGCCCAATTGGTAAGCGGTGTCTTCGGTACCGCCGTGGCCGAAGTGAAGATCTAAGGCCTGGGCCGTGCCAGCGAACCCTAGAGCGGCCGTCGCCAGCAGGGCGGAGCCTAACAATCCACGAGTTGAGGTGTTTTTTAGATCGATCCATTTCTTAGTCATAATTCTACCTTTTTGTTATCGCCGCTTTGAGCGGCGTTGAGTTGCAGCATGGGACAGAACGCTAGGCGTGAGTCCCAGCAGCACGGTTGGGCAGGGTTGAGTCTGACGTAGGCCTGGCGGCCCCGCAGGAGTCGCGAATCTGCAGTCGGGGCGCTAATACCACTTGCTCCCGTGCGCCTTCCGGGTTGGCGATGCGTCGCAGCGCTAAGCGTGCCGCCTCTTCGCCGATTGCATAAGGATGGGTGGCGATGCTGGTCAGTGACGGTTCGCTCAGGCTGGCTTCTTCGACGTCATCCGTGCCGATCACCGCGCAGTCGACGCCTGGCACTAACCCTAGGCGCTTCAGGCCAAGCATGGCACCGAAGGCCACCATGTCGTTGTGGCAAACGACCGCTGTGGGCGCTGGCGATTCAGCCATTAGCTGCGTAATCATGTCGACGCCATCGCGGCGAGTCACGGTGGAGCGCAGCAGGCGCTGGTAGGTGAGCTGATGGTGTTCTAATGATTCCCGGTAGCCTTGCCAACGCTCGCGGGTCGCCGAGTGCTCGCTGTGACCGCCAAGGAAGGCGATGCGTTGATGGCCCAGTCTCACAAGGTGATCCATGGCTTGGCAAACCCCTTGGTGAAAGTTGGCGCCAGCATAGTCGAAGGGCGGCTCGGCCACGTGGCGTAGTACCTGCACGCAGGCCATGCCCCAATTGTCGAGAGTGTCGATCAATCCTGGGTCGGTGCCCTCCGCTGGGCATAACAGGATGCCGTCGACGCTGTGTTCGCGCATGCGCTCCAAAAAGCGCTGTTGGCGCGCTGGTGAATCCTCGCTGTTGGCCAAAAAAGAGACATAGCCTTCGCGGTTCAGTGCGGCATCAATACCCGCCACCATAGCGCCAAAGAAGGGATTGGCGATGTCGTAAACTACCACTCCAAGTGTCGAAGTGCGGCTGCCGCGCAGGGCGGCAGCGCCGCGGTTATAGACATAGCCCAGCGCTTTGATGGAATGCTGCACTTTTAGACGGGTTTGCTCGGCGACCAATGGGCTCTCGCGCAATACCAATGACACCGTAGAGCGGGATACCCCAGCGTGGGCGGCGATATCCTTCAGAGTCACACTAGCAGTATCGCGCTGGTTCTGATGGGGTAAGGCATCAAGGTGCATGGTAGCTACCTGTATAGTTGTTTTTAGATTGATCTAAAAGTTAGCTGAGATGATGAGCTTCTACCAATCGTCTTTAGTCTAAGAGTGCCCAATTAAGCACCCCGGCGCGCCTCCCAGGCCTCTTCGTTGACTAGGCTAATAGGTCGGCTGCCGGATAGTGCCAAGGTGAGGTTGTCAACCGCCCGTTGAGCCATGGCGTCGCGGGTTTCGTGGGTCGCCGAGCCGATGTGCGGCAGCGCTACCACATTGTTCATGTGAGGTAGAGGTGACTCCTGCGACAGCGGTTCCCGAGTGTAGACGTCGAGGCCAGCGGCGCAGATGCGTCCTTCCTCCAGCGCCTCAATCAGCGCTGCCTCATCCACTACTGGGCCACGGGCAATATTGATCAGAATCGCCGAAGACTTCATACGGCTGAGCTCATGAGCGCCGATTAGATGATGGGTGGTGTCGGAGAGTGGGACAGTAACGCATACGAAATCGGACTCGGTGAGCAACTCGTCAAGTGTACGGCGTTCGGCGCCCAACTCTTCTTCCAGGGCTGGCTTGGGCGAGGCCATGGCGTAGCGCACCTGCATACCGAAGCCCAATGCGCCGCGCCGGGCCACAGCTGCGCCGATGCGCCCAAAGCCCACGAGGCCGAGAGTCTTGCCGTGTACGTCGCTGCCGAAGTGCTCAGGTCCGATACTCTTCTGCCAGTCGCCGCGCCTGACAAAGTCGGCCAGTTCCACAACCCGGCGGGCGGTGGCCATGATCAGCGTCTTGGGCCCGATCAAGCATGGTCTCGGCGAGCTCGCGGGCGCTCGATGAGAGCGCTGTCGGCGTCCGTCGGTGCCAAGTGGCTGGCGGCACTGCCACGGCGATAGTATTCCACGTGAGGATCTGCACCGCCTTGGGCAAGCTCCTTGAAGACAAGGCCTGTGGGGTGTTCGGGGTCGGTGCGCAGATGGCGGCAGTCGAGCCCCTCGGCCTCCAGGGCTTGGCGAATGAAAGGCCCAAAGCCATCGTCGCCGACCCGGCTCAACCAGCCCACATGAAAGCCTAGGCGGGCTAGGCCGATGGCCACGTTGGTGTCGGCGCCTGCAATGCGACGCTGAAAGTATTCGACGTTGGCCAGCTTACCGGGCGCTTCGGCGACGAGCATTGTCATTGCCTCGCCGAAAGCAAGAATTTCGGGAGCGGCATAAGGTCGAATCATGACGATCTCCTGTGTCGTGGGTGGAAAGTTAGAGGTGGCGCAGTCGCGACAATTGTTTAGCGGTAATGGTCGTCAAATCCTGACCCTGTAAGGGGTATTCGATAGCGCGGGGGACTTGAGTTGGTAAGTGGGCTAGCAACGTATGCCAAGCAGCGAGTTCACCATCGTCGGGCACGCTAGCTCTGAGGTGTCCTTGATCGGACACGACTCCCTTGCAGTGTAGATAGCGCACGAAAGGCCCCAGGCGCTGCGCCGCGGCCAACGGGTCATTGCCAGTCCAGTGCCAGTTGCCAATATCAAAGGTCATGCCTAGCGGGCAGCCCGCTGAAGCGGCGTCTTCCAAGCAGGCGGACAAGGGTTCCAACGTGCCGCCTTCGAGGGTCTGGTCATTTTCTATCAGTAGCGGCGGGGCGGCCGCGAGGCGTTCCCGCAGCGCTGCCCAATCGACCTGACTCCCACCGGGGTAGTGGCCCATGGGGATTTTGACCGCGCCCGCGCCAAGTTCGGTGGCCTCGATCAGTTGCTTATCCAGACACGTAGCGAACCGGTCGACCTCCCAGAGCCTTTCGGGTGCGGAGTAAACGATGGCAAGGCCTAGGTCGGCGCAGGCCTGACCTAGGCCGATGAAGTCCGCGAAGTCAGGCGGCAGCAGCTCACGGCGGATCTCTACGCCGTCGGCGCCAGCCGCGGCGAGCCACGACAGCACTGCGGTATGGCCGTGGGCAGCGATGGCCTCGTGGCCATAGGCAGAGGTGGCGACCAGGGTGGCGGGTGAATCTGTAGTGCCAGAAAGCAACAGTGGGAACGATACCATTCGAGAGCGAGAAAATTGAAGGGACATGAGGAGTCCTGAATGAGTGGATTAGCGGCAGGTAGAGCCACGTGGAATCAGACTGGCCTGAAAATGTACGCGGCGTGCTGGCATGGTGCGGCCACCGGTGTCACGGCGACGCATTAGGCACTCGACTGCAGCACGACCGATCGCCTCGGTGGGCTGGGCCAGCGTGGTGATGCCGGGGCCAACGAGTTCGCACCAGTCGAGCTCGTCGATGCCCAGCAGCCCAGTCTCGCCAAGTCGGGCGCCTAGGGAATGTAGTGCCCGGGTAGCGGCCAGGGTGGCGTTGCCGTTGGCACAGAGCAGCGCCTTGGGTAGCGTGCCGGGACGTGCCAAAAAGTTGCCGATAGCACGGTTCAGAGACTCAGTCTCGCCGAGTGTCTGGCAATGAACCTCACCGGCCAGGGCGCGCGCAGCGACCCCTTGCTGGAAGCGAGTAAGGCGTGCCTGGCGTGGACTGGCCAGGCCCGGGGGTTCGCTCAGGTAGAGCAGTTCTCCATAACCCCTGGCTTGGAGGTGGTCTAGGGCTAAGTCGAGCGCACGAGCGTTGTCTAGGCCCACCACTTCAGCCTCTACCTGGCTCAACTCTCGCTCAAGGAGGACTAGAGGGGTGCCCTGTTCAACCAGCGCCTGCAGTTCGCGGTCCAGGCTGCCGACAGCGTTCATTACCAGACCCTCTACTCGGTAAGAGGTGAGTAGGGCGAGATGTTCGCGCTCTAGTGCCGAGTCATTGTCGGTGTTGCAGACCATCAGTGAGAGGCCGCGCTCGCGGCAGGCTTGTTCCACACCGTGCATCACTGCCACCGAGAACGGGTTCCGAATGTCTGCCACAAGCATGCCTATGATCCGCGAGCGACCACCCTTGAGGCCACTGGCCATCCGGTTGGGGTGGTAGCCTAGGCGCTGGGCCGCGGCGGCGATGCTCGTCTGCAGGTTCGGAGATAGCCGCTCACGTTCTCCACTGAAGTAGCGGGAAACGCTGGTCTTGGAAGCCCCTGCCTCGCGTGCAACCTCAAGGATTGTCGCGTGTTGATGAGTAGGTGTTGTCATTTTATCTCTACTTATGGGACCGTTCCCATCGTAGGCTCCAGATGTTAATAAGGCAAATGCACGTTGTTTAAGTCGTTCGAATGAAATTAGGATTGCATCAGCGTCTTAATGGAGTATTAGCTCTGTCCTCTCACACGTGATAATGATAATCTCATTATTATTAATAGTTTATAGCTATGTAGCAAGGTAATCCCCCGAAAAACCAGGGTGCTCAGAAGTAGAATGTTCCGTAAGCTAAACGAAGGGAGATTCTGCATAAAAAAATCACGTTTTTCAGACAGCCAAATACTGTCGATCCTTAAGCAAGCCGAAGGCGGTGCCCCGGTTCCGGAGCTATGCCGTAAACACGGTATGAGCAGCGCGACCTTCTATTAAGTGGCGAGCTAAATTCGGCGGTATGGATGCGTCCATGGTGGCACGGCTGAAAGAGCTAGAGGATGAAAACCGACGGCTCAAGAAAATGTATGCCGAGGAACGATTGAAAGCGGATATCCTCAAGGAAGCGATCGAAAAAAGTGGTGAAGCCGTCTCGTCGCCGTGAGATGGCGCAGAAAGCCGTCATGGAAAAGCACGTCAGCATCCGCCTGTCCTGCTGGATGTTTAGCCTCAGTGAAAGTTGCTATCGATACCAAGCGAAGCTCAGCGGCGAGAACGATCAAATCGCCGACTGGTTGATCACGCTGACGCATAACCAGAGAAACTGGGGCTTTGGCTTGTGCTTCCTGCACCTGCGTCATGTGAAAGGCTTTCGTTGGAACCATAAGCGGGTCTACCGAATTTACCGCGAGCTGGAGCTGAATCTTCGGAACAAACCGAAGAAACGGTTAATCCGCGAGAAGCCTGAGCCTTTAAAGGTGCCCGAAACGATTAATGACAGCTGGCCTATGGATTTTATGCATGACCAACTGAGCGATGGTCGTCGCTACCGCCTACTGAATGTGACCGACGACTTTAACCGAGAAGGTCTTGGTATCGAAGTAGACATCTCGTTGCCCACTGAACGAGTTATCCGGGCGCTAGACCAGATCATTGAATGGCGTGGTAAACCACACTCTATTCGTTGTCACTACGGGCCAGAATATATCAGCGGTAAGTTATCGGCATGGCCTGAACTCTACTTTTGAAACCCTCTGAAAATAGGGGGATTACCATTGTCTTGGTTTCTCCTGTGAAGTTAAACCTTCTGTGAAGTTAAAACAGTATAAATGTCCTTGGCCTAGCTGCCTTACGCGATACACGATGACTTGACGGTCATCATGGTTCGTTTAAATAATTTCAAGTTAAATTTTATGTAGCCATCTCGGTATACTTTATTAGATAGTCGTCTTGATGTTTTTTCGATGCAAGGCGTGAGAACGGCGATTTAGCTGTAATATTTCTTCCTTAACTAACGTTGATGAACGCGCAGCATACCGCGCTGACCTGCCATTGCTAGACGGAGATGTTTAATGTCAATTCGCAATTTAGATGCGTTGTTTTCTCCCACCACGATCGCTTTGATTGGTGCCAGCAATCGCCCAGGCTCAGTAGGTGCTGTGCTGGCGCGTAACTTGTTTGATGCCGGATTCGAAGGGCCGATCCTGACCGTGAATCCAAGAGAGCGGGCTATCCGCTCGGCTCTCAACTACCACACGGTAAGTGAGCTGCCGCTAGCGCCTGACTTGGCCATTATTGCGACGCCACCAGATACGGTCCCCGGGCTTATTCGCGAGCTTGGGGAGCGTGGGTGCCGGGCTGCAGTGGTGATTACCGCGGGCTTCGGTGAAGGTGAGCATGCCGATGGCCAAGTGCTCAAACAGGCGATGCTTGATGCGGCAAAGCCTTACTTGATGCGCATTGTTGGCCCTAATTGCTTGGGGGTCTTGGCACCGCACCGGGGAATCAATGCCAGCTTTGCGCATATCATGCCCCAAAAGGGGAATGTCGCCTTTGTGACGCAGTCAGGCGCGGTGGCTACTTCTATCCTCGATTGGGCGTCAGCGCGGGGGGTCGGCTTTTCGCATGTGGTGTCCCTCGGTTCGATGAGCGATGTCGATTTCGGCGATATGCTCGACTACTTGGCCCTCGACCCCAAGACGCATTCCATTCTGCTTTATGTTGAGGCCATTACCGAGGCACGCAAATTCCTATCGGCGGCCCGCAAGGCCTCACGTAATAAGCCTGTGGTGGTGGTTAAAGCAGGGCGCAGCGATGCTGGCGCCAAAGCCGCACTGTCACATACTGGGGCGCTGGCGGGTGCTGATGCCGTTTACGATGCAGCGTTTCGGCGCGCAGGTATGCTGCGGGTCAATACACTTGATGAACTGTTTCAAGCCGCAGGCACCCTGGCCACCGGTATTCACGTTAAAGGCGACCGGCTAGCTATTCTCACCAATGGAGGGGGAATCGGTGTGCTGGCAGTGGATGAGCTGGCCGAGATGCAGGGTCGCTTGGCCGAGCTTTCTGAAGCAACGCTAGCGCGTTTGGATAGTGTGCTGCCACCCACGTGGTCGCATGCCAATCCGGTCGATATCCTCGGCGATGCGCCGGGGGAACGCTACACAAGCGCACTTGAAGCCTTGCTTAACGAGAAAGAAGCGGATGCGATTCTTGTTATGAACTGTCCCACCGCGGTCGCAGATAGCCTGGACGCTGCCCAAGCGGTGGTTGATACCCTGGGGTCGCAACGTCCGGCCGTTCTTACCTGCTGGCTGGGAGAAGGGGCGCCAGCTAAGGCCCGCCATTTGTTTGCGGCACAAAAAATTCCAACCTACGAAACGCCTGAGCAGGCCATCCGGGCCTTCTGGCACTTATCCAGCTACTGGCGAAACCAGCAAACGTTGATGGAAACGCCACCGCCCATTTCCACTGACGGTACCATCGATAAAGCCAGCGCGAACGCTATTATTGACCAAGTCCTTAAAGATGAGCGCAACGTGCTGACCGAGCCAGAGGCCTCGGCAATATTGTCGGCTTATGGGATTCCAACCGTCCCTGCCATTGCTGTGCATACACCTGAAGAGGCGAGTGAGGCAGCAACGCAGTTGGGCTTCCCGGTCGTGCTGAAGATCCTCTCGCGTGATATTTCGCATAAGTCTGATAGCGGGGGCGTGCAGTTGAACCTGGCCTCGCCCGGTGCGGTGGCACAGGCGGCCGAGGATATGCTGGCGACGCTGCGCCAAGTGGCGCCTGAGGCGCGGTTAGATGGTTTTAATGTGCAGCCGATGATTCGTCGCCCTGGGGCGCATGAGCTGATTTTAGGTGTCGCGGAAGATAGCGTTTTCGGGCCGATTATTATGTTTGGCCAGGGAGGCACGGCAGTAGAGCTAATCGGTGACCGGGTGGTGGGTCTCCCGCCACTCAACCCGCTGCTAGCACAAGAAATGATCCAGGCGACACGTATCTCACGTTTGCTGCGCGGCTACCGTGACCGCCCTGCGGCCGACTTGGAAGCGATTTCTCTCACGCTCATTAAACTGTCACAGTTGATCAGCGATCTGGATCGCGTGGTTGAACTGGATATCAACCCGCTACTGGCCGATGCTACCGGAGTGATTGCCTTGGATGCGCGCATCGTGGTCAGGGCCGACCGTGAAGGGCGGCCTCCTTTTGCCATCCGACCCTATCCGCAGCAACTTGAGCAAACTATCGAAACACGCATTGGCCAGCATTATTCACTGCGCCCCATTCGTCCCGAAGATGAGGGTGCGCTGGTGGATATGCTTCGTCATTCCACGTCCGATGATGTGCGCCTACGCTTCTTTGCCGCCATCCGGCGGTTCGACCATGCCTTCGCCGCCCGGCTGACTCAGATCGATTATGATCGGGAAATGGCGTTTATTGCGATGCCACAAGGTAAACAGGAAATCGTGGGTGTTGTCCGTTTGTCTGCTGATCCCGACAAGGAAAAGGCGGAGTTTGCGATCATGGTGCGTAGTGACATGAAGGGCACCGGGCTTGGCTATCGGCTTATGCAGCAGATGATCGACTATGCGCGTGAAAATGGCCTTCAGCAGGTCTTTGCCGATGTTCTGCGAGAAAACCATGCCATGCGAGAAATGGCGAAAGAGTTTGGTTTCGTGGTCCAGTCAACCAAAGATGAAGCAGATACCGTCATGATTGTGCTTAATCTGTAACGCCGCTATCCGGCAACTGCCTGAGTTGGTAACCCAGGGAGCTATCTTGGTCATCTGCTCTGACACCCCGGGTTATGTGTGTTAATTAACGATGGTCTGAATGTTCAAGGTTTCGCATTCTGTAGCGCTTGTTCTTCGATGGCCCTATCGACTGAAGAGACATAGTACTCGTCGTCGAAAGCGCCTTCTGGTTCCTTGAGCCACACTAGGCAGATCACCCAACTGATGAAGGCACCCGTCGCGATGATGTAGAAGAACTGCGAGGGTGTGACAAACGTAAAGATGGTTAGGTAGACCACCGCGCCAACATTACCGTAAGCGCCCGCCATGCCCGAGATCTGCCCAGTGATGCGGCGTTTGATGGAGGGAATGATACCGAAGGTTGCCCCCTCAGCCCCTTGCACGAAAATCGAGGTGCCGATGGTCACCGCAATGGCCAGAATGAGTGGCCAACTCGAATTGAGCATGGCCATCAGCAAGAACCCAACGCTAATGCCAAACATGTAGCACAGCATTACGAAACGCCGGTTACCCATGCGGTCGGAAACCATGCCGCCCATGGGGCGTGCGACCAGATTGACGAAAGCGAAAGACGCCGCGATCAGGCCGGCCGTGGCGGCATTCAACCCCCAGGTCTCCTCAAAGAACATGGGCAGCATCGATACCACCGCCAACTCAGCGCCGAAATTGGCAAAGTAAGTGCTGTTAAGCGCGGCCACGCTGTTGAATGAGTACTTATCATCCTCAGGTACACCCTTGCGTAGAATCGGCAGATTGACCCGTAGGATTTGTACTATCTGATAAATGACGATCGCTACGATGGTGAGGTAAGCGATGACCGCACCAGTGACCGATAAATAGCCCATGTACTGGATGCGCCAGACCAGAATCGCGAGTACGCCGACCAGCGGGATTGTCCAGATAATCAGCTTGATCATATCGCCCCAGGAGCTCACTTCCATAGCGGCGGTTTTGCGTGGCTTGCGGTGGGCTTTAGCGTCCGGGCCATCGGTGATCGCGAACCAGTAGTAAACGCCGTAGGCTGCCATCACAATAGCGCTCTGGGCAATTGCCCAGCGCCAGCCATCGGGGCCGCCGTACATGCTCAAGGCGATGGTCGGCAGCGACATGGCCGCGACGGCGGAGCCGAAGTTACCCCAACCAGCGTAAAAGCCCTCGGCGAAACCGATGTCTTTCGGCTTGAACCACAGCGCGGTCATGTGGATACCGACCACAAAGCTGGCACCAATCGAACTCAGCACCAGGCGCGCCACCAGCAGTTGCGTCATGCTGTTACCGAAAGCGAACGCCAACGCCGGTAGCGCCATAGTGACCATGAGCACCGAGAACACCCGTCGCGGGCCGAATCGATCCAGCGCCATGCCGACGATGATGCGGGCGGGAATGGTCAAGGCCACGTTGCAGATGGCGAACAGCTTGAGATCATCCGTGGTCAGCCAGTCGACGCTCTTGAGCATGCTCGACGCGAGCGGCGCCATGTTGAACCACACGTAAAAGGTAATAAAGAAGGCAATCCAGGTCAGGTGCAAGGCCCGAATCTCGGGGCTGCGAAACTTGAATACAGCGGAAACTTTCATGGTCGTATCGTCCTGTGTCCCAAAGGTGGTTTGTACCAAAAAGAGGGGGAGGGGCTGTTCAAGGGCTGGGTAGGATCAACAAGGGACACTCGGCGCGCCGGGCCAGGAACGAGCTGACGCTGCCGAAAGTCATGTAGTCGAGTTCATCAACAAAATAAGTTAACGACTTGGCGATGATGCCGCCGTCCGGCTGATGGCTATGGCGGGCAATAACCAGTAGGTCTGGCGAGAGTTTGCGAGTGGCCTGCAGCAACATCTTGCGCGCATCCCCTTCGGCGAGAAGCTGCTCGGCCTGGAAGCCCTCGCCGATGGCGAATGCCACACCCTCTTGAAGGTGCCGTTTAACCTCATCGCGTTCCTGCTGAAAAAGCGTTTCGTTGCTATCGGTAGCGTCGAGTGGGTTCTCCACCACGCCGACCAGTACCAGCAGGGGTTGGTTACAACGGAACATAGTGACGACTTGAGCGAGTGCCAGCTTGGCGTTTCGCGAACCGTCATAGGCGATCATGATTTTCATGGTGTCCTCCCGCAGTGGGGTAGGGAGTGAAGACCCGGAGCTTGGCTCCGGGCGTAAAGAGGCAAGTTGTATTCAAGGGTTTTTGACGTAGGCACCCTTGCGTAGGTAGAACCACCAGTTGATGACCAGGCAGATGGCGTAGAAGACCGCAAAACCATACATGGCAAGTTCCGGTGTGCCGGCCTGGATTTGCTCGCCCATTACCCGCGGGGCGATAAAGGCGCCATAGGCAGCGACGGCTGAGGTCCAGCCAAGTACCGGGCCTTTCTGCTGCTGGTCGAAAATAACCCCGATGCTGCGGAAGGTAGAGCCGTTGCCGATGCCACTGGCGGCGAATAACACGATGAATAGCAGCAGGAATAGCCAGAAGAATTGATTTGGATCGGCGGCGTTGTAAGCCAGCATCATCACGTAGCCGGTGGCGATAGAGGCGACCACCATGACCGCGGAGATTATTTGGGTAACGATGGAGCCACCCACTTTGTCGGAGATCCATCCGCCCAGCGGACGGATCAGGGCGCCCACGAAGGGGCCTATCCAGGCCCAGGTTAAAGCGCTGGGCGCCTCTGGGTTAGCCACGCGAATCAGCGTGCCATCGGCAGTGGCTTCCATCATGTTGCCGAAGATCACGTTGATGGAGAGCGGCAGGGCTGCAGAGAAGCCGATAAAGGAGCCGAAGGTTAGAATGTAGAGGATGGTCATTGACCAAGTGTGCTTATTGGAAAATATCGCGAACTGCTTCTGAATATTGGGCTTGATGTCGCCTGGAATCAGGCGCAACAACACTAGAGTCAGAACAATGGTTAACGGCAGGGCAATCCACATATTAAGCCAGCCAAGTGCCAACATACCGACGATGGCGGTCACCAAGCCGACGCCGTAAAGCCCTAATATTTTGCCGAAAGCCGCCAGCGGCGAACCAGGGTTGGGCGTAATAGTGCGAAGATTGTTCATGCCGAACCAACCGGCGAACGCCAGCGGAATCAGAAAAACGAGCCAGATAAAGCCAGCATTCTGGATCCAGGTATCAGTTCCCGCTTCGATGCGACCAATCAAGGTGCCGCTGGCGCTTTGCAATTCCATCGGCGAACCGGCTATAGCGCCGAAAATGCCGACGGTCATTACCAGCGGGATGACAACTTGCATGGCGGTGACGCCGAAATTGCCGAGGCCTGCATTCATGCCCAGGGCGTAACCTTGCTGCTTGCTGGGATAAAATGTGGAGATGTTGCTCATCGAGCAAGCGAAGTTGCCACCGCCGATACCGGAAAGTAGCGCCAACGCCTGGAAAACCCAGAACGGCGTGTCTGGGTTCATCAAAGCGATACCAGTTCCTGCGGCGGGGATCATCAATAGCGCGGTGGTCAGAAAGATAGTGTTACGCCCGCCAGCGATGCGGATCATGAACGATGCTGGGATGCGCAGTGTGGCACCGGCTAAACCGGCAAGTGCGGTCAGGGAAAATAGCTGGTTAACCGTGAACGAAAAACCCAGGTTCTGCATCTGGGTGGTAATCATTCCCCACATCATCCAGACAGCGAATCCCATCAGCAGACTGGGAATGGATATCCATAGATTGCGGTTGGCAATGTGCTTGCCTTCCTGTTCCCAGAATTGGGCGTCTTCGACATTCCATTTCTCAATGTCGGCATTTCTCTTGCTCATGGCGGATTCCCCTTGGCTTCAAACCTTTCTGCGTTTGGCAGTTAGAAGGCAAGATACGCTTGCAAAGGGGATTGGGAAACTAAGAGAAATAACCTATAAATCAGCGACATACCTCTTGAGAGGTAGCCGCTGGAAAGCCCATGTTCATTGTTTTTAAAGACAAAAAATAGAGAGGGGGTAAGCGCGGGTCAGAGCAAAAGTATGCTGTGAGTCTTTGGAGGTAACCACACAGAATCGACTAGTGATCGATACCTTCCTGGACTGCCCAGACGGCGGCTTCGACACGCGAGCGTAAGTTGAGCTTTTTGAGCAGGTGCTTGACGTGAACCTTGACCGTGCCTTCGGTAATATCCAGCTTGCGCGCGATGAGCTTATTGGAGAGGCCGCCAGCAAGCTGTTGCAGAATTTCGCGTTCACGCAGCGTTAAGCTATGAATATCCGGGGTGGTGGGCGCATTGCGCTGATTACGCAGGGCTTCAGCGAGTAGGGCGGTCAGGCTTTCGCTGATGACCATGCGCCCCAAAGCAGCCTGACGCAGCTGGCGAACCATGTCTTCAGGCTCCATATCCTTTAACAGGTAACCGTCGGCACCGTTGCGCAGCGCAGCGACAACATCATCCTCATGGTTGGAAACAGTAAACATCACCACCCGGCCGCTATAGTTAGCTTCCCGTAGGCGGCGCAAGGCTTCTAAGCCATTGACGCCTGGCATGTTCAAATCAAGTAGAACCAGGTCAGGCTCAAGTTTGAGGGCCAGCGCAATGCCTTCTTCTGGGTCGCCCGTCTCACCAACCAATTCAAGGTCGTCTTCTAGTTCAAGCAGTTGAATCACGCCACGCCGTAGTAGCGGGTGGTCGTCGATAATCATCAGGCTGGCGGGTGTATCGTTGGCGGTGGTCAGCGTCATTAAGAAGTCCCTGTACCTAAGTGAGAGTCGGGGGCAGCCGTCACAGGCTGCTGCTGAATTAAGCGAGCGGTCAACGGCGTAAACACAATCTCAACACTGGTGCCGCCCGTGGGGCGATTGGCGATGCTCAGCTTCCCGTTCAGGGTAGTGGCACGGTCGCGAATGATCACCAAGCCGTAGTGCATCGGCGGCGAACTATCGTCTTCAAGGCCGATGCCGTCGTCCTCAATACGCACTAGCAGGCGAGCATCGGCGAAACGCACAGTGACCCCAGCCCAGTGGGCTTGGGCATGCTTGTGGGTATTGGCCAGCGCCTCGCGAATGATCTGCAGGACGTGAATTTCTTCATTGGGGTTAAGCAGATAAGGCGGCACATCGTAGTCAAGGTCGACCGCTACCCCCATGCGCTGGCTAAACTCCTCGATGGTCTGGCGCAAGGCAAACTGCAGCCCCGGTCCCTCAAGTTTGAGCCGGAACGTAGTGAGTAGCTCACGCAGTTGACGATAGGCGCTGTTCAAGCCGGTACGTAGTTCGTCGAATACCGCAGACTGCGCCTCGCGGGTTGCCTCTTTTTGCTGCATGCGTTCGAGACGGGCGACCTGCATCTTGAGATAAGAGAGTGATTGGGCTAGAGAGTCGTGCAGTTCGCGCGCAATGATGGTTCGCTCGTTGATCAACGTGACGTGCTGCTGCTCCTCGATACGCCGCTGCAGGTACACCGCCGTGGCGAGCTGGTCGGCTAACATGGTGAGCAGCCGACGGGTGCTATCGTTGAGCCGCTCCTGGGGATACCACACTTCTAAGGTGCCTAGTAGCGTATCGCCTACGCTGATAGGTAGCAGTAAGCATTGGGACCGGTTATTGGCCACTATTTCCAAGGGGCGGGGATCGATTAGGCAGGCGTGGCATTCCTGGTCACGGCAATACTCTGGTCGGGTACGCGAGTGGGTTTCTAAAACCGGCATTTCCCGTTGATCAAAAGGATCGTTTAGGGAAAGCCGTATCGGGCCAATATCCAGCAGCTTTTCAAGTTCGCGTAACATGGGCGCTGCGCTAGAGCAGAGATCATTACCGCCCCCATACAGCGAGCGGCTGGCATCGTGCATTACCCGCAGCGCCTGATTGCTGCGTTCAAGCTCCTGCTCCTTGCGCGACACCTTGTCTTCTAATGCGGCATAGCTTGTTGCCAACTCGGCAGACATCTTGTTAAAGGTGTGTCCCAACAATGCCAACTCGTCGCTGCCGCGAAGCTGTGAACGCGGCTTGAAGTTGCGCTGAGCCGCCTCGCGGGCAAGTACCATAAGCTGGCGTAAAGGCACTACCAGATTGAAGCGAACATCGTAGAGGGCTATCGAAACGACAATAGCGATCAGTACCAGGAAAAGCACTTGCATCATGCCTAGCAGTCGCACCTTGGCCTCGGTGCTCTGCTCCAGATAGGTCACTAGAATTTCGATGTCACTGACCATCGCCACGATCATCATTTCTAGCGTATCCAGGTCAAGCGCTGTGGCGGAGGGTGGTGTCTCTAATGCCGGGCGAAGCGTGTGCTGCCAGTAGACCTGAAGTTTCTCCAGTTGACGGCGGCGCTCATGGCTATCATCAGCAGGGATTGTTTGTTGTAGCGTTGTGCCATACAAACGCTGATCGAAGCTCGAAATCAGGCCGTCGAGTTGTTCTTCGCTGGCCCCCTCTGGGACATACGCCAGGCGCTGCAAGGCCCCCATGATCTGATAGGCATTCATGCGTAGTGAGCCAGCGACATTGATCGCGGCCGCATCGCCACGGCTGCTGTTAGACATTGCCATGGTCAGGGTGATGCTGATGAGTGCCATCCCGCTAATGGCAAGTAAGGACGCAATGATGCGAGCAACCAGGGAGCGCTGAAGTAATTTCATGGCATTTCCGATAGCGCGGAAGAGGTAAGGGAGTGTGGCACTGTCTGCATTTCGATACGAGGGCTATTCCTTTGGGGATAGCTGGCCTACCTCCGATGTTTTTTGACCTACACCCGGTATTTGCCGACAATTCTGGCATGTCTTCCGATGCCTTTATACCTTTGCTGGGAAACGCCATGCCGTCATCTGTGCCGCCTCCCACGTTGAAGGCATCAATACAGCCAGTTGATGGTTATCAAATGCTGGTCGCTATGCTGTTAATGCCACTGGCAAGCGCTTTAGCGGTGGCTAGCTGGACACTTTATGCCCTGCTCGCAAAACAACCAATCTATGTGCTGATACCGCTGTGTAGTGGTGCCCTGCTGGTGTGGCCGGCTTTGTATATCGCCAGGCTAGGTGACACTTGCCGCTTGGTGCAGTGGCTATTACTGGGGCTAGCGTTGGTGCTGGGCGGGTTTGGGATGGCAAGCCAGCCGTGGGAATTTCTGCTGGTGGGCGTTGGGCTCGGATTAGGAGGCGCGGTGATTGCTACCGGTATCGCCCACGCCAAAGGCTGGATGCCTGGTCGTTGGGTGCATCTTTGTGTGGGGCTTTGTCTTGCCTTAGCGGCAGGGGTAGGGCTTTCCTTGCGGATGGTGCCCCTGGTCGTCCAAGCCTATGGTTGGCGCGCAGCGCCATTCAGTCTGCTGATCCCACTGTTGATGATAATGCTGCTGCTATGGCTTTTTGTAGAGTCACCCGAGTAACGTCATCTACTAGTCTCACCTACTGATTCTTAACTACTGATTCTTAACTACTAGCGATAAGGCTCCTTTTATGACTATAGCGACGTTTGCCGATTTACTGCAGGAAGCACGTAAACAACCTAAGCCCCAGCGACTGCTGTTTGTGTTCGTTCGCGCAGAGCTGCCTGATTTCCCTGATGCTGACCAGCGGCGCCGCTTCGAACAGGGTGAAGGGGGTGTGTTGGTGCCTGTGGTATGCGTAGACAAGTCGATGGAGGCGCTGAGCAGCATGGCTGCTTTGGTCGAGGAGTCTCGCCGTACCGAGATTGAATGGGATCTAGTCTTCGCTGCAGCCATGGACGACCCAGAAGATGATACCGAGGTTGAACGGCAGCTCCAGCGTATGATGGAGTCGCTGCAAATGGGTAATATCACCGCCTATCTTGCCTTCGATCACCACGGCAATGCGGTTAACGTCGGCTAGGGACGGTTACCATGGAGCACTATTTCCTCATCAAGCACCTGCACATGACGGCCGCTGCGCTGAGCATCACGCTCTTCGTAGTGCGCGCCTGGTGGTCGGTGCAGGAAAGCCCGCGACTCAACGCCCGTTGGGTCAAGGTATTGCCCCATCTCATCGACACGGCCTTGCTGGGGCTTGGGGTGACCTTGATGGTATTGCTTTCCGTATGGCCCTGGCAGCTTCCTTGGCTTGGCGCCAAGTTACTGGCGCTGCTGGCCTATATCGGTATTGGCACCATTGCGATTAAGCGCGGGGCAACGCCAACGGTGCGAGCCTTGGCAGCATTAGTGGCGTTGGCCATCTTCGCCTATATGATGGGGGCCGCTATTTGCCACAGCCCGCTTTCCTGGTTGGCATGGGTTAGGGCAATAAACCCTAAGCTCTAACCAGGGGACAGGTGTCAGGCTGCTTCGAGAGGGCGCGATGGGCCAAAGTGCTCGAAGTGGCGGCGATCCTCATCGACACCCAATTCAGACAAAGCACTATTGATTGCCGTCATAAATCCTTGGGGACCCACAAAATAGCAGCGTGTCTTAAGGTCTGGTAGGTAGTGAGCTAATAAACTGCGGTCGATACGACCAATATGCTCGGCTTCGTTGCCGCGCTCATGAATGCGGACAGCCTGAAGGTGTTCAGGGTACTCGCTCTCTAGCGCTTCTAATTCGCCTTTAAAAGCATCATGCTCGGCATCCAAGGCGGCGTGTAGATAGATGACCTGCCGCCCAAGTGACAAGGCATGGCGAGCCATGGGGAGCAGGGGCGTTTGCCCAACGCCGCCGCTGGCAAGCAGCAGAGGCTCGTCACCTTCAATCAGTGTGAGGTCACCTGCTGGCGGTAACAGTTCCAAGGTGTCGCCGGGTTGTAAGACATCGTGGAAATGGCGGCTGACTTGGCCCTGTTCTTCGCGTTTGATCGAGATTCGATAGCTTTGGCCATTTGGCGTGTCTGAGAGGCTGTAATGCCGATAAACCCGCTCGCCATTAATGGTTAGACGTACACCGATATACTGACCTGGCTCGTGATCAGCCACGCGCTCCCCATCCTCGGGCTCAAGAATAAAAGAGCGAATTAAGGCACTTTCCTGCTGGGTGCTGGCGATCTTGAAACGACGTGTACCGCGCCAGCCGCCCGGACGCTGCTCAAACTCACGATAGCGCTGGTCTTCGAGGTCGATCAAAAGAGCGGCGAGCTCGTTATACAGAGCGCCCCAGGCGTCGGCGATTTCTGGTGTCACGGCATCACCGAGTACTTCGCCAATCGCCGCCAGCAAACATTCACCGACGATAGGGTACTGTTCAGGGAGAATGCCTAGCGAGATGTGTTTACTGACCACAACATCCAGCGTGGCCCGCGCCTGAGCTGGGTTGCTGCGTAGTTGGACATAGGCCAAAACAGCGTTGGCCAGGGCACGGGGCTGACCACCGCTTTGCTGATGAACCTCATTAAAGAGCGGTTTGACCTCTGGGTAGCGGGTAAACATTAGCGGATAGAAGCGCTGGGTAATCGCATTCAGGTGTTCGGCCACAACGGGAGCGGTTGCGTTGATCAGTTTTTCCTGCTCATGTGTTAGCACTGTTAATCCCTCGGCATATTAAGAAGTATTTAAAATGAATCTTAATGCCTTGGGTCTGTAAACGCCAGCCATAAGATGTATTTTTGATACATGTCATGGTCTTTGTTGATGGCTAGGCGCACAATCATATTTCCAAGTAATTTAGTCGGGATTACGCCATGCCAACGACCACCTCATCCCAGCCTGCTTCTAAGGTTGAGCATCTGCCATTAATGCGTCTGGCTTTTCGGCCCTTCTTTCTGCTGGCCGCGCTGTTTAGCGTGGTGTCCCTATTGGTGTGGTTGGGCTTCTGGCACGGCAATATTTTGCTGCGCCCTTATGGCGGCCTGGTGTTCTGGCATCAGCATGAGATGCTGTTTGGCTTTGCCACGGCGGTGGTAGCGGGATTTTTGCTTACTGCCGTACGCAACTGGACCGGATTGCCGAGCTTAAGCGGCGCGCCGCTACTGGGTCTGGTGGTGCTATGGCTATTGGGTAGAGTGCTGATGGCTTTTCCCATGGATTTGCCAGGATGGCTGCTGCTGGCGGTTGACCTTGCATTTCTTCCAGTGGTCGCCATTACTATGGCGCGTCTGGTTATTACCGCAAAGCGTTGGCGCAACTTGATCTTTATACCTGTGCTGTTGCTGTTTGCCACGGCTAACCTGGCGATGCACTTAGGGGTGATGCAGGGTGACGCCGAGCTGATCCGCCAAGCCGCCTACTTGGCCGTACTGTTAATCACACTGATGATGACCGTAGTGGGCGGACGTGTGATTGCCATGTTCACTGCCAATCGTTTGGGCCGCACCAAACCTGAACCTATTGCTTTGCTCGAAGGGGTGACGCTGGTGAATACGGCTGGCGTAGTCGTGCTGCAGTTGGTCATCATGTTGGGGGTTGCCATTCCTGCTTTATTAATGGGGGGAGTGATGCTCTTAGCGGCGTTGGCCAACACTGTTCGCATGGCGCGTTGGGGTGGGTTACATAGTTGGCGTGAACCTTTACTTTGGGGGCTGCACGGCAGCTACGCCTGCATTCCGCTAGGGCTTATCATGTGGGTCTTGGCACTCATGGGGCTGATGCGCGTTGAACTTGCCGTGCACGCCCTGACCATTGGTGGCATGGGCACCATGATGCTGGCCATGATGGCCAGAGTTTCGCTAGGTCATACGGGCCGCCCCATACGCACTTTGCCCGGTATTGGTGTGGCGCTGGGCTTAATGCTAATAGCCGCCCTGGTGCGCTCACCTCTATTAGCGTTATTTCCCCAGATCACCCACTGGACTTACACGCTGAGCATTATCTTCTGGTGCGTGGCCTACGCAATATTCCTAGTGCACTACACTTGGCCGTTGATGCAGGCGCGCGTTGACGGGCAGGATGGCTAGAAAGTGCTAAGTGCTAAGTGCTAAGTGCTAAGTGCTAAGTGCTAAGTGCTAACGGTAGGAATGCGCATAAGTTGCGCCAATTGAGATTGTTGGCTGCCCAGCAGGTCGGCCAATGTGTAGCGGTCGAGCACGTCTAGAAATGCTGACAGTGCATCATTAAGAATCGGTTGAAGGCGACATGCTGGTGTAATGATGCAGGCATTGTCGCTATGAAAGCACTCCACTAACGCCATGTCATTTTCCATCTCGCGTACCAGCTCGCCTAACCCAATGGTTGCGGGGTCACGTGTCAGCAGTAAGCCGCCATTCTTGCCACGAATAGCGGTAACGTAGTTCTTCTGACTAAGCTCCTGAACGATTTTCATCAAATGATTGCGGGAGATATCAAAGGTCTCTGCGATCTCATTAATAGTTGAGCGCTTTTCTCCCTTTACAGCGAGAAAAATCAATACGCGTATCGAATAATCGGTAAATCGGGTGAGATGCATGGAGTGAGCTTTGCTCCGAGGGCTAGCTAGTTATTAAACAAGTATGTTGTATGAATGTTCAGTAAGTTGCAATGAGAAAAGCCAACACTGGCGCGCGGCGCACGGTGTAATTTCAACAACACCCAGCGTCTATTCCTTTACGTTGGCCGCTCTATCACCTTGGGGGTAGACAGGGTGTATATGGAGGTAATCACGCAGTAATTCGCTTGTCGATCACGCAGAATCCACTCCATGGAACCCGCACTGTCGGGTATGCAAATTTCCGAGGAGCCAGGAGATCGACCATGAGTCACTTCATAGATCGGCTGAATTTCTTCCGCAAGTCCCGCGAGCCTTTTGCCAACGAACACGGTGAGCTACGCAGCGAATCCCGCCAGTGGGAAGATAGTTATCGTGCCCGCTGGCAGCACGACAAAGTAGTACGCAGTACCCACGGGGTGAACTGCACCGGCTCCTGTAGCTGGAAGATCTACGTTAAGAACGGTTTAGTTACCTGGGAAACCCAGCAGACTGACTACCCCCGTACCCGTCCCGACCTGCCTAACCATGAGCCGCGTGGCTGCCCCCGCGGCGCCAGCTACTCCTGGTATCTGTACAGCGCCAATCGCCTGAAGTACCCATTAGTGCGCAAGCCGCTGCTGGCGCTATGGCGCGAAGCGCTGAAGGCTAACCCAGACCCGGTAGACGCCTGGGCGTCTATTGTCGAAGACCCCGCCAAAACTAAACAGTATAAGCGTGCTCGCGGCATGGGCGGCTTCGTTCGCGGTAATTGGGACGAGCTCAACGAGCTGGTGGCGGCCTCTAACGTTTACACCGCCAAGCAGTACGGCCCCGACCGTATTCTCGGCTTCTCGCCGATTCCTGCCATGTCGATGGTCAGCTACGCAGCGGGTAGTCGCTATCTGTCGCTGATTGGTGGCGTCTGTATGAGCTTCTACGACTGGTACTGCGATCTGCCGCCAGCGTCACCGATGACCTGGGGCGAGCAGACCGACGTACCTGAGTCCGCTGACTGGTACAACTCCGGCTACATTATCGCCTGGGGCTCCAATGTGCCCCAGACGCGTACCCCGGATGCCCACTTCTTTACTGAAGTACGTTACAAGGGCACCAAGACGGTCTCAATCACCCCGGACTACGCCGAAGTCTCCAAGCTGACCGACGAGTGGCTGTCCGCCAAACAGGGCACCGATGCCGCCCTGGCGATGGCCATGGGCCATGTCATCCTCAAAGAGTTCCATCTCGATAACCCCAGTGCCTATTTCACCGACTATGTGCGCCGCTATACCGACATGCCGTTCCTGGTGGAACTTGAAGTGCGTGAAGATGGCAGCTTCGCACCGGGACGCCAACTGCGTGCCAGCGATTTTGATGCTGCCTTGGGTCAAGAAAACAATCCCGAGTGGAAAACCGTTGCCTGGGACGAAACTCGCGACCAGCTGGTGGTTCCGCGCGGTTCCATCGGTTTCCGCTGGGGCGAAACTGGCGACGAAGTGGGCAAGTGGAACCTGGAATCGCTGGACGCCGCAGGCACCGAAATCAAACCGCTACTGAGCCTGGCTGACCATCACGACAGCGTCGCGCGCGTGGCGTTCCCTTACTTTGGTGGCATCGAACACGAGCACTTTGAGCATGTCAAAGGAGCTGGCGTGGGTGCTGCTGACGACCTGCTATTTCACAATTTGCCCGCCAAAAGGCTTAAGAGAGCCGATGGCAGCGAAATGCTGGCGGTCACCGTTTTTGATTTGATGTGTGCCAACTACGGTATCGACCGTGGCTTTGTCGGCGACGGCGAAGATGATGGCGCAACCTCGTTTGATCAAATTCGTCCCTATACTCCCGCGTGGCAGGAGAAAATCACCGGTGTCTCAGCAGAGCAGTGCACCCGCATAGCCCGCGAGTTTGCTGACAACGCTCACAAAACCAACGGCCGTAGCATGATCATCGTCGGTGCCGGTATGAACCACTGGTACCACATGGACATGAACTACCGCGGCCTGATTAACATGTTGGTCATGTGTGGTTGTATCGGTCAGAGCGGTGGCGGCTGGGCCCACTATGTGGGACAGGAAAAACTGCGTCCGCAGACTGGCTGGACGCCTTTGGCCTTTGGCCTCGACTGGCAGCGTCCGCCGCGTCATATGAACTCCACCTCGTTCTTTTACAGTCACTCCTCCCAGTGGCGCTACGAGAAGCTGGAGATCAAAGAGATTCTTTCGCCGTTGGCCAAGGCCGAGGATTACCCCGGCAGCCTGATTGACTTTAACGTGCGTGCTGAGCGCATGGGCTGGCTGCCGTCAGCACCACAACTGGACACTAACCCGCTACGCCTAGCGAAAAAAGCCGAAGCGGCGGGCATGTCTACTGCCGACTATGCCGTTCAGCAGCTCAAGAGCGGTGAACTGCGCTTTGCAGCGGAAGACCCGGATGCACCGGAGAACTTCCCGCGCAATATGTTCATCTGGCGCTCCAACCTGCTGGGCAGCTCCGGTAAGGGCCATGAGTACATGCTCAAGTACTTGCTGGGTACTCGACACGGCATTCAGGGTAAAGACCTGGGCGACTTCGGCGGCCAGAAGCCTGAAGAAGTCGTATGGCGTGACGAGGCGCCGGAAGGCAAGCTCGACCTGCTGGTGACGCTGGATTTCCGCATGTCCACCACCTGCCTTTACTCGGATATCGTGCTGCCTACGGCAACCTGGTATGAGAAGGACGATCTTAATACCTCCGATATGCACCCTTTTATTCACCCGTTGACTGCGGCGACCGACCCGGCTTGGGAATCGCGCAGTGACTGGGATATTTACAAGGGTATTGCCAAAGCATTCTCCAAGGTGTGTGTAGGCCACCTGGGCGAAGAGACCGACCTGGTCACGCTGCCGATGCAGCACGACTCGCCTGGAGAGTTGGCCCAGCCGGCGGTGATGGATTGGAAGAAGGGCGAATGCGCGCCGATTCCCGGCAAGACCATGCCATCGCTTATTGAAGTCAAGCGCAACTACCCCGACACCTATGAGCGCTTCACTTCTGTTGGGCCGCTGCTGGAAAGTATCGGTAATGGCGGCAAGGGCATCGCCTGGAATACCGATGCTGAAGTCGAGCTGCTGGGCAAGCTCAACCATCGCAAATTGGATGGCCCGCATAAAGGGCGCCCGTTGATCGACAGCGCTATCGATGCTGCCGAAATGATTCTGACCCTGGCACCCGAAACCAACGGCGCCGTGGCAGTAAAAGCGTGGGAAGCGCTCTCCAAAATTACCGGGCGTGACCATACCCACCTGGCAAGGCCCAAACATGACGAAAAAATCCGCTTTCGCGATGTCGTCGCCCAGCCACGCAAGATTATCTCCAGCCCTACCTGGTCCGGCCTCGAAGATGAGCATGTCTCCTATAACGCTGGTTACACCAACGTTCACGAGCTGATCCCCTGGCGCACGGTAAGTGGCCGTCAGCAGTTCTATCAGGATCACGCCTGGATGCGCGCGTTCGGCGAAAGCCTGCTGGTCTATCGTCCACCCATCGATACCAAGGCAGCCAAAGGTTTCCGGCTTCCCGCCGACAACGGCTTCAAGAGCAAGGCGCTGAACTTCCTCACGCCGCACCAGAAGTGGGGCATTCACTCCACTTACTCCGACAACCTGATGATGTTGACGCTCAACCGCGGCGGCCCGGTGGTGTGGCTCTCCGAGGCGGACGCGGCGGAAATCGATATCGAGGACAACGACTGGATCGAGGTCTACAACGCCAACGGCTCGATTGCGGCACGGGCAGTGGTCAGCCAGCGGGTCAAGGCGGGCATGGTGATGATGTACCACGCCCAGGAGCGCAACGTGAACGTCCCTGGTTCTGAGGTCACCGGCACGCGGGGCGGTATTCACAACTCGGTCACCCGTGTCTGCCCCAAGCCAACCCATATGATTGGGGGCTACGCGCAGCTCTCTTACAGCTTTAATTATTACGGCACCGTCGGCTCAAATCGCGATGAGTTCGTGTTAGTGCGCAAGATGAAACACGTTGACTGGCTGGATGGTGAAGGCAATGACAGCGTTCAGGAGGCCGTGAAATGAAGATTCGTTCCCAGGTAGGCATGGTTCTCAACCTTGATAAGTGTATCGGTTGCCACACCTGTTCGGTGACCTGCAAAAATGTCTGGACCAGTCGCGAAGGTATGGAGTACGCCTGGTTCAACAATGTTGAGACCAAGCCCGGTATCGGCTATCCCAAGGAGTGGGAGAATCAGGCCAAGTGGAAGGGCGGCTGGATGCGCCGTACCGATGGCCGGATAGAACCCCGTATTGGTGGCAAATGGCGGGTGCTGGCGAACATTTTCGCCAATCCCGACCTGCCCGAAATGGACGACTACTATGAGCCGTACACCTTCGACTACCAACACCTGCATACCGCCAAGATCGGTGAACACCAGCCGGTGGCGCGCCCACGCTCGCTGATTTCCGGCAAGCGCATGAAAAAGATCGAATGGGGACCCAACTGGGAAGAGATCCTGGGCACCGAGTTCGCCAAGCGACGTAAAGACGCCAACTTCGACAAGGTGCAGGCAGATATTTACGGCCAGTTCGAAAACACCTTCATGATGTACCTGCCGCGCCTGTGCGAGCACTGCTTGAACCCCACCTGTGTAGCGGCTTGCCCGAGCGGTGCCATCTACAAACGGGAAGAGGACGGCATCGTTCTAATCGACCAGGACAAGTGCCGCGGCTGGCGGATGTGTATCTCCGGCTGCCCCTACAAGAAGATCTACTACAACTGGAAAAGCGGTAAGTCCGAGAAGTGCATTTTCTGTTACCCGCGTATCGAGGCCGGTCAGCCGACTATCTGCTCCGAGACCTGTGTGGGCCGCATTCGCTACCTTGGTGTGCTGCTGTATGACGCTGATCGTATCGAGGAAGTGGCAAGCTCACCTGACGAACGTGATCTCTACCACCGCCAGCGCGAGATCTTCCTTGATCCCAACGATCCGGAAGTGATTGCCCAGGCCAAACGGGATGGTATCCAGGATAACGTTATCAAAGCCGCCCAGGCCTCACCGGTCTACAAGATGGCTATCGACTGGGGATTGGCACTGCCGCTGCACCCGGAATACCGGACGCTGCCGATGGTGTGGTACGTGCCGCCGCTGTCACCGATTCAGTCCGCCGCTGAGGCGGGGCATGTAGAGTTCGATGGCATCCTGCCCAAGATCGAATCACTGCGTATCCCGGTGAAGTACCTGGCTAACCTGTTGACAGCCGGCGAAGAGGCGCCCGTTGTGTTGGCACTCAAGCGCTTAATGGCGATGCGCGTTTATATGCGCGGCAAGCATGTGGACGGCGCCCCCAATGCCGAAGTGCTCGATGCCGTGGGGCTGAGCGTCTCCCAAGTAGAGGAGATGTACCGCTACCTGGCGATTGCCAACTACGAAGACCGTTTCGTGATTCCCACCAGCCATCGGGAAATGGCCACCGAAGCCTTCCCCGAGCGGGGGGGATGTGGCTTTACCTTTGGTGATGGTTGCCACGGTGAGAGCCAGCCCAGCCTGTTTAATGGCCGTAAGCAGACCAGCGTGTTGGTAAAACCGGTAGAGGTCTTCGACCCGCAGCCACAACTTGAGGAGTCTCGTCATGACTGAAGCCGCTACCCAATCGTCTACCCCGGTAGAGCCGTCGTTCGAGCCGCTACAGGGCATGCGTAGCCTACGCGTACTGGCCCGTTTGCTCGATTACCCGACCCAGGAACTGCAGGATGCGTGTGGCGAGCTAATCGAAATCCTCAATGCCGAGAGCCGCTTGGGGGCGGCTCTCAAGTCGTCGCTAATGGAGTGGTGTCAGCGTCTCCAAGAGGGCGACCTGCTTGAACTGCAGGCCGAGTACGTCGCCATGTTCGACAAGGGGCGCGCTACCTCGCTGCTGCTATTTGAGCACGTTCACGGCGAATCCCGTGATCGTGGTCAGGCCATGGTGGATCTGATGGCCGAATACAGCGCTGCCGGTTTCGAGCTGGATGCCCGTGAACTGCCCGACCATCTGCCGGTGTTCCTTGAGTACCTCTCGATGTGCGATGAAGCCGAGATCGGCCGCTGGCTGGGGGAAATACGCCATATCTTGGCGCTGCTGACCGCACGACTGGAGGAGCGGGGAGCGGATCACGCGCTAATACCGCTGTCACTGTTGGCGTTAATCGGGGCCGAGGACGATGTCGAAGAGCATCGGCCCCAGGTCAAAAAAGAAGCGCCTGACAACACGCCCGAAGCATTGGACGCCGTGTGGGAAGAAGAAGCGGTGCGTTTCTCGGCAACCTCTGACGAAGACTGCGCGCTGCAGTCTGCCGAAGGGCGGCGGCTTGCCGAGCGCAAAAAAGCAGTGCACAGCGACCCCGTCAAAATCATGCCGTCCGCCTGGAGCGCTTCCCCTTCCTCAACCGTGGCCGATCGCTAAAAGGAGAATCGCCATGTTCATAGAATATCTGCAGCATCTTATCTACGGCTATTACCCCTACCTGGCCGGTACGGTGTTCTTGGTCGGCAGTCTCGTGCGTTACGACCAAGGCCAGTTCACCTGGAAGACCGGCTCCAGCCAAATGCTGTCCTCAAAAAACATGCGCCTGGCCAGCAATCTGTTCCATATCGGCATTATCGTGATTTTCTTTGGTCATTTGGTGGGCATGCTCACGCCGCACTGGGTCTACGCGCCTTTCCTGCATGCCGGTACCAAGCAGCTAATTGCCATCGTGGTCGGCGGTATTGCCGGTGCCATGTGCGTGGTGGGCGGCGCCATGTTGCTATATCGGCGATTGGTCAATCCTCGCGTAAAGGCGTCGTCGAGCTTAATGGATACCTTGATCCTGGGTTTGATCGTCTTACAGGCATGCCTTGGCATGGTGACCATCATCTTCTCGTTGGGCCATATGGACGGCGAAATGATGCTGACGCTTTCCAGCTGGGCGCAGTCGATAGTCTTCTTCAGCGGCGGTGCGGCGGATTACATGCAGGAAGTGTCGTGGATCTACAAACTGCATATCTTTATTGGCCTGACCATCATTCTGCTGTTCCCGTTTTCGCGCCTGGTGCATGTGTGGAGCGTGCCGTTCGGCTATTTGACTCGCCGTTATCAGATTGTCCGTAGGCGCAGTTAAAACCGGCTTGTGCACGTCCAGGCCTAGAGGAGAAATAACATGCAGATGATTGATATCGAACAACTACCAGGGGGTGCCGCCCCGCCTCCGGTACGTGTCGGCGACACACCCATCGATGAAGCAACGATTGCGCTGGAGATGCAGTACCACCCCGCCGAAACGGCGGGGGAGGCCCAGCTTCAGGCAGCTCGGGCGTTGGTGGTCAGGGAACTACTGCGCCTGCGTGCTAGCGTCCTGGGCCTACTATCGACACAGGAAGTTAGCGAAGCACAGGAAGATGCGGCGATTGCTGCCTTGCTCGAACAGGAGCTTGAGGTGCCGGAACCGGGGGAAGCCGATTGCCAGCGCTTTTTTGAGACCCACCGCGAGCGCTTCAGCGAACCAGTGCAGTTACGCGTGCGGCATATCCTGCTCGCGGCCGCACCCGATGATTCCCAGGGTCGCGACGACGCTTACCAGCTGGGCGAAAAGCTACTCGAACAGCTTAAGCAGATACCCGAACGTTTTGCCGAATTTGCTCAACACCACTCCGCGTGCCCTTCAAAAGAGCTGGATGGTGATTTGGGCTGGCTGGTATCGGGGCAGACTGTTCCAGAGTTGGATCGCGCTTTGCAGCACTTGCCCGAAGGTCTACACGAGCGCCCCTTGGCGTCTCGCTATGGCTGGCATGTGGTGAGTATTGACGAGCGGCGAGACGGTAGGGCGTTACCTTTCGATCAAGTTATTGACCGGGTGCGCCATAGCCTACGGGAACAGGCAACGCGACGCGCGCTGCGTCACTATTTGCTGGCGTTAGAGAGCGAAATAGGCGTTGAAGGAATTGTTCTGGATGACGATGCTGGCGGCAGCTTGATGCAATAGCTTGAAGCAATAGCAAAGCTAATAGGAGAGGCTTGATGTCCCATGTTCCTGAAGATGCTCTTTTCACTCCGCTTGGCATCGCGGTGCTAACGGTTTCCGATACGCGTGGCTTCGATGAGGATGGCAGCGGTGACCTGCTGGTTAAATATCTGAGCGAAGGCGGCCATAGCCTGGTAGAGAGGCGCATTGTTGCCGATGATATCTATCAGGTTCGTGCCGTGGTCTCGGAATGGATTGCGCGAGCAGATATTCACGCAATTCTTGTTAATGGCGGCACTGGCTTTACCGCCAGGGATACCACCCCCGAAGCATTGATACCGCTGTTCGACAAAGCGATTGAGGGGTATGGCGAGCTGTTCCGCCACTACTCTCTGAAGACCATCGGCACAGCGACGATCCAGTCTCGCGCCGTCGCGGGGGTGGCCAACCGAACGATGATGTTTGCGATGCCCGGCTCGCCCAAAGCGTGTGCGTTGGCGTGGGACAAAATAATCGCTTTGCAGCTGGACTCCCGCACTCGGCCCTGCAACTTCGCCGCCATGGTGCTGCCTTCAGCGACCCCGTGCAGTGGACGCCAGAAAGCGACTTCTTCCAATGAGGTGGAGCGCTTATGAACTGTCACTGCGCAGAAATAGTCACGCCCGGCTTGTTAGATCTGTTTGATGCACGCCAACGGCTTATCGATACAGCCACGCCCATTAATGCAGTAGAAACCATCACTCTAGAACAATCGGCGGGGCGAGTGCTGGCAGAAACGCTGGTCGCACCTCTCGATATGCCAGGTGTGGATAATAGCGCTATGGATGGTTACGCACTGTGTCTGGCTGATTACCAAGCAGCACCTGGCGGTGCAGGTTTACCCATTCTTCAACGCGTACCGGCTGGCGCAGGCGTCATGCTGCTACCAGAAGGAGGCTGCGCGCGTATTTTTACCGGCGCGCCGGTGCCCATGGGGGCAGATATTGTAGTGCCTCAAGAGCGGGTAACCCTTGATCAGCGCGGGCATATACACCTCGAGGGTAGCTTGGTGCTAGGCGCTAACATTCGCCGCCAGGGCGAGGAGACTCGCATAGGCACCCCGCTGCTCGCTGCGGGTAAGCTTCTTGATGCCGCGTCGATTGCGCTGCTGGCAAGCCATGGAATCAATGCCGTGACCGTCAAACGGCGCCTGAGGGTGGCACTGCTTTCCACCGGCGATGAGCTGATTGCCCCAGGTACGGCACGATCACCGGGACAGGTATACGACAGCAATCGCGCCATGCTTAGCGTACTGCTAGCGCAAGCTCAGTGCGATGTGCTGGACTTGGGCGTCATCGCTGATTCGCCGCCGTCATTGCATCAGGCTTTTGAGCACGCACAAAACGCTGCAGATGTGGTGATGTGCACCGGTGGCGTTTCGGTAGGCGAGGAGGATCATGTACGCCCGGTGATCGAGCAGCGCGGTGGGTTACATTTTCATGGTGTCGCCATGAAGCCAGGGAAGCCCTTTGCGTTCGGTTATCTGGGCGCGGAGCCTTCTTCCTCCACACCGTTAATGGCGCTGCCGGGTAATCCCGTGGCTTCCCTGGTGGGCTGGCAACTGCTCGCGCTGCCGTTTATTCATGCTATGCAAGGTAGAGCCGTAGCGGCTCTACAGTGTTACCCGGTAAAAGCGGGCTTTTCTCAGCGTGGCCCCCAAGGGCGCTGCGAGCTATTACGGGTGGAGCTGGATTGGTCACAGGGGACTCCCGTGGTGCAGTTAGCGGGCGGCCAGGGCTCGCATATGCTCAGCGCGGCTAGCCAGGCCCATGGTTATTTAATGATTAACCCCGCCACGCAGGTAACTGAAGGGGCCACCTATCACTATTACCCCATCCATCAGTTCGCCGCTTGAACAGCTTTTCCTATCGTGGCCACTGACCTCGTTTGTTTTTCATAGGAGAGGGTATGTCTTCACAATACAAACCTCGCACACTGATTTATGCCTGCTCCGGCTGCTCTGATGTGGCGCAACTGGCCAATAGCGTTGCCCTGCGACTTGACCATGCAGGAGAGGCGGAAATGTCCTGCATTGCCGGTGTGGGCGGTGGTGTGCCCGGTCTGGTGCGCATTGCCCGCTCCGGGCGCCCTATCGTAGCCATTGATGGGTGTCAGATGCATTGCGCCAGCCACTGTCTTTCCAAAGCGGGCGTTATACCCACTGAGCACGTCAAGATGTATGAGAACGGCCTGCGTAAGCGGCGGGGCCAATTTTATGATGAGGAAACCATTGAAGAGGTCACTGCCGAAGTTAAAGGGCTCATAGCTCGGCTACCCGTTAACGCCAGTGCCCAAGCAGAGGAGCCCTCAGAATGAGTGCGCTAGTCGATGGGTTTGGCCGTACGGTGCGTTACCTGCGCATATCGGTGACTGATCGTTGTGACTTCCGCTGTGTTTATTGCATGGCTGAGGAGATGACCTTCCTGCCTCGGGCCCAACTGCTTACCCTTGAAGAGATAGCCACGCTGTCGCAGGCCTTCGTCGAGCTGGGGGTGGAAAAAATCCGCCTAACTGGCGGGGAGCCGCTGGTACGCCAGGGCGTATTAACGTTAGTGCAAAAACTCGGTGAATTGGAAGGCCTGCGCGAGCTGGCCATGACAACCAACGGCTCAGGACTGGTCAAACATGCCGATGCATTGCGGCAAGGTAGGTTAGATCGACTCAATATCAGCCTCGACTCGCTTAAGCCCGAACGCTTTAAAGCATTAACCCGGATGGGTGATCTTGGCCAAGTGATTGCGGGTATCCGCGCAGCTCGCCGCGCTGGCTTTCAGTCGATTAAGCTCAACGCCGTATTGCTCAAGGGGCGCAATGACGACGAAATTATCGACTTGGTAAACTTTGCCCGGGATGAACACGTCGATATAAGCTTTATTGAGGAGATGCCGCTGGGCGCTATCAGCGAGCATAACCGTGGTAAAACCTTTCTTTCCACTGATGCGGTACGCGAGACCATAGAAAACCATTACCAACTCCTACCCACCACCGAGACTACCCTAGGGCCATCCCGTTATTACCGCATGGTAGACAGCCAGTCGCGGATTGGCTTTATTTCTCCCCATAGCCACAATTTCTGCGCTGCCTGTAATCGTGTTCGGGTGACGGCTGAAGGGCGACTACTCCTTTGCTTGGGCAATGAGCACTCGGTAGATTTACGCGCCGTCATGCGACGTTATCCGGGGGACACCCAGCGGCTTAAATCGAGCATTGTGGCGGCAATGAAGAAAAAACCTGAGCGTCATCATTTTACTACCGATGGTGAGGTTCAGGTTGTGAGGTTCATGAATGCAACAGGTGGTTAATTTAGTTTTGAGTTTGGCCGCTATTAGCCGTGTCAGTGGTTAGCAATTGCAAGCGCCCTGTCGGGAAAGTAGTCAAAAGCCCTCTTAACAAGTTCTTCTGCGGAAGTTTCAGGTTTCCCATCTATGCAAACCAAGTTGCCTAGCGTTTAAGGACGATTATCGATATTGCCAGGGCGCTGTGCTGTTGTATCGCGAGGGGTAGCCTGCGGCTGTTGAGGCGTCCGCTTTGCATCATTGCGACTACGAACATCTTTCCAAGCGTCCTTGGCTTTCTGTCTGTTTGCTGGCTTACGCAGCCAATTGACGACTGCCATTACGATCCATTTCCTCATGCGAACCTCCTGGTACCTAACTGCTTAGGAGCATATTCGTTATAGCATTGGTGTTAAGTCCCAGCCATTCAAGATGGACTAGGGTTTGTAACAATATCCGATGCGCCGTATTCCTCTGAGTTCCTGATTTTCTACTTCAACCTACCTCAGGCTAAGTTTTCAGCCATCCATATGCTATTTCACTATTCTCTATGCGGTCATGCCCTTAATCTTCCTTTTTCGCTCCTTAAGCGTAGCAGAGAACCCATTTTACACCTGTGTGGCTAACCAGCTTCCTCGCTCTGTTTTATAGCTATCGACATGCGCTTCGGGAGAAAGTAAACTGACTTTGATTGAATATTGCACACAATGATCATTAAATCGACGATAGTATAATATGCCCAGTACAACAATTCTAAACGCGCTGGTGAAAGACTGATGGCGGGGTACTGAGTGATTTGCAAACGTCATAGAGGCTTAGGGAGAAAATAATGGAGCTTATCAATAGTGTACCTGCGGTCATTAGGTTGAATCTTCATGACAATGTTGGCGTGGCGAGCAGGGCTGTTCCGAAGGGATACCCCATAGACGATGAACAGCACACTGCCCATGAGAATATTGATGCTGGTCATAAGGTTGCGTTAACGGTCATTGAGCCAGAACAGCCCATCTTCAAATATGGTCAGATTATTGGGCTGGCAACGCGGCGTATCGAGGCCGGTGAACATGTGCATACGCACAATATTGTTATGTTGGAACGTGACACATCACTGGAGCATTTCAAGCCAGCGCCAAGGACATCGGTGACTGACAGCCAGCGCACCTTTAATGGCTACCATCGTGCCAATGGACAAGTAGGCACCCGCAACTACATCGGCATTCTTTCCACCGTGAACTGTTCAGCCACGGTCTCAAAAGTGGTTGCAGAGCGGCTCAATGCCAGCGGTGAATTTGAGGCATTAGGCTTTGATGGCGTCGTGCCGGTCACCCATGGCTCAGGCTGCGCAATGAATACGGAGTCTGAGGGGTTTGCTTTTCTTGAACGGGTATTGAATGGCTATGCGATCAATCCGAATTTTGCCTTTGTGCTTATTATTGGTTTAGGTTGCGAAGCGAATCAGGTTAAGCAACTGGTTGAAAAATATGAACTGACCGATACATCAAGAATATTTTATTTCAATATTCAGAGCGCTGGCGGTACCCGAGCGAGCATTGAGAAGGCGTCGGAAAAAATCCGTCAAATGTCGAATGATTACCGTCATGCCGAGAGACGCCCGGCCCCGTTGAGCCACCTTACCGTGGCACTGCAGTGTGGCGGGTCAGATGGTTACTCTGGTATTACTGCCAACCCCGCCCTGGGACATGCGGCTGATCTTATCGTCCAACATGGCGGTAGCGTTATATTGAGTGAAACGCCTGAAATCTATGGTGCCGAGCATTTGCTTCTCGATAGAGCCATCAATGAAGACGTTGCGCGTAAGTTGCTTGAAAGGATCGAGTGGTGGAAGCACTACACGCAAATCAATGGGGCAGAATTAAACAATAATCCTTCACCTGGAAATAAAGCAGGGGGGTTATCCACCATTCTTGAAAAATCGCTGGGCGCCGTGGCTAAGAGTGGCTCCTCCAGCCTGAATGACGTGCTTGAGTATGCCCAGCCGTTGAAAGAGCCCGGTTTTAATTTTATGGATAGCCCTGGCTATGATCCGGTATCCGTCACGGGTCAGATTGCTTCAGGCGCAACCGTCGTGTGTTTTACCACGGGACGCGGCTCTGTCTCCGGGTTTAAGCCCGCGCCGTGTATTAAGCTGGCTACCAATACGCAGATGTACGAAAGCATTCTCGAAGATATGGATATTAACTGTGGCACCATTGTGGATGGTACCGCCACAGTAGAAGAAGTGGGCGAGCATATTTTTGAGAAGATCATTGCGATTGCCTCGGGCGAGCAGAGTGCCAGTGAATCGTTGGGTTATGGTAACAATGAATTTGTGCCGTGGATGGTGGGTGCCGTTACTTAACAACCCTTAACTAACACCTATGTAATGAGTGGCTTGAATGTCGCAGTCGTTAAAAGACCAGCTTTACGAGGCGCTTAAGCGAAGTATCAACAGTGGCCACCTTGAGTCAGGCTTAGTGCTGCTCGAAGGCAATATTGCAGAAATATTCGGTATGAGCCGCTCTCCTGTTCGCCAGACATTAGGACGTTTGCATGATGAACAGTTAATTTGCCGTTTCGATGGCCGTGGTTACTTGGTGGGGGCAACGGCCGTTGAGCCTATCAGGCGGAATCTAACCACGGCCGATTTCAGTGCGTTGGGCGAGGACGCCAAGATTGAGCGCACGGACACTTGGCGCGCTATAGCTGATGTTGTGGAACATGATGTTGTCTTGAGTTCGATGAAGGGCAGGTTCGAACTCAACGAGCTCCAGCTGGCAAGAAAATACAGTGTCAGCCGTACGATTACGCACCGAATTCTACTCTATCTGCAGTCCATTGGGGTGGTTGAAAAAGTGAAGTACACCAGTTGGTCCATTGTGCCGCTGGACAATGATCGATTGCATAACCTTTATGAAGCGCGTAGGCAGTTGGAGCCCTTTATGATTGCCAGGGCGACGCAGATTATGCCCGAGCAACAAATCTCCCATTTCATTGAGAAGTTAGAGCAGACGGCGGCGAAGTATCCTAACGTCGCAGGCGCGACACTGGATGAACTTGAAAGCGATCTGCACTACAGAACCGTGAGCATGGGTGGCAATCAAGAAATTTTTGACATGCTAAGGCGCACCCATCCTGTTCTGCTTATGAGCAAGCATCTGCTGGGCTCTAGCATGGCACTGCCAGACAAAGATCCGTTCTTTCATGACCATCTGAAAATCTTCGACAGAATGCGTCATAAAGAGGGTGAGCAAGCAAGCCAAGCGCTCTCTGCTCACTTGGCAGGCTCCGAAGCCAAGGTTCAAGAACGTCTTAGCGATTTTCGTGACCACGGCGTTCTCGACATCCCCGATTACTTGCGCTAACGATCACGATAAAGATAGTTTGCGTCGTTAATCGAGGGGCATTTCGTTTCGACGCCGGAGTTCTCGAATCAAGGCACTATGGTCGAGCTCTCCATCGCCATGGGCAACAAGGTCCGTGAACAGGCTATTCACCAGCGATGTGACGGGCAGGTCAAGCGACAGCTCTTTGGCGAGCGCAATGGCCGTTTGGGTATCTTTTAGTTGCCATTTGGCGGGGCCGCCCGGTGCGAAGTCATTGGCAATCATACGGGGGGCATGGGCGCGCAATATGGTGGAATCCGCGAACCCGCCTAAGAGAGCCTCGCGAACTTTAGCGGGATCAGCGCCACCGTGCTCTGCAAGAAGCACCGCCTCTGAGACAGTGGCGATCGTATTGGCGACGATTAATTGATTGGCTAACTTCGCCAGTTGCCCGGTACCTGCAGGGCCGACATGAACCGGGTTGCCCATTATCCTAAGTAGGGTACTTGTGCGCTCGAATGTGGCTACTTCACCGCCGACCATAATCGCCAAATTACCCGCTTGGGCACCTTTTTCACCTCCTGATACGGGGGCGTCCAGATAACCGATCCCGCGCTCAGCCGCGGCCTTGGCTTGCTGCTGTGCAGTTTCAACCGGGATCGAGCTCATCACCACCAGCGTGCTGTGCGGCTTCATGGCTGCCAATAGACCGTTGGGTCCCAGGATCACCTCATCGCAGACAGGGCCTGAACTGAGCATGACCACCACAACGTCTGCTTGCTCAGCCGCCTGCTGGAAAGTCTCGCTTACCTCGATGCCCAGTGAGGTAAGGGATTGTGCTTTATCCGGGGTGCGATTCCAGACGCGCACCTGATGTCCCGCCTTGGCAAGATTGGCGGCCATCGGCCCACCCATAATGCCTGTGCCAATAAAGCCTATTGTTGTTGGTTCGCTCATGATGATTGCCTCACTGCTCTGGTCCTACGATGATCAATTTTTTGCCGCAGCTATCTTTAATAACGACCCTTCAGTGATGAGTCATCAATCGCCTTTTGTAGCTCAGTCACCACATCGTCAGGCAGCGGAATACCTTGTTCCAAGTACTTATCTCGACGACTAAGCCCGGCTTGTCCAGGCATTCGCACTGGATACTGTGGGTTGACCGGCTTGGAACTCAGGCATGCTTCGATTAAATGATCTGTTTCATCAAGGAAAGCACTCTGTCCCGAGAAAAGGGTGGGGTCGATCACCATGACAGTCACCGAGGCCCCCCAACCAGTGGGCGCATCTTTACGCCCAAATCCGCCTAATGCGGAGGTCAGTGCTTCCACCATCAACCCCATCGCAAAACCTTTATGACCGAACTCCTGGCCGCCGAGCGGCAGGATGCTACCTTGTGGGTCGCTGAAAAAATCCGCTGGATCGTCGCTGGCAAGCCCCGTATTGGTAAGGATGACGGGATGTGCCATTTTGGTTTGCTCAGCGTGTGCTTTACCCACACTGCCATTAGTGACGGTCGACATGCTAACGTCCATCATGATCGGTTGGACGCGACTGGGGATGCCCATGGCAATAGGGTTCGGTGTGTAAACCGGCGAAACGCCTCCATAAGGGGCGACCGATTTCACCGCTGGATCCGAGGTCATAATGATCGGCATCAACCCTTGCTCAACAAAAGGCTGTAAATACGAGGCCAAGCAGGCGATATGGTGCGAACGTTTTATGGTCACAATACCAATGCCAGACTCTCGTGCTGCATCAGCACTTCGCTCAAGCGCTTTTTGCACTAAGTAGGGGCCAAGAATATAGTGGCCATCAACAAGGGCAGCGACTGAGCTGATCTCTTTTGAGGTCATCACGTTGTGATCACCGCACGCATGCCCCGATTTCAAATCTCTTAAGTAACCGTTCGCCAGTTTGACGCCATGGGTATGGTGCCCCAATAAATCGCCTTCAATAAGAATACTGCTGGTTGTCTCACTCACTTCACGTGAAGCACCGGCCTCCATGAATAGGGTAACCAGTACCTCTTCCAACCAATTTTTTGTATAGCGTTTCATGAAATCCTCGGCGCTTTGTGCTGACTGTTATGTTTGAATTTTTTGTAGGCCATGGTGATTAGCGGAGAGAGCCATAGCAAAATAACGAGGGCACCTAGACCTGCACTAATAGGGCGGGAAAAGAAGCTGAGTAGATCGCCATTGCTTTTGAGCATTGAGCTCATAAAACTGTTTTCCAATGTCGTTCCTAACACCAAGCCAAGAATCGCAGGCGCCATGGGAAAGTCACATCGGGCGAGAATTGAGGCGATAAAGCCGATCAGCAACATAATCCATACATCAGTAATCGAATTATTGATGGAGAAGGCGCCTACAATGCAGAAGCATAAGATGATCGGCATTAGGATTTTACGGGGCGTTAAGATAAATACCTTGGCGGATTTTATCGCCGCATAGCCAATCGGTAGCATGATTAAATTGGCAAGAAAGAACACGATGAAAAGGGCATAGATCAAGCCGGTGCCATCCATAAAAATGGTGGGGCCAGGGTTCATGCCTTTCATATAGAGCACGCCGATTACAATGGCGGTTATCGAGTCACCCGGAATCCCGAATACCAGGGCCGGCACCCAAGCGCCGCTAATCCCCGAGTTATTGGCGGAGCTGGCATCGACAATGCCTTCAATATGGCCGGTGCCGTAGGCCTGTTTCTGTTTAGAGCGGCCTTTGCCAACGGCATAAGAGATCCACGCCGCAATGTCAGCCCCCGCGCCGGGAAGTGCGCCAATCAGTGTTCCAATCGAGCTCCCTCTTATCATGTTCGGCCAATAAGCTTTTATATGCTTTGGTGCCTGTTTGAAAACGCTGTCTTTGGATAACGACGGCAGCTCTCTTCCTTCATTGCGTGAACCATAAAACAGCATGAGTTCGTTGAGGGCGAACATGCCGATCATGACGGGAATGAAGTTAATGCCCCCCATCAAGTCTGGAATGCCGAAAGTGAAGCGGGGGGCGCCGCTCATCATATCCAGACCAACCGTCGAAAGCAGTAAACCGATCATCAAAGAGAGAAATGCTTTAACCCTGGAGCCAATAGAGATAAAAATCGAGCAACTTAGCCCCAGTAGTGCCAGCCAAAAATATTCAAAAGAGCTGAATTGGAGTGCCACTTCAGCTAATGAAGGTGAAACAAAGACCAGTACTAGCGTCCCGAATAGACCGCCAAATACCGAACAGATCAAGTTCATGCCCAGTGTTTCTCTGGCTCGGCCCTTGTGCGCCAATAGATGTGAATCGGCGACATAGGCAGCCGAAGAGGGCGTACCGGGAATGTTCAAATAGGTGGCGGGAATATCCCCGGCAAAGATAGCCATGGCCGATGTGGTAACAATGGCGGCAATAGCGGGGGTCGGATCCATGTAGAAGGTAATCGGTACCAAGAGTGCAACCGCCATCGTGGCGGTTAACCCTGGCACCGCTCCCACGAACACACCAAATATGGCGGCCGCAAAGATAACCAGCATGGTTTCTACATTGAAAACGAGCTGCAGCCCTAACAGAAAAGCTTCCATAATCTAACCCCAAAAATTCATTAGCCCTTCAGGAAGGGGGATCAGCAGGTATCGCGAGAATAGGAAATAAATCGTTAGCGACGCGACGAAGGAGACCAGTAGTGCTAAAGGTAGGGAAGTTTTTCTCACCAGCATCAGTACGAACATAATGATGGCTAGGCAAAGGGCCGCGCCAAGAAACTCGCTCGCGAATATATAAAAAATAATGAGTGCTATAGGGAGGAGCGAGACAAGCACGGAGCGTAAGTCGAAGAAATTTCCCACATTCGCATTGGTGCCTGACAGTTGACGTTTTAGCGTAGGTAGCTGCGTTGCCGAAAGTACTAGGCCCCCTATGAGAAACCCTCCCCCAATGAGGGAGGGAAACAGAGATGGACCATATTGAAGACTCGCCATTGTTGGGTACTGACTAGCGACAGTTAACACGACGGCGCCAAGCAGCATGAAGGCTAGCCCCAAGAGGAGATCTCTCATGTTGATTATCCCCTTATTGGCTCAGACCAACGCTCTCAACAATGTCGCCATACACGGCATCCATTTCGACCATTAGCTCACCAAACTCTTCGGCATTGCGCCACTCAGTACCAAAGCCTTGTTTAGCCATGAAGCCTTGATAGGTATCGCTGTTGTAAGCGGCCTCTAGCGCTTCCTCAAGGGTCGCTACGATTTCCTCATCCATCCCCTTAGGACCGGTGATGCCACGCCATTCACCGACGAGATAATCGCTTCCGATCGCTTCATTAATCGTAGGGACGTCGGGGAAGCTGTTAATGCGCTCTGGTGCCATTACGCCAAGGCTTTTGGCACGCCCGGCTTCGATCATTGAGCGACCTTCGGGAACAGAGCTCGGCACAATATCGATACCACCGGCAGCAAGTTCCGTCATTGCTGGCGCCGCGCCCTGGCTGGGGATCCAGGTCACACGGTTGGCTTCAAGCCCCTGATCCATTAAGAAGCCTGCAAAGGCTAGATGCCATACGCCACCTTGACCTGTACCTGAGGCTTTAAAGGTGCCCATGGGTTGCTCAGCAATAGCATCAACGAGTTCTTGGACTGAATCGTAAGGCGCATCGGCGGCTACTTGAATGCCGGCGTAATCAAAGTTGATCTGGCCAATCGGAGTGAAATCTTCATACGTCAGGTCGGTCAGGCCCTGCCAGTGCATCATATTGAGCTCACCGGTAGCCAAGCCCAGGGTATAACCATCCGGTTTGGCACTCGCCATAGCACTGTGGCCGACCACACCGCTACCACCGGTACGGTTAACCACATTCACCGTTTGACCCAATTGTTCTTCTAACGCCGCGGCAATAGTACGCGCGGTTGCATCGGTGCCGCCACCTGCGGCCCATGGAACGATGATAGTGATGGGTTTTTCAGGGTAGGCCGCCAGCACCGAGCTGGATGCCGTCAGCAGTAGCAGAGCAGTAATGCGCTTGAGCGATTTTGTTTTGGTGCTTGTTTTCATGTGAGCCTCGGGTTTTTGTGTATTTGTAGGTTGGCAAAACAAATCTAGCATTAACGACCATTGTGTTCAATAATCATATTTTGTAGACTTTAGTTCAATTTTGACGCTACTTCTCTGACTTTTCTGAACGGGGACTGGGTCGAAATTACGCTTCGCGATATCGGCTTGTGGCGTTGCATCAACAGGCTTGTTAGCAGAGCGAGAGTAAGTTATTACTTAAAAACACTAACAATTCCAAAGGTAATGAAATGGCAATAATCAACTACGTCACTCAAATTCAATTTGATTTCGGGGCCGCCTCGTTGCTGCAGCAGGAGTGTGACCGCCTGGGTATTCGACATCCCATGGTGGTGACCGATGCGGGAGTGCGGGCTGCGGGTATTGTCGACCAGGTACTGAAGCATCTCCGTGATCCTCATCCAGCCATTTATGATCAAACGCCCCCCAACCCCAATGAGGCCGCCGTTCGTCAAGCCGTTGCGCAATACCGTGAGGGTGGTTTCGATGGCATCATTGCCATTGGTGGCGGCTCCTCCATTGATCTTGCTAAAGGCGTGGCTATTTGCGGTACCCATGAAGGCCCTTTGAAGTCCTTCGCTGTGGTTGAGGGAGGCTCAGAGCGAATTACCGCTGCGACGGCACCGGTTATCGCGATTCCAACAACGGCAGGCACCGGGAGTGAAGTCGGCCGGGGGGCGATTCTGATTCTGGAAGATGGGCGTAAAGTCGGCCTGTTATCACCCCACTTGGTACCTAAATCCGCTATTTGCGACCCCGAGTTAACGTTGAGTCTGCCCGCACAAATGACGGCAGCCACGGGGATGGACGCCTTATCCCATTGCCTTGAGACGTTTATGTCGGCGGCCTTTAATCCACCTGCCGACGGCATTGCGTTGGATGGTCTGCGCCGCGGCTGGCTGAATATTGAGCAGGCGACACGAAACCCCGATGATCGGGAAGCACGCATGAATATGATGAGTGCCTCAATGCAGGGGGCGATGGCCTTTCAGAAAGGATTAGGCTGCGTACATAGTTTGAGTCATTCGTTAGGCGGTATTAATCCGAGGCTTCACCACGGCACGCTCAACGCCATTTTCCTGCCCGCGGTTATTGAGTTCAACTCCAGCTGCGATTCTGTAAAGCATGAGCAAAAGCTTGAACGCATCGCTCAGACGATGCAGCTCAATAGCCCTACTGACATTGGGCCTGCTATTAAAGACATGAGTAGGCGTCTCGATTTACCCATGGGGTTAGCGGAATTGGACGTGTCTGAAGAGTTATTCCCCCGAATTATTAAAGGCGCCTTGGCTGATCACACTCATAAAACGAATCCCCGCGTTGCGAGTGAACAGGATTATCAGTGGATGCTTGAGCAATCCCTATAAGTCGATCACTGGCGAAACAGGAGCAGAATAATGGAACTGGGAATTGAAGGACGTTGGGCACTCGTGTGTGCCGCGAGTAAAGGTCTCGGAAAAGGGTGTGCAGAGGCGTTGGTCATGGAGGGAGTGAATGTCGTCATCAACGCACGCTCCTCCCAGTTGTTGGAAGAAACAGCGGCACATTTACGGCACCTGAATCCGAACGTGACGGTGCTCACCGTGGTGGGGGATATTTCACAAGAAACGACACGCCAAGCGGCGCTAGCCGCTTGCCCGCAAATAGATATATTGATTAACAATGCAGGCGGTCCGCCCCCTGGTGACTTTCGAGATTGGTCACGTCAAGACTGGTTAGACGCTGTCGATGTCAATATGGTCACACCGATTGAGCTCATCAAGGCAACGGTTGATGCCATGGCGGAACGGGGCTTTGGCCGGGTGATCAATATCACCTCTGCAGCCGTTAAAGCGCCCATCGATATTTTGGGGCTATCCAATGGGGCCCGCAGTGGATTGACGGGCTTTATAGCGGGCTTGGCTCGTCAGCCTCAACTTGCCGGGCGAAACGTAACCATTAATAATTTATTGCCCGGCTCATTTGATACTGATCGCTTAAAGAGCACTCATCAAAACGTCGCAAAATCGTCCAACCAGGAATACGAGAGCGTACGGGAGACCTTTCGTAAAAAAGTACCTTCACAGCGCTTCGGCACTGCGGAAGAGTTTGGCGCCTTCTGTGCGTTTCTGTGTAGCGCTCAGGCCAGTTATATGACCGGCCAAAATATACTGTTGGATGGTGGCAGTTACGCGGGTACGTATTGAGCAACACGCGTAGCGGATAGTGCGATTTAACAACATCGACGTGGCGAATTTAGTTAATGTGCATTCGTTACGCCGATGTTGTATCTGCTTTTAATCAGCAGACATCCAATGTCGGCTCGCTGAACGGGGCGGCTTACTGATTTTGCTCATTACGCAGCATGCTTGCGTCGTAAAGCCGGGGCACATATTGATCGTTGCCCAACGCCTGTTCAGCTTGCTTTAACACCTCGCGCAAGGCGGGCAGCATCATACTATTAAAACCAGACGCAGCTATCGTTTCGCTTAAATACCCCATGTCCTTACCGGCATTACCCAAGCTAAAGCGCAAGCGCGTTTCATCTGCTTCAAGCACCCAGGGCATCACGGCGTTGAACATGGCGCTATTGGCGCCTCCTTGTGAACACACTTCATATAACTTGTGTTGATCAACATCCAAGTTAGCCGCCATCGCCGCGGCTTCCGCCGCCAGAGCAGCGGCGCCAAGCGAGAGATAGTTATTGATCAGTTTGAGTTTGTGCGCTGAACCTAGCTCTCCAACATGAAATATATTTTCAGCAAAGGCTTCTATGGCTGGCCAGGCCTGGTCCACTATCTTTTGGCTACCTCCCACCATGACATTGAGGCGTCCTTCGCGTGCCTCCTTTGGCGTTCTTGCTAATGGGGCGTCCAGCAGGTGGCATCCTGCGGCTTCGATACTCGCGGATAACCGTTGTGTCGATTGAGGTAGCGATGTCGAGCAATCGACGATAATTAAACCAGGATTCGCGCCAGCAAGAATACCCTCAGTGCCCAGAGTAATGTTTTCCATTTGCTCACTGGTACTGACACAGACAAAAACTAAATCACTTCGTGAGGCAACTTCAGCAGGAGTTCCTACCTCGTTTGCTCCCAACTGACATAGTGCTTCGATTGGTGCACGATTTCGATGCGCCATGATAGTCAAAGGAAAATTATGCTTAATAAGGTTGGTGGCCATACCCTGGCCCATCAAGCCAAGTCCTATAAAGCCAATTTTTAGCATTTTCTTACTCCCTTTTATAAGGTTGTTAGGGTGGCAATAAGAGTAAAAAGAGAAGGCGGTTGTGCATCGCTATGAATTCAGGTTACACCCTCTTAGGCAAGCCAGCATCTCACTTTGATTTTGTTTGTTCTGCAACGTAACTACTAGTAAAGAGAATACGATGACGGCGTGCCACTATGGTGATGGCAAATTCATCCTGCTAGCACCAAAGGGTAGTGATAAATAGTACTTTCCGTTAAGCTCCTCAGCAATTTTTACCATTGTCTGCGTTGAGGTGAGTGTATGTGTAGCCTTCTAAGGCTGTCTGCAATAGCACTATCAGTACTCATGATAGCGGGTTGTTCAGACCCTAAAATTGACACAAGCTCCATGCCAGCGTCAGTCGTCTCGGTCGAAAAAGTGCGCAACTCGCTGCCTACTTATAAGCGCGACGATTTTGATCAAGGGCTCATCATTATTTCGACGGCATCGACATTTAACAGCATTGACATTCTTAATCCTAACCGTATGAACGCGGCGGAGATCGCTGAGTCAGCCAATATGCAAATGCATGGATTGACTGGCGATCAGGTTATTGAGCGCGCCGATCAAATACTTCGCGAGCGCCGGTCACGAGAGCGTGAGCAGGCTATGCGCACGCTAACACGATTGGAAGAGAAGCAAGCTAAGGCGAACAGCGACCAGCAGCAGTTAGCGCGTTTCAGTATTGATAATGCTCGCTATTATATGAGTGAGAGCCCTTATGGTGCTCCTGAGCCGGTGATTGATCTTGAAGTAACGAATGCCACTGATAAGGTCATATCCGCGCTTTCTTTAAGAGGGCGCGTTATCAGTCCTGACCGCTCACAGCCTTGGATCGATGAGCAATTCTACTACGTTATGCCAGGGGGAATTGAGCCGGGAGAGACGCTGGCCTGGAGTCTTGCGCCTAATCGTTTTGGCCCCTGGGGAGAACCTCAGATACCTAGTAATGCAGAACTGACAGTTAGCTTGGAAGGCCTGCGAGGAGCTGAAAAGCAGCCATTATGGGACTCCCCAGCGCTGAGCGAAAGCGAAGTTACCAAGCTAGAGCGTCTTCGGGAGGAGTATGGCGGTGTGGCGTTATCGAATGTGGAATAAGCATCGTATGGAATACATAAGGGAGGCTGTACTATAAAACGCCCTAACGTTTGAATGTTAGGGCGCATATATTTTAGCGGTTACCCGCTATTTGAAGTTATTTACTCTTTGGCTTCATGATCTGCCAACGCAGCCACTATGGCTTCTTCCCACTGTCCTTCCGTTAGCCCCCAATGTTCCATTTCTGCTTTGTCGGGGCTGCCTTCGGCGGCATCGCGTAATTTATCAACGCTACTACTTTCATAGCAGTGTTTGGCAAAATCCTTTGTTTTTACGTCTTGTAACTGATTAATCATCGACATGGTGAGTTCCTTTCAATAGTGATGGGGGCAATAGTGACTGGTGCATTGTCCACGCTAAGTGTAGCTAATCAGGCCAATTTTTTCTGAAATGGTTCCTGTTGCCAGGGGCTGATCGCGCCAGCAGCACACAGCCGCCACCTAATCGGCGGCTGTGGTACGGTTTTGCTGTTATTTAAGTACATAGCAGGGCGTGTAAGGCTGGCCATCTAGCTTCATGCGACCCTGTGCCACAAATGAGGTCAACAGCTCATCCAAGCGCTGCATTAGTTCAGGTTCAGCTGTCAGCACAAAGGGGCCATGGGCTTCAATGGCGCGAATACCGTCTTCTTTAACATTGCCCGCTACAATCCCGGAGAACGCCCGGCGGAGGTTAGCGGCTAGCTCATGAGTCGGTTGGAGGCGGTGAAGCGCTAGCGCTCGCATCGCTTCATGGGTCGGTTGAAACGTTGCCTGAAAATCGCGCGCAATGGTTAACCGCCAGTTGTAGTAGAACGCATCCTGGTGCGTACGCCGGAATTCAGCAATTTCGTCGATGCCATGGCGCATGGTGCGCGCCACCGCCACCGGGTCGCCGGTAATAATCGTGTAGTAGCGACGGATTTCTTCACCGAGCGTATAGACCAGGAATTCATCGATTTTCTGAAAGTAGGCGGCAGAATCGGCAGGGCCAGTGAAAATTAATGGGAAGGGGATATCTTTATTGCTTGGGTGCAGCAAAATACCCAATAAATAGAGAATCTCTTCCGCTGTGCCAACCCCGCCTGGGAAGACGATAATGCCGTGGCCGAGGCGCACAAATGCTTCCAGGCGTTTCTCAATGTCCGGCATTACCACTAGTTCGTTAACAATGGGATTGGGCGCTTCGGCGGCGATAATGCCAGGTTCTGAAATACCTAAATAGCGGCCCTCTTTACGGCGTTGTTTTGCATGGGCGACGTTTGCGCCCTTCATGGGGCCTTTCATAGCCCCTGGCCCACAGCCGGTACAAATATCTAAATCACGCAGACCTAAGTGGTAGCCGACGTCTTTGGTGTACTCGTACTCTTCACGAGAAATAGAGTGGCCGCCCCAGCAGACCACTAGGCTAGGGTCGCGGCCAGGTTTCAACGTGCCCGCTTTGCGCAGAATATGGAAGACCGCATTGGTAGTGCCTTCGCCAGTGCTAAGGTCAAAGCGGTTGTGATGTTGAATTTCGTTATAGACGTAAACGATATCGCGAATGATTGAGGAGAGGTGTTCGCGGATGCCGCGGATCATACGGCCATCCACGAACGCTTCCGCTGGCGCGTTAGTCAGCTTTAAGCGAATGCCGCGATCTTGTTGCAATACTTCAATATCAAAATCTTTATAGGCTTCTAAAATCGCCAGACTGTCGTCACTTGGGTTACCACAATTTAAAACCGCCAGTGCACAACGCCGAAGTAAATCATGAAGGCCACTTTGAGAGGTTTTATGTAGGCGATTAACTTCATGCTGAGAAAGTACTTCCAGGCTTCCTTCTGGGGAAATGATGCTGGAAAGGGTGGCGCGGGGTTGAGCAGTTGCGGTCATCAGTGGGGCTGTCCCTAGTCGTTTGAGTGCTATTGGCAGTTTACCATGCCCTGGCAGTCGGTACAGCGGCGCATCGGCTACCCAGGCCGCTGTGCTACTATGAACCCTGTTTAAAAGGATGGCTGCTAAAGACAATGGTTCTTTACTATGTTTAACGCTCAATACTTCCGTACGTTTATTACGTTAGTGGAAACAGGCAGTTTTACCCGTACCGCTCATCGTTTGGAAATGACGCAGCCCGGCGTAAGCCAGCATGTTCGCAAGCTAGAAAGCTACTTAAATAAAGAGCTGCTGGAGCGCAAGGGGCGTAGTTTTACGCTAACGGAAACGGGGCGGCGAGCTTATGATTATGCGTTGAAGTTGTTTGCTGAGCATGAACAGTTTCGTCATGGCTTAGATGACGACTCACTAGACAGTGGCGACTGCCGTATTGCGTCACCGGGAAGCGTGGGTCTGATGTTTTATCCGTATATTTTGGGCCAGCAGCAAATGCACCCCAATTTAACGGTCAACTATAGTTTCGCTTTTAACCATGAAATTGTGAATGATCTGTTAGATGGACGCTACGATATTGGCATCGTCACGGAGGCGATGAACCATCCTGAACTTCATTGCTCTATTTGGCACCAGGAGCCTCTCTGTTTAGTGGTGCCCGCTGATTTTGCTGGCAGCACACTGTCAGATCTAATGGGCATCGGCTTTCTCAATTATTACGACGGCATCAACCACGCTAATGCGCTATTACGGGCTAATTACCCGGATGAGTTTCGCTCCATGACGCATTTCCGCCATCAGGGCTTTACCAATGAAGTCAGTATGGTGCTGGATGCGGTCGCCAGGGGGCTAGGCTTTACTGTTGTTTCGAGACTGGTGCTGGAAACGTCTCCTTGGCAGCGCCAAGTCAAAGCACTCAATCTGCCCAATGCGGTCAGTGAAGTGCTTTACCTGCTTCGCCGTCGCGACTCGGTACTGCCGAAACGCTACGAAAAGCTGTTAAACGGTTTTCACGCCCAGCGTGTGCAAGAAAAAACGCCCCTGATGCCATCGAACAGTTAAGGCAGCAGGGGCGTTTGAGTGGCGTTTAGTCGCGATACTCGTCAATGCTGGGGCAAGAGCAGATCAACTGACGGTCGCCAAACACGTTATCAACGCGGTTAACGGCGGGCCAGTATTTAGCGGCTTGCACAGCAGCGGTTGGGAAGGCTGCCAGCTGACGGTTATAAGGCCGTTCCCAGTCACTATCCATCAGATCCGCCTGAGTGTGCGGCGCATTGACCAGCGGATTATTATCCAGCGGCCATTCACCGTTTTCCACCCGGGCGATCTCGTCACGAATGGCGATCATGGCATCGCAGAAGCGATCAATTTCATACAGTGACTCCGACTCGGTCGGCTCGATCATTAGCGTGCCTGGCACCGGGAATGACATGGTCGGTGCGTGGAAGCCGTAATCCATTAAGCGCTTGGCAATATCCTCTTCGCTAATCCCGGAGGCCGCTTTGAGCGGACGAATATCGATAATGCATTCGTGGGCGACGGTGCCGTTCTGGCCGCGATAGAGAATGGGGAATGACGCTTCCAAACGCTTGGCAATGTAATTGGCGTTTAGGATGGCAAGCTCGGTGGCTTCACGCAGGCCGCGCGCACCCATCATCTTAATGTAGGCCCACGAGATAGGCAGAATAGAGGCGCTACCAAAGGCCGCCGCGGAGACAGCACCGCTATCGCTATTGACGCCGTTGATCGGCGTAACCACATGATTGGACACATAGGGCGCTAGGTGCGCTTTAACGCCGATAGGGCCCATGCCTGGACCGCCGCCGCCGTGGGGAATACAGAATGTTTTATGCAGATTGAGGTGGGACACATCGCCGCCGAAATCGCCGGGACGCGTCAAGCCCACCTGAGCGTTCATATTGGCACCATCAATATAGACCTGGCCGCCATTGTCGTGAACGATCTTGCACGCTTCGCGCACGCTGGTTTCAAACACGCCGTGGGTCGACGGGTAGGTGAGCATAATGGCAGACAGCTGATCGCGATGCTGCTCGGCTTTCGCGCGTAAATCTGCCATATCAATATTGCCATTTTGATCGCATTCAACCACGACCACTTTCATCTGCACCATCGCCGCGGAGGCAGGATTGGTGCCGTGAGCGGAGCTAGGAATCAAGCAGACATCACGATGACCTTCGCCCTGGGCCGCTTGGTAACGGCGAATCGCCACTAAGCCTGCATATTCCCCCTGCGCGCCGGAATTAGGCTGCATGGAGAGATGATCATAACCGGTGACTTCGACCAAAAATGCCGAGAGCTCATCGATCATCTGATGATAACCAGCTACTTGGTCGCGAGGTGCAAACGGGTGAAGATGCGCAAACGAGGGCCAGGAAACGGGGATCATTTCGCTGGTGGCGTTGAGCTTCATGGTGCAGGAGCCGAGCGGGATCATCGCGTGAGCAAGCGACAGATCCTTATTCTCCAGGCGCTTCAAGTAGCGCAGCATTTCAGTTTCGCTGCGGTAACGGCTAAAGGTCGGGTGGCTTAAAAAGTCGCTTTCGCGCTGGCAGGTAGCGGGAATACCTGTGGTGCCGTTCGCCACCACCTGCTCGTCCAATACTGTAACGGCAAGGCCGTGCTCATCGCCCAACAGCACATCAAACAAGGCGGCTACGTCGTGAGCGGTGGTGGTTTCATCCAGGCTGATGCCCACATTACCATTGGCGAAATAGTGCAGGTTAATATCATGGGTCATGGCGCGGCCATGAATCTTGCCTGCATCTACGCCCGTCAAACATAGCGTATCAAACCAGCTGTCATGAGCTAGCGTGACGCCTGCCTGCTTAAGGCCTTCAGCCAGTAGGGTGGTCAAACGGTGAACACGGCCCGCAATTTTGCGCAGCCCCTCAGCGCCGTGATAGGTGGCATAAAAACCGGCAATATTGGCCAGCAGTGCCTGGGCGGTACAGATATTCGAGGTCGCTTTCTCACGGCGAATATGCTGCTCGCGAGTTTGCATCGCCATGCGCAGGGCGGTATTGCCTCGGCTATCTTTGGAGACGCCGATAATCCGCCCTGGGAGTGAGCGCTTGAGCTTATCTGACGTGGCAAAGAACGCTGCATGAGGCCCACCAAAACCCATGGGTACGCCAAAACGCTGGGAGTTGCCCACCACAATGTCGGCGCCAAACTTGCCGGGCTCTTTCAGCAGCACCAAACTCAAAAGGTCGGTCGCCACGCAGGTCATGATGTTGCGATCGGCGGCCGCGCTCAACAGCGGTGCCAGGTCACGAACTTCACCGCTGGCAGACGGGTACTGTACCAGGGCCCCAAACACATCGTGGGCTGCCAGTTCTTCAGCCGGGCCCATCATCAGTTCGAAACCAAAGAACTCCGCACGGGTTTTAACCACGTCCAGTGTTTGTGGGAATACATCGTCGGCGACGAAGAAAGCGTTGGATTTGCTCTTCTTATTGCCGCGCTTACACAGCGCCATGGCTTCGGCGGCAGCGGTGGCTTCGTCAAGCAGTGAAGCATTCGCAAGCTCCATGCCGGTTAAATCCATTACTACTTGTTGGAAGTTCAGTAGGCCTTCCAGGCGGCCTTGAGAGATTTCCGGTTGGTAAGGCGTATAAGCCGTGTACCAACCGGGATTTTCCAGCACATTGCGCTGAATGACCGCTGGCATGTGCGTGCCGTAATAGCCCTGGCCAATATAGCTTTTAGCCACGCGATTTTGCCGCGCCAGCTGAGCTAAGTACTCTAACGCTTCGGATTCACTGCGCGGATCGTCTAGCGACAGTTCGCGCCCAAGGCGGATATCGCTTGGCACGGTCTGCTCGATCAGATCTTCCATGTGCTGCATATTGAGCGCTTTTAACATCGTGGTAACGTCATCACTACTTGGACCATTATGACGTTTGATAAAAGCATCGTGGTCGGCCAGCTCGGCCAGGCGGCGTGTTTCAAGAGACATGAAGAAGATTCCGAACGTTAAGAGAGAGCCGTGCAGGATAATAAGCGAAGCGCCTGCCAGAAAAGGCAGGCGCCTGAGTATGCTTTATTCGTCAGCGCTGAGCGTTGCCTGGTAGGCATCGGCGTCTAACAGGCCATCAATGGCATCGCTGTCTAAGCGAACTTTCATAATCCAGCCGCCTTCATAAGGCGCGTCATTGACTGTTTCGGGAGCGTCTTCAAGGGCTTCATTCACTTCAATCACTTCGCCCGCAACGGGGGAGTAAAGATCAGAAGCGGCTTTAACCGATTCAATCACACCAAACTCTTGGCCTTTTGTCAGCGCCGCGCCCACTTCCGGCAGTTCCACAAAGACGACATCACCCAGTGCTTGTTGGGCGTGATCGGTAATACCGACGGTAACGGTGCCATCTTTGTGGTCAAGTACCCACTCGTGGCTTTCAGCGTAACGAAGATTGGCAGGAAGGTTGCTCATGATGTTTTCCTATATGAAACAGTTTTCTGGACCCGGGCATACTAGCGGTTGTCGCTCGCCTTGGCGACTGTCGGCTAGCGGAAAGCGAGCGAATAAAGATGCATGTTAACGTGTTTCCAATCGGAAACAAATTTCTTATCTGCTCCCTTTAAACGTAGTAGAGCGAGGTATTTTGATTCCGTTATTCTTTTGTGTTTGGTTATGAAAAAAGCGGCATCCTCTATGCGCAAGCGACATCACCATAGAAGACCACTAGCCACATAGTGTAAAACATGCAGATTCTGGGTTAACAAATGCAACAAACTAACAGGGTGAGGAGAAGCACATGGAAACATTAACTAGCCTCTTGGGGGCAATCAACGGCGTGGTGTGGGGACCCATCATGTTGATCTTGCTCCTGGGTGTAGGTATCTACCTGCAGATTGGCTTGAAACTGATGCCGATTAGAAAACTCGGTATGGGTTTCAAGCTAATGTGGGCAGGACGTGAGCCAAAACCCAGCGCTGATAAAGCGGTGAGTAAAGAGGGCGATGAGGGGGAAATATCTCCCTTTGATGCGTTGATGACAGCGCTGTCGGCGACCATCGGTACCGGTAACATTGCTGGTGTCGCCACCGCGATTGCACTAGGTGGCCCTGGCGCGGTTTTTTGGATGTGGATTACCGCGCTAGTAGGGATGGCGACGAAATTTGCCGAAGCGGTATTGGCTGTCCGTTACCGTGAAACCGATAGCACTGGTTTCCACGTCGGTGGGCCAATGTTTTATATCAAAAACGGCTTGGGCAAAAAATGGCTCTGGCTGGGCGGTGTCTTTGCTTTCTTTGGCGCCGTGGCTGCTTTCGGTATTGGTAATACCGTGCAGTCGAACTCGGTAGCCGATGCCATGGATGCCACTTTTGGTGTGCCGCACTGGATCACGGGTGTGATCATTATGGTGCTGGCAGGGGCGGTAATTCTAGGTGGCATCAAGCGTATCGCTAAGGTGGCGGGTAAACTGGTCCCCATCATGGGCATTGCCTATGTGGTGGCAGGCCTGCTGGTATTGATCATTAACGCCGGACAGATTGGCGAAGCTTTTGGCTTAATCTTTTACTACGCCTTTAACCCGATGGCGGCGGCCGGTGGTTTTGCCGGTGCAGCGGTTATGGCGGCGATTCGCTTTGGTGTGGCGCGCGGCATTTTCTCTAACGAAGCGGGTTTAGGTAGTGCGCCGATTGCCCACGCAGCGGCAAAAACCAAAAATCCGGTTCGCCAGGGCTTAATCGCGATGCTGGGTACCTTTATCGATACCATTATTGTCTGCACGATTACCGCTCTGGTGATTTTGACTTCTAGCGTATGGATCGACGGTGAAGCCGGCGCATCGCTGACCGCGCTCTCTTTTGACGCCGCACTGCCAGGATTCGGCAATCAAATTGTCGCGGTCGCCTTGGCAATCTTTGCTTTTACCACCATTCTTGGCTGGTCATTTTATGGTGAGAAGTGCTGCCAGTTCCTGTTTGGCACGCGTTCTATCATGATCTATCGCGTGCTGTTCGTGCTGGCGATCCCGCTAGGCGCCATCGCTCAGTTGGGCTTTATCTGGTTAATGGCGGATACCTTCAATGCCATGATGGCCATTCCCAACCTAATTGCCTTGGCACTGCTTTCGCCGGTAGTCTTTAAGCTAACCAAGGACTATTTCGATGGCAAAGATGTGCTGCCGGGTGAAGAGCTGGAACACGATCAATAAAACCTTCAGCTTGTTAGGTGAGCTGCAAGTATGTGTTTGATGTATAGCTAAATGGAGTCGGGAAGGCACACAGGTGGCTTCCCGTTCTCTTTTGAGAGTGAAGAATTTCTAAGTGAGGAATCCCCCATGTCTGACTTAAAGCAAACGCCGCTGCACGCGCTGCACCTCAAGCTGGGTGCCAAAATGGTGCCTTTTGCTGGCTATGAAATGCCTGTGCAGTACCCGCTGGGGGTCAAAAAGGAGCATGAACACACTCGCCAGAAGTGCGGCCTGTTTGACGTCTCACACATGGGCCAGATTAGTGTGTCCGGCAATAATGTTGCTGAAGCGCTGGAAACCTTGATACCCGCTGATTTAGTGGGGCTTGCAAAAGGCACTCAACGGTATGGGCTATTCACCAGCACTGAAGGCGGCATTATTGATGACCTGATGGTGGTCAACGCAGGCGATCATTTTTATCTCGTAGTGAACGCTGCATGCAAAGATCAGGATTTAGCGCATTTGCGTTTAAATTTAGCTTCCACCCATGAGATTGAAACATTAGACCGTGGCTTGCTGGCGCTCCAAGGGCCCCAGGCGCGAGATGTGATGCAGCGGTTGTGCCCTGAAGCGTGCGAGCTAGTGTTTATGCAGCATGGCCGCTTCACTATTGCGGGGCAGGAAGTGTGGGTGAGCCGCAGTGGCTATACCGGTGAAGATGGCTTTGAAATTTCAGTCGCGGCTGATGCCTGCGAAGCCTTCGCCGAGCGGTTGCTGGCAGAACCTGAAGTAGAGGCTATTGGCTTGGGCGCACGGGATTCATTGCGTCTGGAAGCAGGGTTATGCCTCTACGGGCATGATATGGATATGCAAACGACGCCTGTTGAAGCCGGGCTTATTTGGGCGATTGGTAAACCGCGTCGCCATGGCGGCGAACGTGCAGGCGGTTTTCCAGGCGCTGACGTTATCCTGCATCAAGTTGACGCCAAAGATCATACCCGCAAGCGCGTTGGACTGTTAGCCGACGGTCGTGCGCCTGTAAGAGAGGGGGCAACACTGGTAGACGAAGCGGGCAATGAGATTGGGGTGGTGACATCGGGCAGCTTTGGACCGAGCATCGGTAAACCGGTGGCGATGGGCTATGTGACCCGTGAGCTGGAGGCACCGCAAAGCACTGTGTATGCGGTAGTGCGTGGTAAGCAGTTACCCATGGTGGTTACCCCTATGCCGTTTGTTAAACCTGGCTACTATCGCGGCTAACAAAACGGCAGACACTAGCCTAAACCCCACGGCCCCTGTTTAAGCAGGGGCCGCTTGGTTTTTAACAAGTGCTTTAACCAGTGCTTTACGAAGAGCTTTAGCGCAGCACCTGCCTAGGATCGATGGGTTTACCACCCTGGCGCAGATCGAAGAGGAGATCGTAGCGCTGGGTTGCATCACTTTGGCCTACTTCGCAAAGCGCATCACCCGCGCTCACCTGCTTACCCACCTCGACCAATATGCGGTCACAAAGGGCGTATACGGTTTGAAGGTTGTCGGCATGGTGCACAATCACTACTTCGCCAAGCTGGCGCATACCATCAGCAAAACGTACTTCACCGGCGGCGACGGATTTTGCCTGGGCGCCCGCTTGTGTTGCCAGCAGCATTGGTTGGAGAGTGCCACGGCTATCTGGGCCAAAGCGGCGAACCACACGATAATCATCCAATGGCCAGGGCCAGCGTCTAGCTGAAGCGGGCAGCGCCTGACTGGGGGCACTACTGGGCGCGGCAGCGGGTCGGTTAGGGCTAGATGAACCACTACTGCTAGCAGCGGTTCGAGGCGCAGAGCCGCCAAGCGGAACGCTAACGACTTGACCTACTCGTAAGTTAGTGGGCGTGGCGCTAGGGTTGGCGCTCTGAATACGGCCGCTGGTGGTACCAAAATGGCGGGCGATACTCGAAAACGTATCGCCGGGGCGAATTTGGTAACGATAAGGACCGCCGGAAGGCGCGCGCTCTTGCTGAGTGGGGATCAATAACCGTTGGCCTACCTCTAGCCGTCGTGCATTCACACCTGGGTTAAATCGTTGTAATCGTTCTAGCGGCACATTAGCGCGGCCCGCCATTTTCCCGAGTGTGTCCCCGCGCTGTACCTGCACCCAATTGCCACTAATCTGAGTAGCACTAGGAGCCGCCGCACGCTGAGATGACGATTGAGGCGCATTGGCACAGCCGACAAGCATTCCGGCTAATAGGCAGGTGCTTAACAAGCCAATCAGTCGTGATCGGTTTTGCCGTCCAACAGGCCATCTTTTTCCCGCCAGAGTGAATTGATCCATGTGTGGAAACGTTCCTTATGCTGCTTTTCGTCGTGGTTATTAGGTGCGTACATCCACTGAGGAATATCTAGTTGCCGTGCGTGCAGCGTAATGGGCGCTTCATTACCGCACAAAAAACCCCAAAAAGTGGGGGATGGGTTGGTATAGCTAATCGTTACGTCCAGAATACCATCTAATTGACTGCCTAGCAGGCTAAGTACCTGGGCAACGCCACCTGCTTTGGGGCGCAACAAGTGACGATAAGGGCTTTGCTGAGCATCGCGCTTGGCGACGCTAAAACGTGTGCCTTCGACAAAATTAAAAATCGCAATCGGGGTATTACGTGCTTGTTGGCACATACGCTCGGTAGACGTGCGGTCTATGGTGGCAAGTTTGGGGTTTTTAGCTATTTGTTCACGGCTAAAGCGACGCATGAAGGGAAATTCAAGTGCCCAAAAAGCCAAGCCCACGATAGGAATCCAGATTAATTGACGTTTGAGGAAAAACCGCGGCATCGGTATGCGGCGGTGTAACGCCATGAATAGCATAAAGATATCGGTCCAACTGCGGTGATTGGATATCACCAGCCACCATTGATGGGGGCTCAACTGCTCGGGAACCGTGATCGATACGTCAGGCTTAAGCCAGCGCCGCATCCACCACAGATTAAAGCCGATCCAGTTGAGTGCCACGGCATTTAAACCCAGCAGCACCTTCTGTTTCAGTCGCTGCCCGGGAACAATGAGTTTGAGTAGCGTCAACAGAATTAGAGGTACGCCCCAGAATAGCGTGTTGAGGGTTAGCAGCAGAGCGCTGACAAGCCCTTTTAAAATAGGCATACCACGTTTCCTTACCGTCAGACGAATAGCGTAATACTGAATGCTAAATGATCCTAGCCACGCTGCCCAGCAGAAACCCAGTTCGTCTCATCAACTGTCTCAACAACATAGTAGGGGGTTAGTCGCCAGAGAGAGACGGTGCTTGGACCGTCTCAAGCAGTACAGTGCGAAGCGCATGGGCGGCAACGGAAAGCTCTTGATGCGTCAAAATACCCACTCGGCAAGAGATGGCTGGGGCTGTTAGCGGTATGCACCGGGCGCCCAGCTCATGCATTTGTCGAATACACATAGAAGGCACCGCGCTCACCCCTAACCCGTCAGCAACCATTCTTCCGACGGTGGAGAGCTGGTGGCTTTCAAACGCCACAGGCAGTTCCATGTGTTGTTTCCGCAGCTCCTGTTCCAACAAGCGGCGCACCATAGAAGGGCGCTGCAGCGTGATAAAGTCGTGATTGAGTAGGGTTGGCCAAGTTAGCTGCGAGGCTTGATTTAGCATGGAAGTTGGCGGTACCACAGCGACAAAATGATCTTCAAACAGGGGGGTGAACAGTAGGCTGCCCGCGCCTTCCGGTGAAAAAGCGATACCCATTTCCACCTGTCGAGAGCGCACCATTTCAGTGACTTCTTCATTGATCACGTCGTGCACTGTGATATTGATTTTGGGATATTGCTGGCGAAACTTAACTAACGCTGCGGGTAATAAATTACAGGCGAAAGCAGGCATGGCGGCGACGCTTAACCGGCCCAGCTGAAGCGTGAAGCGCTGGCGCAACCGCTCTTCGGTATTATCCCATTGGGCCAGCAAGTGTTTGGCCAGCGGTAGCAGCGACTCGCCTTCTGGGGTTAGCCTAACGCTCCGGGTGCTCCGGATTAACAATTTCCCCCCCAACGACTCTTCTAACCCCTTGATCGCCAAGCTGAGCGCTGGCTGGGATAAATGCAGCCGCTCACAGGCCTGGGTAAAACTGAGCGTTTGGGCGACCGCGAGAAAGGCGCGCAGCTGTTTGACGGTCATAAAGTGCCTTTTATAAGTTTTACCAATAAATTGATAAGAAAAACAAACTTAACAAATATATCATCTGGCACAACACTGGCACTATCGTAAGGGGCGGTCTATGTATTATTGACAGCCCATATCAATGACCACTCATATTTAATGACAACAACGTGAGGCACAACAATGGCAGGATTCGATAAGCGAGTATCTTCCTACAAAGAAGCGATGGAAGGCATTGAGAGCGGTATGACCGTCATTGCTGGCGGCTTTGGCCTATGTGGCATTCCCGAAAACCTGATCGCGGAAATCAAGCGCCGCGGCGTTCATGATCTCACCGTGGTTTCAAATAACTGTGGTGTGGATGGTTTTGGCTTGGGGATACTGCTTGAAGATCGTCAAATCAGTAAAATTCTGGCCTCTTACGTAGGTGAAAACGCGTTATTTGAGAAGCAAATGCTGAACGATGAAATTGAGGTGGTGTTAACGCCTCAAGGCACGTTGGCGGAAAAAATGCGCGCAGGTGGCGCGGGTATCCCTGCTTTTTACACTGCCACCGGCTACGGCACGCCGATTGGCGAAGGCAAGGAAGTACGTGTCTTCAATGACCGGCACTATATTTTAGAAGAAGCCATTATTGGTGACTTTGCCATTGTAAAAGGCTGGAAAGCGGATCGCTATGGCAATGTGATGTATCGCCATACAGCACAAAATTTTAACCCCATGGCCGCCACCGCGGGGAAAATCACCGTGGTAGAAGTTGAAGAAATTGTGGAGCCGGGTGAGCTTGAGCCTAGCCAGATCCATACGCCAGGCATTTATGTGGATCGGATTATTCAAGGCACGTTTGAAAAGCGCATTGAAAAACGCACGGTGCGTAGTTAAGTCACCGCTTTTTTAAAGACTTAAATTTCAAATATCTCACTCGCTTCCTATTTAACGATTCAACAAGAGGTAGTCACCATGGCTTTAACACGAGAACAGATGGCCCAGCGTGTCGCTCGCGAACTTCAAGATGGCTTTTACGTCAATTTGGGCATTGGTATTCCCACCCTGGTTGCCAATTACATTCCAGACGGCATTGATGTCATGCTGCAATCCGAAAACGGACTGCTGGGGATGGGCCGTTACCCCACCGAAGAAGAGCTTGATGCGGATATGATCAATGCGGGTAAAGAGACCGTGACGGCGCGCCCGGGCGCGGCGATTTTCTCTTCAGCTGAGTCCTTTGCCATGATTCGTGGTGGGCATGTGGATTTGACCGTACTGGGCGCCTTCGAGGTTGATCAACAAGGCAATATCGCCTCGTGGATGATCCCCGGCAAGCTTATCAAAGGCATGGGCGGCGCGATGGATCTGGTGGCTGGTGCTGACAATATTATTTGCACCATGACGCATGCCTCTAAACATGGTGAATCCAAACTGCTGGAAAAATGCGAGCTGCCGCTGACGGGGGCTGGTTGTATTAACCGTGTTTTGACCGATCTCGCTTATCTGGAAATCAAAGACGGTGCATTTATCCTCAAAGAGCGTGCGCCCGGCGTTAGCGTTGAAGAAATTGTCGAAAAAACAGCGGGCAAACTAATCGTGCCAGACCACGTGCCTGAAATGAGCTTTGACGCTTAATAAGGCACCCCGTCAGCTTTTAAGTCGAGTAGCATTAGAGATAGTGAGATAGTGAGATAGTGAGTCGCTAACTGAAAGAGTTAGCGACTCATGCCATTTCACAGCGTGTGTGATGGGGTAGAAGGACGTCGGCTAGGCGCTCGTGACTATGCTCTACATGCTTTTGGACGAGCGCCAGCCCCCCTAAGCAAAGGCGATGCTCATCGCCATCGGCGAATACGGCTTTCTGCGGTGTCGTTGGGTAAAAACGATGGTCAAGCAGCGGTGACACCGTAAAAACACCGTTCTGCTGCTCTTGCAGGCTCAGCATACCTACCTCTTTGAGACGTTGATCCAAAACGGCTAACGGTTCGCCAAGCTGACCACAATCAAAGCCCGCATGGTGCAAGCGGGGCCCCCTCACTGCAAGCCATGCGGCTAGCGGATGGGCCTGCTGCAACTGCTGATAAAGTGCCCAGGAGGGCATTGGCCAGGGTCTACCGCGACAGAGTAAATTATGCCCTTTGCAATCCTGAGGATGCGATTGACGCACCAGTCCTTCAATTGCTTCTCGCGGCGCTTTAGAAAGGGTGCCTATTTGCAATTCGGCAAGCACCAGCCAGCTACTGCCATCGCTGGGGGCTAGTAAGTGCACGAGTAGGCCTTTGTCCGCCATGGCGTAGTGACTCATAGCGCGGTAGCCCATGTGGGCTAAATTGCTGCTAAGCGCGGTAGCCGAAAAAGGACCGTAGTTGAGTGTGACTAACGTTAAATATTCGGCTGCGGCCGAGAGTGGCCACAGCCTCAATGCCCCAATATCGGGGTGTGTATGTACGTAGTCTAGCCACAGCTGCTGAACAAACTCCTGACGCTGCATGGTGAACTCCTTGCCCAAAAGTGGCACACCTCGCGTGGGCCATGAGTAACTGCACAGTATAGGCAAGCAAGGCAGGCAAGGGTTCAACGGGTATTAACGAGGGTTTTAACGGCAGCACAGTGCCAAACGCCAATTACTATTAAACGGCGAGGAGCTGTTTGTCGCGGACAAACTGATCAAACTCGGTAAAGCCACCGACATGAGTTTGATCCACGAACACTTGCGGTACGGTATGAATGGGTTTGCCAGCGGTCTTGGCGATATCTTCCTTAGTAACGCCTTCAGAAGGCATATCGACATAGCGGTACCCTTCAATTTTTCCGGCTTTTTCCAGATGATCTGCAAGGTGTTTAGCACGTACACAGAAGGGGCAGGACATCCGACCAAAAATAACCACAAACATAGGTGGCGCTCCTTTACGATAAGCAGAATAAGTTACAAAGTGGAACGTAACCGAGTGAAAAGTCTTTGCGGCACGATAATCTGCGCCCATTGTGGCTTAGCAACGCTTATTTCGCCAATAGCAGCTCGCTACATTGCCCATTAATGCCTGTTATCACCTGGAAAAAATCACACGTTTATGTATACGCTGACTGCTGACGAATACGCCCTTCTTGCTGAACTGGCGAAGGCCTATCGAGATGTGCATTTACCTTCCATGAAACAACAGGAGGGATGGAATCCGCGCTTAGGATTTGATGCGCTATGCTTTCAGCATCATGGTGCAGGAAATATGGTGGGTGCGTTGATTACACCCTGTGAACTTTGGCTGGTCGTGGTGCCTGATCAATCCCATCTTACGGAACCTTTGGCAGGTTCGCTGACACTTTCCTTACCTTCAGGCACCTATCAGTTGTCTCTTGAGCCCCTGCCTGGTGGCTATGAGCTCTATAAGCGCGCAATCTTGCACAATCTAGAAGAGCTCGAGAATATGCAGGAGGCTGCTAGGTTGGCGCAGCGAATGATGGCGCGTTTAATGCAACCGGTCGATGAGCCTGACGCTTAACCACGTACCGCTATACTGAAAACACCTTCTGACCACTTATGACAAGGAATTGCCCATGACTTCCTCATCCGTTTCAACGCCGCGTGTAGCGCTGGTCACCGGAACCAGCAGTGGTATCGGTGCCGCGGTTGTTAAGCACTTTTGCGAGCTAGGCCATCAAGTGCTTGCGGTCGACTTTAACCCGGCGGGAAAAGCGATAGCTGAACAGGCTGGCGCTGCCTTTTTTGAAGCTGACCTGACAGACCCAGATGCCTGCCGTGCGGCGGTAGCCGATGCGGTTAAGCGTTTTGGCGGAATTGATATATTGGTCAATAATGCCGGTATTCAACATGTAGCTTCGATTGAGACCTTTCCCGAGGAAAAATGGCGGCAGATCATGGATCTGATGCTGACCGCTCCCTTTCTGCTCACGCAAGCGGCCTGGCCGCACATGCGCGAAAAAGGCTGGGGACGCATCGTTAACGTGGCTTCAATACATGCCCAGGTGGCCTCGCCTGGTAAAGCAGCTTATATCAGCGCCAAGCACGGGATGATTGGTCTGACCAAAACCGCAGCGTTGGAAGGGGGGGAGCAAGGGATTACCGCAAACGCTGTTTGCCCCGCCTATGTGAAAACGCCACTGGTGGATAATCAGATCGCCGATCAAGCTAAGTTGCACGGTATGGATGAGCAGGAAGTGATTGAGAAAGTCATGCTCAAACAGGCGGCGATCAAGCGCTTGATCGAGCCTGAAGAAGTGGCGCAACTAGTCGCCTATCTGGCGTCCGATGCCGCCGGTGCGGTGACCGGGTCAAGCTTTAATATTGATCTAGGCTGGACAGCGCATTAAGCGTTCAGGCCCCTGCCATAAAACATTTTAGTGTGGTGGGGCTTGGACTAGCTGGCAATTAACCAACAATCTAACGCCGCACCGGGCGTTTTTGTAATTTGCGCTGCAGAGTACGGCGGTGCATGCCCAGTGCTCGGGCGGTGGCCGATATATTGCCGTCGTGCTCCTGGAGTACCTTCTGAATATGCTCCCAGGTAATGCGGTTAATTGAAGGTGGATTATCAGCCAACTCAATATCAGGGTCGCCACTTTGGCGCTCAAAGGCCGTTAGCACATCATCAGCATCTACCGGCTTGCAGAGATAATTAACTGCACCAAGCTTAATGGCCTCAACGGCAGTCGCAATGCTGGAGTAGCCTGTCAGCACCACAATGCGAGACTGGGGTGAAATAGCCAGTAGCTCGGGAAGCAGCTTTAAGCCTGAACTATTTTCCAATTTTAGATCAAGGGTCGCCATCGTGGGCAAGTACTGGGCGGCCATTGCCAGGGCCTGATCGGCATTATGGGCAACAATGACTTCGTAACCACGCCGCGTTAAAGCGCGATTTAGCACATGACAAAACATTTCATCGTCATCAACAATCAGCAGGCGTTGGTCTCGCGTTTGCATGTTGTCCTCAATCCATTAAAGGCGATGCTTGGGCAGCCGGGTTTAATGCGGTGCCGCGCAGCGGGGCAGCGTAACTTCCGTTAGCGTACCCCCTTCCGGGTGATTATACAGGCTTACCCCGCCTCCAAAGCGATTGATAGTGGCGTGGGTTAAAAACAACCCTATGCCCATGCCTTTGCTTTTTGTGGAGATAAACGTTTCCCCTAACTGGTCGGCAATCGACATGGCCACTCCTGGGCCATGGTCGCGTATATCAATGACTACACTCTCATCCTGCCAGTCTAAACGAATCGCAATGTGCTCAGGGTTGGCGTCGGCGGCGTTGTTCAACAGGTTCGTTAACGCTTGGTCAAGCGTGGCATCAACCGCAAGCCATGGCCTGCTACGCTTCTCGGCCACCTCGAAATGATGGCTTACATCCGGCCTTAGCACTAGCCAGCGCTGCACAACGCCTGCTAGCCAAACTTCTGCGTCAAGCACTTCAGGCTCTGCCATCCGGCGCCTATCCGCATTAGAGACTAAGTTTTGCAGCCGTGATTTGCAGACGTCCACCTGCTGGCGCAGCAGGGTAATGTCTTCATGCAGCTCAGAATCAGGTAGCGCGTCGGCCTGCATTTCCTTGAGTAGCACCGCCATGGTAGAGAGCGGCGTTCCCAATTCATGCGCTGTGCCAGCGGCTTGAGTGGCTACTGCCAACACCTGTTCATTACGCAACGCGGCTTCCCGGGTGCGTGAAAGTGCTTGGTCCCGGCTACGCAATGCGTGGGCCATTTTGTAGATAAAAAAGGTCACCAATCCTGCTGAGAGACCAAAGTTAAGCCACATGCCCAATATGTGCAGGCTCAAGGGGCTGTCGCTATTAATATGACCCAATTGCGGGATGGGGAAGTAAGAGAACATTAAAAAGGTATAACCCGCCATAGCGCAGGCGGCAATGATCCAGGCGTGGCGCCAGGGCAGGGTGGCGGCGGCAATAGTAACCGGCACTAAGTAGTAGGTAATAAAAGGGTTGGTGGAGCCCCCGGAAAAGTAAAACAGCAGTGTAAGGCCTGCAATATCGGCCAGTAGGTGCAGTAGATACTCCAGGTGGGTAACGGCCCGTGGGCGACCCAGCCGCCACCAGGTGGCGATATTAAGTATGCCCATGGCTATCACCACGCTCACCACAGCAGTCACTGGTAAATCGAAGGCTAGCAATTCGACACCCACAATAATGGCCAGTAAAAAACCGGTCCAGGTGATGCCGCGCACGATAGTGAGCCGCACTAAATTACGGTTGGGCGTAGAGAGCGGAAGTGGTAGAGCCGTTGGCATAATGAGCTTACTTAGTCCTGGTTTTTAGGCCATGAATCACAAACTTAATAAACAACGTCATGACGTAGGTGGCCCAGCCAGCAGAGGCCAGGATATTAAATAGCAGCATTTTAGGTGGCAGCCAGGCACTGCCTAATAGGGCTTCCAACATGATGTGGAAGAACATCGCTAGCAGCAGAGGCAGGGCTAAAATATGAATCCACATATCGGTTCGCCGCTTGCGAATATGGTAGCGACCTAACAAAAAACGCAGTGGTCGATGCGCCCAGCAGAACACCACGAGAGCACCAATCACTAACAAACTGGCAAGGGTAGGCTCCGTGCTGCCCATATGGACTGACAGCGAAATTGACCAAGCCAAGCTTAGCCATAACACGCCCTCCAGACTGGCAATGACATCCGCATAACGTCGCACATTCTGCATAAACAATCGGGTCCTTAACGTTAAAGCGAGCTATCAACCCTAGTCGTTAAGACGGGTTCATTAAGAAAAGTGCCGCCATGATACGACACTTGGGCAAATGTGTGGCGCTCGAAGAGTGGATTTATCCAATCGCGCAATTGCGTATACTGTCGCTATCATTTTTCCGACATCACTCCAGTACAGGACTCGCCGTGGACACTGTAACACTGACCCGCCCCGATGATTGGCATCTTCATTTACGCGATGGTGAAGCGCTAAAGGCGGTGGTAGGCCATACCGCCGCACAGATGGGGCGTGCCATTATTATGCCTAATCTAACTCCGCCGATCACCACAACCTCCCAGGCGATTGATTACCGTCAACGTATCCTAGACGCCTTACCTGCGGGCAGTACTTTTGAGCCCTTAATGGTGCTTTACCTTACCGATACCACGCCCCCCGAAGAGATTGAACGCGCAGCACAGAGCGGCATCGTCAAAGCGGTCAAGCTTTACCCAGCGGGTGCCACTACAAATTCTGACTCAGGTGTGACCGACTTGGCCCATTGTGATGCCACGATTGCCAAGATGGTTGAAGTAGGCATGCCCCTGTTAGTGCATGGCGAGGTCACTACCGCTGAGATTGATATTTTTGATCGCGAAGCTGTGTTTATCGAAAAAGTGATGAAGCCATTGCTGGCGCGCCACCCAACGCTGAAAGTGGTGTTTGAACATATCACTACTCAGCAGGCCGCAGAGTTTGTCGCGCAAGCGCCGGACAACGTAGCCGCTACCATTACCGCCCATCACTTACTGTTCAATCGCAATAAAATGTTGGTCGGTGGTATTCGCCCTCACTACTACTGCTTGCCGATTCTCAAACGTGAGCAGCATCGTCAGGCGCTTTTGAAAGCAGCCACCAGCGGTAGCCACAAGTTCTTTTTGGGCACCGATAGCGCGCCTCACTCTCAGGGTGCTAAAGAGTCAAGCTGCGGCTGTGCGGGTGCTTATACCGCCCCCGCCGCCATTGAACTTTACGCTACTGCTTTCGATGAAATGAATGCCTTGGACAAACTGGAAGCCTTTGCCAGCCTTAACGGGCCGCGCTTTTATGGCCTGACGCCTAACGCTGACACCATGACGCTAGAACGACGCGAATGGCGACTGCCGGAGAGCTACTCCTATGCCCAAGGCGAGTCGATTATTCCGCTATTGGCGGGCGAATCGCTTGGATGGGCTATTAAGGCGTAGCCCTGAGATACCAGCTAGCCTAGGCTAAGCTGCTTCAGCATTTGATCGACCATGCGCGATGAGTGGTCGGCAGCTACTTCCAAAAACTCATCAAAAGAGAGGTGGTTGTCGCCACTGCCGGGAATGTCAGAGAGTGCGCGGATCACGACGAAAGGACACTGGTAGAGATAGCATGTCTGAGCAATCGCAGCGCCTTCCATCTCAACGGCCAGCATGGTGGGGAATTGGGCGCGGGTTGCTTCTACGCGAGCCGGGTCGGCCATGAAGGCGTCTCCTGTGGCGATCAGCCCTTCGCGTATGTTGACCTCACCTAATGAAGCAATGGCGTTACGGGCAATGTCTCGTAGCGCCGTGTCGGCCTGATAGGCGGCGGGCATCCCCGGTACTTGGCCCATCTCATAGCCAAATACGACGGCGTCAACATCATGATGGCGTACTTCATCAGAGATGATCACATCGCCAATCTTTAAATCGGTGGCAAATCCACCCGCCGAACCGGTATTGATAATGATGTCGGGTTGGTGGCGCTCTAATAAAATAGCGGTACCCACTGCGGCGTTGACTTTGCCAATGCCTGACTGCAGCACAATCACCTCAAGGCCATAACGTGTTCCAGTATGGAATGTAAAACCCGCGTGTTCATAGCGTTCAGCATTGTCTAGCTGCGCTACTAAAGTGCTTACTTCCTGCGCCATTGCGCCAATAATACCAATACGCTTCACTGCGCCATGCTCCTGCATAAAAGGGATGAAAATGTATTAATCAGGCGTGATCTTGGGGCGTTAAATCGTGCCGTTCAGCGGCTTCAAGCGTATTTTCGAGCAGCGTTGCGACGGTCATGGGTCCCACGCCGCCCGGAACCGGGGTAATAAAGCTAGCGCGTTCAGCGGCGGCGGCGAAATCAAGGTCGCCTTTTAGCGTGCCATCTTCCTGGCGATTAATACCTACATCAATCACGACAGCTCCTGGCTTAATCCATTCCCCTTTAACGATGCCTGGCTTGCCGACGGCTACCACCACAATGTCAGCGCGGCTAACGTGGTCTTTAAGGTTCTGGGTAAAACGGTGGCATACGGTAGTGGTACAGCCCGCGAGCATCAGTTCAAGTGCCATAGGGCGGCCGACAATGTTAGAAGCGCCGACCACGGTAGCATCCAAGCCGCGTAGCGCGATGTCGCTTTGCGCCAGTAAGGTCATGATGCCTTTAGGGGTGCAAGGGCGTAGCGCAGGCATGCGCTGTGCTAAGCGACCAATGTTGTAAGGATGAAAACCATCAACATCTTTATCAGGACGAATACGCTCTAAAATAGGGCCGGCATCTAAGTGCTTGGGTAGTGGCAGTTGAACCAGTATTCCGTCTACGGCCGGGTCGCTATTGAGCTGATCAACCAGCGTTTCTAAGTCATGCTGAGAGGTCGCAGTGGGCAGAGTATGCTGGAAGGAAAGAATGCCTGCCTGTTCGCAGGCGCGGTGCTTATTACTGACGTAAACGTGAGAGGCGGGATCATCTCCTACCACAACTACGGCTAGGCCCGGTGCTCGTGCGCCTGCATCTTTACGTGCGGCAACCTTCTCGGCAACCTGTTGGCGAACAGTAGCAGCGATGGCTTTGCCATCGATTAGTTGGGCAGTCATGTAGAGAAATCCCTGTGGACGTGGAAAAGGGCTAGGCGGTGTCTCGAAGCCTTTTGACGTAATGGCTTTTAAGACAGTACCTAGTGCTGCTAGCGCAGTTGGCTACGCTTTCTAAGGCGGTAATTTTCGCACGCTAGGGCATCCAGGCAAAGCGCCTTCACGAACAATCACTTTAATGGTTGACTTTAAAATTAAAAATAGTAATATATGCCTCGCTTGAGACGGACCAAGCGGTAGCGTCTAGGGTGATGAAAAATCGGGATGTAGCGCAGTCTGGTAGCGCGCCTGCTTTGGGAGCAGGATGTCGGGGGTTCGAATCCCTCCATCCCGACCACACCTAAACGTGAAAGGTAGTAGCTTGCTTTTTCAAGCTTTGGTTGTGGTCTAGTGCTCATCAGTATTCGTTATTTCTGAATGCTTTTTGTGCGCCCATAGCTCAACCGGATAGAGCAACGGCCTTCTAAGCCGTAGGTTGCGGGTTCGATTCCTGCTGGGCGTGCCACCTAATTTCAGTGGTAACAACCCGTCAGAGAATCATTCTTCAAGCATGTAATACTTGTTTCTACGTAAGATTGTCTATGGTGGGTGTAGCTCAGGGGTAGAGCCCCGGATTGTGACTCCGGTGGTCGTGGGTTCAAATCCCATCATCCACCCCAGTGACAATGTTTACGTTTCCAGTTTTAGGTTGTGGTGGGTGTAGCTCAGTGGTAGAGCCCCGGATTGTGACTCCGGTGGTCGTGGGTTCAAGTCCCATCATCCACCCCATTACCCGCATGTACTCTTCTTGTTATCTCCTCCTGTTTTTAGTTTCTATTTTTCGGTTTTTATGCCCTTTATTGGGTTTTTTTGTTTTCGCCTTTTAAGCGCTCTCGTTTTTCTAACGAGGCATCACTCGAATACGGTTGCCGGCCATATTGGTAAGCGGTTCAGGCATTCCTAATAAATACCCCTGCGCATAATCAATCCCTATCTGATGCAGTGTGTCCAGCGTAGCCTGGGTTTCAACAAACTCTGCGATCGTCTTGATCCCCAGTGCCTTACCCACCGAGTGAATTGCCTCCACCATTGCCCGATCAATCGGGTCTTGATGCACATTGCGGATGAAGTTACCGTCAATTTTTAGATAATCAACGGGTAGCTGTTTCAAATAACTAAACGAGGAGAGTCCGGTACCAAAGTCATCAAGAGCAAAACGGCAGCCATAAACTCTCAAGGTATTAATGAGTGTCTTTACGCTGGATAGCTGGGCGATCGCGGTACTTTCAGTAATTTCAAAACAGAGCGTGCCGTGGGGTAGGTCTGCTGTAGAGACCTTGGTAATCAGATCCTGACAAAAATCAGCATCGGACAGCGAAGCCCCTGATAAATTGATACCCCACAGGCTATATGTTGGTGGAGAGGATTGGCGATTTTGATCTCCTAGCCATGCCAGGGTATTACGAATTACCCAACGATCAATGCGCACCATAAAGTGATAGCGCTCAGCGGCAGGTAAAAAGCTTCCAGGGGCGATAAGTTCACCATGCTCTTCCAGGCGGAGCAAAATCTCACGATAAGCGGGAGCGTCACCGTATATAGCTTTAATCGGCTGGGCAAAAAGTCGAAAGGCATCGTTATCAAGACCATTTTGCAAGCGCTGAACCCACTGCAGTTCACCATGCCTCTCTAGTAACAAATGGTCATCGGGTTGATAGCAGTGGATGCGATTGCGTCCCGCCTCCTTTGCGGCGTAGCAAGCTGCGTCAGAAGCGTGAAGTGCTTGACTAAGCTGCATGGGTTGAGCAGCGTTGAGTTCAACCAAGCCAATGCTAACCCCAATCCCAAAGGTGTGCTCTTGCCAGGCAAATCGGTAATTTTCGATATCGCTGCGCAGAGCTTCGGTAATGACAAGCGCTCTATCAAGACCGCAGTCGGGTAGCAGCAGGGCAAACTCATCACCACCCAGGCGAGCGGCAATATCGCTACTGCGCACATGGGATTTCAGCTTTAATGACACTTGCCGTAACAGCTCGTCACCCGCTAGATGGCCGCAGGTATCGTTGACTATTTTGAACTGATCAAGATCGAGGTAGCAGAGGACATGTTGGCCATCATCGCGATTAAGCAACGCGTTAAGCGCTGATTCAAATGCACGCCGATTGAGTAAGTCGGTTAGATTATCGTGACTTACTTGGTAACTCAGTTGTTCTGTCAGTTGGCGAGTGAGGCTTACATCTTGAAAGACAACGACTGCCCCTAGAGTGATACCGCTGCGAGAGCGTATCGGTGAGGCACTGTGTTGGATGGGTGTGTACGATTGGTCACACTTTACCAGTAGGCAATGCTCAGTGGAGTGCACTGAAGTTAATTGCGTTAGCACTTGCCGGGCTGGGTTGCTGAGCAGTTCGCCACTGGCTTCCTCGAGTAATTGATATACCACATGAATGGGTTTATCCATTGCCTCTTTGAGTGACCAGCCGGTTAAGCGTTGCGCTTCTGTGTTGAGAAACGTGACGTTGCCGCTGGCATCGCAGGTGATAACGCCATCACCTATAGAAGCCAGCGTCGTGCGGGCAAGATCACGCTCCCGGTTTAACTGCTCTTGGAGCTGTCTGCGCTCAGTAATATCGCGCACCATTCCAGAACGCTCTGATGCAGAGCCGCTAGCGCCTTCGCTAACCTGAATTTCCAAATAGCGAATACGCTTGTCATCGCAGCGTCGTTTAATTTCATGCCGCGCCCCAGGGGTTAACGTAAAGCCAGGCAACAGATGTGAGACGGGTTGACCCATAAGGCTGGCTGCATTGATGTTGAAAAGCTGCTCTGCTCCAGGGTTAAGGCTGGTTAAGGTCCCGTCTGCTTGCCAAGTGATCACTCCATCGCGCAGGTTCCGCAGCATGACGCGAGTGTGACCAACGGCGGTTTCAAGAGCCGCCGTTACCCGGTTATAGCTGGCCGCTATTTCACCCACTTCGGTAAACGGGTCGGCTTCAATGCGTTGGCGTATATCGCCCTGTTGTTCATGTTGGCGCATATGTTCGAGCAGTTGGTTCAGCTCGTTGTTGGCGCCATGCTCGGCTAAATTGAGGCCCATTTTTTCTGCGTCAGGTGAGACGCGTAAGGGCAGGAAGCGCCGGGTGATGCGAAAAATCAGCCATGCGCTGCCAAAACTCCAAACACCGCAAACGACAACGCCAAGTAGCTGAATGCCGAATTGAGCGGGTCGGGACAGGCCGCTATCCAGTAGTGCCATATCCGCCACCCAGGGGAGTGCGAGCGTGCCCCAAATGCCGGATATCAAATGGGCAGGTATGGCGCCCACGGCATCATCGATACGCTTACTCAGCAGCCATTCGCTGGTCAGTACCATTAGCACGCCGCTAACCGCCCCCAAGCCAAATGCCGCCGGGAGCGAGATCACATGCGCGCTGGCGGTGACGGCGACTAGGCCTGCAATGGCGCCATTAATTGCGTACATCACATCGGCGTAACGACGTGTTCGCATTCCCATGAGCATACCGGAGAGAATGCCGCCCACGGCTCCAAGCACGGTATTAGCCAATATGCCTGGTATCTGGTCGGTAACCGCCAGCGTGCTACCGCCGTTAAAGCCAAACCAACCTAATATCATAAATAGCGCGCCAAGCATCGCGAGTGGAAGGTTGCCAGAGGGAAAAGCGGTAGGAGGCTTGCCGTGTGCGAAACGACCGCTGCGTGGGCCGATGCAGAGTACCGCTGCCAGGGCTACCCAGCCGCCTACACTGTGAACCACTGTGGAGCCAGCAAAATCAACAAACCCCAGAGCCCCTAGCCAGCCTGCGGCACCACCTAATAGCCCGCCCCAAGCCCAGTGTCCGAATACGGGGTAGATGATTAACGCGATCCATAGCGCCGTCCAAATATACGCTAAAAAGGGCATGCGTTCCGCCACTGCACCCGACACAATGGTGGCGGCGGTCGCGCAGAACATTGTCTGGAAGATGAACACCGTGATCACCCAGCTACCCGAAGCATCTAACTGCCAGCCGAATAACGTCGTGCCTACAGCGCCGCCCAACGAATCACCAAACATGATGCCGAATCCGATGAGCCAAAAAACACTGACGGCAATCGCAAAGTCCGCTACGTTTTTCATAGCGACATTAATGGCGTTCTTGGTACGCGTTGTGCCAGCCTCTAAGCATAGAAAGCCAGCTTGCATCACAAATACCAGAGCGGCTGCCCAGAGTACCCAGAGCGTATCGATCAGCGAGCTATCCAGATTTAGCGTTGCAGGCATGGTGTTTTCCTTTATCACGAGTGCGAGGGCATCTTTTGGTGCGAACGCTTCTTTTTGGTGCGTTATGTGTTTTGCGCTGGGAAGGGAGAGGCCGTTACGGCGGCGTCAATCGCATACCTTTTAGGTTGCCTAATAGAAACTAAGCAATTGTTATGCCGCTAATAGTTTTGTCATCCTTTTTAGCTCTTTATGCAGCATTAATTACTTATTTAAAGCTTTAAAACAGCGGTTTCTACTATATTAATGCGGTTGATTTGGTGATATTTTTCAAATAGTTATTACTTGTCAATAATAGTGCTGAATCGACAGCGGGGGGAGTGCATCAACATGGGACGTCAAACGGTAGTTTTAGGAGCAGGGATGGTAGGTGTCAGCATTGCTTGGCATCTGCAACAGCGCGGTCATGAGGTCACCGTGGTAGACCGTCTTCAGCCTGGCCGAGAAACCTCGTTTGGCAATGCAGGCATTATTCAGCGAGAAGCCGTTAGGCCTTACCCCTTTCCACGGGATGTCAAAACGCTCCTGAGCGTGTTGCCTAACCGACGGGTTGATATTCGCTATCGTCCTGCGGGTATGGTGAATGCCGCTTCCCCACTGTTGCGCTACTGGATGAACTCAGCACCGAAGGCTTACCAGAAAATCGTGCCGGAATACGCGTCTTTGATTCAGCAGTCACTGAAGACCCACGGCCCGATGATTGAGGCTGCCGGGGCGGAACACTTAGTGCGCAGGCAGGGATGGCTTGAGCTTTACCGTACCCCTGAAAAGTTGGCCGCACGGTTAAAAGATGCTGAAGAGGCGCGCCGTCTTTATGGTGTTCAATTTGAGCAACTGGATCGGGCTGCGCTGATGGAGAAAGAGCCTTCCCTTAGCGAACATATTATCGGCGCGATTCATTGGCTCGACCCCTGGACCGTGGCCGACCCAGGCGCGCTGGTCGCGGCTTATGCCCAAGCATTCAGCAATGATGGCGGACGCATTCTGCAGGCGGACATCACCTCTGTTCAGCAGGTGGGTGGCCGGTGGCAGGTAAGCACCGCCGCCGAAACGTTAGAAGCAGACGACGTCGTGGTGGCGCTAGGGCCTTGGGCGGGTAGCTGGCTGAAGGAGCTTGGTTACCATTTCCCTACCTTTGTGAAGCGTGGCTATCACATGCACTACGCCCCGCAAGCAGAGGCCAAGCTAAATTACTGGGTCATGGATGCCGAAATTGGCTACCTGCTGGCGCCGATGAATGCGGGTATCCGCTTGACTACCGGGGCAGAGTTAGACCGTCTTGATGCCCCCGCCGACGTTAACCAACTGGGTGCGGCAGAGAAAGTGGCTCGCAGTGTGTTTCCATTAGGGGAGCGCCGCGATGAAGCCCCCTGGAAAGGTGCGCGGCCGTGCCTGCCCGATATGAAACCGGTGATTGGCCCAGCGCCACGCCATTCTGGCCTATGGCTTGCTTTTGGTCACGGTCACCAAGGGTTTACGTTAGGGCCCGCTACCGGCCACTTGTTGGCGGATATGATGGAAGGGCAGCCAACGGCTATCGATATGGCGCCATTTCGCGCTGACAGGTTTTAAATAGACCTATCACTATTAATGCTTAGGCAGACTAAGCCGATAAGGTTATAAAAACGCTGACTTGTTCAGCGTTTTTTTTGGTCTTTTTCAAGGGCGTCACGTTTGACACCACCCGCGACAACAGCCGCCTCCAAGCGTTACAATTGCCGTAATGGACATAGCTCAACGCGCGTTGGCCAGTTAGCGAGAGCTTCTGATCGAGTGCTGCGGATGAGACCCTATATTTGAAGAGGTACAATGAAAGAGACTCAATTAGCCCGTGAAGCTGAGCTTCGCAGGACATTCGCTATTATTTCCCACCCCGACGCCGGTAAAACAACGATCACCGAAAAGATGCTGTTGTTTGGCAACGCCATCCAGCTAGCGGGCTCGGTTAAAAGCAAGCGCAATGATCGCCACGCAACGTCGGACTGGATGAAAATGGAGCAGGAGCGGGGCATCTCCGTCACTACCTCGGTGATGCAGTTCCCCTATGGCGGACGTATTGTCAATCTGCTGGACACACCTGGCCACGAAGATTTCTCTGAAGACACCTACCGTACGCTCACGGCGGTTGACTCTGCCTTGATGGTGATCGACGGCGCCAAGGGCGTTGAGGATCGTACGATTAAGTTGATGGAAGTATGCCGTCTGCGTACCACGCCGATCCTCACCTTTATCAACAAAATGGATCGCGATATCCGTGACCCCATTGAGGTAATGGATGAGGTCGAAACGGTACTCAATATTCAGTGCGCGCCAATGACCTGGCCGATTGGCATGGGGCGCCACTTTAAGGGCGTTTATCATCTGTATAACGATGTTGTTCACCTCTACACCCAGGGGCAGGGTAGCCGTATCCCCGATGATAAACGCATTGAAGGCCTAAATAATCCTGAAGTAGATGCCGTGTTGGGTGAAGACCAAGCAGAAGAGCTGCGCATGGAAGTGGAACTAGTGCGTGGTGCCTCCCATGAGTTTGACCTGGACGCCTATCGTCGTGGTGAGCTTTCGCCGGTCTATTTCGGGACTGCGATGGGTAACTTCGGGGTGCGTGAAATGCTAGATGGCTTTGTTGAATACGCGCCGCCCCCCCAGGCCCATGAAACCGATACCAGAGAAGTCACTTCTGATGATGATCGCTTCACCGGTTTCGTGTTTAAAATTCAGGCCAATATGGATCCCAATCATCGCGATCGCATTGCCTTCTTGCGGGTCTGTTCAGGCAAGTACGAAAAGAACATGAAGATGCGCCATGTGCGCATTGGCAAAGACGTCAAAATTGCCGATGCGTTGACCTTTATGGCCTCTGACCGCTCGCAGGTCGAAGAAGCGTGGCCCGGTGACATTATCGGTCTGCACAACCACGGTACCATTCAGATCGGCGATACCTTTACCGTCGGTGAAGATATGCGCTTTACCGGTATACCGCACTTTGCACCAGAGCTCTTTAAGCGCGTGCGGTTAAAAGACCCGTTGAAAATGAAAGCGCTGCAAAAAGGCTTGCAGCAGCTTTCTGAAGAGGGCGCTACCCAGGTCTTTATGCCGATGGACAATAATGACCTGATCCTTGGCGCTGTGGGCACCCTGCAGTTCGATGTGGTTGCTCATCGCCTGAAAGAGGAGTACAAGGTCGACTGCTTGTATGAAGGCGTCAATGTGCAGACTGCCCGCTGGGTCTACTGTGAGGATGCTAAAAAACTCGAAGAGTTTAAGCGTAAAGCCAGCACTAATCTGGCGATTGATGGCGGTGGCTATCTCACTTATATCGCGCCGACTCGGGTTAACCTGCAGATGACTCAGGAGCGCTGGCCGGACATTCGCTTCCAACCCACCCGCGAACACTAAGTATTGATATGTTAATCGACGCGCACTGCCATCTCGACTTTTCTGAGTTCGATCATGATCGAACTGAGGTGTTTGAGGCTGCCAAGGCGGTGGGTGTGGTGCGCTTCGTGGTGCCGGGTACAACCCGGGCCCGTTGGCAACAGGTGCTGGCGCTGGGCGAGCGGGATGACACCTCGGTTTGTCTGGGGCTTCATCCGTACTTTATGCAACAGCATCAAGAGGCCGACCTTGAAGCGCTCGACCTAGCTCTGAGCGAGCATCCTGAGGCTGTTGCGTTGGGCGAGTGTGGAATTGATGGCCGCTTTAGCGACACGCTGGACGCGCAGTGGCATTACTTTGATGCTCAATTGAGGCTCGCTAAGCATCACTCACTGCCGATAGTGGTGCACTGCGTTCATGCTAACGATAAGGTCGCCAAGCGACTTCGCCAGCTTGCGCTACCTCAAGCTGGGTTAATTCACGCTTTCTCAGGCTCTATTGAGCAGGCGACGAAATTTCTCGATTTAGGTTTCAAGCTGGGGTTGGGCGGCGCGGTAACCTATGAGCGTGCCAAGCGGTTGCAGCGAACCGTTGAGGCACTACCCGATGACGCTTTTGTGCTTGAAACCGACAGTCCTGATATGCCGCTTAGCGGCTACCAGGGCAAGCGTAATGAACCGTGCCGGGTAGCGGAAGTATGTAGTGTGGTGGCTGCCCTGCGCGGTCAAACGCTGGAACAGGTCGCGACCATGAGCAGTCATAACGCCACAACGCTGTTTGGCTTACCTCACGCTTAGAAAGCGGCAAGGCTAGTTATTCAGGCCAACCGCCAACTGTTCGGGGTCAACTCGCTCAATCGTATAGGGTAATGGTAGTAAAGTGGCTGGGGCCCCTGCGAGAAATACGGGCACTGTTTCTTCCATGACCTTGGTGCTCATTACTGCAAGCAGCTCGACGTCGCCTTGCTCGTTAAATGCGCTTACCACGACTTCGCCCACCGCTTTATCGTCACTGTTCGTCAGGTTGGCGCCTACTTCGGGTAGCGCTTGTGCCCCCACGCTAATATGCATCAGACGCTTTTTAACCTGCCCGCGAAAGTGGGCGCGAGCGACAACTTCCTGGCCGGTATAGCAGCCTTTCTTGAAGCTAATCCCGCCTAACGCTTCCCAGTTAAGCATTTGCGGTAAAAAGTGATCCTGCTGGGCGTCGGTTAGCCACGCTAAGCCACTGCGAATATCCTCAAGCTGCCATGCGTTACGGCCTTCATCGTCGTCCTGTATCGATATTTTATCGCCGTTGATATCGTGATCGAAACACAATAGCCATCTCGGTGTCCTACCGGGGTAACGCAACGCGCAGAGCTGGTCATTGTTGCTGTGAGTGCCAACCTGCTCAGGAAAGTTCTGCTCAGGAAAGTGCAGGCCAAGCTGGTCAGCAGGTGATTGGGCATTGTCGCCAGTGCCGATGAACGTAAGGTTAGGCAGTGCCGTCAATTCGGCCTTATAGAAAGCGGCGAATTTTTTAAGATGGTTGGCTAAACTCTCTAACAGGGTGCTGCTTAGTAGCAGCCGAAAATGGTTTTCCCCCATGCGCAGCAATTGGGCATTGGCTAGCATGCGGCCCTTAGGCGTGCAGAAACAGGTCAGCGGCGCAAAGTGTCCATCGGCTAGGTTGACTTGGGCGCTAGTCTGCCCTTGAAGGAACTTTTCTGCATCGGCGCCTTTCACATCCAGCGCGGCTAAGTGAGTAAGGCGGACGCTGCCAAGGGCGGAAGTGCGTGAGGTAACGGTCGCCATAAAAAACTCCTGATCAAAGTGGTGATTTGTCAGCCATTCTAAGCTTGCGGACAAATGAATATGCATGTATTGCCCTTAAGTGCGGGCAGTCGGCATTAATTGCAAGGCACTATTAGCGTGCTAGACTCTTTCCCTCGTAGGAGTCTTGCATAGGCCAATAGGCAGGGAAACGGTATGGCGCAGCAATCATTAACATTCCAGGGTGTTAAATCGGTCGAGCAGGTTAATAAAATTACCACAGCACTCATGATGCTGGACGGTGTTGACAGCGCCGAGGTCGGCCGCCACGGGGCTGATATCGATGGGCGTGCAAAGCGTGAAACGCTGATTAACGCCATTGAAAAACTCAAGCTTGGCATCAAGGTATCCTAATGCACATACCCATTAGCGTCATTAGTGAGCGCAACCATGCCTTTAGGCTGCGTGTTGAAGTCGATGGTCTGGAAGCTTTGTATGCCGATGTACCGCCAGTGGTTGGCGGCGAGGGCAGTGCCCCTGATCCGCACGACTATTTCGATATCGCCTTGGGCACGTGTAAAGCAATTACCGTGCAAATGTACGCCAAGCGTAAGGGATGGCCGCTTGAAGGAGTGACCGTCACGGTACAGCGCGATGATAGTCAGGAAAGAAAAGGTATTTACAAACTGGGTGTCACCTTAACACTGCACGGTATTAATGACCCTGTGCAGCGCGCCAGGCTTGAAGAAATCAGCCATCGTTGTCCCATCCAGCGTTTGATGACCGAGTCCACGGTTGAGATAGAGACACGTCTTGTTTAGTTACCCTTAAAATAGTTTTCCTTTTTTGGAGCATCGATGAGCAAAGCCTTTCGATTACAGTCAAAATTTCAGCCTGCCGGTGACCAGCCAGCCGCCATTAAAGGGCTGATTAGTGGCCTGGAGTCAGGGCTTGCTCATCAAACGCTGCTAGGCGTTACCGGCTCGGGCAAAACTTTCACCATGGCCAATATCGTCGAACAGCAGCAGCGCCCGACCATTGTGATGGCACCTAACAAGACCCTTGCTGCCCAGCTTTACGGTGAGTTCAAGGCGTTTTTCCCGGATAACGCGGTAGAGTATTTCGTTTCCTACTACGACTACTATCAGCCGGAAGCCTATGTGCCTTCGTCTGATACGTTTATCGAGAAAGATGCCTCTATCAATGACCACATTGAGCAGATGCGCCTCTCGGCCACTAAGGCGCTACTGGAGCGCCGGGATGCGCTGATTGTGGTGTCGGTGTCAGCCATTTACGGTCTGGGTGACCCGGACCAGTATCTAAAGATGCGTCTCCACTTTACCCGTGGTGAATTGATCGATCAGCGCGCCTTCCTGCGTCGGCTGGCCGAGCTGCAATATACACGTAATGATATGGACTTTCGGCGCGGTACCTACCGGGTACGTGGTGACGTGATCGATATCTTCCCCGCTGACTCTGATGAAGAAGCGGTGCGTGTCGAGCTGTTCGATAGCGAGATCGATACGATTCGCTTGTTCGACCCGTTGACCGGTGCCGTCAAGGGCGAGGTGCCGCGTATGACCATCTACCCTAAATCGCACTACGTGACGCCGCGGGAAACCATTCTAGGCGCCATTGATGCCATTAAAGAAGAGCTTAAACAGCGACTTGAGTGGATGCGCAAGCATGAGCGTCTAGTCGAAGCGCAACGCCTGGAGCAACGTACGCTTTATGACATCGAGATGATGCTGGAATTGGGCTACTGCAACGGCATTGAAAACTATTCCCGCTATCTATCTGGGCGTGCGCCCGGCGAGCCCCCGCCGACATTTTTCGATTACCTGCCCGATGATGCGTTGCTGTTTATCGATGAGTCGCATGTGAGCGTGCCCCAAGTAGGCGGCATGTATAAAGGTGACCGTTCGCGCAAAGAAACATTGGTGGAGTATGGTTTCCGACTGCCTTCAGCGCTGGATAACCGACCCATGAAGTTTGAGGAGTGGGAAGCGATTTCCCCGCAGACTATCTTTGTCTCTGCCACTCCTGGGCGCTACGAGGGCGAACACGCCAGTCAAATCGTTGAGCAAGTGGTACGTCCTACCGGTCTGTTGGACCCTGAAATTGAGGTGCGCCCGGCCAGCACCCAGGTAGATGATTTGCTTTCGGAAATTGGTCTGCGTACCGCCGTAGGTGAGCGGGTACTGGTCACTACGTTAACCAAGCGCATGGCAGAAGACCTGACCGAGTACTTTGACGAGCACGGTATTCGGGTTCGCTATCTGCACTCGGATATCGATACCGTTGAGCGTGTTGAGATCATTCGTGACCTTCGTTTGGGCAAGTTTGATGTGCTGGTGGGTATTAACCTGTTGCGTGAAGGGTTGGATATTCCCGAAGTGTCGCTGGTGGCCATTTTGGATGCCGATAAAGAGGGCTTTCTCCGCGCTGAACGTTCATTGATACAAACGATTGGTCGCGCTGCCCGTAACGCCCACGGCAAGGCGATTCTCTACGGCGACCGGATTACTGACTCGATGCGCAAAGCCATCGATGAAACCGAGCGTCGGCGAGCGAAGCAGACTGAGCACAATCTAGAGCATGGTATTACGCCGACGACGATAACGCGCTCGGTGTCCGATATTCTGGAAGCCGCCCAAGCGCCGGGCAAAAAGAACAGCCGTCGGCGCGGCAGTGAACGTAAAGTGGCGGAAAGTGCCGCTGAATATGATGTGTCCACCATGAATAAGCATGATCTGCTGGGCGCAATCAGCAAGCTTGAAGATGCCATGTTCGAAGCAGCGCAAAACCTGGAGTTTGAAGAGGCGGCGCGGCTACGCGATCAGCTCCATCAAATGAAAGAAAAACAGCTGGCGCTGGGCTAGCAGTATGCCAGAAGGGCCAGAAATTCGTCGGGCGGCCGATCGTGTTCAGCAGCAGATAGGCGGGCGGGTAATTGACAAAGCTTGGTTCGCCTTTCCCGAGCTGGCCAGCCAAGCAGACTCTTTCACTGGTGTTCAGGTGTCCCGGGTAGAGACGCGTGGCAAAGCAATGCTGATCCGGTTTGCTGATGAGCGGGTACTTTACTCACATAATCAACTCTATGGGGTTTGGAAGCTGCATAGTGAGGATAAACCTCCCGACACAAAGCGCACGTTACGCGTTCGTTTGACGGCAGAAGGGCGTTGCGCAAGTCTTTACAGCGCTTCCGATATCTCGCTTTGGCATTGCGACAATCTCGCCGAGCACCCTTTTTTGGCCCGTTTAGGGCCTGATTTATTGAGCCAGGATGTAACCCCCACGGATGTTCTGCAGCGGTTAAATCTCAAGCAGTTTCACCGGCGAAGCTTGGGTGCGCTGTTGCTCGATCAAGGATTAGTGGCAGGGCTCGGCAATTATCTGCGCTCTGAAATCTTATTCTTTACCCAGTTGCCGGCCAGCGCTCGGCCGGTAGATCTCACCACCAATCAACAACAATTGCTTGCGCACTTTATTATCGAGACAACTCGGCAAGCGTACCAAACCGCAGGTGTGACCAATCAAGAGGCCTGGATTGAACAGGCTAAAGCAGCGGGTGAGTCACGTAAGCAGTGGCGTTTTGCGGTATTCGATCGCGCAGGTCTCGAGTGCCACCGCTGTGGTGCGGTGATCGAGCGCCGAATGATGGGATCGCGAAGGCTCTACTATTGCCCGCATTGCCAAGGCAGTTAATAGCTTCGAAGAGTTAATACCACGCTTTATTGAGCATTTATACCGTTATCTTGTTTTCTGCCAAGAATTACTAAAGCACTAATTTCTGTAGCCAAGACACTACCGAGGAGTGCTGCCGACAGCAGGGCAATACGGTATACTGGCTACACGCTAAGACGGCACCTGCGCCGATGCGCAAGAATGCCGCTGACTAGACGATAACCTAGGAGCTGTTAGTCCATGACCGTGATTCGCCAGGACGACGTTATTCAAAGCGTTGCCGATGCTCTTCAGTACATCTCTTACTACCATCCCAAAGATTTCATCGACGCCATGGCGGCCGCCTACGAGCGTGAAGAGAACCCCGCTGCGAAAGACGCTATTGCGCAAATTCTGATTAATTCGCGTATGTGCGCCACCGGGCATCGCCCGATTTGCCAGGACACCGGCATCGTCACCGTGTTTGTTCACGTGGGCATGAACGTTACCTGGGAAGCGGACATGAGCCTGGACGACATGGTCAACGAAGGTGTCCGTCGCGCTTATTTGCTGCCTGATAATGTCCTGCGCGCCTCAGTACTGGCCGACCCTGACGGTAAGCGGGCCAACACCAAAGACAACACTCCCGCCATTATCCATCATCAGATTGTGCCTGGTGACAGCGTGGATATTCACGTGGCTGCGAAGGGCGGTGGTAGTGAAGCCAAGTCAAAATTTGCCATGCTTAATCCTTCCGACAGCGTCGTGGATTGGGTAATGGAACAGCTGCCGAAGATGGGCGCAGGCTGGTGTCCGCCCGGTATGCTGGGCATTGGCATCGGCGGCACCGCTGAAAAAGCGATGATGATTGCCAAAGAGGCGCTACTGGATCCCATCGATATTCAGGATCTACAGGCTCGCGGGCCCAGTAATCGCGCCGAAGAGATACGCTTAGAACTGTTCGATAAGGTCAATAAGAGCGGTATTGGCGCGCAAGGGTTAGGCGGCTTAACCACCGTGCTGGATATTAAAGTAAAAGACTATCCAACCCATGCCGCCAATAAGCCTGTAGCGATTATTCCCAATTGCGCAGCAACCCGTCACGCCCACTTCAGCCTGGATGGCTCAGGCCCTGCGGCGCTAAAAGCCCCGAAGCTTGAGGACTGGCCGGAAATCACTCGCGAAGCAGGCGATAACGTCAAGCGTGTCAATCTTGACACCGTAACGCCCGCTGAGGTCAAAACCTGGCAGCCAGGCGATACGCTACTGCTGAACGGTAAGCTGTTAACCGGCCGTGACGCTGCCCATAAGCGTATGGTGGATATGTTAGCCAAAGGTGAGCCGCTGCCTGTTGATATGAAAGGGCGCTTCATTTATTACGTGGGCCCGGTTGATCCTATCGGTGATGAAGTGGTGGGGCCCGCAGGCCCAACAACCGCCACGCGAATGGATAAATTTACCCGCACCATGCTAGAAGAAACTGGCCTGTTAGGTATGGTAGGAAAGGCAGAGCGTGGCCAAATCGCCATTGATGCTATTCGTGACAATGAGGCGGTGTACTTAATGGCGGTAGGGGGTGCAGCTTATCTGGTTGCCCAAGCGATTAAAAAATCCCGAGTCGTCGGCTTTGAAGATTTAGGCATGGAAGCGATCTACGAATTCGAGGTCGAAGATATGCCGGTGACGGTAGCTGTCGATAGTCTGGGCACATCAGTGCATCAAACCGGACCTGCGAAGTGGAAAGAGATTATTGCTCAGTCAGCGTAGCAAAAGTGGTAAGAAGGTTGATTAGGCTTTGAACGCCTAGCTTTTTAAGCGCATAAAGGCCTCGCTGACGGCGAGGCCTTGTTCTTTGTGAGGGCTTTTTAAGGACGTGGCTATGACCTCCTGGTTGCTAGGGACCAGCATCTTATTGATTCATCTGCTGGGAATCGTTTCGGCGATTATGGCATTGATGTCCAGTCGCACCTCTCAAGGGGCCGTTGCGTGGATTATATCGCTGCTGACTTTCCCTTACGTGGCGCTTCCTGCTTACTGGTTTTTTGGACGGCCGCGATTTTATGGCTATGTCTCTGCACGGGGGCAGCGTGACACTGTTCTACGCCGCGTGCTAGTACGTTACCGAGCTAATGTAGAGCCTTTTGTGGCGCCCTCTAGTAATGCAGATATTCAGGCGGTTGAGCAGCTTGCCATGATGCCCTTAACCTATGGTAATCACGCCACGTTATTAATCGACGGGCCAGTGACCTTTGAAAGCCTTTTTGACGGCATTGATCGTGCCGAACAGTATGTATTGATACAGTTTTTTATTGTCCGCGGCGATGCTCTCGGACAGCGCTTGAAACAGCATTTACAACACGCTGCCCAGCGTGGCGTGCGCGTCTATTTTCTCTACGATGAGGTGGGGAGTCGTCAATTAAATGATGGTTACCTAAATGATTTAATCAGCGATGGGGTAGCCGTAAGTGCTTTTCGTTCATCAAGGGGCTTTAAGCACCGTTTTCAGCTTAACTTCCGGAATCATCGCAAAGTAATGGTCATCGATGGCAAAGAGGGCTGGATAGGAGGCTTTAATATTGGGGTTGAATATTTAGGCGAAGATCCTCGGCATGGCCCTTGGCGTGACACCCACTTAAAGCTTGAAGGTCCCAGTGTATTGGGCTTACAAGAAGCGTTTTGGGAAGATTGGCACTGGGCTACCGATGAAGTGATTAGCCTGAACTGGATGGCTGAGACGTCTTCTTCAACTGATCATCATGTAGTTATTGTGCCCTCTGGGCCTGCAGATCGTCAGGATACTGCCAGCCTGCTGGTACAACAGGTTATTCATAGCGCAAAACAGCGCCTATGGGTGACCAGTCCTTACTTTGTTCCTGACCAAGGGGTTCAGGATGCACTGCGACTTGCGGCCATGCGCGGAGTAGATGTACGTGTCATGATTCCCGAACGACCAGATCATTTATTGGTTTTCCTATCAGCCTTCTCGTTTCTACCTGATATGTTAAGAGCAGGCGTAAAAATATACCGTTATCTTCCTGGGTTTTTACATCAAAAAGTAATGCTTGTAGATAACAGTGCAGCCACAGTTGGCACCGTAAATCTGGATAACCGTTCATTTCGGTTAAATTTTGAAATAACCGCCTTTATCCCTAACCAAGACTTTGCTGCTAGCGTGGAAGTTATGCTGGAAAATGACTTTTCACAATGCCGCCGGGTCAGCATTGATGAAATCAACCAGCGCTCAATGTGGATGAAAGTCGTATCACGTGCTGCCTATTTAATGGCGCCCGTCCAATAGACAGCAAAATAGGAAAACAATATGCGTGCACGAAGGGTGAGACAAGGAGTCCTGGGGTGAATCTCGAAACAAAATGGCTAGAAGATTTCGTAGCACTTGCCAGCACACGCAGCTTCTCTGCATCAGCTCGACAGCGCCACGTAACGCAGCCTGCATTTAGTCGGCGCATTCGTGCACTGGAGCAGGCCGTTGATGTCACTCTTGTCGATCGTTCAACTACCCCTGTTGGGCTAACACCGGAAGGGCAGCTGTTTTTAGTTACCGCCCGTAATTTGGTCGAACAGTTAAACGAATCGCTTAGCCATTTGCGTGGTCTTTCGATTGCCAATGAAGCGCTGGATATTGTCGCCGCTCACTCCCTGGCATTAAGCTTTTATCCGCCTTGGATTTCCCGTTTACAACAGGGCTTAGGCGAATTGCCGACACGCCTAGTGGCAATGAACGTAGGTGAGGCGATACATGTGCTACGTGAAGGCAATTGCGATTTAATGCTGGCTTATTACGACCCCTTTGCCACCATGCAGCTCGATGCCGAAGTGTTTCCTTCCTTCTCGATCGGTAAGGTCAATATGCTGCCCGTCTCGCTACCCGATGCACAGGGAAAAGCTAAATTTTCCCTTCAGCATGACACTTCCATCCCTTACCTTTCCTATACGCAGGGTGCATTTTTGGGGCGCAGTGTGCGTATGCTGCTGAAGAATGATCCGCTACGTATGAAGCTGCGTACCGTGTATGAAACGGCCATGGCCGAAGGCCTGAAAGGGATGGTGCTGCAAGGGGTAGGCGTTGCCTGGATACCTGATTTCTGTATTCGTGAGGAATTAAAAAGCGGCCGCTTGGTCAGGGCGGGCGACCCGAGCTGGGACATTCCCTTAGAAATTCGCTTATACCGCTGCTCAATGGTGCATAAGCCCGGCGTGGAGCGTTTATGGCGGCAAATGATGAAATTACCCAGGGATTTCCTGCAAGCATAAACGTCTCAAGCGTGTGCCTTTCTAATCCCTTGAGTTTTTTAGCTGCTGCCAAAATCGGCAGGCAGCCCGAGAAAATTCTGAATAATAAAAAAGTGGTCTTCAAACAAGCTCTCAGGTTCAAGGTCAGCAAGTGCCACCCAGCGCGCATGATCTCCCCCTTTAACAGGCTTTAAGCGAGGCAACTGCTGGTCTGGACGTAACGCAAAGTAGAAAGCTTCTGCCAAAGTGCGCCCGCGCCAACTGCGGTGGGGTTCATCAAACAGCCGCTGGCCACGTAGTGACCCCTTAAGCACAGGCTCGGGGACTTTTAATCGCAACCGTTCGCGCAGTTCACGCAAACAGGCATCGAGTAAACGCTCATGAGGATTAATAAATCCGCCTGGCAGGGCGTAAAGTCCTTTACCCGGTGCCGCCGTACGCCGTACCAGCAATACATGACCCGACTGCACCACGACCGCATTTACTGTGACAAAAATAGGCGGGTAGGGCGCATGGGCCCACGCCTGACGGTATTGATCCAATAACTGCTGCTCTTCCAGCAGGCGCTTATAGGCGCTGACGTGGCAAAACTTCTTTACACTTTCGACAACGCCGGGGGGCAGGTCGTGGTAAGCCCCCGTACTCAAGTAGTCATCGGTGGAGCTAGGCGAACGGAACAGGCGCTCACGAATTTGACTCGCTGAAATCCCTTCTACCGACGGTACACTGACCGACTCCCATTGAGGGAATAGCGACAGGTAGTAGCTAGACTGTCCGCGACTGGCCCCAATCAAACCAATGCGGGGTAGGCGGGCATTGGCAGGGGCGGCTAAATCACGCACTTTGCGCTGAACATCGCGCACCCAGACATCATCATTGTAGAGTGCGTCCAGTAGCGGGGTAATCTCTAAGCGTTGATTATCAGCCTCATCAAACCCTGAGCGGAGCATGGCTTGGCGTTCGTCAAATCGCCACGGGTTACGCAATGAGCGTGCTTGCCACGCAGAGCCCACCAGTACAATCACTTGCCGCGCGCGTTTTAGTGCTTCTCGAATAATCGCCAAGTGGCCAAGGTGAGGTGGTTGAAAGCGACCAATAAACACCAAACAGTCGAAATCGCAGGCGGTAGTAGAGCGCGCAATATCGGTGGCCATCCAAGCTTCCTTTTGGTTTGGTGATGTTAGGGGTCAACGTACCAGAAAACTGCGCTAAAAGCTGTGGTTAGGTATGCTAGAAAAAATAGGCTGTTGATTACGTTTAAAATTAGCCTTATACCAACGACACAGGGAGTGGATATGATAAAACGTGCAGCTAATTTTTGGTGGAAAGTCACCCAAGACGCCACCTCATTATGGCTGGAACGCAATGCGTTTAGCTATGCGGCTTCGCTCGCGTTTTATACGCTTTTCTCACTGGCACCCACGATTATTATTGCAGTCACGGTCATCGGTGTTGTGATGGGAGAAGAGGCCGCTCAGGGACAAATAGTCGCTCAACTGCAGGGCACTTTAGGCATGGATGCCGCCGTCGCCATACAAGAAGCCGTTGCTCAGTCCAGAATAGAAGAGTCGGGTTTACTACCCACATTATTGGGTGTGGGCGCACTAGTCGTAGGTGCTACAACGGTCTTCGCTCAGATGCAGTTCTCACTCAATACGATTTGGGGCGTCACTGCAAAGCCGACCTCAAATAGCGCTTTACGGTTTATCAAGAGCCGATTGCTATCGCTGACGGTCGTGCTTTCTATTGGCTTTATACTGCTTGTTTCATTAGTGTTAGGGGTCGTATTGCGCGGTATGCTTTTAGCGGCGGATAACCTGCTCCCATTTGCTAGTCTATTTACCACGACGCTTGAATCACTTATTTCAGTCGCCATGGTGACAATGCTATTTGCAACTATTTTTAAGGTGCTTCCCGATGTGGTGCTTCGCTGGCAGGACGTGCTGATTGGCGCTGTTGTGACAGCCGTCCTGTTCACCATAGGACGCAGTGTTATCTCAGTTTATTTGGCTTATACAGCCACAGCCTCTACTTACGGGGCAGCCGGGTCAGTGGTAATGATCTTGCTCTGGGTCTACTACAGTTCGCTAATACTGCTATTCGGGGCAGCATTCACTCGTTCTTTATTGCTGCGCCGAGGACGACCATTGATTCCGCGCAATAGCGCGGTGTTGATTAAGCACGAGTATGTGTAAAGTGCGGGTAGTAAGGGAGGAGATATGACGAATTGCTGCGTACGCGCCGTGGTCACGGGTAAAGTACAGGGCGTCTGGTATCGTCGCGCTACTCAAGAGAAAGCGCTTCAATACAACATTACCGGTTACGCCAAAAATCTACCCGATGGACGCGTCGAGGTGCTTATGTGTGGGCATACCGACGCCGTCAAGCTGTTAAGTGAATGGCTATGGCAAGGGTCAGAAGGGGCACGCGTCACTCACGTTGAGCTCGATGTGCTCGATAATTGCCGCGCACCTAGCCACTTTGGCACCCAATAGGGCCATTGAAGGCCCTATGGTAAGTCAGAATGTATTGTCAAAGTTAAGAAGCGTCTTTCCAATCACGTATATTGTTAGCCGTCAGGCTAACAATATTTTGGCGGGCTTCCGGCGTTATCCACGCGTTGTGAGGAGTAACGATTAAGTTCAGCGACTCGTTGAGAGCGTCCAGCAGTGGGTGTCCCTCTCTAGGCGGTTCAGCGGGTAGTACATCAACGCCCAGCCCACCAAGCTTTCCATTGCGCAGTGCTTCGAGCGCGGCGATTTCATCGATAACGCCGCCGCGGGCGCAGTTGACCAATAGCAGCGAGGGCTTAACGCGAGACAAGCGCTCTTGATTTATCAAATGTTTGGTGGCGTCGCTCAAAGGACAGTGCAAGCTGATAACATCGGCATCGGGAAGTAGCTCATCCAGGGCAGGGCGCTCATCATTCGCTTCATTGCCTGGGCGAGCAGCAAACGTCACTTGCATACCAAAGGCCTCTGCCAGACGCGCCACTTCTGTGCCGAGTTCGCCTTGACCCACCATTACTAAATGCTTGCCGGACAGCTGTAACGTAGGATAATCCTGCAAACAGAAGAAGGCGCTGCGCTGCCATTCACCTGCAGCGACATCACGCTGGTAGCGTGGAAGCTGATTGGCCAGCGCAAGCATTAACATCAAGGTGTGCTGGGACACGCTGGCGGTGCCGTAAGCAGCAACATTTTTAACCGCGATACCCTGCTCTTTGGCGGTATTTAGGTCGATATTGTTAAGGCCTGTCGCTAATACGCATATTAATCGCAGTTTAGGCAACTGCTGCAGGGTCTCAGCGTCCAGCACTACTTTGTTTACGATCGCAATATCGGCGTTAGTAAGGCGCTCAAGCGCCTGCTGAGTCGTACTTTGCTCAAACACCTCAAGGTGTGAGACCGACTCTTTAATGGCGCTTAAATTGATCTCAGGGCCTAGGCTTTGTGCGTCCAGTATCACCGCATGAGGCATTTTATTCTCTCCAATAGTTACCGAAGGCTGCATAACCTTGCTCGGCAGGGGTCACAAAAGGGTATAATGGCGGCGCTTTATCAACCGCAGCCTTGGAATTTATCCCGACTGGCCACATATTGGCAGCCTAGCAGCGTTTGTGTTCGCCACTATTCTTTTCTTTCAGTTCTGGATCTATCGGGACTGGGTCTTAAAAGAACGTAGTTTGTCAGGGTTGAGCTTTTTAGGAGCCATTAACATGCCCATCTATGAATATGAGTGCAAGGCCTGTGGCCATCGCCTGGAAAAATTGCAAAAAATTAGTGCCGATCCTCTCAAGGATTGCCCTGCATGCCAAAGCGATGGCTTGGAACGACTTGTCTCGGCAGCGGGCTTCCGCTTAGCCGGCGGTGGTTGGTATGAAACCGATTTCAAAACGGGTAGCAAAAAGAATCTGGTTGCTGACGGCAAAACTGCTTCTGCAGATACCGCTAAATCAAGCGATACCAGCGCTACCCCCAAGAGCGTTACTCCCAGCGACAAAGGCGCCGCGGCATAGCTGCGGCAGTCAGGATCGGGACGCCCGCGACACACTAATTGCCACGTAACAGAACAGGATTTGACATGCGCAGCCATTATTGCGGCCAGCTAAACGAAACTTTGGTGGATCAAACGGTTACGGTATGCGGATGGGTTCATCGCCGCCGCGACCACGGTGGGGTCATTTTCCTCGATATGCGCGATCGCGATGGCATCGCTCAATTCGTTGTCGACCCTGATACCGCCGAGGCGTTCGCCACTGCCGACCGTGCCCGTAGTGAGTATGTCCTGCGCATCACTGGACGCGTTCGGCTGCGCCCTGAAGGTACTCAAAACCCCAACATGCCAACAGGCATGATTGAAGTGCTGGCGAAGGACGTCGAAGTACTTAATACAGCGATTACGCCGCCTTTTCAGCTTGATGAGCATGGCAAAGTCGGTGAAGAGGTGCGTCTTAAGCACCGCTATATCGACCTGCGTCGCCCGGATATGATCGAGAAACTGCGCCTGCGTTCACGTATTTCACACAACGTACGCGCGTACCTCGAAAACCAGGGCTTCCTGGATATCGAGACACCGGTACTCACCCGCGCCACCCCTGAAGGTGCGCGTGATTATCTCGTCCCGAGCCGTACCCACGCAGGCAGCTTCTTTGCCTTGCCGCAATCACCGCAGTTGTTTAAACAGCTGTTGATGGTGGCTGGCTTTGACCGCTATTACCAGATTGCCAAGTGCTTCCGCGATGAAGACCTACGCGCCGACCGTCAGCCTGAGTTTACGCAGATTGATATCGAGGCGTCGTTCGTGGAAGAGAGCGACATCATGGGCATTACTGAAACCATGATTCGTCAGCTGTTCCAGGATGTGCTGAAAGCCGAATTACCAGAATTTCCGCGCATGACCTGGCAGGAAGCGATGGATCGTTTTGGTTCTGACAAGCCGGATCTACGCATTCCGTTGGAATTGACCGATGTTGATGACCTTATGCAGCAGGTCGATTTCAAAGTCTTCTCTGGTCCCGCCAGCGCAGATGATGGCCGTGTTGCCGCGCTGAAAGTCCCCGGTGGTGCCAAGCTTTCGCGCAAAGAGATCGATGAATACACCAAGTTTGTCGGCATATACGGCGCCAAAGGCTTGGCGTGGATCAAAGTCAACGAGCGCGCGAAAGGGCTTGAGGGTCTGCAGTCGCCGATCGTCAAGTTCATGGAAAATATCGTTGCAGAGTTGCTTGATCGTGTGGGCGCAGAAGATGGCGACATCATCTTCTTCGGTGCCGATAAAACACGTATCGTCAACGAAGCCATTGGCGCGCTGCGCGTTAAGTTAGGGGCTGACCTGGAGCTCTACACGCAGGAGTGGGCGCCGCTATGGGTCGTCGACTTCCCAATGTTTGAAGCTGACGACAACGGTCGTCTTAGCCCGCTTCACCACCCCTTCACAGCACCCTCTTGCAGCCCAGAAGAGTTAAAGGCTGATCCAGCTAAGGCTCTGTCGCGCGCTTACGATATGGTGCTCAACGGTACAGAGCTGGGCGGTGGGTCTATTCGTATCCACGATCAGACCATGCAGAGCACCGTTTTCGAGATTCTGGGGATTGGTGAAGAAGAGGCTCAAGAGAAATTTGGCTTCTTGTTGGATGCGCTCCAGTACGGCGCACCGCCCCATGGTGGCTTAGCTTTCGGTTTGGATCGCCTGGTCATGTTGATGGTGGGGGCTAAAACCATTCGTGAAGTTATTGCCTTCCCGAAAACCCAAAGCGCTGCATGCTTAATGACCAATGCTCCGGGTGAAGTCAGTCCTGAGCAGTTAAAGGATTTGAATATCCGCCTCCGCCAGAAAGCCAAGCCAGAAACAGCCACTGAGTAAACTGGTTGTTTGAGTGCCTACCACCGACGCCCCGGCGTCGGTGTTTTTGTATATAGCCACCACGAGTTTCGATGACATGGATGAAAAAAAGCCTGCCAGCACGATCCGTATCCTGGGCATCGATCCTGGATCGCGAATCACAGGTTATGGGGTAATCGATGTGGTCGGTGTGAAGCCCTGCTACGTGGCGAGTGGCTGTATCCGTACCGCGGAAGGGGCTCTAGAGCAGCGTTTGGCGCAGATTTATGCGGGTCTTAGCGAAGTGGTCGGTTTGCATTGCCCGGATCAAGTCGCCATCGAGCGGGTGTTTATGGCCAAAAATCCTGATTCCGCACTAAAGCTAGGTCAAGCACGAGGAGCGGCCCTGGTTTGCATGGCCAATCATGGGTTAAGCCTAGCCGAGTATGCCGCGCGTCAAATCAAGCAGTCAGTCACTGGCCAAGGAGGAGCGGATAAAGAGCAGGTGCAGCATATGGTGACCGCTATTCTGCAGCTTTCCGCCACACCTCAGGCCGATGCCGCGGATGCATTAGCCATTGCGCTAACGCATGCTTATAACGCTCATGCCTATAACAGTAGCGACTCGCCTGCGTCGCCAGTACGGGGTCGCCGCCGCTCCACGGGCCGCTGGCGACTTTAATTCCTTGCTGTGTTGGTGAACTACTGGTCACCTGTACAGAGTCGCTTTATAGTAAACGTTTGTTTTTCACTCTCTTGTTATTCACCCCAGTGTGAGCGATTTTATGATTGGACGTCTGAGTGGCCAGTTATTGGCAAAGCAACCTCCTTGGATAGTGATCGACGTACATGGCGTAGGCTATGAGCTGGAAACGTCAATGAATACCCTGGTGGCACTTCCCGCCGTCGGCGAAAATGCCTCTCTGTTCACCCACCTCACTATTCGTGACGACGCCCATCTGCTGTATGGTTTCGGCAGAGAGCATGAGCGCGCCTTATTTCGAGCCTTGATTAAGGTCAATGGTGTAGGGCCTAAGCTTGCTTTAGCGATTTTATCGGGGATGGATGAAGACGCCTTTATGCGCTGCGTGCGTGACGATGACAGTAAAGCACTGACAACCCTGCCAGGTGTGGGTAAGAAAACCGCTGAGCGGCTGATTATTGAAATGCGCGATCGCTTCCCTGAGTGGGAAGACGGTAGCAATGCGTTACTGCCTCTTGAGGCCGCTAGTGGTCGAGCATCTTCTCGCGATAGCCTTGCCGATGCAGAAGCGGCGTTAGTCAGCTTGGGCTATAAACTCACTGAAGCAGCCAAAATGCTTGCCGATATCGACCCCAATCAGTCAACCGAGTCGCTGATTAAGGCTGCCCTGACTCAACGTATGAGCGGCTAAGTGGATGGCTTTGACTGCGTTAGACGTGGGTAAAGATTGCATTTGAATCGTCATAAAGAAGAGCCTCTATGCTAGAACACGACCGGCTGATCGCCGCTGAACCTGAACAAGGCGAGGGGCGCATTGACTACGCTATTCGCCCTAAGCGGTTGGATGACTATATTGGCCAGCCGCGTGTGCGTGAACAGCTGGAAATTTTTATCGGCGCCGCAAGGCTGCGCGAAGAGAGCCTGGATCATACCCTGGTATTTGGCCCCCCTGGGCTAGGTAAAACGACGCTCGCGCATATTATTGCCACCGAAATGGGGGTCGGCATGAAGTCGACTTCCGGCCCGGTACTAGAGCGGGCGGGGGACCTCGCCGCCATGCTGACGAATCTAGAGCCTGGCGACGTACTTTTTATCGATGAGATTCATCGTCTTTCGCCGGTGGTCGAAGAAGTGCTATACCCCGCCATGGAAGATTTCCAGCTGGATATCATGATTGGCGAGGGCCCGGCCGCGCGCTCTATCAAGCTGGACTTGCCCCGTTTTACCCTGGTGGGCGCGACCACCCGAGCAGGGTTGCTGACCTCACCGCTGCGCGACCGCTTCGGTATTGTTCAGCGGCTTGAGTTTTATAACCTCGAAGAGCTGACCGAAATTGTGTCGCGATCGGCTCGCCTAATGGGCGTTAAGACCAGTCATGAAGGGGCAGTTGAGGTGGCCAAGCGCTCACGTGGAACGCCGCGAATTGCCAACCGGCTATTGCGTCGAGTGCGTGATTACGCCGAAATGAAAGGTGACGGCGTTGTCGATGTCGCCATGGCTGATGCCGCGCTTAATATGCTCAACGTTGATCATCATGGATTGGATCACATGGACCGCCGGTTATTGCTGGCAATGATCGAAAAATTCGATGGTGGCCCTGTGGGCATTGATTCACTTGCCGCTGCCATTAGTGAAGAGCGCGACACCATTGAAGATGTGATCGAGCCGTATCTTATTCAACAAGGCTTGATTATGCGCACGCCGCGTGGCCGTGTCGTTACCCGCCAAGCGTGGCTGCACTTTGAGCGAGTACCCCATGAACAGGAAACCGATATGGAAGGGGAGCGCCGTCCGTGAGCGCTAGTAAGCAAAAAGGATATCGCCTGCCGCTGCGCGTTTATATGGAAGATACTGACGCAGGCGGCATTGTCTACTACGTTAACTACTTGAAGTTTATGGAACGTGCACGGAGTGAATGGCTGCGCCATTTAGGCCTTAATCAGCAAACGCTGCTAGACGAAGGTACACAGCTAGTGGTATACCGCTTGGCCTGTCACTATGCGAAACCAGCTCGTCTGGATGACGCATTGGAAATCAGTGCCCATGTTACGGAGATTGGGCGTTGTCGCATGACATTTGACCAGCAAGTTTGGCGTAATGAGGAACTCCTCTGCTCTGCCACAGTCGAGATAGCCTGCTTGAGCGTCGAACGTATGCGACCTAAAGCATGGCCAGCATCGCTTAATATTTTGATACGGGCCTCTTAACCAAGAGGTCACTCACTGCGTCGGCAATACCGACCCTAATAGATTGATGAGGGCACCTGTGAACGATAACACCATGTCCATTCCCCACTTAATAATGAATGCCAGCACCGTGGTGCAGCTGGTGATGTTGCTACTGTTGGTGGGGTCAATCCTCTCTTGGGTGGTGATTTTTCAGCGTAGTATTGCAATGCGTCGAGCCAAGCAAGAGTACAACCAGTTTGAGGAGTCTTTTTGGTCGGGTGTCGACTTAAATGAACTCTATCGTGAAATCCCCGCTGATGACCCACGCCATGGTGCCGAGCATATTTTTCAAGCAGGGTTTCGCGAATTTAACCGCTTAATGCCTAAAACCCGTGATGCGGATACTGTATTGGAAGGCGTACAACGCAGTATGCGCGTTGCTTGGTCGCGTGAAGAAGATCGTCTAACCCAACACTTGGTGTTTCTGGCGACGGTTGCTTCTGCCAGCCCTTATATCGGCCTTTTCGGTACCGTATGGGGCATCATGGGGTCATTCCAAGCGCTGTCACTGACCCAGCAGGCGACGCTCGCAACGGTTGCTCCCTGGATTGCTGAAGCATTGATAGCAACAGCCATGGGTCTGTTTGCGGCTATCCCGGCGGTCATTTTTTATAACCGCTTGTCCAATACATCTTCTCGCTTACTCGGTAAATATGAGGATTTTGCCGAGGAGTTCCACGCTATCCTGCACCGTAATTTACAAGGTCGTGATGGCAAGCCAAGCGCGAGTTAAGGGAGACAGCCATGCAAGGACCTTTCAATCGCAGTGGTAAAGGCAAGCCAATGGCGGAGATCAATGTGGTCCCTTTCATTGACGTCATGTTGGTACTGCTCGTTGTGTTTATGATTACGGCGCCCATGTTAACCCAGGGCGTACAAGTTGAATTGCCGCAAGTTACCTCTCAGCCTATAGAGACGCAGGAAGATAATGACCCCATTGTCATTTCGGTTGATAGCGAGGGTGCATATTTCATCACGTTGGGAGAAGACTCTAACTCTGTCTCTTTGGATGAGATGGCCGCGCGGGTAACCACGATCTTAGAGCGAAGTCCCGGCACGCCAGTAATGGTGCGTGGTGACCGCAATGTGGCCTATGGACAAATTGTTGTCTTGATGAGCACGTTACAAGGTGCTGGTGTGGCTAACGTGGGGCTGCTTTCTGAGCCGCCGCAAGATGGGTAAGGGCCGCGCGCGCATGACAGTAAATTCACCGCGTGATCCTCAAGATGTCGACTATAAGTGGCCGACTGTTCTGGCGATAGCTGTGCACATTTCGATTGTCGTGTTTAGCTTAATCAGTTTGCCGACCCGCAACGCGGAGCCCGATAGCTCTTCGATTGTTCAGGCAACGCTGGTGAGTACGAAAACGTTTACCGATCAGGCACAGCAGGCAACGGAACAACAGGCGGCGATGAATGCACCGGCTGAAGCGCCTACTGAGCCCGATGCACCAGAAGAGCCGTCGGCCAGTGAACAGCAAGCCGCCGCCGAACAGCAAGCGGCCGAAGAAGCTGCCCGACAGGCAGCCGAAGAGGAGGCGCAAGCATTAGAAGCCGCGCGAGAGGCAGCTGAAGCAGAGGCCGAACGCCGGGCTCAAGAAGTGGAAGAGCAGGCTGAGCAACAAGCCGCTGAAGCTGCCGAACGCAAGGCCGAGGCGGAAGCCGCTGCTGAGCGTCAACGTGAAGTCGAAGAGGCGCGGCGTCAGCAAGAGGCTGCCGAGCAGCAACGCCAGGAAGAGGCCGAAGCCGAACGTGCGCGTGAAGCGGCAGAGCAGCAGCGCCGTGAAGAGGAAGAGGCCGAACGTGAACGTGAAGCAGCAGAGCAGCAGCGCCAGGAAGAAGCAGAAGCCGAACGTCAGCGTGAAGCAGAAGAAGAGCAGCTTCGTGAAGAGGAGGCGGCTCAGCGAGCGCGAGAGGCGGAAACTCAGCGTCAACGTGAAGCAGAAGAGCAGCAGCGGCGCGAAGCCGAAGCAGAGCGCCAACGCCAGGCTGCAGAAGCCGCAGAGGAGGCCATGCAGCGACAGCTGGCGGGTGAAGCAGAAGCCGCGGCCAATGCTCAGCAGGCCGAGCAGGCAGCCAATAGCTTTATCAATATTGTCCGTCGCGCTGTTGAGCAGGCGTGGTTGATTCCTGCCGGTGCAAGTGATTCGATGAGTGCTACCCTACAAGTGAGGCTAGGACCGTCTGGAGAAGTATTGGCAACATCGATCGTGACATCCAGCGGCGATAGTGCTTTTGACCGGTCTGTGATGCAGGCCGTGGAACATGCTGCACCGTTTGGTGAATTGCGAGATTTACCAGCCGATCAGCAGCGTAATTTACGTCAGTTTAATCTGCGATTTACCCCGGGGGATGTTCGCTGATGCAAAGCTTGAGCAAAGTGTGGTTGTTCTGTGTGCTGCTGCTAGTCAGCAGTGTAGCGAGTGCCAATTTAACCATTGAAATCACGCGAGGCAGCGATCAAGCACTGCCTATTGGCGTAGTACCGTTCGCAGGTTCAGACGGGATGCCCGAAGATGTTGCGCAGATTGTCCAGGATGATCTTGACCGTAGTGGCTATTTTGATCCGCTAGAGCGTAGCGCGATGTTTGAACAGCCCAATCAATCTGACGATGTTCAATTCGATACTTGGCGTTCATTAGACGTACGCTACTTAGTCGTAGGTAGGGCAGAACAGACCAGCGGCGGTTTTGAAATACAGTTTGAGCTGATGGATATTAGCGGCCAGCGGCGGATGATTGGCGAAACCGTAACGGTGAGAGGTAATGACCTACGCGGTGCCGCTCACTATATTAGTGACCAAATCTTTGAAGCGATTACTGATATTCGTGGTGCGTTTTCAACTAAAATTGCCTATGTCACCGCACAAGGTGTTGGAGACAACATGCAGTTCGGCCTGTACGTTGCCGACGCCGATGGACGTCGCAGTGAGCAGGTATTGACCTCTGACGAACCTATTATGTCGCCCGCATGGTCACCGGATGGCACCAAGCTTGCTTATGTCTCGTTTGAAACTGAGCGCCCAGCTATCTATATTCAGGATGTAGCAACCGGCCAGCGGATAAAAGCAACGTCATTTGATGGTATCAATGGCGCGCCAGCGTGGTCACCAGATGGTCGCCGTATCGCGATGTCTCTCTCCAAAGACGGCCAGCCAGAAATTTATATTATGGATGTGGCTAACCGCTCCGTAGAGCGTATTACCAACAATAACAGCATTGACACTGAGCCCGCTTGGGCACCTGATGGTCGTAGTTTGCTATTTACCTCTGATCGCAGCGGTGGTCCCCAGCTTTACCAGTACTCGATGGGCGGTGGAGAAGCCGAACGCTTGACGTATACAGGTAATTACAATGCCCGTGGACGCTTCTCACCAGACGGGGAACAGATATTCTTGATCCACCGCTCTAGCCGCGGTTACCAAGTGGCAAGACAAGATTTAAGCGGCGATCGCTTAGTAATCTTAAGTGAATCAACAAGAGATGAATCTCCTAGTGTTGCGCCGAACGGGACCATGGTAATCTTCGCTACCCAACAGGGTAACAGTGGGGTGCTAAGTGCTGTTTCTGCCGATGGTCGCTCATCTTTTAGGCTGCCATCAGCACAGGGCGATGTACGTGACCCAGCTTGGTCACCCTTCTTAAATTGATCGACACAACTGATTTACATCGAAATTTTTAGTTTTCAGGCAAGGAGTCTGATTATGCAACTTAAACCGTTGGCTCGCTCATTAGCAGCAGCGCTATCTATCGTGGCAATCGCTGGCTGTTCCAGCACCGGCGGAACCCAGGACGGTGACTCGTACGGTAGCCAGGATGGCAGTACTACCGGTTCCAGCACCTCTGGTACAGGTACGGGAAGTCAATATGGTTCTTCCTCAGGCTCTGGTTCTAGCTCGGGCCAGCAGGCTGATTCGCGTATTCCAGAAGTACGCACCATCTATTTCGATTACGACCGAGATACGATCAAGAGCGAGTATGAGTCTGTCGTAATGTCGCATGCACGCTACTTGCGTGCCAACCCGAGTGCTCAGATGGTTCTGCATGGGCATACGGATGAGCGCGGAACTCGTGAATACAACATGGCGTTGGGTGAGCGTCGTGCTAATGCTGTAGAGCGGTTCCTGAACATTCAGGGTGTCTCTCCTTCACAAATGAGCGTTGTTAGCTATGGTGAAGAGCGTCCGGCCGTTAATGGTCAGGACGAGAGCGCCTACTCGCAGAACCGTCGTGTTGTATTTAACTATTGAGCATTTAATTACTGAGCATTTAACGATTGAATGCTTAACCACTGATGAATTCGGCGTGCGGCTTATCGCACGCCGTTTACGTCTACGGAGTCATTATGAATCACAGTCTCAAGCGTTACGTTGAGAGGCTGTGCGGTGCGGGAGCCTTAGCGCTCCCGCTGTCCGTATTGCCTTTAATGGCCGTCGCTCAACAGCCGCTCGTCCAAGATCTTTCCAACTCTGACGCTTCCAGCAGCAGCTTCTATCAGCAGACGCAGCGTCAGGAAGCTTCCAGCGGTAATCTGGTGTTATTTAACCAGGTACAGGAGCATCAGCAGGAAATCCAACAACTGCGCGGTCAGATTGAAGAGTTGCGCCACCAGTTGGAGCAGCTGCGTCGTCAATCACAGCAGCAGTATCTCGATATTGAAGACCGGCTGATGAGCAGTGGGCCAACGCAGATTGAGCAATCAACCCCAGCGGTTGAACCTGAAGCGGCCGAGGAAGTGGTTAACGCGCCCTCTACTCGCAATGTGAGTGAAGAGGTGCAAGCCGATTACCAAGCGGCCTTTGCGCATGTTCAAGCACGCCGTTTTGAGGAAGCTATCGCGGCGTTTGAAGCCTTTGTCAATGATCATCCTGATTCCAGTTTAACGGCCAATGGCCACTATTGGCTGGGTGAGTTATATTCGGCTGAAGGCAAGTTGGACGCTGCTGACCAAGCGTTTAGCCGCGTTATTGACGAGTATAGCGGTAGCAGCAAAGTACCTGATGCGATCTATAAGTTAGGTTTAGTGAAAGCGCGTCAAGGCGAAGCGGAGCGTAGCCGTGAGTTACTTGAGCGAGTGCGTGACGATTACCCGCAAAGCAGTGCCGCGGGCCTTGCCAGTGATTTTTTACGCCAATCAGCAAGTTAAATTTTGCTCTTTATCGCTTCTAAGAATAGTTTCAAGGAATCAGCATGAGCTGCAAGATCGACTATCAACCAGCGCCCAACCTATTGGAAAATCGCATCGTGTTGGTAACCGGCGCAGGAGACGGGATTGGCCGCGCGGCAGCATTAAGCTATGCGCAGCATGGGGCCACCGTGATTCTATTGGGGCGCACCATTGCCAAATTAGAGCGTGTTTACGACGAAATAGAAGCGGCAGGCGGGCCTCAGCCTGCGATTTTTCCACTCAATTTTGAAGGCGCCACGCTCAAAGATTTTCATGATATGGCCGAAACGCTGGACAAAGAGTTTGGTCGCTTAGATGGTCTGCTACATAACGCGGGTTTGCTAGGCCGGATCACGCCATTTGAGCAATACAATCCTGAACTTTGGCAACAAGTGATGCAGGTTAATATCAATGGCCCTATCTGGATGACTCAAGCACTGTTACCCCTGCTGCAACAGTCTGAAGATGCCTCCATTATCTTCACGTCATCCAGCGTTGGGCGGAAAGGGCGTGCTTACTGGGGGGCTTATTCCGTCTCTAAATTTGCCACTGAAGGCTTTGTCGACGTATTGGCTGATGAGCTGAGTAATCAGTCACATATTCGGGTGAATTCACTTAACCCAGGCGCCACACGCACCCAAATGCGACGTACGGCGTTTCCCGGCGAAGATCCCTTCACACTGCGTACGCCGGAAGAGATTATGCCGACCTACCTGTGGCTAATGGGGCCAGACAGCGCAGGCACCAGCGGGCAAAAGCTAGATGCCCAACCTCCCCGTACATAACCGTTTGTTTTGAAAAACGCGTCGATGCCCGCCCGCCATCATGCTTGTCTAGAGCTTGAACTCGCCTAGGGCATCGACCAGCGCCGCACACTCTTCAAACCAAATATCAGCGGGCCACTGTTGGTAGTCATCCTCTTCGCTGATATAGCCATAGCCAACCGCGACAGCGGTCATACCGGCGGCGGCGGCGGCCTCCATATCACGCACATGGTCACCAATGTACCAGCAATGTTTAGGGTCAACGCCAAGGCGGCGGGCAGCTTCCCAAAGCGGTTCAGGTGCTGGCTTTTTAACGCTGAGATCATCCGCACATAGCAGTGCGCCAGGCTGCAGCAGCAGAGCTTCTAGTAGCGGCAAGGTATAGCGGCGCGGTTTGTTGGTGACAATCCCCCAAGGCCGCTGATCGCCGTGCCACTCTTGTAGCCACACATCAAGCGGCGAGAAAACCCGGCTGTGTACCGCTACGGCTTGCTCATAAGCATCAAGCAGAAACTGGCGTGCTTGATTGTGTCCATCAGCAGAGGCCTCTAAGCCCAGCGCTAGCGTAACCAGCGCACTGCCGCCATTAGAGACTTGGCGGCGAATTACCTCAAAGGGTAGCGGCGCTAACCCATGGTGAGCACGCAGTGCATTGGTCGCTTCTGCCAAATCGGGGGCCGTATCTACCAACGTTCCGTCCAGGTCGAAAAGTATTGCTTGAGGTGCTTGCATCGGCATTTAATCGCTCACCTTACGGCAGTACATCATGTAATTGACTGATACATCATGGCTGACTAAGCGATAGTGACGCGTAAGCGGATTGTACGTCAGCCCTGTCTGTTCACGTACTTCTAAGCCACTGGCACGCGACCAAGCCGCCATTTCAGAAGGGCGAATAAATTTTGCGTAATTGTGTGTCCCCCTAGGCAGCAGTCTAAGTACGTACTCGGCGCCTAAAATGGCGAACGCATATGACTTGGGAGTGCGATTAAGCGTGGAGAAAAATACATACCCCCCCGGGCGAACAAGAGTGCTGCAGGCACGAATGACGGAGGCAGGGTTGGGTACGTGTTCTAGCATCTCCATACAGGTGACAACATCATAAAACCCCGGCTTTTGAACGGCCATGGTTTCCACGCTGATATGCTGATAATCAATCTGAACGCCACGCTCTTCTGCGTGTAGTCGAGCTACCGCCAAAGGCGCTTCACCAAGGTCGATACCGGTAACTGTAGCACCGCGGTTGGCCATGGATTCGCTTAAAATACCGCCGCCGCAGCCTACATCAAGCACCTTTTTACCCGCTAAACCCGCACGTGCATCAATAAAATCAAGACGAAGAGGGTTGATATCGTGAAGCGGTTTAAATTCGCCCTGAGTATCCCACCAGCGGCTAGCAAGTGCTTCAAATTTGGCAACTTCCGCTGCATCGACATTGCCTTGAGTATGATCAGCAGTGCTATCCTGTGGTGTCGCTTGCATATTGTGGCTCCCGTTGTCATAAAGCATTGAGCGATAAACGTTGGCGACTAATGACTGGTAATTGCCTATTCGCACTCGTTATCGCCATTGGCGAGGTGGTATCCACTCACGCCTTCAGTATTATGGACATTCTAACCACTCCTGTGTCGGAACGCATGAAAAGGACCTCTCTATGATTCGTAAAGCTGTACTTCCTGTTGCTGGGTTTGGTACCCGCTGCTTGCCAGCGTCAAAAGCAATTCCCAAGGAGATGATTACGATTGTCGATAGGCCAGTCATTCAGTACGTTGTCGAAGAGGCGATTGCTGCTGGCATTCGCGAAATTGTATTGGTCACCAGCAGCAATAAAAGCGCTATCGAAAATCACTTCGATACCCATGCTGAACTGGAATCTAGCCTCGAAAAAAAGGGCAAGCATGAATTATTGAAGGTGTTACGTGATTTGGTTCCTGATGACGTCAATATCATCAGCATTCGACAGGGCGTTCCGTTAGGGCTTGGACACGCCGTGCTTTGTGCTCGTCCGATCATTGGCGACGACGAACCGTTTGCAGTCCTGCTGCCCGATGTGTTGGTAGATAACAGCGCCAATGCTGCAACCGATTTGGCCGGCATGTTGGCGGCGTTTGATCAACATAAAACAGCGCAGCTGATGGTAGAAGAGGTGGCGTGGGAGCAGGTAGAGAAATATGGCATTGTGGCACCCGCCGGTGATGTGCCCGCGGCAAATGAGTCAGCAGATTTAGCTGGCATGGTGGAAAAACCTAAGCGAGATGCTGCCCCTTCAAATCTAGCGGTAATAGGTCGATATGCGTTACCAGGCAGCATTTTCTCAATACTGGAAAAAACAGCGCCCGGTGCCGGTGGCGAAATTCAGCTGACCGATGCGCTGGAGACGCTGCGCGGACAGTCCGGTGTTCAGGCATATCGCATGCAAGGTATCACCTACGATTGTGGCCATCCATTGGGTTATCTTGAAGCCACGCTCGCCTATGCGCGCCGTCACCCAGAGTTTGGAGAAGCTTTTCAAACCTTGCTATCACGTTACCACCAGGGAGCGTAATGTATGCGGGTGTTACTTTACGGTAGCGAATTAAGTGCAGCGACGGCAGCCGCTGCGTTGGCTTGGGTGGGACATCAGGTTCAGTGGTTGCCCCATGCGGATGCGCCTTGGTCAGCACTGTCACAGGTTGATTGGTTACGCAGCGAACCTCATTTAATGACCCATCTTGAGCAGGGCTTGGCAGAGGGTACGCTGCAGGTCATTGAGCAACTTAAAGATGCTGCTACTCCAGAAGTGATTTGGCTGGGCTTGTCACCTAGTCAACGCTCAGAGGCGAGAGCACTACTTGAGAACCCGTTATTAGCGGATCAGCAAGGCATCGTGCTGATCAATAACTCAACGTTTCCGGTAGGCGAGACCGAACGCCTGCATACGTTAATGGGGGCTCAGCACTCCAGTGTGGCACTGCCCGATACGTTAGAAGAAGGTCGTGCATGGGACTCTTTCACACGCCCAACCCGGCGCTTGCTAGGCTGCGATGATGCGACAGGAGAGCAAGTTACCAGAGAGCTATTACGCGCCTTTAATCGGCGTAGCGAAGTGTTTCAGTGTATGCCTCGCCGCGCTGCGGAGTTAACTAAGCTGGCCATTAACGGCATGTTGGCCACGCGTATCAGTTATATGAATGAAATCGCCGGTTTGGCTGATACTCTAGGCGTGGACGTCGAACATGTCCGCCAGGGGATGGGGGCCGATTCGCGTATCGGGTTTGAGTACCTGTACCCTGGGTGCGGTTTTGGAGGCCCTAACTTTTCCCGCGATTTGATTCGCTTGGCCGATGTGCAACTGCAGAGTGGCCGGTATTCAGCGCTGCTTGAGCAGGTAATGGATATTAACGAACAGAAAAAAGAGACGCTGTTCCGCAAGCTGTGGTCCCATTTTTCCGGCGAAATGGCCGGAAAAACCGTGGCGATTTGGGGAGCTGCGTTCAAGCCCGGCACTGCACGCATTGACCACGCGCCCGTATTAACGCTGCTTGAAGCACTTTGGGCGCAGGGAGTTAAGGTTCAGCTACACGACCCTGCCGCCGTACCAGCTCTCCATGCTCTGGTAGGCGAGCGCGAAGATTTACGCACCTTTACTCATGACCCCTACCAAGCCTGTGAAGGCGCCGATGTACTGATGTTGGTAACGGAATGGAAAACCTATTGGAACCCAGACTGGCATCGGCTGGGCTCGTTATTAAACGCTAAGCTCGTATTAGATGGACGCAATATTTACGATCCTGAATTTGTTGCCAGCTGTGGATTAATGTATCGCGGGATAGGCCGTCGTGCTGACCCGAAGACTCTCTGAGGAACTGTTATGCCAGACGCCACTGCATCCTCTCGTATCGTACCCGATGTGGATCAAAGCTTGTCGGCGCAGCATTTGCGCCACCGAAAGGGGCCTACTTTGTGGCCGCTATGGCTATGCTTGTTATTAATCATTGCCCTATTGGGTGCGGCGGCGGCTGGACTTTGGTACGAACGTGAACGACTGTTAAATGAGTTACATCGGGTAAGCGGCGAAGTGTCCAATGTTCATGCTCGCTTGGATTCGGATGACACCGATGTACAAGATGCGATAACCTTTGTACAAGCTCAGATGTCGACGCTTTTTCAAGAGCAAGAGCAGCTGACCATTGCGCTGACCGATACTCGCGAAGAGTTGTACAGTCTGCTAACAATGAATGAGGACATGGCCTCTAGTGATTCGATCAATTCGTTGCTGCAGCAGCTGAACCAGCTTAATGAGCAAGCAGAGTTGCGCGACAGTCAACTGTTGGCGATGCGGGAATCATTGAATGCCCTGGAACAGGCTGGAACCTCAGGACGGCAAAACTTGATTGAGGAAGTGTCCCACCTTGAGCAACTGACCGAACAACGCCTGTCCGTACTGGATAGTCAGATCAGTAACATTAGTAGTGATTGGGACGAGCAGTTATCAGCGCAAAGAAATGCCATTGAGTCGCGCTTTGATGAGCTGGAGGCTTCTGTTGCTGAGGTTGAAGTGTCACCGGATCAAGATGCTCTGGCGGCATTAGAGCAGGAATGGTCGCAACGATTGAATTCGCTAGAGAGTGATGTTCGACAAGTCCGTCAGGCACAGCTTGCCTTTAGTGCCCAGTTAGAAATGCTACGTTAAAAGGTAGTCAGGATAGTTGTATCGCGTTGATGCGTTCTAGTGCCGAAGAATATTCTATAAGCCTTTGAAATGACTAGATAATGAAGCCGCTGATTTAGGTTAGGATAAAAATGTATGGGAAGACAACGGCGATGGACTTCAGCCACCGGTCGCACAGTGTTGGTAGTGCTACCACTATTTTATGCATCACATGGGGTATGGGCGTTAGAGGCGAGCATCACGGGTGTTTCCGATGAAGTCGAAAGTAATATTCAAGCCTATCTACAGAACGTAGAGGCTGAGCAATACACCGAAGCGCGTTTAGAAGGTGAGGTTCGTCAACGTACTGAAGAAGCCATGCGTGTGTATGGGTATTATGAGCCTGATATTACTTTTGAGCACACCGACAATGAGCTTGTATCGCTTGAGATTGAGCCAGGGCCTCAAATTGAAATTGAAATTTTATCAATTAATGTCGAAGGCGATGCCAGTAACGACCCACCGTTTCAACAAGCAGTAGAAGACTTCCCGCTAGAAGAGGGTGACGCACTGCGGCATGCCCCGTGGGAGCGGCTGCGTGGTCAATTTTCTGGTTTGGCTATCGAGCGCGGTTACTTTGACTGGGGCTTTACGGATCGGCGTATGGAAGTCCGTCCGTATTTACAAAGTGCGCGCCTCTATATGGATTTTGACAGCGGCCCCCGCTACCAGTTTGGAGAGACTTTAATAACGGGTAGCCACATAGAGATCGACCGATTACTCCGTATACAGCCGTTTGAAAGAGGCGATCCCTATCTAGCGCAAACGCTAACTGACTATAACCAATCACTTGCAGAAACCGGCTGGTTTAGCTCAGTGTCAGTGCGGCCGAGACTTGAAACAGCGCAAGAGCTGGTGATTTCTCCGCCTGGTGGTGGAGACGCCTGGTGGAGCGAGGCGACTGCTTCCCAACCAGAGCGCCCACGAGTCACCGGCGCAGCTTTAACCAGTGCACTAAGCATCAATAAGCCCAGTGATACGCAGTTACCTATTGATGTCAGTGTGGAGCCTGCTGATCGCCACCAGTTTGAAGTCGGCATTGGCTACGCTACCGATGTGGGGCCCCGTCTGCGTTTTGGTTGGGAACAACCATGGATCAATCGTTATGGTCATAGTCTTGACCACGACCTCTATTTATCCTCCCCGGAGCAGCGGTTTACCGGGGTATATAACGTTCCGCTAGAAGACCCGCTGCGCGATAGCTACCAGCTGCAATACGGTATCCGTAATATTGACGATAGTGATACCCAATCATTAGAAGGCACCGTTGAAGTGGCTCGTCGCTGGGAGTTTGATAACGATTGGGTTCAAACTCTGTACTTCCGTACTACTTATGAAGACTTCGAACAGGGGGGCGAAGCCGATCAAGTATGGCTGTTTTATCCTGGTATTCAGTGGTCGCGAACCCGGACACGCCCTCAGCGCTTTCCCTTATGGGGCGACCGTCAGCAGCTCTCTTTAGAGTACTCGGATAAGGTTTGGGGGTCTGATGCACAGTTCACACGCGTTACGGCCGATACGGAATGGATTCGCACTATTGGCAATGATAACCGCTTCTTGGCGCGGGTTAGCTTAGGCGCCATCGAAACCAATGACTTTGCCAAAATCCCACCTTCGCTACGCTTTTTTGCCGGTGGCGACCGCAGTGTGCGCGGCTACTCCTATGAAAGCCTTTCGCCACGCAATGAAGAAGGGCGGCTACGGGGCGGCCAACAATTGCTGACCTCAACCCTTGAGTATCAACGGCGTGTCACTGGGGGTTGGTGGGCAGCCACCTTCGTGGACAATGGCGATGCGTTTGATAACTGGGGACCTAACGATTTGAAAACAGGCGCCGGCGCCGGGGTGCGCTGGGTTTCACCGGTCGGACCAATTCGCTTTGATATCGCACATCCTTTTGACCACGAAGACGCTTGGCGTTTGCACTTTTCCATCGGACCGGAATTCTAGGAGAGAGATTTGTCTCAGGTTGAAACAGCGACGTCTGATAAGCGCCAGCGACTATCACCCAAATACCGTACCTGGCTTCTATTATGGAGCTTTTTGCGCCTGATTATCGTATTGCCAATTTGGCTGTTTGGGATTACGGCGCTGCTTGTTGGGGTAGCGTTATCGCCTTGGGGCACTGGTGTATTGCTCTCGCAGGGGGAGCAGCGGGACTTATTCACCTATGCAGGCCATGAAGGTGGGCTGCTTGATCATTTTCTGATCGAAGATTTCCAACTGCAGCTGGGTGAAACCCGTATCACCGTGGATGAATTTGAGCTTGCGTGGGCGGATGACTGCGTCCTGTCGGGCCGGTTATGCATCGACACGCTCCGCGTGGTAGGCGCTAATGTGCGTTTAGGCGCATCGGGCGAACAGGAGCCGCCGCCAGAAGAGGAGGGGTCGCCACTCGCTATTCGTTTTCCCTTCCCGATCGAGTTACGTTCGCTACAGCTTGAAGATGTCAGCCTACGCCTTGCCGACGGCACCGAGGTCGCATGGCGCTCGTTAAGCTCAGCGGCTGTTGCTGAAGGCAATCAAGTGCGACTTGAGCCGACCCACTTGGAGCAACCTCGCCTTTATTTGCCGCCATCGGCAGGCGTGTTACTAACGCAAGCCACTGAAACACCACTTTCTGCTGAGGCTATCGATGCTGCTATATTGCTCCGCGAACCGCAAGACGAGGCCGTACTGGCAGTAGAGTCGCTAGAAGAGCAGTTAGAAACACGAGAACGGTTGGAATTACCTGACATTACCTTGCCGGTGGATATTCAAATACCCGAATTTACGCTTAACGATTTTCGCCTGGAAGGCGCCACTGAGTATCAAGTGGAACGCCTTCAGCTTGGACTGATGACCGAGGGCGACCGCGTTGAGTTAACCGAGCTTGCTGTCGTTACGCCAGACGTCGAGGCTGAATTAACCGCAAAGGCGACTTTAAGCGGCAGTTACCCACTTGAAGCTCGTTTGAACGTAGAACTTTTTTTAGCTGAGAGGTTTCCTGAGCTCGATGGCGAGACCTTGACATTAACGCTGTCTGGTCCACTCGACGCACTTGAAGCACGGCTGGAAGCATCCGGCGCGGTAAACGCGTCGTTATACGGCCAAGTAGACGCGCTAGCCCCCACGCTGCCATTTCAAGTGCAGTTACAAAGTGACCGGGTCCAGTGGCCGCTAGCCGTTGATGAAACGGCGCAAGCCGACGGCGATGGGACCATCAACCCTTATGTGGTCGATGAGCTGGATTTACAGGTGACCGGAAGCCTAAGTGAGTATAGCGCTCAGCTCGCGCTGGCCGCTGAGGGCCCCAGCGTGCCGCGTACCCAGATTAACGTCAGCGGTGAGGGAGACCTTGAACACTTTAGCTGGCAGCCGCTTAACCTGATCGTAGGCGAAAGTTCCCTGCGCAGTGAAGGCACCGTTAGCTGGTTAGCTCCCTTGCAGGTTAATGCGAGTATCCGTTTGGATCAGTTTGACCCTTCCCACTTCGTGGATCAGTTAGACGGCAGTCTGAATGGCGATATTGAGTTTTCCCTGTTCCAGCAAGAGAGCCCGCAAGGTGCCGTGTGGGCTGTCAGTGTACCCAACTTGGCGATTGATGGTGTCCTGCGCGACTACCCCCTAACACTGCAGGCAGCTCTGGACGCCAACAGCAATATGGAGTTGGATATTAAACAGTTGCTGTTTACCCAGGGGGATAACCGTCTGGAAGCGGCAGGCCAAATCAGCGAACAGGCGATGTCGTTAAATGCCGACATTGCGCTACGCCAGCTGCAAACCCTCTCGCCGGATCTGGCGGGCAACATTGTGGGAACGCTGAAGGCTAGCGGTAGCTTTGATCAGCCGCAATTGCTGGCTGACTTACAAGGTGATGGCGTGCGTTTCGGCGAAAATCGCATTGAAAGGCTCACGCTAAATGCCAATGTGCAGGGAATCGATGATCCTGCCCTTGATGTGCAACTGGCTCTACAAAACGTCAATGCCGGTGGCCAAGCGCTGTCTGCCATGAACGTAACTTTAGCCGGGCATCTCTCAGAGCACCGTCTTGAGCTTAATGCCCAGGGTACGGACAACAACGTATTAAGTCGCGCGCAACTCGCCCTTGATGGGCGTTTTGATCAGCCGAATCAATTGTATCAGGCTCGGGTAACGCCACTGGAAATCATTTCCGAAGCGGGCGATATTAGCCTTGAAGCACCTTTGGATCTTCGTTACAACTTGGCGAGCGGTCAGGCGAACCTTTCACCCTTCTGCCTACGCCGTGAGCAGGGCGGTCTGGTTTGTTCTGAAGAGCAAATAAATGCTTCTGCTCAACAGGGCAGCGCCGTGCTTTCATTACGTGAAGTGCCTATGGAAATGCTGGAGCCTTTTTTACCCGAAGAGTGGCAGTTAGAAGGCGACACAACGGCGGATCTTAACGTTAATTGGCGCCAGGGCGGTGCACAGTGGCAGGCAAATCTTCAGGTGCTAAGTGAACTCGCAGTCACTGCCATCAATGATTATGGTCAGCCCGTGCAACTACCAGAAATCAATTTAGACGCCCAGATTGAGGCTAACCAAGCACAAGCGGATGCCAATGTAACGCTGTCCCTTGCCGAGGCAGGCGATCTAAATCTGGATTTATCGATCAATGACCCACTAGGGGCAGGCGAGCTAGATGGGGAGCTGCGTGCAAACGATGTTTCACTGCAACCTTATCGCCCTATGCTCGTCGGGATGGAGCAATTGGAAGGGGATCTGACAGGTAGTGTGCAAATTTCGGGCACTACCGCTCAGCCCGGTTTACAAGGCCAGCTTGGGTTACGTGGTATTCGTGTTAATGGTCCTGATATTCCCGTTGACGTACAAGATGGTGAGTTACTGGTCTCCTTTGACGGTGAGCAGGGCGATATTGACGGTTATCTGGCGGCCGAGCGCGGGCGTTTGGAAATCACCGGTGATGCTTACTGGCCAAGCGGTGACGATTGGCGCATTGGCGTCGATCTAAATGCTGTTCAAGAGCCTATTCTGATCGTATTGCCACAGTTTGGTCGTCTAGAAGCTGCGCCTGATATTCGAGTTCGTGTGACCCCAGAGACACTACAAGTAAGGGGAGATATCAACTTGCCCTGGGCAAGACTTGAAATTGGCGATATGCCGTCGTCGGCCGTTACGCCTAGCGGTGATGAAGTGATTATCACCGAGCGCGACGATCGGCAGGCAGAAATTGAGGCACGGCGTGCTGCTGCCAATGGTGATGAGCCTAGCGCTGCAGATGAACTTGCCGCTACCGGCATGGCCCTTGATGTGCTGGTAACGCTAACGCTGGGCAGTGATATGCAGATATCGGCCTACGGCTTAGAGTCCGGATTGGGAGGCTCGTTAGAAATTCGTCAAGGTGGCGGTGCATTACAGCTATTTGGCGATGTCAATTTAGTTGATGGACGCTTCCAGGCGTTTGGTCAAGACTTGGTCATTCGCCGCGGTGAACTACTGTTTAGCGGCCCCCCCGGGCTACCTACCCTCGACTTTGAGGCCATCCGTAATTCCGATGTCACTGAAGATGACGTTACTGCTGGCCTGCGTGTCACCGGTAGTGCCGAAGCCCCCAATGTACAGATCTTTTCTGAACCAGCGATGAATGAAGCACGTGCACTTTCATATCTACTACGGGGCCGCGCTCCGGATGCCTCTGGCGGTGGGGTGGATAGCGCACTGACCACGGCGTTGATTGGTATGTCGTTAGGACGCACCGGTGGCGCAGTGGGCTCGATTGGCGAGGCTTTCGGCATTGACGACTTAACACTGGATACCACCGGCGCAGGCGATGACAGCCAAGTCGCCGTCAGTGGCCAACTGACCGACGACCTTAGGATTAGTTACGGCGTGGGAATTTTCTCGCCGATTGCAGAACTAACACTACGCTATACGCTGTGGCGTAATCTTTATCTTCAGGCCGTATCGGGTACCAATCAGGCGGTGGACTTGATCTACACCTTTACCCGTTCCGGTGACCCAAAAATCTTACAGCAGCAATGAGTGAGGGCGATATGTCGCTATTTTCTTCTTCAAGTACCAGTCGTGTACTGCCTGGCCGTGATACCCCTATAGAGACCAGCGATGTTCACTCCATCAGCGGGCATTCGTTGCGCCCTCCGTTTCCAGAGGGCCATGAAGAGATTGTGCTGGGGATGGGCTGCTTCTGGGGCGTTGAACGTCTGTTTTGGCAATTGCCCGGCGTCTATGTGACCGCGGCAGGTTATGCCGGCGGTGAAACGCCCAACCCCACCTATGATGAGACCTGCACAGGGCGTACCGGCCACACCGAGGTGGTGAGAGTGGTCTACGATCCTAAGCAGGTCGATCTGGAATCGCTGCTACAGGTGTTCTGGGAACAGCACGATCCTACCCAGGGAAATCGCCAGGGCAACGATATTGGATCGCAGTATCGTTCGGCTATTTTCACCACCAACGAGGCTCAGCAAGCAGCCGCTGAACAAAGCGCGTCCGCATTTCAGCAGGCGCTTGACAAGGCAGGCAAAGGGCAAATCACTACCGAAATAAAACCGCTTGAAGCGTTTTATTATGCAGAGGCTTACCATCAGCAGTATCTCGATAAAAACCCCAATGGCTACTGCGGCTTAAAAGGCACCGGTGTGACGTGTCCGATAGGCTAAAAGCGAGTTTTAACCAAGCCAACCAGCGCATTATAAAGGAAGCCATTATGCAGCAGCGTTATCACCGAAAGCGGGCTTTCAAGCGTAGCGCGATAGGCAGCACTTTGGCGCTGCTGCTGTGTGCGCCGTTATCCTGGGCGAGCGAGGAGGCCACTAGTGAGCTTTCGATGCCTCAAACAGTTGGCGACACTCAGTTCGCCAGCGAGCGTGACGCAGTGATGTGGCGCCAGCAAGAGCTCAAAGATATTGAAAGCCTGGTTCGTCAGCTGCGTTTTGACTTAATTAACAATCAAGATGTAGAGACTGCTGCCCCGCGCTTAACGGAACTCCAAGAGCGTGCGACTGCACAGCAGCTACTGCCTTCCTTTATTGCAGGTACGCATGGCGGGGGTTCTGAGGCGCGCGCCTCTATTTGGGAAGAGTGGAATGAGTTTGCCGCTGGCTTTACTGATCTTGAGGATAAAATCACTCAGTTGGTTGAGGTTGCCGAACAGGGGGATACCCGTAACACGGCGCGAGCACTTTCAGAGGTAGGTGCTAGCTGCAAGAGCTGCCATCGCGCCTACCGCTACGACTAGCGTCTCAGTAGGCGCTAAAAGAGAGACTTAATCGCCTGATTGTATGCGGTCAATGCGGTAAAGCGTTTCCACTTGCTCTAAGCCACTGATGGTGCAATTCAGGTCTTTAACGCGACCATCACTTAAACCGTAAACCCAGCCATGTACCGAGATTTGCTGCCCGCGCTGCCAGGCGCGCTGCAAAATCTTGGTACGGCACAAGCTATTCACCTGCGCTTTAACGTTGAGCTCGCACATACGGTCAATTTGGTCTTCCAGAGGAAGATGGTCTAGCGAATCACGGTGACGGTTGTACTGTTCGCGAACCGAATGTAGCCAATAATCGACCACACCGCATTCGCCACCCATCATGGCGGCCTTAATACCCCCACAACCATAGTGTCCAACAATCATAATATGGCTGACTTTAAGCACATCCACCGCGTACTGAACCACTGACAGGGCATTCATATCCGTATGGTGGAGCAGGTTCGCTACATTGCGATGAACGAAGACTTCCCCAGGCGGCAGCGCAATAATTTGATTGGCGGGCACACGGCTATCCGAACAGCCAATCCATAAATAGTCTGGGTTTTGCTGACTCGAAAGCCGTTTAAAGTAGTCGGGGTCCTCTTCGCACATGCGCTCAGCCCAGGCACGATTGTTATCGAGTAGCGTCGCAATAGAGTCAGACATAGAGTCTCCAGCAAGATTAAATAGAGTTAAGTCGCTGATCGAGAAGCGGAATAATAAATCTTAGTAAGTATAAGGGATTGAACAGTATAAAATAGCAGCAAATGGTTTTAACCTCCCCCGACAGTCAGGTCAATATCCTTGTTCGGCCGTCAGGGGTAGGAATATTTAACTTCACAGGAGCAAACGATGGCAGACGTTTCCGAATACGAATATGACCTCCTGGTGATTGGTGCAGGCTCCGGCGGCGTACGTGCTGCGCGTATGGCAGCCGCCACCGGTGCCAAAGTGGCGATTGCCGAAGACCGATACCTGGGCGGTACCTGTGTCAACGTTGGCTGTGTGCCCAAAAAACTTTACTCATACGCCGCCCATTTTCAAGATAGCTTTGATGACTCGGCCGGTTTTGGCTGGCGGTTGCCTGGCCCTGCAAGCTTTGACTGGGCGACGCTGCGAGATAATAAAATAAGCGAAATCAAACGGCTAAACGGTATTTATCAGCGGATGCTGGAGGGTGCCGGGGTAACGCTCTTTAATGCACGGGCTCGGCTGGCTGATGCGAATACGGTGACGTTGAGCGGAGAGCATGGCGATATTTCGATAAGCGCAGAAAAAATCCTGGTGGCCACGGGCGGGTGGCCATGGGTGCCCGATTTTCCGGGTAGTGAATATGCGCTGGACTCCAACCAGATCTTTGATCTTGATACGTTTCCCAAACGCTTTCTAGTTTTGGGTGGTGGTTACATCGCAGTCGAGTTCTCCAGTATTTTCAACGGGCTTGGCAGTGAGACACACCTTATCTACCGTGGCGAACTGTTCTTGAAAGGATTTGATCAACAGGTTCGTGAATTCACCTGTGCCGAAATGGAAAGAAAGGGGGTCAATCTTCACTTCAACACCAATATTGAGCGTATTGAAGCCACCCAGAATGCCTACAACGTTCATCTCACCGATGGGCAGGTAATGGAAGTCGATGTGGTACTGGCGGCAACTGGGCGCAAAGCTAATATCAAAGACCTGGGTCTGGAGGCGCTGGGTATTAACCTGGATGAGCAGGGCAAGATCCCTGTCAACGAGCGTTTTGAAACGGCGCAACCGTCGATTCTTGCGCTAGGCGACTTAATCGCCGGCCCAGAACTGACGCCAGTGGCTTTGGCAGAAGCGATGCAGCTGGTGGATGTCCACTTTGCCGATACCGTTCCCCAGCCGCTCGATTACACCACGATTCCAACCGCTGTTTTTTGTCACCCTAACATCGGTACGGTAGGGCTCTCCGAAGAGGCGGCTCGTGAAAAATTCACCAATATCCGCGTTTATAGCACCAATTTTCGGGCTATGAAGCACACTTTGTCGGGTAGCCAAGAGCGCACCTTAATAAAATTGGTGGTAGACGATGCCACTGATGTGGTGGTCGGGGCTCATATGGTGGGCGACGACGCAGGTGAAATCATTCAGGGTATAGCTATCGCGGTAAGGGCAGGCCTTACCAAGTATGACTTTGACCGCACTGTGGGTATCCACCCAACGGGAGCAGAGGAGTTCGTCACCATGCGTACGCTCACGCGTACTTGATCCGTTGCTTATGTTGCCTTGCGACGAGCGCTGGATGCCCGTGAAGACATCGCCTGTGAAGACTGATTTAGGTGTGCCCATTGGCACGCCTTTTTTTGTCGGCGAGTTGGGCTATTCTAAACCAGTAACGACGGATCTGAGCGCGAGCAGATAGCTAACAAGTCGCCTCTCATAACAAAAAATTATGGAAAGTAGGGTGGTGAATAATATGGCTTTTGAATTGCTCATAATCAGCTGTTATAATGATCATCAAATTCGCTACAGCGAAGCATAACTATGAGTACGCCCATACAACCGTTTACCCCCTCTGCGGACTTGGCCAGGCCTACAGTGGCCGATGCCGTCGTTGGTCATGCAGAGACACCGCTGTTTATTCGCAAACCTAATGCGGATGATGGCTGGGGCGTATACGAGCTTATCAAAGCCTGCCCGCCGCTGGATGTGAATTCTGCCTACGCCTATTTGTTACTCGCTACACAGTTTCGTGATACCTGTGCAGTCGCTACCAATGAAGAGGGTGAAATCGTTGGTTTTGTATCGGGCTATGTGAAGGATAATGCCCCGGATACTTATTTCTTATGGCAGGTGGCCGTCGGCGAAAAAGCACGCGGTACGGGGCTTGCGCGCCGCTTGGTCGAGGCGATTATGTCCCGCCCCGAGCTTGATGATGTGCATCACCTTGAAACTACGATTACGCCAGACAATCTAGCCTCTTGGGGCTTATTTCGTCGCTTGGCCGCGCGCTGGCATGCGCCGCTCAATAGCCGCGAATATTTCTCTACCGAACAGCTCGGAGGGGAGCATGACCCGGAAAACCTGGTTCGTATCGGTCCGTTCCAAACAGACCGAATCTAATACGTGCATTTAATTGTCAATAGCATGTAGTGAACATACTGTTTTTCCCGCTCATGTTGCTCCGGGCTAGCAACGCCTAATGGCATAATGATTGACCAAGGAGGTCGCAATGCAGACCCAGACGCTTGAACGCATGGAATCCAATGTACGTACTTATTCTCGTTCATTCCCGGTGGTGTTTACCAAAGCGCAAAATGCGCGCCTAACCGATGAGAACGGCCGTGAGTACATTGATTTCCTCGCCGGCGCGGGCACGCTTAACTACGGCCACAATAATCCGCACATGAAGCAGGCAATGATTGATTACCTGTCAACGGACGGTGTTGTGCACGGTCTGGACATGTGGACCAATGCCAAGCGCGATTATTTAGAAACGCTTGAAGAAGTAATCTTCAAGCCACGCGGTCTTGACTATAAAGTACATCTACCGGGGCCGACTGGCACCAACGCTGTCGAAGCCGCTATTCGTCTGGCCCGTGTTGCTAAAGGCCGTCACAACATCGTGACGTTCACCAATGGCTTCCACGGTGTAACGATGGGCGCTTTGGCTACCACCGGTAACCGTAAGTTCCGTGAAGCCACGGGGGGTATCCCGACGCAGGGTGCCAGCTTCCTGCCCTATGATGGCTACATGGGCGAGCATACCGACACGCTGGATTACTTTGAAAAACTGCTGGGCGACAAATCCGGCGGCCTGGACGTTCCAGCTGGTGTTATTATTGAGACCGTGCAAGGCGAGGGCGGTATCAACGTGGCAGGCCTGGAGTGGCTGAAGCGTCTGGAAAGTATTTGCCGAGCCCATGATATTCTGCTGATTATCGATGATATCCAAGCAGGATGTGGTCGTACCGGCAAGTTCTTCAGCTTTGAGCATGCAGGCATTACGCCTGACATCATTACCAACTCGAAGTCACTCTCTGGCTTTGGTCTGCCATTTGCGCATGTGTTGATGCGTCCAGAGCTGGATAAGTGGAAACCGGGTCAATATAACGGCACCTTCCGTGGCTTCAGCTTAGCAATGGTGACAGCGACCGCAGCATTAAAAAAATATTGGACCAACGATACCTTTGAGCGTGATGTTCAGCGCAAAGGGCGTATTGTAGAAGAGCGTTTCCAGAAGCTTGCGGCACTGCTGACTGAGAGCGGAATACCTGCCACTGAACGTGGTCGTGGTCTGATGCGCGGCATTGACGTGGTATCGGGAGATATCGCGGATAAAATTACCAGCAAAGCTTTTGAGCACGGCTTAATAATTGAAACCAGTGGTCAGGACGGTGAAGTCGTGAAGTGCCTGTGCCCACTGACCATCAGCGATGAAGACCTGCTGAAAGGTCTGGATATTCTGGAAATGTGCGTGAAAGCTGTTGCTAGCGAGTAATTTGGCGTTAGGATAAAGCGTAAACTCACACCTGTTTCTTTAGGGAACTGCGGCTGGTAATCGCTAGCCGCTATGCTATGGAGTACTTCTATGATCGTTCGTAATCTCGAAGAAGCGCGCAAAACAGAACGCCTAGTTACCGCTGAAAATGGTAATTGGGACAGCACGCGTCTTGTTTTGGCCAATGATAACGCTGGTTTCTCGTTCCACATTACCCGCATTTTCCCCGGTACTGAGACCCACATTCATTACAAAAACCACTACGAAGCGGTGTTTTGCTATGAAGGTGAAGGCGAGGTGGAAACCCTGGCCGACGGTAAAATCTGGCCGATCAAAGCAGGCGATATTTATCTTTTAGATCAGCATGATGAGCACCTGCTACGCGGTAAAGAAAAAGGAATGACGGTTGCTTGTGTCTTCACACCGCCGATTACCGGCAACGAAGTCCACCAGGAAGACGGTTCATACGCAGCAGAATAGAAAACGCTATTTAGAAAGCAGTTAAAAAAGCGTCAGCATGAGATGAAAAAAGCAGCCTGCTAAATAGCGGGCTGCTTTTTTAGCTAGATGACGAGCTTTGTTACTAATGACCTGTTTTCTCAAAGACTAGCGTGATTTCACCCAGTGTTAAGCCGAATTTTCGCATAGCCGTTCGATTGATCAAGCGGCCATCCGGTTGCAGGTACATCCAATCATCCATGGTGAACGTAATCATTCGCCCGTCGATAGCAATCTCTAACGGGTATCGCATATGGAAAACATGACCATATTGACGAGCGTCAACGTGATCCTTCACGTCGCTGGCGGTGCCAACCCAGTGATGCACGTCGATACGTTCAAACGTCCATACACGTCGGTCGGTTTCACCATCTGAAAACATGAAGGACTCATCCAGCGTTAGTGTGTCGGCCTCGTAAGTGCCCTGGATTTCCACCGTGAAGCGGCGCTGTACCTCACCAGAATAATCCTGCACCATGCCCCAGGCTCGCGTAGTCCCTGTAAAGTACTCGGCAATATCCAAGCGGGGCTCTGAATCAGCGTAATCTTCGATATCAACACCCACACAGCCAGCCAGCAGGAAGAGCAGTGTGAAAAAGCTTATGCGCAGGGAGCGGGTCATGGAGATATTTCCTATATTGAAATGGAAGCTGGTACAACTATGGTAAAGTATTTCCATAGCATAGAGCACCTAAGTGGCTGTGGCTACTGGGCACCTCTGGGTTCGCTTAATATATATTATGTTAAATAAGGTAAATTGTGTGTCTGAATAATCGTGATGACGTTGGACACTCGTCGCCCATCTCCTTATTATTCCCTCCACCTATTTGTCCAAGGATATCTCTCGTTATGCGCCCAGGTGTTTTGTGGCTAATAGCTAGCTTGTCGCTTTCAATCGCAGGCTGTGCAGCAACCCAGCCAGAAACTAATGAACCGCCTCCCCTAAGCGAAGCGTCTTTCAATACTCGTATCCTTGAATTAGAAAGCCAATTGGCGCAGCAATGCGACACCCGTTCTGAGCTTCAGACACGCCAACTTGATCAGCAGCAGGTACTCACTGCCGACGTACGTGAAGTCGGTAGTTTGTTGCGTTCGCTACGCCAAGATGTCCAGCAGTTAGAAGCCCGTGGTGAAGAACCTGTCATCATCCGCGAAGAGTGTGAAGTTGATGAGACGCTAAGCACGAAAACGCTACTGGGTCGTAGTGAATGGGTTGGTTTTCCAAGCCTGGGTACCTACCTCAAGGCGCGAGTCGATTCAGGAGCTAATACCTCATCGCTGTCGGCCGACGAAATCACCCGCTTCGAGCGTGACGGTGAAGACTGGGTGCGTTTCAAACTAGCGCTAAACGACGACGATGTGGCCGTTGAGTCACAGCGTGATGAATGGGTAGAGGCGCCTATTGTTCGTCGGGTTCGTATTCTTCAAGCTTCTGGTGAAGAATCCCGCCCGGTTATTTCATTATTAATGACGTTGGGACCTATCCGCGAAAACGTCGAGTTCACGCTGAATGACCGCTCACATTTAGAGTATCCAGTGCTACTGGGTCGGCGCTTCTTAATGGATATCGCGGTAATAGACGTCGCCGATACTTACTTACATGACCGTCCCGAGTTTCCTGGTGGCGAGCCAGCCGATCAAGCTGCTGAAGATGAAGCAGTTGATGACGACGATACAGAAGAGTAACTGCTCTCCCCTGGCGCTTTACGTAGAAAGGAATCTCCATGTCACGGTTAATGTTTTATATTATTGTCGGCTTGCTGTTGGTCGCGGGTATTGCCACCAGCATACATCGCCATGTGCAGTTTGAAATCCCCTGGTTACCCGGTGAACAACGCCAAGTCTGGGAGATTGAAGCGGGCATAAACTTCAATGCTCAAGATGGTCCTGTGCAAGTCGATTTGGCGCTGCCTTCTCATCAGGCTGGCTATCGGGTATTAACCGAAAATACAGCATCGTCAGGGTATGGCTTGGCCTACCAAGCAGATGAGCTAGGCCGTACCGCGCAGTGGACGATTCGCGAAGCGGCTGGCAGCCAAACGCTATATTACTCTGTTCAAATGCTGGTATCGCAAGATGCCCGAGCACCGGCGCAAACGCCGCCTGAAATGACCCCAATAACGCCATGGGAAAGCCCTTATGACACGGCGGCTAGCCAGCTGATCGAACAAGCCTGGGCTCGCAGCGCCAATAACGCGACGTTTGCCCGGGAACTGATCCGAGACGTGAATGGTGAGCGTCAGGGTGAGAACGCGCGTCTTCTGTTATCTCAGGAAAACCCAGCAGCGCTGGTGGTCCGCTTGCTCAACCAAGCGGGTGTATTAGCGCGCGAAGTAAGCGGCCTGCTATTGGAAGATGGACGTCGCCGCCAAACACTTAGTAGTTGGATTCAAGTGTTTGACGAGTCTGGTGAGCAGTGGGCCATTTTTCATCCGCTGACAGGCGAGCAAGGCAAACCCGAAAACCTACTGTTGTGGGAAACGGGTGGTCGAGCTGTTTTAGAAGTACAAGGTGGCACCAACTCCCGGGCTACCTTCTCAATGATGACCCACGATCAGCCGGCTTCAGCCGCGGTGCGCAATCACTATTCCGAAGACACGCTGCTGAATTTCTCCATTCATAGTCTGCCGTTGGAAGAACAGGCGCTATTCCAAACTATCTTGCTGATTCCCATTGGTGCGTTAATGGTGGTGTTTTTGCGTGTGCTAGTGGGCATCAAAACGTCCGGGACCTTTATGCCGGTGTTGATCGCCCTCGCCTTCATTCAAACCACCCTTCCCACGGGTTTGATTGGCTTCCTGCTTATCGTCGCGGTCGGGCTGATTATCCGTAACTATCTCTCTTACTTGAACTTGCTGTTGGTGGCCAGGGTCTCCGCGGTCATCATCACGGTGATCGCGATCATTTCTATCTTTACTGTACTGGCCTATCGCATGGGGCTGAGTGCTGGCTTAACGATTACCTTTTTCCCGATGATCATCCTTGCATGGACTATTGAGCGGATGTCGATTTTATGGGAAGAAGAAGGTCCTAAACAGGTATTGATCCAAGGTGGCGGCAGCTTGATCACCGCCGTCCTTGCCTATCTGGCGATGAACAATCCCTGGGTACGCCATATCACGTTTAACTTCTTAGGCGTGCAGTTGATACTCATGGCGTTGATCTTGCTACTGGGTAATTACACTGGTTACCGACTGTTAGAGTTACGCCGCTTTAAGCCAATTACTGATGATGAGAAACCATCATGAGTTGGTTCAACAACTGGACGTGGCCCACGCGCTTGCGTGATAAAGGCATCATTGGCATGAACCGGCGTAATATCCGCTACATTGGCCGTTATAACAGCCGCCGACTCTATCCCTTGGTGGACGATAAACTTAAGACCAAACTGCTTGCCCAGCAGTATGGGATAACGTCGCCAGAACTGATCGGCACTGTGACCACTCAGTTCGGGGTTAAGCATATCGGCGAAATGCTCACGGGCCATCCAGGCTTTGTTATCAAGCCTGCTAAAGGTAGCGGCGGCAAAGGGATTTTGGTAATTGAAAAGGTCGAAGATAATACTTTTATAAAGCCAAGTGGTGCCAAGCTAACCCTCACCGATGTTGAGCGACACGTTTCTAATATTCTTTCCGGCCTCTACTCATTGGGCGGCTCGCCCGATGTGGCGGTGATTGAGACGCTGATCAATTTTGACGAAAGCTTGATGGATTACACCTACGAGGGAGTGCCCGATATCCGGGTGATCGTCTTTAAGGGCTATCCCGTTATGGCCATGATGCGGCTTTCCACCGCTGCCTCTGATGGTAAGGCAAACTTGCACCAGGGCGCCGTGGGGGTGGGGCTAAACATTGCAACGGGGGCTGCATTACGCGCCGTTCAGTTTGACCGGCCCTGCTTTAGTCATCCCGATACAGGCCACGACTTGGCAAGTTTAGTGGTACCTCAGTGGGAAACGCTGCTGAATCTGGCGGCTGGCTGTTATGAAATGACCGGCCTGGGGTATCTCGGTACCGATATGGTGTTGGATCGCAAGCATGGGCCAATGCTGCTTGAGCTGAATGCACGCCCCGGCCTAGCCATTCAAATGACCAATGGGGAAGGTTTGCGCCGCCGTTTGGATCTAATTGAGCGGCAGCCGGATGGCGTGCCTGCCAAACAGCGTGTTGCCTTTTGCCAGCACCATTTCGCGCGGCAAAGTGAGCTGGTAGAAAGCCCTGACACCACCTCTTCCAACGCGTAGACTGGCTATAAGAGCCTATTACGAGAGCCTGGCTAACCACGTTCAACGAGTTGCCCATGACCCAAGCGAATACACTACTGCAGCAGGCGGAGTCTCAATGTCATCTTCGCGGCGTCCGATTCACCCCTATCCGCCGGCGTGTACTGGAAATGATTGCCGAAAATGGCGGCGGGCTAAAAGCCTATGATCTGCTCGATAAGCTCTCTACTGAGCACGCGGCCGCCCGGCCCCCGACGGTTTATCGCGCGCTTGAGTTCTTAATTGATCAAGGGCTAGTGCATCGGATTGAGTCGCAGAATTCCTATGTAGCTTGCGCTTGCCCAGAACATGCCCACGGCTTTCAGCTGCTGATTTGTCGCCACTGCGGTTATGTTGAAGAGCTGCATTTAGACGAGATCAGTGACCAACTGGCAGCACTGGCAAGTCGTCAGGGCTTTAATGTTGAGCGCCAAACCATTGAGCTCCAAGGGTTCTGCCAGGATTGTCGAACAGCTAGCGAGTAAATTTATGTCCCGTTTTGATCAAGTCGCGCCGGATGCCCTCTTCAAACAGCTTGAGCGCGCCACCCCCGAAGATAGCCTGCCCGCTGTTGCTACTCTGCTAGCAGCAGTGCGTTTCAATACCGATGGGTTGATCCCTGCCATTGCCCAGCAACATGATTCGAAAGAAGTCTTGATGATGGCATGGATGAATCGCCAGGCGCTTGAAGAGACGCTAACCACTCAGCGGGTCTGTTACTACTCGCGCTCACGGGGAAAATTGTGGCGCAAAGGTGAGTCATCGGGCCAGCAGCAGCTGCTTGTTTCTGCTGCGCTAGATTGCGATGGTGATACGCTGTTGTTGCAGGTCGAGCAAACGGGGCCTGCTTGCCACACCGGGCGGCGTAGCTGTTTCTATATTGCCGTGGATGGAGAGCAGGCCTCAATTACCAGCAAGCCGCTGATTGATCCTGACGATCTGTACGGCAAAAAAACCTAGTTCTGCCTATGCAAGCTATGACTCGGTTAATATCAGCCCTGCGCTCAGGTTCGCGCTGGGTATTGATGAAGGTGATGATTGGCTGCGTTAGAGTCTATCAATATACGCTTAGCCCCCTTTTAGGCCCACGCTGCCGCTTCTGGCCAAGCTGTTCGTCCTACACGATTGAAGCGATTCAGGTGCATGGGCCAATAAAAGGCGGCTGGATGGCCGTAAGGCGGATCGTTAAGTGCCACCCAGGCAATCCTGGCGGTATGGATCCAGTACCCGGCGGCCGCAGCGAACAGCTTTGCCAAGAGGATGATGAGAAAGCATCGTCGCCCTCTTGCTGTGATCATCACCCTCGCTAGCTTGTTAGCCTACTTCTGCTGCGCTACTGCGTAGATCTTCTCCAGCATGGCGTGCAAGCCGTTGCTGCGCGTGGGTGAAAGGTGTTTATCCAGCCCCAAATCGGTCAAGAAGTGTGGCTCGGTGGCACGAATTTCAGCCGCTGTGCGCTCGCTATAAATACGCAGCAATACGGCAATCAGGCCGGATACGATAGCGGCATCAGACGTTGCCTTGAACACCAGCTTGTCTCCCTCCTCCTCATGGCGCATCCACACGTTTGACTGACAGCCCTGAATTTTAAGCTCCTCGATCTTCCACTCTTCTGGAAAGTCAGGCAGCTGCTTACCCATGTCGATAATGTACTGATAACGATCCATCCAGTTATCAAATATCTCGAAATCTTCGATCAGCTCTTGCTGGGCCTGTTCGGCGCCGGAAGTGCTCATGCTATTTCCTTCTCTATTGGAATTGGCTTGGTCTTGGCGACTGACATTTTGAGTCATTGGATTACTCGCTGTGACCATTATAACGGCTCGAAGGTGTCTTGAGGGAGGTTGTGTCGGAAACAGTCAATCGATGTCGCTGCTGTTCAAGATGCCACTCGTTGTCTTCGCTATGGAGATAGCGTGAGGTGGTGTCGAGGCGCGCGTGTCGCGCGCTTTCGGCCAGATGGCGCAGGCTAATGCCCGATTGAGCCTGATGGGTGATCGATGTGTGCCTTAACCAGTGCGGCGTTGCCTGGTTAAGCGCGGTCACATGTTCCGCTGCTCCGTCGATATCTTCAAGTGCTTGTGCCGCCTGCTGAAACGTTGCGCGAATAAGCCGATAAAGCTGGTTATGGCCCAGGCCACGCTGTCCATCCAGAGCGCGAAGCACCGGTGCCTCAGCTTCAAACTGCTCAGGGTATTCAGACAATCCCAACACATGGCGCCACTGGCGCAGACAATCCAGCATATCGTCAGGCAGCGGAATGCGCGCCATCTTGTTTCCCTTGCCCACTACATGCCACCACCAGCGCCCTTCGCTACGCTGAAAATCCCCCATGCGCGCATCGGCCATCTCGCTAAGGCGCGGTGCCAGCAAATAGGCAAAGCCAAAGATAAAGCGCCGTCGTGCATGTTCAAAACGGGCACGACTGCCCTCCCCAGCCTCTAACGGGCTATTCAGCCACTCCCACAGCCACGCCCACAAATCACTTTCCAAATAGCGCTCAACACGCGGCGTTTGATTACTCAGGCGTCGCGATTTATCGCGCATCAAGCGAAACGGATTGTGGTTAACCCAGCCTGCTTCTACCAACCAAGCAAACATACCTTGCAGTATCACCAGGCTTTGACGGCGGCTAGCAGGAGACAAGGCACCACGAAATGGTCGCCATGCTGGATGGGAGCGTGGCTTTGAAGGCCCAACCCACTGCTCGCTTGGTTGTGGGTCAGCGAGAAAGGCTTCAAAGCGGCGCAGGTTTTCGCGGTTGATATCGGCCAGCGTGTGCCCCTGGCTGGCGAGCCAGAGCAGCAACCGCTCCGCTTCGCGACGGTACGCTTTCCAGGTTTGTGGACTATCCACGTACTCTTCAAGCCATGCGGTCACTGCCTGGGCATCGTTTTGGGCGCTAATACGTCCGCCCCTCGGCGACTCTTTCAATATCTGTAGTTGACCAGTGGGTGTCATAACTTCGTTCGCCATGCCCGTCCCTACTCTCTTCTTTTAGCCGGTTTTTGGATTCTCTTACCTTAAGTGTGCCTCTGTAGTCATATAAATTCAAGATAATACGGGTAATCTTGAAATTATGGGCAATATCATAAATAATTTTACGTATTACATAATACGTAATTATTGCCTTTTGAATCATTAATGCCGACAATGCGACGACAAATCCCGTAAGAAAAGCCCGCAAGGAAGGAGCGCTTCATGGCCCGCAACGGCATTCAGTACAGCGATGTGCAACAAGCAATAGATGCCCTGCTGGCTCGCGGCGACACGCCCAGCGTGCAGCGCATCCGCGATGTGCTGGGCACCGGTAGCTTCACTACGATTAGTGATCACTTTCGCCAGTGGCGCAGCGAGCGGGAGCAAAATCGCGACGTGCCGCCGCCCAAGGGTGTGCCGGAAGTCGTGGTAACCATGGCTAGCGAGCTATGGCGCGAGGCCCAGGAGGTAGCGAATCAAGCGCTGCTCCACTATCGCGAAGATGCCAATCGCCAGGTTGCAGACGCCCAGCAGCTCGCAGAAGATGCAAAACAGCAGGCCGCTAACGCCGAGCAGCGCGAAAGCGCCCTCGCCGAGCACTTGCGTCATATGGAGCAGCGCATGGAGGCGTTAAACCGGGAATTAGCTGCGAGTCAAACCAGTGAGCACCACTGGCACCAGCTTGCTGAAGCGTCACACAGTGAAGTCAATCAACTGAAGCAGGCGCAACAGCAGCTAAAGAGTCAGCTAGAGGCGCAGCGTGATACGCATAGCCAAGCCCTTAGTGAGCAGCAGGTGGCGTGGGAGCAGCGGCTGGCACAAGAAGAGCAGCGTCATGAGGCAGCGGAAGGCAGACTAATGGCGATGCTGGATAGTGCTCAACAGGCACGCGCCCAGGAGGAGAAGAGTTACCAAAAACGCCATCTGCAGTCTGAGCAGCGTGTGGAAACATTAAGTCAGGAGCTAAAAACAAAGCAGCAGGCCCTGCATCAGCTGCAGCTGGAAGGCAACGAACGCGAGCAACGGCTTAGTGGCCAGATGCAACAAATCACATCGCTTGAAAAGCAGTTGAAGGCGCTTACCCTACAGCTGAATGAGTCGAAGGTGGCGCTCAAGAAGCAGGCCCAACAGCATGCCGATCGCGAAACCGAGCTACAGCAAGCGTGGCAAGAGAAGTTGTGGAACCGTATGGAGGCGTTGCAAACACAGCTAACGGCGCTTCCCGACGCGCTTTCACATCAGAGTGCCAAGGGTAATGAACCAGAACAGTGATCAAAGCTGCGTTCTTAAAAGACAGGTCTTAAAACGGAGAATATAAAGAAGCCCAGCTGTTAAAGGCTGGGCTTTTGGTGCGATACCGTTAGTTTAACGGTAGTAAGCGTTGGTCGTATCGGTATGGTCGGTGACGTCGCGAATGCCGGCAAGCTCGGGAATACGCTCCATCAGGGTTTTCTCAACGCCATCTTTCAGCGTTAAATCGACCGCTGCACAGCCCTGGCAACCACCGCCAAAGGCTAATACCGCATACTGCTGCTCGGTGAGCTCAACAAGCTTTATTTCACCGCCATGGGCCGCCAGCCCAGGATTGATCTCGCTGTAAAGCACGTAGTTGATACGGTCTTCAAGGGGACTATCCGCATTGACCTTCGGCATTTTGGCGTTGGGTGCTTTGATCGTCAGCTGACCACCCATGCGGTCGGCGTTGAAATCCACCACCGCTTCTTCCAAAAAGGCCAAGCTGTTTTTGTCGAGAAATACATTGATTTTCTCGAGCTCCAGCGTGACATCGGTAGGCTCTTCTTCGCCGGGACGGCAGTAAGCCAAACACGTTTCCGCGTAGGGTGTACCCGGCTGGGTAATGAAAATGCGTACGGCAATACCCTCAACGTTCTGCTTTTCCAGCAGTTCTGCCAAGTATTCCTGCGCGCTGTCTGTGATATCAATACCTTGGGTATCGATTTTAGTATCTGCTTCGCTAGTCGTGGTCATGAGGGCTGTCTTCCTCCCGTGGTAGTGGCGGCGCCACTTCACATGTCATTTGTGTCTATGGTAAGCAAAACAGCGCGCTGACACAATCCCGACTGTTTTAGTCGGCTATTTTAAACAGCTCTTTTTACGAGCGACTATTAATTATCTTTCCTTATCTTGCGTATAGCCTCCGTAGGGGCGCCTTTTGCCATCCCTTTTGTTATCATTATGCGCCTTATAACGACAGATGCTGCTTTTTCCGACGATAACAACATCCCCTTTGACGACTGTGACGCTGGAGAACTCCCCCTGCCATGGCTGATAGTGCTTTGATCGCAACCCTCACCCAACGCCTTGCCCAACGTATCCTGATTCTGGATGGCGGCATGGGCACCATGTTGCAGAATGCCCAGTTGAGCGAGGAAGATTTTCGCGGCGAACGGTTTAGCGACTGGCCCTCGGATCTCAAAGGCAATAATGATCTGCTCGCGCTTACCTGCCCCGAAGTGGTCACGCGGATTCACCGTGACTATCTGGAAGCCGGTGCCGACATTATTGAGACCAACACCTTTAATAGCACTCAGCTGTCACAGTCTGATTACGGCATGGAATCGCTGGTGGTTGAGCTTAACCGCGAATCAGCACGCCTTGCTCGCGAGGTGTGTGATGCAGTGGCCGCTGAAACCGGCGTGCCCCGCTATGTTGCCGGTGTGTTAGGCCCCACCTCGCGCACCGCGTCGCTATCGCCGGATGTAAATGATCCCGCTAAGCGTAACGTCACCTTTGATGAGCTGCGCGAGAACTACTATGAAGCCGCCGAAGCGCTGATTGCAGGCGGTGCCGATCTAATCATGATCGAAACCATCTTCGATACGCTTAACGCCAAGGCAGCGATCTATGCCCTGGAAGAGCTATTCGATGACCGCGGTGAGCGCTTACCGGTAATGATCTCCGGCACCATTACCGATGCCTCTGGCCGCACGCTTTCGGGTCAAACCACAGAAGCGTTCTGGAATTCGGTACGCCATGCTCAGCCGCTGTCGGTGGGTTTGAACTGCGCCCTGGGCGCCGAGGAGCTACGTCCTTACCTAGAAGAGCTCTCTACCAAAGCCGATACCTTTGTCTCCGCCCACCCCAACGCGGGGCTGCCCAACGAGTTTGGTGAGTACGACCAAACACCGGAAGAGATGTCGGAGATCGTAAGCGAGTTTGCCGCCAGTGGCCTGGTCAATATTATCGGCGGCTGCTGTGGCTCCACGCCTGAGCACATTCGCGCCATTGCTGATTCTGTTCGCGATATGGCGCCTCGGGTCATTCCTGAGCGCAGCCGCGCCTGCCGTTTATCCGGTCTAGAGCCGTTCAACATTGAGGCTGACTCGCTGTTCGTCAACGTCGGCGAGCGCACCAACGTCACCGGCTCGGCGCGCTTTAAGCGCTTGATAGTAGAAGAGGACTTCACCACGGCGTTAGAGGTCGCCCTGGAGCAAGTCGAAAGCGGTGCGCAAGTCATCGATATCAATATGGACGAGGGCATGCTCGAGTCCAAGGAAGCCATGGAGCGCTTTCTAAACCTGATCGCTGGCGAGCCGGATATCGCCCGGGTACCGATTATGATCGACTCCTCCAAGTGGGAGATCATCGAAGCGGGCCTGAAGTGTGTCCAGGGCAAGGCGGTGGTGAACTCCATTTCGCTTAAAGAGGGCGAAGCCGCCTTCCGCGAACAGGCGACCAAGTGCCGCCGCTTTGGCGCTGCCATTGTCGTAATGGCCTTTGATGAAGATGGCCAGGCAGATACCTTCGCCCGCAAAACCGAAATTTGTCAGCGCGCCTATCGCCTGCTGGTGGATGAGATCGGCTTCCCCGCGGAAGACATTATCTTTGACCCCAATATCTTTGCCATCGCCACCGGCATTGAGGAGCACAACAACTACGCGGTCGACTTTATCGAAGCGACTCAGTGGATTCGCGACAACCTGCCCCACGCAATGATCTCGGGTGGTGTGTCTAACGTCTCGTTCTCGTTCCGTGGCAACAACCCAGTACGCGAAGCGATTCACTCGGCGTTCCTTTACCATGCGATCCGCGCGGGCCTTTCCATGGGTATCGTCAACGCGGGCCAGCTCGCCGTTTATGACGACCTCCCCGCCGAGCTACGCGACGCAGTAGAGGATGTGGTGCTCAATCGCCGCAGCGACGGCACCGAGCGCTTGCTGGATATTGCCGATAAGTATAAAGGCGACGGTAGCGGTGCAGCTAAAAAAGAGGATCTTGAGTGGCGTAGCTGGCCGGTCAATAAGCGCATTGAACACGCGCTGGTAAAAGGCATCACCGTTTATATCGAAGATGATACCGAACAGGCCCGCGCTGAGGCCGAACGCCCCATTGAGGTTATCGAAGGCCCCTTGATGGACGGCATGAATGTGGTCGGCGACCTGTTTGGTGATGGCAAGATGTTCTTGCCGCAGGTGGTTAAGTCCGCGCGAGTGATGAAACAGGCCGTCGCCTACCTGATCCCGTATATCGAAGCCGAGAAGAGCGAAGAGACCAAAGCCAAAGGTAAAATCGTCATGGCCACGGTCAAAGGCGATGTTCACGATATCGGCAAAAATATCGTCGGCGTGGTGTTGCAGTGTAATAACTACGAAGTGATTGATCTGGGCGTTATGGTCGCCGCCGACAAAATCTTACAGGCGGCCAAAGATCACAACGCCGATATTATCGGTCTTTCGGGCCTGATTACCCCGTCGCTGGATGAAATGGTGCACGTCGCCAAAGAGATGCAGCGCCGCGGCATGGATCTACCGCTGCTAATTGGCGGTGCCACCACCTCTAAAGCGCATACCGCGGTCAAAATCGAACCGCAGTATGAGCATCCGGTGATTTATGTGACCGACGCCTCCCGGGCCGTTGGCGTAGCGGGCAAATTATTGACGCCTGCTTTAAAAACACCTTACGTCGCCGAAATCCGTGAAGAGTACGAAAAGGTTCGCGAGCGTAACGCCAAGCGCCGCCCCAAAGCAGCGGATCTTGACTACACTCAGGCGCGCAAGCGGCGTTTTCGCACCGACTGGAACAACCACACCCCCGCCGAGCCCAATATGTTGGGGTTAAAAACCTTCGATGATTACGATCTGGAAGAACTGATCGAACGCATCGACTGGACGCCGTTCTTTATGAGCTGGCAGCTAGCGGGCAAGTATCCCAAAATTCTTGATGACAAGGTCGTCGGCGAAGCCGCTCGCAACCTGTTTGAAGATGCCAAGGTAATGCTGCGCAAGTTGGTTGAAGAGAAGCGCGTGCAGGCACGCGGCGTAATCGGCCTGTGGCCCGCCAATAGCGTGGATGATGACGTGATCGAAGTGTATGCCGACGAGTCGCGCAGCGAAGTGATTGAACGCCTCTTTCATATTCGTCAGCAAACGACGAAAGGACGCGACGGTATTTGCTACAGTCTGGCTGATTTCATTGCCCCAAAAGAGAGCGGCAAAGGCGACTGGATTGGCGGCTTCGCGGTCACTACGGGCCACGGCGTTCATGAGCTATCCAAAGCTTATGAGGCCGCTGGCGACGACTACAATGCGATTATGGTGCAGGCATTGACGGATCGCCTTGCGGAAGCCTTCGCCGAGCGCATGCACGAACGGGTGCGCAAAGAGTTTTGGGGCTATGTGCCGGAAGAAACGCTGGACAACGATGCCTTGATCGCCGAGAAATACCAGGGTATCCGCCCCGCGCCTGGCTACCCCGCCTGCCCGGATCACACCGAGAAAGCCACGCTATTCCGGTTGCTTGATGCCACTGAAAATACCGGTCTGGCGTTGACCGAAAACTTCGCCATGTGGCCAGCGGCGGCGGTTTCCGGCTGGTACTTTGCGCACCCACAGTCGAAGTACTTCTCCACCGGTAAAATCACCCGCGATCAGGTTGAGGCCATCGCCGCACGTAAGCAGATGCCCCTTGAGGAAATGGAGCGCTGGCTCTCACCGGTGCTCTCCTACGACCCGAGCTGATTAATGCTGTTAGTCGCTCGCCGTCACGGCAAGGTTATTCGCCTTGCCTTACCTATCGCTGGGCATGCTCTCCCAGAGCATGCTCAACTTGATCGATGCCGCACTGGTAGGGCATTTAGGCGAGGTAGCCCTTGCTGGCGTGGGAGTCGGCGGTTACGCCATGTTTATGCTCAGCGCTGTCGTGTTTGGACTCTCCTCAAGCGTGCAGTCACAAACTGCTCATCGCGTCGGTGCTGCCCACACAGAGATCGCCCACCCGCTTAGGTCGGGGCTGGTGATTGGGCTTGCAGTTGCCCTGCCGCTTACTCTCTGGGCCTGGTGGCAAGCGCCGCTGCTGATTAGCTTGATTAGCCAAGCCGATGACGTTCAAGCCGTTGCGGTTGGCTATTTTCGTTGGCGGGTGGTGTCACTGATGGCCATTGCGCTAACACTCTGTTTTCGTGGCTACTGGAATGGTCGTCAACAGACGCATCTCTACTTACGAATTATTGTGGCGGTTCATTTGCTCAACGTGGTGGTCAGCGCCGTTTTGATTTATGGCCTGGGAGGCCTGCCTGCAATGGGGTCTAGCGGCGCGGGTGCCGGTACGACACTGTCGCTGTTTGTAGGCTTGATTGCGTGGTGCTGGGTAAGCATAAAAAGCCCCTCTAGCGCGCATTTTTTGACACACCTGCCAAGCTTAGCCACCCTGCGTACTACTCTGGTTCTTGCCGCCCCCCACTCTTTGCAGCAGCTGTTGTTCGCAGCGGGTTACGTGGTACTCATTGGGGTATTAAGCCAGCTGGGCACGGCCAGCGTTGCGGTGGGTCATGTGTTGATTAATCTGTCGCTGTTGCTGATCTTGCCCGGAGTGGGGGTTGGCGTTGCGGCCATGAGCCTGGTGGGTGAAGCGCTAGGCCGGGATGCTCAGCAGGAGGCCCACCGCTGGGGGCTAGATGCGCTGCGGGTCGCCTGGTTGCTCCTGCTTGTTCTGGCGCTGCCGATGCTGCTTGTGCCCGAGCAAGTACTCGCACTCTTTTTTACCAACAGTGAGCTAGTCGCGCTGGGTAAACTTCCGCTGCAGCTAACCGGCGTGATGATTGTGCTGGATGCCGCCGCTCTGGTGCTTGCCCAGGCGTTAATGGGCGCAGGCGCCCAGCGCACGGTCATGATGCTAACCCTGGGGATGCAGTGGCTGCTTTTTTTACCCCTGGCCTGGTGGGTGGGGATTGGCTTAGAACAGGGTTTATTAGGTATTTGGCTTATGCAACTGCTTTACCGATTGATAAACTCAGCCGGTTTTTTATGGGTATGGCAGCGCCGCCGCTGGCTGGCCCCGCTTTCTAACTCGTTGACTGGCCCATGATATGTGTTCTAAATAGCTTTTAGAGATAAAAAGATAATTATATATTCTTTTGTAGAATATGACGCCCGCGTTAAGGTGACACAATATTAACGTCCGTCTCAACGTGACCATTTCGCTTTTTAGCAGGATCGTGCCACATGTACCGTTATGATATTCACGACCAAACACTGGTTGATGAGCGTGTCGCTCAGTTCCGCGACCAAATGGAACGCTACCGCGCAGGGCGTTTGGGTGAAGAAGAGTTCCGCCCATTAAGGTTGCAGAACGGCCTCTATATTCAACGCCATGCGCCCATGCTGCGCATTGCGATACCTTACGGCATGCTGGCGGGTAATCAGCTACGTGCCCTTGCTGAGATTACTCGTCGTTATGACCGTGGTTACGGCCACTTCACCACACGACAGAATCTACAGCTGAACTGGCCCGCCCTTGAGGATGTGCCGGATATTTTGGCAGATCTGGCCAAAGTACAAATGCACGCGATCCAGACCAGCGGCAACTGTATCCGTAACACGACCAGCGACCAGTTTGCTGGTATCGCCAATGATGAAGTGGAAGACCCGCGCCCCTGGTGCGAGCTGATTCGTCAGTGGTCTACCCTGCACCCTGAATTTGCCTACTTGCCGCGTAAATTCAAAATCGCAGTCAGCGGTGCCGCGCAGGACCGCGCCGCGATTCAGGTTCACGATATTGGCCTGCGTCTGTGGCACAACGCTGACGGTGAGCTGCGCATTAAAGTTTTGGCCGGCGGTGGGCTTGGCCGCACGCCAATGATTGCGGACGTGGTACGCGAAGATCTGCCCTGGCAGCACCTGCTGACCTATCTGGAAGCTTGTGTGCGGGTTTACAACCAGTTCGGTCGTCGTGACAACAAGTTCAAGGCGCGGATCAAGATTCTCGTCAAAGCACTGGGCATCGAAGAGTTCCGCCGCCGGGTTGATGAAGAGTGGGCACACCTGAAAGATGGCCCGCAAACACTCAACCAGGCGGCTGTTGATGCAGCCAAACTCCACTTCCCTGAGCCAGATCGTCGCCCGGTTGCCGAGAACGCCAACGAAGCGTTCGACCTACTGCGTACTGAAAACCGCAGTTTTGCACGCTTTGTGACCAATAACGTCTCGGATCACAAGGTGCCCGGCTATAAAGCAGTAACGCTTTCCCTGAAGCGTCGTGAGCATGCGCCTGGCGATGTGACTGCTGATCAGATGGAAGCCGTCGCCGATTTGGCTGATCGCTACAGTTTTGGTGAAGTACGCGTTACCCACGAGCAGAACCTGGTGCTTTCTGATGTGCCGGTCGATGAGCTGGAAGCACTGTGGAAAGAGCTTGAGGCGCTGGGTATGGCGAACCCCACGGTAGGTACGCTTAACGACATAATCTGCTGCCCTGGCGGTGACTACTGCAGCCTAGCCAATGCGGTCTCTATCCCTATTGCCCAGGCGCTGCAGGAACGCTTTGAAGATCTAGACTTCTTGTATGATCTTGGCCCGCTGGATCTGAATATTTCCGGCTGCATGAATGCCTGTGGCCACCACCACGTGGGTCATATCGGCATCTTGGGCGTCGATAAAAAGGGCGAAGAGTTCTACCAGATCTCCATTGGCGGTAACTCCACCGATGATGCGTCACTGGGTAAAATTCTAGGCCCATCATTTTTCCGCTCTGACGTGCCGGATGTCATCGAAAAAGTATTAGAAGTCTATGTGGCGCAGCGCCATGAAGACGAGCGGTTCCTGGATACTTACCGCCGTATTGGCTTAAAACCCTTTAAGGAGCGTGTCTATGCCTAATAGCCGTGTGCCTAATAAAACAGATGAGACGCAAACTGAAGCAGTTGAGCAGACGCCAGTACATGTTGATCATTTGATAGCTTACGGCGAGCTAGCGGCAGAGAACGCTTGGTGTGTCTCCTACGATGTGGAAACGCTTCCCGAACAGCGCCCGGCGTTTGTACCACTAGCGCTGTGGCAAGCCAACCAGGAGGATGCCGAGCTGGCGCCACTTCTCACCAGCGACACCGAACTAACAGCCGAGTTGGCGCAACAGCTTGGCAGTGCCCAGGCCATTGCGATTGACTTTCCTGCCTTCACCGATGGGCGTGGCTACAGCCTGGCGCGCCTGCTGCGCGAGCGCTACGGTTATGAGGGCGAAGTTCGTGCAGTGGGCGACGTACTGGTAGATCAGCTGGACTACATGCGACGCTGCGGGTTTTCGAGTATGGCATTGCGCGATGATCAGCACCCAGAGGATGCCCTGCGTGCGCTAAGCTTTATCAGCGTTCGCTACCAGCCTGATGTGGAAGAGCGTCAGGCGCTGTTTGAACGCCGCTTAACCGCTAGCGAGTAGTTTTAAAATGACATAAAAGGGCAGCTTCGGCTGCCCTTTTTGATGGTTAGGACGGCAGATTAGCCTCGTCGCTTCTGCTGGCGCTCGCGGTTATTGGCTTTGGCACGGTCACTCTTGCGCAGCATGACCCAGGTAGCGCCTAGCCCCCCTTCTGAAGACTGGGCGGATACATACGCCTGGACTTCCTCAAACTGGCTGAGCCATTTGGCAAGATAGGAACGCAGCACGTTGGCAGGACTGTCGATTTCGCGCCCCCGGCCATGAACAATCATGACTGAGCGCAAGTCATGGGCATAGGCTTCCTGAATGAACGGGAACAGCATTCGGCGGCACTCACTTAAGGGTCGCCGCAGCAGGTGCAGCTGTGATTGAACGCTATAACCGCCGTGCTTTAATTTATCGACCACGCCTTGCTGAATACCCTCACGCCGATACTCCATCGGGTCGAACGGAGGAAGCAGGTCGACAAAGTCATCGGATAGAAAGTTGCGCGCCCCCATCTCCTCTTCCGCCCATTCACGGCGAGCCAGCTGCGCCTCAGAAGGCCTTTTGCGATTAGCGCCAGGGTCTGCACGATTGCTTGGTGGTAGTGGCTTAACATCGCCGATGAGATCACGAAAATCCATATCATCACGAAGTGGCTGATTCATTGCAGGCTCCTCCGGCAGGATCAAAAGACCATCTATGTTACCTAGATAGCCTAGCAAATCTGACCACTTTGCTTAAGCAGATAAAATAAGTCGATTACTCAGGATGTGAAGCATAGAGCTCAAACACATGGGGCTTAAATTATAGAGCTTGTTTTCACCAAGTTGGCACGCCAAGCTATACAGCCACTTTTTCATCATCAATCAGAGGCGCTTTGGTTTGGCTAAAATGGTGTGGCTTAAACGCCTTTTTGTTATCGCTGGCGTGGGGTTGCTCAGTCTAGCGGGATGGTTATGGTTAACCATGCTGAGCCCGTGGTTTTACGACCGCCCAGAAGACCTGGCCGACATCGAACAGCGCCCTCATCAGGTCTTCGTTTACGGCACGCTGCGCTACGCGCCCATTCGCTTGGTGGTTATGGGCAGTTTCGGCGTCCCTGAAAAGGCCACTCTGGAAGACTATCAGCGCGATGGGTTGGACCTTTCCCCCCAGCCTGGGAGTGATGTAGAAGGCCTGCTGCTCCATGTGGATGCTGATGAACTGGCCCGCCTTGACCGCTATGAACGGCTGGGTATTCGCTATGAGCGAATGGAAATCACCCTCCGCGATGGCACCCGCGCCTGGGTTTATCTGCGTTTACCGGTACTAGAAAATACGTTTGTACCGGACGCGGACTTACCAATAGCTCTGGTACCATAGGCAACCATGTTATGCGCTATTTGCGTGACAGCTTCCATGATCCTAGCCAGGAATAATGATGAGTGAAATGACTCCGTACGTTTTGGTGCTCTACTACTCCCGCTCTGGGGCAACGGCCACCATGGCGCAGCAAATTGCCGCTGGTGTAGAAAGTGTGCCCGGTATTCAGGCGTGCTTGCGAACAGTGGCACCGGTTTCAACTACCTGTGAAGCCGTCGATCCCGAGATTCCTGAACAGGGCGCGGTCTACGCTGATTTGGACGATTTACGCAACTGCAGCGCACTGGCGCTCGGTAGCCCAACACGGTTTGGCAACATGGCCGCGCCGCTGAAATATTTTATCGACTCTACCAGTAGCCTCTGGATGAACGGTGCGCTGATTGATAAACCCGCCTGCGCTTTCACCTCGACATCAAGCCTGCACGGTGGCCAAGAAAGCACACTGCTAACCATGCTGGTACCACTACTGCATCATGGCATGGTCTATGCGGGCGTGCCGTACAGTGAAACCACGCTGCTGGAAACTCACACCGGCGGTACGCCCTACGGTGCCAGCCACTTGGCCGGTACGCGCAGCGATCGCTCGGTGGATGAACACGAGCGCGCGCTATGCGTGGCCCAGGGCAAACGCATAGCGCGGCTCGCCCTCGCCCTGCACGCTATTCGTCAGGAGGCATTATGAGACAGTGGTTAGAAGACGTAGAAGCCCGTCATGGGATTGATAAGCTCACACAGCGAACCCGCCAACTGGTGTTGGCCAGCTTTGCTATTTTATTGGTGCTGGTTATTTACCGAGGCTTTCTAGTACAAGGCGACGAGTTTAACTGGCGCCCGGTGTTAGCCTTTGTCCTGCCCCTGGTACTGTTCCTGCCCTCTATCATTGGCCAGCGAGCCCGTGGTCATGCGTGGCTGGCATTTGTCAGCCTGCTCTATTTTACTCAGGGGATAATGTTGGCAACGTTGCCCGGACAAAGTGCGCGCGGGCTTTTAGAAGCGGCCGTTTCGCTGGCTCTATTTGCGGGCTGCATGGGCTATGCGCGTTTCCGTAGCCGTCAGCTACGTCAATAAATAACGTTTAAAACCAGAGCCATACGACAACACCAGCAGCTATTAGCAGAGCACCCAGTGCTCGTAAACGCAGCATGGAGGCAGTTAACGGCTCATTGTGAGCATCGGTCGGCTGCTGGTGAAAGCGCTTGGTACCTCCCAGCATCGCCGCTAACAGCGGCTCTCCAAGCAGCCGATGCACTACCAGCCCGACCAAGTGCAGTCCAATTAAGATGATCAAGAGATCGCTATTCCACTGATGCAAGGTTCGCAACTGGCTGCTAGCACCTTCCCCAAATAAGCCATAGAGTGGCGCCTGAAAAAAGATGTCGTCGCTCAAAAACACACCGCTGACTGCTTGAAAAGTGAGCGAGAGCAGCATGATCACCACCATCCAGCCGCCTAACGGGTTATGGCTGGCATAAGCACTCGGCTTTCGCTGGATGAGTGCCTTTGAATAGGCCATTGTTTTAGCCGGTGGATACAAAAATGTCTTGAATCTCGCATAGACACTACCCAGCACGCCCCATAACCAGCGAAAGACAAGTAACCCGAGTATCAGGTAACCTGCCTGGGCGTGTACCTCAATGGGAAAGAGAAAAGGCGCACCGCTAGTCTTGGTGGTATAAAATGAGATCAACACTGCCAGCACCAATCCCCAGTGAAACAGGCGCATCCAACTATCCCATACTTCAATTGCTACCTTGCCACGCATAGCCCTTTCCTCTATCAGCAGTGATGAGCTAACCGGTGGTGAGCCCGTATGGGTGAGACAGCTTCGCATTAATTCTAACTTTCTCATAGAATGCGGGACAGTTAGTCGCAACCAAGTTTGTCTCTACGGGAGAAGTGACCGTCGTGAATAGTTGCGTTAAACATTCATTGATGGCGATCACTTGAGCTTTAAAGGCAGACCAGCGAACATGGATTAAATTCAAGGGAGAAGCATTCGATGACACGTAATATAGCCGATATCAGGCGTGATTATGAAGGCGGTAGGCTTGATGAATCCCAGGCACCTGACGATCCATTCGTGTTATTCGCTGAGTGGTTCACTCTTGCGCTGGAAAAAGAGGGCAAGGATGGTAACGCCATGACGCTTGCCACCGTTGACAGCCAAGGCAGGCCCCATGCCCGGGTAGTACTATTAAAAGGGTTTGATGAGCGCGGCATGGTCTTTTTTACCAATTACCATAGCCATAAAGGCAGCGAGTTGAGCAATGTACCCTTCGCTGCCATGACATTCTGGTGGCCTTCGCTCTCTCGCCAGGTGCGTATCGAAGGCCCCGTTGAGCCGGTGTCAGCCGATGAGTCCGACGAGTACTTTGCCAGCCGCCCACGCGGCAGCCAGCTAGGTGCGTGGATTGCGACTCAGAGCGTTGTGATTCCCGATCGCAATTGGATCGAAGAGCGCCAAAACCGTTTCGAACAAGCCTACGATGGTCAGAACATCCCTCGCCCTATCCATTGGGGAGGCTATCGCGTCGAACCGGAAATGATCGAGTTTTGGCAGGGCCAGCCTAGCCGCTTGCACGACCGGCTGCGCTTTGAACGCCGCGATGGTGGCGAATGGGGCCGCTTCCGGCTGGCGCCATAAATCATCACGATACGCCTAGGCCTGACGCTTAAAACGCAGGCCTTTTGGGTTGTGTACCCTCGTCCGGCAATTAACCCGGTATCTAGTCTGACGCTTAGTCCGGCAAACTTTCCAGGCGGTGCCGTTGCCACTCGCTTTCGGGTTCGTTGAGACGCAGCACGGCATCTATGACCTGCTCTTCCATGTTGTAACGGCTCTTGAATCCCAGATGTTTCATCAAGGCCCGCATCGGGTGGTTGTCGACCATGATTTTGCCGATCATTTCCAGCGTGCCGATGTTGGTGCAGTAAGCAATCATCTTATTCATCAGCAGGCTGCCAATGCCCAGCCCCTGTAGATCATCACGAATGATGACCGAAAATTCGGTACGGATATTGTCCGGGTCGTTCCATACCCGCACTACCCCTAGCATTTCCTTGCTGCCATCTTCGCTCAAGTGTTCGGCGATAAACGCCATCTGGCGGTCATAATTGATATGCGACAGGATCGACAAATCGCGCTGAGTAAGATTGGACTTATTATGGAAGTAGCGGAAGCGAATACTCTCTTCCGACAACTGGCGGTGGAAGGTGGTAATCAAGTGGGCATCTTCAGCGCGAATCGGCCTTACTTCCACCTTCCAGCCATTTTTGAGTGTCACCCATTCACGCAGCTCTTCCGGATACGGCATGATCGCAAAACGCGACGGCGTACCAAGGTCCATGGCGAAATCCACAGCGACCATGCCATCGCGATTAAGCAGCAATGGGTTCACTTCCAGCCCACGCAAATCGCCCAAATCCGATGCCATCTGCGATAGTTTCACCAGCATTTGGCACAGGTGCTGTATATCGCGATCAGGGTCAGCGGAGTGTTCACGGATTAGCGAAGCGGCATGGGTTCGGCCCACCACATCGGCTGCCAGGCTCATATTAAGCGGTGGCAGCGCTACTTGGCGGTCAGCCAGCACGTTAACCTTGTAGCCGCCGATACCAAAGACGATCAGGGGCCCAAACACAGGGTCGCGAGTGATACCGGCGCAAATTTGCATCGAGTGTTTGCCACGCTGCATAGGCTGCAAACAGTATTCGCGGATCGCATACTCGGGGAATTTCTCAGCCACCTTGTCGCCCAGCCGCCGCACGCCTTCAGCTACCTGTTCGGGTGTTTTCAAATCCTGCAGCAGGCCTGCCGAAATTTTATGTGGGTGCTTACGGTAGCGATAAGGACGGCAGTTGCCTTCATGAACCACCTTAAGCGCTTTGGTGCCGGGGATTTCGGTCGCCCGGGCAAGCGCTTCTTCCGGGTTGGCCAGATAGACGCTTGGCGCGGTTGGGATACCATATGCCTCCAGCACCTGGGCGGTTTCCGAGTGGGTCAGCGTCTGCCTGCCCTGCTCTTTTGCCCCTTTGATCAAGGTGCGGCACTGGGCACGAATTTCCGGGCTGGTTGAAAACGGCAAGCTGGGCGGGATTTCCTGCAGCAGTGCCTGAACGCGCTGGTAAATCACCATATGCATAAACGCCTTGACGGCTTTTTCCGGCGAAATATAGGTCGGAATTCCGGCCAGATTACAGGCGTGTCTGGCGTTGAGTGCCTCTTTTAGGCCCATCCAACTAGTCAGCAGGTTGCGGCGAAACTTCTTACGGTTATCGATTAGGGCTTGGGCTGTCACCAGCGATGGGGCCATGCGTGTGGGGGCATGAACCACTAACACGGCGTCTACGTTGGCATCGGACGCGACAATCTCCAGTGCCTGGACAAAACGCTCGGGTGAGGCGTTACCGCCCAAATCCACCGGGTTCTCGCCCGGTTTACTCATATCGACTTCGCTACGGTGTAGCGCAGCCTGGGTTTCGGCGCTAAATTCAGCCAATTTGCCGCCGGCACTAATTAACTTGTCGATGGCCAGCATGGCAGGACCCAAACCATTCGAGACAATCGCCAGGCGGTCGCCCTTCAGCGGCTTCATTCGCGAGAGGGTTTCCAGCGCGTCGAGCAGTTCATCGGAGTCATCAACCCGCACGACCCCCGCACGGGCAAAAGCGGCATCAAACACCACGTCGCGGTTGGCGATACCAGGTGTCGGTGCCATGCCGGAAATATCCGACTCTGGCGTACGGCCGCTCTTGATAGCCAGTACCAGACGGTTGCGCGAGGCGTCACGCACAGCGGTCATGAAGTGCTGCGCGTCACTGATCCGCTCCAGGTGCAACAATATGGCCTGCGCGGGAGAAAACTGATTAACGTAATCGATTAGATCCGGCAGCAGCACATCAACGCTGTCGCCAACCGTAATCAGATGTGAAAAGCCGACATCCCGCCCCGCGGCCCAATCGATCATCGCATTGGCGAGCATGCCGGACTGGCCAAGGTAGGCGACCTTACCTGCCTTCACCGGCTGACTGGCATACGAGGCGTTGAGTTTTTTACCCGGCACAATCAACCCCATGCACTCCGGGCCCAGCACACGAATACCGGAGACGCGTGCCGCACTCAGCATACGTTCGCGAATCGAGCCCTTGTTGCCCTTGTCGCGATCCAGATAGGCGCCTCCGGAGAGCACCAGGGCAGCCTTGACGCCGTGCTGACCAAGCTTTTTGATCAGGTCAGGTACGCCCTCGATAGGCGTGCAGACCACGGCCAGATCAGGCACCTCAGGCAGTTCACTCACCCGGCTCACGCAGGGGGCGCCGAATACCTGCGGGTACCCCTTGAGATTGACCGCCCAGAGCGCCCCCTTGAAGCCGCCCTCTTGAATATTTCTCAGCACTAAACCGCCCAGCGATGCGGGCTTTTCAGAGGCGCCAAACACCGCTAGTGTATGAGGTTCAAAGAAATGGTGTAAAAAGCGCGTGCTCACGAATGAGTCTCCCCTGACTAAATAGCGGCTGTACGACTTATTGACACTGTCGCGTAGGGCATGGAGGCGATTAAGGTGGCATCAATAATAATGGAGCGTTTGAATGATTACCGCCTACCTTACCCACCCAGACTGCTCATTGCACCATATGGGGCCGGAGCATCCCGAAAGCCCTCAGCGTCTGGAGGCTATTCGCGCTCGCCTATCGCTTGCTGGTCTATTACAGCAGACCATGCAGGCAGATGCCAAAGAAGCCTGCGAAGAAGCCCTGGCTAGGGTACACCCCTTGCGTCATCTGCGCGCTCTGGAAAAGTGCTTGCCCAGCGAGGGCATTGTTACGCTAGATAGCGACACCATGATGAACCCTAACAGCCTGAAAGCCGCGCGCGTGGCTGTGGGGGCGGTCATTCGTGGTGTTGACCAGGTATTTAAACGTCAGGCGGACAACGTATTTTGTGCCGTAAGGCCGCCCGGCCACCATGCCGAAGCCAGCGATGCCATGGGGTTCTGTTTTTACAACAATATTGCCGTGGGCGCGGCTCATGCCAGGGCCAAGTATGGCGCCAAACGCATCGCGATCCTCGATTTTGATGTGCACCAATGCAACGGTACCATCGATATCTTCAAGAATGACCCAGAGGTGCTGATCTGCACCAGTTTCCAATACCCATTTTACCCCTGGCGCTATTTGCGCAGTGAGTGGCAAAACGTCGTCAATACCCCACTGGAAGTGGGTAGCGACGGACGCGAGTTCCGTCGCGTAGTGGAAAACCATTGGCTGCCTGCCTTGCACGCCTTCAAGCCCGATCTCGTCATGATTTCCGCCGGGTTCGATGCCCACCGGGATGACCCGATGGGCGATCTCTGCCTAGAGGACGAAGATTTCTATTGGGTAACGCATCTGGCAATGGAGATCGCGACACTTTATGCCGACAACCGAATTGTCTCGGTACTTGAGGGCGGCTATAACCCTAAGTCGCTGGCCAGTGGTGTCGAGGCGCATCTCAAAGCGCTGCTGGGTTTGCCCTTTGCAGAGGTTCCCTAGTGCTGGCATCTGATTGGCAACCACTCTTGGCGGCCTGACGGCTGTGATATCATGGGCATTTTACAGCTACTTCCAGCCCAAGCCAACGCAGCCAATTTGACAATTTATGACCGCTACTTCTGAACAGCATGCCGCGCTGCGTATCGCATCGGGAAGCAAACCGTTTGTTGAGCCGCTGCGCCTGGGCGAACGGCTCAAGCAAATCCGTCTTGCCAATCAATGGACTCTGGAAGATGTCAGCCAGCGCACGGGGCTTGCCCGCTCGACGCTCTCTAAAATCGAGAATGATCAAGTCTCTCCTACGTTCAGCGTGGTACAGAAGCTGACCACCGGTCTCAACATCGACCTACCCCAACTGCTGACACCACCTAAACGGGAGCGTTACACCATGGGGCGGCGCGATTTGACCCGGAAAGGAAAAGGCCAGCTGCACCCTACGCCGACCTACGAGCACGAGTTGCTGGGGCATCAACTCGCCCAGAAACGTATGATTCCGTTCAAAACCATTGTGCGGGCACGCAGCTTCGACGAGTATCACCAGTGGGTACGCCATGATGGCGAAGAGTTCTTGATGGTGCTGCATGGCGACATCATGCTCTACACCGAATTCTACGCCCCATTGGTACTGGCAGAGGGTGACAGCATCTACTTTGATAGCGACATGGGGCATGCGCTCGTTTCCACCAGCCAAGACGACGCAGTGGTGCTTTCCGTGTGTACCCGTGGCGATGCGGCGTAGCGAACGCAAATAGTACGTTATAGGCAATTGGTAGGTTTGGGTAGCCCGGCCAGACGGGCAATTCTTTTTGCCGGACTGCCAGGAAAGAGCTGCATAAGATAAATCGAGCGTCCCTTCTCTTCTCCCAGCGCGTTTTTCGTTGCCTTGACGAGTGGCCGCATGGCCGGCGCCATTTCGTAGCGTTGGTAAAATGTCCGAACAACCTCAATGATTTCCCAATGAGCAGGCGTAAGCGGCAAGCCTTCTTCTTCTGCCATCAGGTTAGCGACGGTATCGCTCCACTTTGACTGATCAACTAGATAACCTTCCGGATCTAGCCCCCATTTTTGTTCTGAATCAAGATAACGGTATATTTTTGGATCTAACATGAGTTAATACCAAGTAACTGTCTTTGTGTATTGCTCCGTAAGGGCTACAAAGCCGTCCATCTCCAGGGTAGGCAGTTGGTGCTCGGCCGCAATACTGGCAAGGCCACGTGACTTCAAGTCCTCCAATAACAGGAAGATTCGCGAAGGGCACTGCTCCCAAGCCTCCCAGGCAGGGGCAAGCGCAGCAGTGACCGCCTCTTCAATCAACAGGACGCTATCCTGCGCCCCTACCGCCTGCTGCATTTGAGCAGCTGCACTGCTATCAGGTGCTTTGGTGAGGATGTGTAGAATCATAGTAGCCCCACTAAAAACTAAGAATGTTGCTGTGCTGCTGCAATAACCCAGGCACTTGCTGTTCCGCTAGGAGGGTCACTCCTTCTACGAGGGCATCCGTGGTTAAGTGCATGCCTTTCAGCGCCTCTTCCGTTACCCATAGCTTCTCAATATCGTACATTTCCAACATGTCGATAGTGGGCAGCGTCGCTTTTTGCCCGGCAGCCCCACTGCCCTGCTCTTTCAGCAAAGCCAGTATCCCCTGTCCCATGAACAGTAGATGCACGGGCTGGCCAAACGCCGCAGCCACCAAGGCAGCATCTAACCCTTCACGCAACCAGCTTGAGTTGTGAGGAGCGTGTCGAATAATCACTAACAGCGCGTTAGGCGTCGCCATGGGGTCTCCTTTTAAGCAAAAGTAATGAGGCGATCGGCACGTTGCTGCAACTCAAGCAGCTGGCCAAGACCGGTCAACTCAAAGGGAGGTGAGAGATTATACGCCTGCTTTCCATGACGCTGCGCTTCCGACTCATTCATCAACCCGCGCCGCAGGGCAGCGGCGATACAGACGTCCAGGGGGACCGCATGTTGCTGGTGCAGCTCAGCCCAGGCGTCGTGCATATTGAGTTCGTCCTGCGGTGGCGCCATCAGAGAAGAGGCATTATGAACGCCGTCGTGATAGAAAAAAACACCTGCGAGTTGATGCCCACGCGCCAGCACGGCATGGGCAAAACGCAATGCAGAGTGAGGGGCCGGGCTGCTGTACGGTGCGCCCATTACCAATAAGCCGTACTGCATCATTTTAATACCTAGTTGTTAATACCTAGTGACGGTGGCCCTAAAAAAAAGACAGACCCTAAAAATAGGGCCTGTCATATCATCTAGTAGCGCTCCCAGAGATCAATCGTTGCTCATGATACCCAGAATTGAAAGAAGGCTCACAAACAAATTGTAGATCGAAACGTAGAGCGTCACGGTGGCGAGAATATAGTTGGTCTCGCCAGCACGGTGAATGATCTCGCTGGTTTGATACAGGATGGCAGCTGAAGCAAACAGCACAAAACCAGCCGATACCATCAGTGAAAGCGCAGGAATGTTAAAGAAGAACCCAGCAATCATGGCAAGAATCAACACGATGGCACCTGCCATCAAGAAGTTGCTCAAGAAGCTAAAGTCTTTCTTGGTGGTTAGCGCCACCGCTGATAGACCCACAAACGTCAGACCGGTCATGGCCAGCGCGTTCATGATCAGCGCACCGCCGTTAGGCAGGGTCAAGTAGGCAGAAAGGATCGGCCCTAGCGTAAAGCCCATGAAGCCGGTGAAGGCAAACGTTGCCAGCAGACCCGCTGCAGAGTTAGCGGTTTTGTGGACAAGGAACATCAGGCCGTAGGCACCAATGAAGAACACAAAGATGTTCATCTGTTGAATACCAAGTGCAACTGCGGCACCTGCGGTTACTGCCGAAAACAGCAGTGTCATTGCCAGTAGCGCGTAGGTGTTTCGCAACACCTTGTTAGTACTAACACTATTAGCAACGCCGCCCGACTGGGGACGTGCCATACGTGAATCGTTGTAAGCCATGTGTTCATGCTCCCTAATGGTATTTCCAACAACTGACAAGCATGCCGTCACCGAGTTCCAGACGCAAGCCTTTGTCTATTTCACACTATCTTCTTCGCCAATGGTTATTCAACGTTGAATCAGCTTAGCAAGCATTGTTTATGCTTCCTGAATACTCAATTGGACACGCTACTATGAAAAAAATTCTGCTCTCTGGGAGCACTTTAACTCTCTTGGCAATCGCACTGCCTGCTTTAGCATTCTCGCCCGCGGGGGAAGATATCTCGTACAGCGTGAACGGAGAGGACTTCCAAGGCTATTTTATTACTGGAGGAAACAACGCAAAGGGCAGCGTATTAATTGTCCATGACTGGGATGGCCTGGATGACTATGAGCGCAAGCGCGCCGATATGTTGGCCGAGCAGGGCTACGACGCCTTTGCTGTTGATCTCTATGGTGCAGGCAACCGCCCCCAGGCGGTCGACGATAAGCGAGCCGCCACTAACCGCCTCTACCAAGATCGAGAGCGTATGCGTGCTCTAACGCTGGGTGGTTTAGCGCAAGCGAGGGAACAAGGTGCTGCTGAACAAACGGTCATAATGGGTTACTGCTTTGGCGGTGCGGTGGCACTGGAGATCGCTCGTTCTGGCGAGGTAGATAACATCGCTTCTTATGCCAGTTTTCACGGCGGGCTAACGACACCGGAGGGCCAGGACTATTCCAGCAAGACGGCCCCCATTTTCATCGCCCATGGCGGTGCTGATAGCTCTGTGAGCCTAGAGGATGTTGCTACCCTGGTAGAGAAACTGGAAACCACAGGGATCATCTATGAGGTGGGCATTTATTCGGGCGCACCGCACGCCTTCAGCGTGTTTGGTAGTGATGCTTACCACGAACGCGCCGACCAGCGCTCATGGGCTGCCTTCAATGCCTGGCTGGACGAGAGACTTTGAGCCCCCCTGGCGGCACCGTTTGCCGCCAGGGGATAAATGCTCCCTTTCAGCTTTGCACTTCTTCTTCGTCATCGGTTTCGTCTTTATGCGGCGTCACTGAGGTAATCGCCGTTTGACGAACATCCTGCGACGAGTTGTAGAGACGAGCATCAATCACATGCAGCACCGCCAATTGCGCAAATAACACCGCAAAACAGACGATCAGACCTTTTAACATGGCGGTTTTCCAGAGAAGTAACGTTAATCGCATAGTAGCCGATTGTTGACTAAACACAATCGCTTTAAGCGACAGATGCCACCCTCCCCCAGCCTCACCCTTTCACAAAGATGGTCTACAGTTAAGATGAATCAAAACCAAGGAGAGGACTATGGCGACGTTTATCGTCTACAGAGCTGTCAAGGAAGGTGCCGAGATTGATTCACAGCCCGAATGGTGGGTGGTTGATACGCGTGAGGCGAGTGATAGAGATGGCGAGTTCGTTAGACACCGCTGCGCAACGAAGCCTGAGGCTGATCGAGAAGTGCGCCAGCTCAATGAGCAATATGACAATACTTGAGCTTCGCTGGATAAATGTCTAACAATAGCGGTGGAGGCCGCTCTAGCCTCCATTCCGCTTATTGGATCTAACTGATTATTCGTACCCGTTAGTCCTTAACCGAGACGGTACGCAGGTCATCAACGGCCACGCCTTCTGGCAAATCCTAGACTTCTGCAGGCAACCATACTGGAGAAAGATCACTGTCTTCTCTGCCATCCTCAAAATGATGGCCAGGAATTCGATAAACGACTCGATTGTGGTGATGGTCCCACGCAAATACACGATCCATATGCTTATCCTGATAAATGAACATAACCGTTATGACCCCTAGGTTCAGCGTGATGTTCCATGGACGCTGATCGATAACCGTGACCCGATGTTGCTGGGTTATTTTTGCTTGATGAATAATGGGTGGTCGTTTGAAAGAACCTCATGATGGTAAAGACCCGCAAGAGGCTCTACGTGCTAGGCTCAACAAAAGCTTACAGGAACGCAGGGCCTCAGCAGTACGCAGGAGAATAGGCGCCCGAGCAACCCGGCAGCAGTTCCTGGAAGCGACTCGCAACGTGGGCGTGATCGTAGTGGCCACTTGCTTCACGGCGGGCTGGGTAGTCACCAATCCCAGCTTAAATACCGATAATGTTTGGATGGGCGTGGGACTGGGTATACTCTTGATCTTTGTCGGGTCGTTCGGCTATGGTTATGTGGAGCGGGATAAAACCTCAGATGAGGAAAGTAAGCTATGAATGAACTTATTCTTGCCAGTATGTTGATGAGCCTTGCGGTAGTATCAGGCGGTATGGTCTGGAGTCAGTACCGCGAGCACCACGGTAAAAAATCACTTACCGAGAGCGCATTTTCCTGGATTGCCAAGCGCTTCGCTTAAGAGCTACAGCTTATAAATAACAAAGGGTCGCTACTTGCGACCCTTTTTGTTTATTCCATAGACGCTTAAACACTCAATTCTCGACTTCCGCGCCAAACAAAGAACATGCGCACTTATTACTCTAAGAGACCCAAATGCCTGTAATCCAGCGACTGCTTCGCGTCCTCAAAGCATCAACTCTTCAAATCTCATGGACATTTCTTCTGCTAGTAGTCCTCGCACACATGGGCACTACCTGGGCGTTTTTTTCCATGGTCGGCGAAACAATGGCCGACTCCATTACCGATTGGGTTTACTTTTATGTGGTGGTTGCCAGCACTGTCGGTTTCGGTGATTTCAGCCCCGAAACAGTGGCTGGCAAATGGATCACCACGCTCTATCTCATTCCAGGCGGCATTTCGCTGTTTGCAGCGTTGATTGGTAAAGCCACTGTCACACTTTCAGTTTTTTGGAGACTGCAAATGCAAGGAAAAGGCGATTTTAGCCACCTAACCGGCCATACCCTCGTTATCGGCTGGCACGGCGAAACCACAGAACGTATTTTGGATATTCTCAAAGCCGACAAAAGCCTACCTGACGAGATAGTGCTTTGTGTGACCAAAGAGATGAGCAATCCACGCCCAGCCGATCTGAAGTTTATTAAAGGCGAGAGTTTTTCCAATGCTGATCTTCTCAAGCGGGCGGGGGTTGAGAACGCCAGCCGTATTATTATTTATGACACAAGCGATGATCGGGTGGCCACTGTCGCACTGAGTGCCTACAGCCTAAAAGGAAAAGGTGCCCATATTGTCGCCCACTGCGCAAATCCTGACACCGCAGCGATGCTACGTCGCACCTTACCCGGTATCGAATGCACCCAGGCGCTGGCACTTGAAATGCTGGTACGCTCCGCTTCAGATGCCGGTATTTCGCGAGTGGTTAATGAGCTACTTGCCGTCGATCGCGGCGCTACGCAGTATCAAACGAAGATAAGTAAACCGCCTACTGGTGCCACTTTTGGCGACCTTTTTATACAGGCGAAAAAGATCTGCAACGCCACCGTTTTAGGGCTCGCTAGCGGCCAGGACGATAGCGAAGGCAGCATGCTCAACCCTGCCACGGACCGTCCATTACAAGATGGCGATATCGTCTACTACATGGCCAATACACGGCTTTCGGAACAACAAATGGGAGGCTTGCTCAGCGAGTCCCGCTAGAGCAATTCCCCCTTCGCTCCGCCTAACGCACGCAGGTGTCAGTTATCTTGATTAGGGTATGGGGCTTGCTTCAGTAGCGTTGCGAGATGAACACAGTTACGAGTAAGTCCCGCTGTTGCGGTTTGAACGACCTCTGGCGTCTGCTTCAAATCTTTGAAATCGGTTGACTGCATTGCTTCGCCTACCCAGTAGGTAGAAGCATTCGCTGGAATCGTGAAACCGACATCGTTCAAGCCCTGGAACAGTTCGGCGATAATATGATGCGCGCCATCTTCATTCCCCCACCGCCACGACGCCCGCAACACAACCGTATGAGACAAGCCGCCCCTGGTCATCTGTCTCATCCAGAAAAGCATCAAGCCGCTCTAGAACGCGCTGGCAAACACTGGAGTGATGCCCTAACCAAACCGGGCTGCCCAAGATGAATATATCGGCGTCTAGGATTCGCTGACGAAGTTGAGGCCAATCATCCACCTCTATCTTCTTAATGAAAAGATCGTGCTTCATGCTGGCTAAAACAAAAACCAATGTCACTGATGCCTGCGCATGCTTCAATCAAGCGAATTTAAATAAACCTATCTGTAAGTAGAGAGTTATCTACACTATAGCTAAATACTAGGGAGCCTATGATTAACACTATGCCAGATCAAGCAGTTAGCTTAACCATAGCTGCTCTACTCTGAAGCACCCGCGTCATGCTCGGCGGCGTCTTCTTCTCCTTCTTCAACCATTTCCTGGGCCTCTTCCTCTTCTTCTTCTGACGCTTCGGGCTTTTCCTGGTCTTTACGCCCAACGGCAAGTGTCGTAACGATGCCGAAGTGGTCGGAGCCAATCACTTTGACACGTTCAAGCTCAACCAGATGAAGCCCGTCAGAGACGAACAGATGGTCGATTGGGTAGCGCCAAAACGGGTACGCCGAATGGTAAGTACTCAGCAATCGTCGGCCACGACGGGGGTCTTTTAGATCGCTCAAATCGGCAAACAGCCGCGTGGTATGCGACCAGCCCACATCGTTAAAATCGCCGGTGACGATCCAGCGATTATCCGGGTCTTCTTGCACATGCTCGGCTATCAGCATAAGTTCCGCATCGCGTTCGCGGCTGTCCCGTCTTGCCTCGGCATCCTCGCTCTCGATATCTTCTTCAAGGCCGGGGGGTACAGGATGAGCGCCAACAAACCGCACGGCACCCATGCCTGGCACATCAAGGGTGGCGAAAACCGACGGTCTGCGCTCAGAAACTAAGTGTTCCACCTGCTCCTCCAAAAACGGATAACGCGACCAAAGCACCAGTCCCTGGCCTTCATCACGCACCTCTCCCACCCGATAATCGTAATAGTCGTCCAGCGGTGCCAGCCCTTCTTCCCACGCGCTATCAACTTCAATCAACAGTAAGAGATCGGGATCCTCACGCCGCACCATCTCTATCAATTCGGAGTAATGATCGTTTTTGAAAGTAATATTGGCGGTCAGCACTTTTAACGCTGTCCGGTTGTCATCGGACCGCATTTCCGCCGACGGAACCTCGGTGGGCCAAACGGGGGTAAAGGGCAAGATGTGGTAAAGGTGCCACCCAGCAATGGCCAGGATAACGGCTACCCAGACGGCATGCTCTTTTCGTGGGCGCTTGAGCCACGCATGGATAGCTAACAGAAGAAGCGGAAACACCAACGCGGCGGTTAACTGCAAACGAGGGAAATCCCACAGCCTGACCCACCACTCACCACTGGGTAACAAAGGTAGAAGACATACCACCACCATTAAAAGAACCAGCACTCGGCTGGCCCACAAAAGAAGCTTTAAAAACATGAAACCTCTCAAACGCAGCAACGGCGGCCGTTAATGATTGGCCGCTAATCTCGCATAAATGTATGCCTAATGCGTAGTAATTAATAAGAAAAATCGTGAATTCCGCAACCGGGGTGATGATCACTAATCTGAATTGGTTTGGTAAGCTAATCGTCTTAGCGAATCGCTTCAAAGCCGAGTTTATGTCAAGCAGGCAGCTATCGACTGCGGAGAGATTGGCCAACCCGCGTCTCAAGTATTGTTTCTCTCAGCATTGTTGGCCATAGCCGTACACATAGGAAGGCCGCCTTTCGCCCTAAGCAATAAGAGAGCACGCTCGCCAGTAGCTCCGCATTGCGGACTGGTCGCATTAGATCGGTGTAGGCCAAGCGCTGATACATATTGGAATCGCCACCCGAGGCGTAAACGCGGGCTGCAAGGGATGCCGTGTGCAGGGCAATCGCAATGCCATACCAGCAAACGACGGGATAACCGCTGCTTGGGCGGGAGCAGGCTTGGCTGCGAGTCACCGGGGGAGCGGAGATAACCATAAGGAACACCGGAAACTGCCAAGGGCTCCCTATCAACTCCATAATGCCATACTATTATCTATTGATAACAAAATGATCTATCTTTATTCCTGAAAGAAAAATTCACTTCTCAGGAATTCGACATGTCTAATGAAACCTTCCAACCCGTAATGCCACAAATTAATCGTCCAGCACCGGCTTTTACCGCGAAAACCACTCATGGTGAAAAGTCACTCACTGACTATTTAGGTAAATGGCTGGTTTTATTCGCCCACCCGTCGGACTTTACCCCAGTGTGCACCACGGAATTTTCGGCATTTGCGAATTACGCAGAACAGTTCAAAGAGGTCAACACGGAGTTGTTGGGTCTTTCCATCGATAGCATTCACTCGCACATCGCATGGACACGCAGCATTAAAGATAACTTCGGCGTTGAGATTACCTTTCCGATTATTGCTGATCTCAACATGAAAGTGGCAAATGCCTACGGAATGATTCAGCCAGGTGTCAGCGACACCGCTGCGGTTCGCGCTACTTTTGTGATTGACCCAGAGGGTGTGCTGCGTGCCATGTTGTACTACCCGATGACTAACGGTCGCTCGGTGGAAGAAGTGCTTCGCCTGGTTAAGTCCTTACAAACAAGCGATGAGCATGGGGTGGCGACACCGGAAGCCTGGTTGCCCGGCCAGCCGGTCATCGTTCCACCACCCCACACCTCGCAAGATGCGGAAGCTCGTAAATCAGCAGGCTATGAATACACCGACTGGTACTTCTGCAAAAAGGCACTTTAATGCTGGAAGCTCCTTATCCTGATATACCTCACATCTTAGGAGGACTACGTATGAATACTTTTAAGCTTTCAAAGCACACCGGAACAGGCACGCCCGATGTCGCCGGCTTTTTTGACCCACGTACCTTTAGCATCCAGTACGTGGTGAGCGACCCCGCCACCAAGCAGTGTGCGATTATCGACCCCGTATTGGATTTTGACGAAAAGTCCGGCGCGACCGCGACCCATTGCGCCGATGAACTGCTAGCCTATATCGAAAAAGAGGGACTGTCGGTAGTGTGGATTCTCGATACCCACCCCCACGCCGACCACTTCTCTGCGGCACACTATTTAAAAGAAAAGACAGGTGCTCCCACGGCTATTGGGCAGCATGTCACCAAAGTGCAGACGCTGTGGAAGGAGATCTATCACTGGCCAGAAATGCCTACCGATGGCCGCCAGTGGGACACACTGTTTAGTGAAGGCGCCACCTTTAACATCGGTGAACTGAATGCTCGCGTACTGTACTCGCCCGGCCATACGCTGGCCTCGATTACCTATGTGATTGGCGATACGGCCTTCGTGCACGACACTCTATTCCAGCCAGACTTTGGTACCGCACGGGCAGATTTCCCCGGTGGGGATGCCAAGGTATTGTGGCACTCCATTCAGCAGATTCTATCGCTGCCCGCTAACACACGGCTGTTTACCGGCCACGACTATATGCCCGATGACCGCGAGCCCCAGTGGGAAAGTACGGTCGCTGAGCAGCTTGAACATAACCCGCATTTAGTCAACATGAGTGAAACGGATTACATCTCTCTACGCCACAAGCGCGATAGTGAATTGCCCATGCCCAAACTGATTTTGCACGCTCTACAGGTCAACACGCGTGGTGGAAGACTGCCGGAGCCGGAAGCTAATGGTAAGCGCTACTTAAAAATTCCGCTGGATGCCCTGGAAGGCGCCGCTTGGGATTAATAAACCACTAACTTTCAGAACCTCTACGATAGAAGGAGCATGGCCATGCAAACGCAGCCTTTAGAAACCGATGTCGAGATTACCTCGGCGCTCACGGTAGAAGAGCTTGAGCAAGTAAAAGCAAAAGGCTTCAAGACGGTTATTTGTAACTGCAAGCCTGGAGAAAGCGCTGAGTTTCCGGGTGAAGAGGCCTACCGTCGAAAAGCCACAGAGATTGGCCTTCAGTGGGCGCACATTCCGGTTACTCCCGGTGACTACAGCCAAGCGGATATTGCCGCCTTTGCTGAGGCGCTAAAGCAACTTCCCCGGCCTATTTTGGCTTTCTGCCGCACCGGTAAGCGGGCTACCCATCTATGGGCCTACGCTAAGCGTCAAGCGGAGCAGTGCGATCTGGCTGAACTATTTACCGCTGCAAAAGCAGCAGGCTTCGATTTGGAAGAGCATCGGCGAGGGCTCGAAGATCAACCAACCTAACCGTGCGACGACATTAGTCGTGATGACACTATATCAGCAGGCGAGTACGTCACATGAGCATTGAGCGTTGGGTGCCACTGTTCGGCTGGCTACGCAGCTATAACCGGAAGCTGCTCTCTCGGGATGCTCTAGCCGCGATAATTGTGACGCTAATGCTGGTGCCGCAGGCGCTGGCCTACGCTCTTTTGGCGGGGCTACCGCCGGAAATGGGCCTCTATGCCAGCATGCTGCCACTGGTTCTGTATGCCATTTTTGGTACCAGCGCTAGCTTAGCGGTGGGGCCTGTCGCCGTAGCGGCACTAATGACCGCTTCAGCGCTGAGTAATTTTGCTTCCCCTGGTAGCCCGGAATACATTGGGGCAGCGTTGGTGTTGGCGGCGCTTTCAGGTCTGATATTGATCGCCATGGGTGTGCTGCGGCTAGGCTTTTTAGTTAATTTCTTGAGCCATCCGGTAATTTCGGGATTTATAACGGCTTCGGGCATACTCATTGCGATTAGCCAGCTTCGACATATCCTCGGCGTAGAAGCCTCTGGCCATAACATCATTGACCTTATGGGGGCGCTACTGAGCCAATGGCAGCAGGTCAATATAACGACACTGCTGATCGGACTAGGAGTGTGGAGCTTTCTGCTGGTGTGCCGCAAGCGGTTAAATACGTGGCTGACGGCTATCGGTGTTTCTGCCAGCATTGCCGGGCTCATCGTGAAAGCCGCTCCGATCTCAGCGGTGATTGCCACCACATTGCTGGCCTGGGGGCTAAACCTAGAGCAGCGTGGGGTAGCACTAGTTGGTGCGGTACCCAGCGGTCTACCTGCCCTTGCACTGCCCAACCTGGAACAATCGCTGTGGCTTAGCTTATTACCCGCAGCACTGCTGATTAGCCTGGTGGGCTTTGTGGAATCGGTATCGGTGGCGCAAACACTGGCTGCCAAGCGCCGCCAGCGTATAGATCCTAATCAAGAGTTAATTGCACTAGGCATGGCTAATCTGGGCGCTGGTATCAGCGGCGGTTCGCCGGTGTCTGGCGGGTTTTCCCGCTCGGTAGTCAACTTTGAAGCAGGCGCGGCAACACCGCTGGCCGGAGCATTCACGGCGCTGGGCATTATGCTTTCCACACTACTGCTAACCGACCTACTGGCATTCTTACCCACAGCGACCCTGGCAGCTACCATTATTGTGGCGGTCGGCACGCTAATTGACCTACCGGCGGTGAAACGTACTTGGCAATACTCCCGTAGCGATGGCTTGGCCATGGTGGCCACCCTACTGCTCACTCTGCTGCACAGCGTGGAGCTAGGCATTATAAGCGGCGTAGTGCTCTCGCTTGGGCTGCATCTATACCGTACCAGCCAGCCCCACAGCGCGGTGATTGGCCGCGTGCCGGGCACCGAGCACTTTCGTAACGTCAAGCGCCATCAGGTCGAAACCGATGAGAACGTTGCGATGCTGCGCATCGATGAAAGCCTATACTTCGCCAATGCCCGTTATTTGGAAGACACCGTCATGGCCTTGGCCGCCCGCTCACCCTCGCTTAAGCATATTGTGCTGACTTGCCAAGCAGTTAACGTGATTGATGCGTCTGCGCTCGAAAGCTTAGAGGCGATCAACGCGCGACTAAACGATTCAGGCGCCAAGCTGCACCTAGCGGAAGTAAAAGGGCCAGTGATGGATCGGTTACAACACACTGACTTCTGCCGCGAGCTAACCGGACAGGTGTTTTTTACGACTTTTGATGCTTGGCAGGCACTGGCCCATCCCGCCGAAGCCAACTCACCACTCTTGCCAACACAACGAGAGGAGACAACGTCATGCAACAGCGACACGCCAAGATAGCCATTATTGGTGCAGGTAGCGCCGGCCTTAGCGCGTGGCACGCCGCACGCAAGCATACCGATGAGGTAGTACTGATAGAAGCGGGCACCTATGGCACGACCTGCGCCCGCGTGGGTTGCATGCCCTCTAAGCTACTCATCGCCGCTGCCAATGCAGCACACAACGCGCGCAAAGCGGAGATGTTTGGTATCACTGTCAAACAGGTAGTGATCAAAGGCGAAGCTGTGATGGCAAGAGTCAAACATGAGCGCGATCGCTTCGTCAGTAATGTAATGAAATCGATGAAAACGATTCCTGAATCCAACCTACTGCGTGGCCACGCGCGTTTTATAGATCCACATACATTGGTCATAGATGAGCATACCCGGCTCACCGCTGAGGCCATCATCATTGCCACGGGTTCGCGGCCCACATGGCCAAAACTGCTGGAAGGCGCTGGCAATCGGTTAATCATTAATGATGACGTGTTCAACTGGGAAACGTTGCCTGCATCAGTCGCTGTGATCGGCCCTGGCGTTATTGGCATGGAGCTTGGTCAAGCGCTTAGCCGATTAGGTGTGAAAACTCGCACGTTTGGCGTGGGGGGTGCGATTGGGCCTTTTCAATCTGAAAAACTCCGGCAACTGGCGGACGAGACATTCAATCGCGAGCTGTATCTGGATGCTGATGCCAATCTCGACAAGATTGAACAGACCGATAACGCCGTTGCCATTACGTTTTTCGAACGTGACCGGGGGCAAAAACTCACCGAAACATTCGAGTATGTCCTTGCCGCAACAGGGCGTCGGCCCAACGTGGATCAGCTAGCCATCGAGCAGGCCGGACTCAAGCTGAATAAACACGGCGTACCTGAATTTAATCGCTTTACTTTGCAATGCCTAAGTACACAAAACACACCCAGCCATATTTTTATCGCAGGTGATGCAAATCAGTCGGTACCGCTACTGCACGAAGCCATCACAGAAGGCAAAATCGCAGGTCGAAATGCCGCTCATTTGGATGATGTGCAAGTGGGTCAGCGTAACGTCCCCCTGGCGATTGTATTTACCGAACCCCAGATGGCAATTGTGGGTGAGAGTCGCACTACGTTAGACACTCGTTATGGCGGCTGTGGCTGCATCGCTGAAGGCGGAGTTTCCTTTGCTGATCAAGGCCGTGCACTGGTCATGGGGGAAAATAAAGGTTATTTCGAGCTATATGCGGAGCACGGCAGCGGACAGTTTTTAGGCGCGGAGCTATTCGGACCCCAGGTTGAGCACATAGCCCATTTGCTTGCCTGGGCACTGGAGCAAAAGCTAACCGTCAGCCAGATGCTCGCTATGCCCTTTTACCATCCGGTACTTGAAGAGGGTTTAAGGTCAGGGTTGCGCGATTTACAGGCAAATCTTCAACAAGGGCCTGCCATTACTGAGCACTGTATGGAGTGTGGCCCAGGCGATTAAGGAAATGACTAAAATAACTAACCTCCCTCCCTGATCAGCCTCATTCCTCTAGGCGGCCAAGTCCTGCGTCTGCTTGCGGGGCTTTATTACACTAGGATAGCAATTTTAAGCGGCTAACCGCAGCGCAAAGCCAATAAGCAGCGTTCCAAACACCCATCGCTGAAATATTTGCCGTTTGCGCTGGCTGGCAAACCAGCGTTGCATCTGCGCTCCCAGGCAAGCATATAGCACATCATAGAGCAGCCCCACCCCCACTAGCACCGACCCCAGTAAAGTGAACTGAAGTGCGACGGCGCCTTGCTGGGTATGTATAAATTGGGGCAGTAACACCGAACAAAAAAGCAGCGATTTCGGGTTCAGCAAATTAGTTAGAAGCCCTCGACGCCAAGCTAGATAATAGCTGCCATTGAGTGATGCTTGGTGATGATTACTATCAGCGCTATGCCGACTACGGATAAGTTGCACACCTACCCAAACCAAGTAAGCTGCGCCCAAGTAACGAACCACATCAAATAGCCACGGGGCGGCGGTAAATAGCGCCGCTAGACCCAACCCTGCTAATGCCACATGCAGCCCTCGGGCGATGCCTAGCCCTAGCGCTGTGGCTAGCCCATGACCACGCCCCTGAGAGCTACTGGTATGCAACACAAGTAACATATCGGGACCAGGAATTAGGTAAACAATGGCTAATGCACTAATAAAAAGACCAATTTCCATCGCTGCTTCCTTAAGACCACAAATAGTGTCTTCGCAAGCGCTATGGTACCTTTAAAGGGGTGAGCGTTTTCTTGCCATTTTGACTTTAAAAATGATATTTATTGGTATTTTGTGTCAATTGTTAATAGGAAAATGCTTACTCATGCCAATTGGCCAGTTAGACGCTATCGACCGCCGCATTCTTGCATTGCTCCAAGGTGATGCCCGTTTAACGAATGTGGAACTCGCGGAGAAAGTAAACTTGTCGCCATCTCCCTGTTTACGCCGAGTGCGACGCTTGGAAGCTAGCGGTATTATTCGTGGTTACCATGCTGAGCTTGATCGGCGAGGTGTCGGACTTGAGCTAACGGTGTTTGTGGGTATCAAGGTTGAACGTCACCATGAAGAGCAGGCTAATGCCTTCCGTGAGGCAGTAGTCAAACTGCCAGAAGTCGTTACTGCGCACTTAGTCTCTGGGGAGTCTGATTTTTTACTGCAGGTAGTGGTGCCTAGCTTGGCGGCTTATGAGGCGTTTCTAACGGGTACACTGCTTCGCCTACCCGGGGTGAGTGATATTCGCAGTAACTTTGCTATCCAGCCGGTGAAAGAGTACGGCACCTTACCATTAGCTAACAACAATAAGACCTAGTTGTGAAACTTGTTGATAGTGGCGCGCTCGTTTGATGCAATTTAACGCTAAACCCACGAATACCCATATGAAAAAGGTGATTAGCCAAAGCCTGGCTATTCCTCGTCACCAGTAGCCGCATAAAGTCAGCCTACAGCGGCGCTTGATTTGGGTACTGTGCGCCAGTAACGCCTTAAGATATCCGAGTTGTCATCCTGTTTTAAGTTTTCTCCTTCTGAATCCACCAAGGCTAACTGTTTCCTCTGGGGCCTAGACAATGGAGCAATGCTTGTCGTTGTCATTGAGAAAAAAGACTCCCTCATCGTTACGTCATTTCACGACCTCGAAAAATCATATGGGCTTGATATGGATCAAGCTGCGGCCATATGCCTCGTGTTTTTAAGCGAGAAGAGGTCTATCCTCAAACAATAAAAATTAAGTTATTACGTTAGAGGAAATAGTTATGAAAAGTTCTTTAATGCCAATGGCTACCGTCATCGGAATCACGATGGCCTTAGGAGCCACACCCTCTATTGCAGACGAAGTCGAGGCCTACCGGGAAACAACGTTAGGTCTCTATGTCACGGCCATTGAGGCTCATGACCTCATGCAAGATAACGATCGTGCTGTACTTATCGACGTACGCGACCCCATTGAGATCAAGTTTACTGGCTTCGCCGAGCCTACCGATATCCATGTGCCCTGGGTGATAGCCGAGCGCGATAATTTCGATGAAGAAGCGAAGACTTGGCCAGTAGTCAAAAACGCTGACTTCGAAGAGCAAGTAAGAGCCAAAATAGAAGCGCTGGGCGTAAACAAAGAAGATCCAATCATTGTCATGTGTCGCTCCGGTGCCACCCGCAGTGCCCCCGCTGCCGATGTGATAGCCGAGATGGGATACAGCGAAGTCTATTCCATGACCGACGGTTTCGAGGGTGAAAAGCTCAAGGAGGGTAATTCCCAGGGCGTAAGAGCGCAGGATGGCTGGCGCAATTCGGGTCTTCCGTGGAGCTATGACATCAACCCTGATGTGGCATGGCGCCCTGCCCATTAACAGTCCGATATATGGGTCACTGCTTGAGCAGCAGGGCCAAGATACTGATCAAAACCAACGAGGTGACCCCATGACTATTACACATAAGACCAGCAATACGATCTTGACACTGGCAGTTGCTACTGCTGCTATCGGTTTCTCTAGTTTCTCAATGTCTGACAGCCATGGCAGCAACGGAACTGAAGATCAGGCCTTAGTTATCCTTACTAGCGACTCACTGCAGACCCAAGGCATGGCCATGATTCTATCCAACGCCATGCAGCAGCAAGGCACTCACCTGCATATACTGCTTTGTGATGCTGCTGGTGATTTGGCCGTCGGGGGATACACAAGTGCGGAAGCTATCAACACGCCACCGAGCAACCCGGCAGGCCAAGTCAAGCCGGAAGGCATGCTTAATATGCTTTTAGATAATGGCGCCACCGTGGATGTGTGTGCCATTTACCTGCCCAACAGCGAAAACGAAGAAGACGACCTTCTTGAAGGCGTGGGTGTGGCGGCACCTGGCCACATAGCGGAAATGATGCGCGATCCGTCCATTCCTGTTTACAGTTTTTGAGCACTCAAACTTAAATTAAGGAGTTAATTATGAGTCGCAACGTCGGTGGTATCGATAAAATCTTACGCATCCTGATAGGGATTGCACTGATCGTACTGGCCCTAACAGGCACTATCGGGGTGTGGGGCTGGATCGGCGTATTGCCGCTAGCCACCGGGCTATTTAACTTCTGCCCAGCTTATAAATTAATAGGCTTCACTACCTGCAAAACTAAATAGTGTCTATTAAGCAAACAAGACCATAGAAATAGCGCTTGCCATGTTTATTAGCGCAAGCGCTATTTTATATATGTGCGCTAAAAATTACCCGTGTCGCCATTCAATTGTTTAATGCTAAATGAAACTCCGTATACAGAACAAACACTTAGCCATTTAACATTAAGGGAGCATTAAGAGATATACCCTAACCCATTGACACGTATCAATTTTCACCTTTAACAAAAGGCGTAACCTAAGCGTATTCCGACCATTCGCCCATGCGAATGCCGTTTAATTCGCCAAGGAGGCGCTATGGACGCAATACGCCGTTCGCTCTTGGGTCAAATGGCACGTTTAAGCGCCGGCGCTGCGCTGATACCGTTTTCAAGCCTTGCCCAAGCTGGCATCAATCAGCAACCTGCCCGCCGTGAAGGCGATCCCACTAAACGCTACGGCATGCTTGTCGATTTACGCCAGTGCATCGGCTGCCAGGCCTGTACGGTGTCGTGTCATATCGAAAACGCTGCACCGCTGGGCCAATTCCGCACCACGGTTTCCCAGTATGAAGTACAGCACCAGGAAAGCGGCGAATTAGCCACCTTTATGCTGCCCCGGCTGTGTAACCACTGTGAAAACCCGCCCTGCGTCCCGGTTTGCCCCGTAGAAGCCACTTACCAGCAGCAGGATGGCATTGTGGTGGTCGATAGTGACCGCTGCGTGGGATGTGCCTATTGCGTTAACGCCTGCCCCTACGATGCTCGCTTTATTAACCAACGCACGCAAACCGCCGACAAGTGCACCTTCTGCGCCCATCGTCTAGAAGTCGGTCTATTGCCCGCTTGCGTTGAGAGCTGCGTAGGTGGTGCCCGCGTGATTGGGGACATGCGCGATCCTCAAAGCCAAATCAGCCGCATGATTTACGAACATCGCGATGCATTGATGGTGCTACAACCCGAAAAACACACCCTTCCTCAGGTGTTCTACCTAGGCATGGATGAGCGCTTCACCACGCGTCCTACGGCAGAACCCGTCGCGCTGGAAGTACTCGACCCCCACGGTCAGGAGATGGGCTATGAATTCCACCATTGAGCTACTGGCACCGCGCTATGACATCGCCTGGTACCCGTGGGCGGTGCAGTACTTTTTCATGATTGCGGTTTCCTACGCCAGCCTGTGGCTAGCCGCCCCAGCACTGGTATTCGGCAAAAAAGCCTGGCTGCCTACCGCGCGTCTGGCGCTAATCGCTTGCGTTAGCACTACGCTGGTAGCGCCCGTTGCGCTACTCGCGGATTTGCACCAGCCGCTGCGGTTCTGGCACTTCTACGCTTACGCCAATAGCCACTCGTGGATGTCGATTGGCAGCGTTGTTCTGCCGCTTTATTTGGTTAGCGTGCTTGGCCTTGCTTGGCTGGCATGGCGACCCGCGCTGCAGGCGCAGCGCAGCGCACCAGGACTCAGCGGCATGCTAGCTACTTGGCTTTCACTGGGCAGTGGCATAACGCCACGAGCACTGGTCGCCGTGGTAGGTCTGGCTGCGCTGGGGCTTTCCAGCGGCATTATGCTTTACACCGGTGCGGAGCTTGCAATCGTAAAAGCCCGCCCGCTTTGGAACACCGTATGGCTACCGCCTATGCTGGCGACCACGGGGTTTATCGCCGCCTCCGGGCTGGTATTAGTGCTGAACCGGGTTAGTGGGCTTTGTTCGCAAACCGCTATACGACAGATGCTGTATGTGCTGCTAGTGACCTGTGCACTAGCAGGCTTGGTTGCAATTAGCTGGTTTTTGGATGGCGTGAATGCCCACGTAGGCTCTGTTGCCGCCGCATTGGAATCCGTGCGTCATAGCGACTCGTGGCGCAATACCGCCCTATGGGGAGGGATTACCGGCTTAGCGCTCTTTGCCGCCGTGTTGTTGTTATTGACTCGCCCTACCCTGCGCCAGCCAGGGGTACGCGGCGCCCCAACCTCTAGCCAGCCTGCGCTGTTTGCCTGGGCATGGCTGCTAGGCCTCGTAGCCATACACATGGGCTGGATGTTCCGCTGGGTGGTGCTGATGGATGTTCAGCATGTGGCCCGCAACAGCGCAGGCTTTCATCACTACGGCATTCCCGCGGGCTCTTCCGGTATTTTAGGCATTGTTGGCACCTTCGGCCTCTGGCTCGCCGCTATTCTACTGATTGAACTGTTTATTCCCTGGCGGCAGGCCCAACAGGGCGGCCTTATAGCAACGCCCACTCACGCTACCCAAGATGCTTCTTCTACTCATTCTCTCACCGCGAAAAAAGGAGCGTCTAGTCATGTCTAAGTCTGCTCAAGACCCGTCACGCCGCCGTTTTCTAAAAGGCGCTGCCGTCGCCGGTGGTGCAGCCACCTTTGCCGTGGGCTATGCCGACCCTTTGGCAAAAATGGCTAAGGGCATTACTGGTAGCGCGGGTGAAAAACCCAGGCACCATATTCATGGCAACTCGCTGACCCCAGAATATCGAGTCGATTTAGACACTGGCGAACTCACCTTAACCCCCGGCCAGCGAGTCGCCTTCACTATTTGCTACGGCTGTACCACTCGGTGCGGCGTGAGAGTTAGGGTCGATGACGCCCTTGGCGAAGTACTGCGGGTATCAGGCAATCCCTACCACCCGCTGTCCACCGACGACCATTTACCCATGCGTACACCGGTGGCGGATGCACTGCGCAGTGTTAGCGCCTATGGCGAACAGGGCCAGACAAACCGCTCCACCGCCTGCGCCCGTGGCAACGCCATGATGAGCCAAATTACCAACCCTTTCCGTGTCGACCACTGTTTAAAACGAGTAGGCAAACGTGGTAGCCGTCAATGGCAGAAAATCTCCTTTGAGCAACTCATTGAAGAAATCTGCGAAGGCGGCGACCTGTTTAACGAAGGCCACGTTGATGGACTGCGCGATATTCGCGATCACGACACCCTGATCGACCCTGATAACCCTGAATATGGCCCCAAGGCCAACCAATTAATGGTGATGGAAGCCACTGACTACGGGCGCTCAGATCTACTCAAGCGCTTTACCCTCAATGCCTTTGCTACCCGCAATTATGGTCACCATGGCGCTTACTGCGGGTTGGCTTTCCGCATGGGATCTGGCGCGGTGATGAACAATATTGTCACCAACGCCCACGTTAAGCCGGATATCCAAAACGCACGGTTCATCATGTATATCGGCTGTGCGCCCAGCCAAGCGGGCAACCCGTTTAAGCGCCAAGGCCGCTTGATTGCCCAAGCCCGTGCAGCCGGTACATTGGAGTACGTGGTGGTCGACCCAGCGCTCAATGCTGCCACCTCCCACGCAGCTGACAACAACCGCTGGGTGCCTATTCGTCCTGGGACAGACAGCGCTTTTGCCATGGCAATCATTCAGTGGCTACTTGACAACCAGGGCTATGCTAGCAACTTCCTAGCCCTGCCCGGCAAAGCCGCCGCCGATGCAGCGGGCGAAACCACCCACTCCAACGCCACTCATTTGGTAATTGACACTTATGAACACCCGCGCAGAGGTTATTTTCTTCGCGCCAGCGACCTGGGCCTAGCGGAAGCGGGTAGCTATGCTGACTCGCCGGTGGTAGTGGCCAATGGCGAACTCGCGCTAAGCGAAGAGGTGATGACCGCCGAGCTCTTTGCCGAACGTCCGGTTGAGCTTGCCGATGGCACCACCGTGACCGTCAAAAGCAGCCTGACGTTGCTAAGCGAATCTGCCCACGAGTACGACCTAGACACCTACGCAGAACATTGTGGCATTCCAAAGGCGACGATTATTGAATTGGCCAGCCGCTATGCCAGCCATGGCAGGAAAGCCGCGGTTAACTGTCACGGCGGCATGATGTCGGGTAACGGTTTCTATGCCGCGTTTAGCGTGCAAATGCTGAACCTACTGGCGGGCAACTACAACATGAAGGGTGGCAGCGCCGTGGGCGGTGGCACTTACAGCGGTACCGGCGAGGGCCCACGCTACGATTTAGCCAACTTTCCTGGTAAGCGCGCGCCGCAGGGGGTATTTCTATCCCGCTCGCGCTTCCCCTACGAAAAGTCTTCCGAGTATCAGCGCAAAGTCGCCGCAGGCGAAAACCCTTACCCGGCTAGAGCGCCGTGGCGCTCGCTGGCGCCGCCGACGCTCACAGAGCACCTACCCTCGGCACTAGATGGCTATCCTTACCCCATCAAAGCGGTGATTGGCTGTATGGCTAACCCGATTTACGGTCAGGCTGGCCTAAAAGGCGTCATTGTCGATAAGCTGAAAGACCCCAAACGGCTGGGACTCTTTGTTGCCGTGGATGGCTTTATCAATGAAACCAACCGCTACGCCGACTACATTGTGCCTGATTCCGTGATGTACGAGGTCTGGGGCTTTACGGGCGCGTGGAAAGGCACCCTAGGCAAGCTGACCACCGCCTGCTGGCCCGTGGTGGAGCCGCGCCAGCAAAAAACCGCTGAGGGCGAACCGGTGTCGATGGACAGCTTTTTTATCGCTGTGGCCAAACGGCTTGGCCTGCCCGGCTTTGGCGACAACGCAATTCCCGATGTCCAGGGCAATCTGCACCCGCTCAATCGCGCAGAGGATTATTATCTGCGGGCCGCGGCCAATATCGCTTTTCAAGAAGAACCATTGCCAGAAGCCGACGATGCTGATGTTGCCCATGGAGGCATTGCCCCACTGGTGCCTAAAATCGCACGAACGCTAAAAACTGATGAACGCGCTCGAGTCGCCTATCTCTATGCCCGGGGTGGACGCTTTGAAGATGCCAGCGAGCACTTCATCGGTGAAAAATTGAAATACCAGTGGAAGCAAACGCTATGTGTTTACAACGAATCAGTCGGCACCAGCATTGATACCACTAATGGCCTGCCCAATAGCGGCGTCCCCTGCCATAAGCTGCCTCAGCTGGCGAACAAGCAACCCATGCGCGAGGTGTTTTCGGAGCAAGAGTGGCCGCTGTTGGCGTTCTCGTTCAAATCCAACCTGATGAACTCTTACGCTATCGGCATTGAGCGGCTGCGTATGATCAAGCCTTACAACCCGATACAGATGCACCGTCAAGACGCAGATCGCTTTGGTATCCAGCACGGCGATACCATTCGCATAGAAAGCCCTGGCGGAAGCGTAGTCGGGTTGGCGCTAGTCAGTGAAAGCGTAATACCTGGTGCCTTGGGCATTGAGCACGGCTATGGCCACCTGGATTTAGGCGCAACGCCACATATTATCGACGGTGAATCTCAACCGGATATGCCTTGGATGCGCGCAGGTATCAATATCAACGATCTAGGCTTTAAGGACCCCACGAGGGATGTGGATGGCACTTGGCTTGAGCCCATCAGCGGGGCTAGCGTGCGCCAGGGTTTGCCGGTAAGGGTTAGTCGAGTTTAGCTGAGAATCGTTTTTCAGAGCTAATGGATCATTCGGTGGGAATTGCTGCAGAGCTTCCTACCGAATGAGTGATGAAGCTCATTGATACATTTTCAAAATCTACTTCTGACTTTTTATAAAGGGCATTTCTATTAAGTAAGACAAAATGTTTATGGCTTTCTTACGCAAAAAGCACGTAATTTAATAAGGATATTCCCAAAAGAAATATATCAGCACGCGCTGAAGGAGTCTTCCATGCAAAAATCACCGTTATTGACACGAAGAGAGTTATTGAAAGTTGGCTCTGGGCTGAGTGTGGGTAGCTTACTACCGTTCAGCGGGTTATCTGCTAGCACTCTGCGAACACAAGCACATATCGTGATTGTTGGTGGCGGTGCAGCAGGCATGGCAATGGTGAACCGACTCGCCAGACGCCTACGGGGAGGAACTATCACACTCGTGGAACCTCGCGAAACTCACCACTACCAACCGGGCTGGACAATGGTAGCTTCTGGGATATGGGCGGCAGAAAGAACAACGCGCCTTAATGCACAGTTTCTTCCACGAGGAGTCAAATGGTTGCGTGACTACGCAGACAGCATTGATGCTGACAGCAAGCGTATAACTCTCGTCAGTGGCGAAACGCTGGAATACGATTTCTTAATTGTGGCCTCCGGCATTCAGCTCAATTACCACTTGATCGATGGTATGACACCAGCGTTGGTGGGGCAGCACGGGATTGGCAGTGTGTATGCAGGTATCGAGGGAGCATCACGCACTAACCAGGCCATTCAAACGTGGCTCCAGAGCGGTCATGGAAGAGGAATATTTACCGCGGCCCCAACACCCGTAAAGTGCGCCGGGGCACCGCTAAAAATGACATTCACAACACTAAGTCGTTTAGAAGACACCGGGCGACGTGACGCTTTTGATGTGGACTATATGGCTCCCGGCGCTAGTCTTTTCTCTCAACCTTGGGTCGATGAGTTCATTAAGCAGCGCTTTGATAGCCAAGGCGTTAACCGACGCCACCACTATCGACTTTCCGCCATTGACCCTCAAGCCAAACAGGCTGAATTTGCTTTTGTAGGGCCTGAAAGCGAGTTCACATCCCACCACCAACTTCGAGAAGCTGAATTCAGACGCGATGACCAGCCAACAGTCATCGCAGACTACGACTTTCTTCATGTCGTGCCTCCCATGAGTGCCCATGATTTTGTCAAACAGAGTGCTCTCATCGCACAAGACGGCCCGTTTAGAGGCGAGTGGTTAGATGTTGATATCCACACGCTGCAGCACAACCGTTACCCCGAGGTATTTGGCATTGGCGATGTGATTGGTGCCCCAATTAATAAAACAGCCGCCAGCGTTAAAGCGCAAGCACCGGTAGTCGAAGAGAACCTACTTGCCGTGATGCAAGGGAATGCGCTTCCTGCAAGCCATAGCGGTTATACCTCGTGCCCCATGATTACCGGCATAGGCAAGGCCATGCTGGTAGAGTTTGGTTACGCCGATAACTTCGCATTTATGCCTTCATTCCCTTTTATTGATCCCACTGAAGAGTCCTGGGCCGTATGGGTAATGAAAGACCGCATGCTTCAACCCGCTTACTATGCTGTGCTTGAAGGCAAAGCATAAGGAGAGCTGACATGTCCATTAACGGTATGCTGACCATATTGATGTACGCCTTAGCACCCTTTAGGTGGCTGCTCATAATGGGATTAATCATTATCATCGCCCTGCACCTGCTCACTTATCGACGCGGCTATAAGATCACTCACCACCGTAGCCGTCTCACCAACCTATTAGCCCTATTAATCGGGCTAACAGCCATACTCTGGATTCCTTGGCTCACTCACTCGACGCTTGGCTATGTAGCAACAGTATTTGACTGGATAGCGCTGCTAGGTGCTGCCGCTGCCACGAGTGTTATGGCATTTATCATCTTGCATCCCTTGAGCTATTTGATTAGCTTTCAGGACAAGGAATGACCTTACCAATGACAGCACGTGAAGGATTAGCGTTTGCTAACCCCAGTCAAACGGCTCATATAAGAGTGATGCACCGTACCTTCGCGCCTCATGTGCACAGGGAGCTGTTATAGGTGCCTACATCCAGAGGTTTGCCGTTGAAGATTTTCGCTATGTCGGCGGTGCGCTCGACTGGTTAACGCCTTTCACAGTGCTAACAGGGTTAGGGCTGATGGCAGGCTATGCGCTCCCTGGCTCATTATGAAAACAGAGGGGGCATGTACAGCAATGGGCCTATGCGATTACACCAAAGTTGTTGTTAGCAGTACTGGTCGTGTTTGCCATGGTGAGCACCTGGACACCACTTGTTAGCCCTGAGGTATATAGTCGCTGGCTGGAACAGTTCCAGCTTATTTGGGTCTTTCCCCTGCTGACCTTAGTGTGCTCAAGCATGGCTTACCGAACGATGAAGCGCCAAGATGAAGGCCTCGCTTTCGTCATGTCTCTTGGCATCTTCCTGTTTACCTACCTTGGGCTAATTGCAAGTAAGTGGCCCGTGATTGTGCCGCCTAACTACACCATTTGGGATGCCTCTTCTGCACCGGAATCCCAGCTGTTTCTGTTGATAGGCTTTCTGTGTGTTATTCCCATTGTGCTGGCCTACACCGCATGGTTCTACTGGGTGTTTCGCGGTAAGGTCAAAGTGGGAGAAGGCTATCACTGATCTGACTACCCTCAGTTCACTTTAAGGAGAGCGCTATGCATAAAGATTGGCAAAAAACGACCCAAGACCTTTCGGCACTAATGCAGGATATCGGCAAAGACATTCCCGATGTTGCCAAAGGCTTTAACCAAATGGCTAAGGGGGCGAATAAAGACGGTGTCCTTTCACACAAATACAAAGAATTGATGGCGTTAGCAATTGGTATTAGCGTGCGTTGCGATGGGTGCATTGCGTTCCACGCAAAAGCTGTTGCGGAGCTTGGAGCAACACGCGAAGAAGTGATGGAGATGCTTGGCGTTTGTATGTATATGGGCGGTGGGCCAGCTTTCACCTATGCTGCCCAAGCCCTTGAGGCGTTCGATAGTTTCGCCAGTCAAGACTAAGCGGCCTTGTCATGCGTCCCCACCCTCTTTTAAGCTTTAAGAGGGCCAACCCAGCTCTCCTAACGATGAAGAATTACCATTGGCAGCGAGTAGTAAGGATAAGGCATGAACCTATGGCTATTAGCCGCTAGCACTCTCATCGCCAGCATACTGGTTGCTATTCTCTTTCACTGTTTTCATCAGCGCCTGCGCCAACAACTTACCCCCACCCGTTAATCAGTTATTGCCGTGGAGAATGCGTACTCCTCTAATCGACAAACCATTCGTTTTGCAACGGCGCATGGGCTCACATTAGAAGGATGGTGGTTTATCACTACGTATGAGCAAAAGGGACATGCGCTATTGACCCATGGCTGGGGCTCTAATCGTACCACTCTACAGCCGTTAGTTCCCGTGTTGCTAGCAGCCGGATGGAATGTGCTGATATTTGACGTGCGAAATCATGGCAACAGTGATAAGGATACATTCTCCTCAATGCCGCGTTTTGCAGAGGATATTGAGTCTGCACTCGCCTAGTTAAATAGCCACTATGACCGTCGTGCTACAGCACTGATTGGCCATTCAGTAGGTGCTGCAGCCACACTGCTTGTAGCTTCGCGGCGAAGAGACATAACAGCCGTTGTCAGCATATCGAGCTTTGCCCATCCCGCGGACATGATGAAGCGCTGGTTGGCTGAAAAGCACGTGCCGTTTTTCCCCTTGGGGTGGTACGTGCTTCGCTATGTCGAACGAGTGATTGGGTAGTATCGGTTTGATGCGATTGCGCCACTGCACACGTTAGTGCACATCCGTTGTCCTGTGCTTTTAGTTTTAGCTCGCCACTTATAGAAGGTCGCGCTGCTCATACCGTGTTCACGGCATCGCTCCGGAACCGGGGGACCGCCTTCGGCTTGCTTAAGGATCGATAGTATTTGGCTGTCTGAAAAACGTGATTTTTTCATGCAGAACCTCCCTTCGTTTAGCTTACGGAAAATTCTACTTCTGAGCACCCTGGTTTGTCGGGGGGATTACCTCAAAACTTGCGCTTAAAAGAAATCCGCTATTGAACCGCCCCGGCTTTACCGGAGACTCCATATCTTGAGAGGATGGAGTTATGAACTCACCAAAACGATATTCCCCAGAAGTCCGGGAGCGAGCTGTTCGATTAGTCCTTGAACAGCA
>NZ_JACCDE010000039.1 GCF_013415125.1 Vreelandella glaciei | reverse complement strand
GACGTTCATCAGGGTCAGGGGATAGCGTCCCCATTAAGAGACCGACTATACGCACGCATCGGCTTATGTTGTTCATCATCGGAGCTTGCAACCGGGGAGGAGTCCCTATACGCAATGACAGTTTCGTGTCATTACAACGAGCGCATCGATGCGGCACTCTCATTCCCACCGCGCTGCGTCCTGTTGATCGGTGTGGCGCTCTTTGACCCAATACTCGCCCTGGGCAGAGTGCTCTTTCTTCCAGAAAGGCGCCTGGGTTTTAAGGAAATCCATAATAAAATCGCAGGCTTCGAACGCCTCACGGCGGTGTGCACTAGCAACTAACACCCGCACAATCGGATCGCCCGGTTCCAGGTAGCCAACGCGATGAATAATCCGCACCGCCTGGAGCGACCAGCGCTGCCAGGCCTGTTCGCCAATATCTGTCAGCGTGCGCTCGGTCATGCCGGGGTAGTGCTCCAGCGTTAACCCCGTGACGTCAGGCGTTTCATTAAAATCACGCACTAAGCCGGTAAAACTCACCACCGCGCCAATATCGCTACGCCCCGCCAAGGCATCGTCATAGCCATAGGCCATCGAGAACGGGGCGGCTTGAATCGCCACCTTAATATCCAGCTTAATATCCACTCTAGCCCCCCGTGACCGGTGGGAAAAACGCCACTTCGTCATCATCGGTCACTAACGCATCGTCATTGGCCATGACTTGATTGATGGCACATAGCGTACGCTGGTCGGTGAGTTGCTTAAAGCGACTATCGCGCTCGGCCAGCGCTGCTTTCAATCCGCCAATATCACGGCTGGCCAATTGCTCGAGACTCACTACTGCCTCGCTCTCACCTAGCCGCTCGCGCAGTTCGGCTAAAAACTTAACCCGCACGCAGGGCGATGCGCAGCGTTCACCCAGGCTGACCTCTCCGGCCACCCCATCGCCTGTCACTATCGGCGCCTGCGAGTTTATGCGCTGGTAATCACCGCGCTGGCCACCCTGCTTACTATCAAGCTGAATGGCCTCAATACGCATATTTTTATCTACCGCTTTACACATATCGTAAAGCGTTAAACAAGCCACTGAGACGGCGGTAAGCGCCTCCATTTCAACCCCGGTGCGGCCATTCAAGCGACATAGCGACGTCACGTGAACGCAGGATTCGGCTACATCAATATCAAACTCAACCGACACTTTTGATAGCGCCAGGGAGTGGCAGAGTGGAATCAGCTCATGGGTGCGTTTGGCCGCCTGAATACCGGCGATTCGCGCGGTAGCCAGCACATCGCCCTTGGGCAGTTCACCGTCGCTAAGTAATTTCAGCGTTTCCGGCTGCATCACAATGCGCCCCGAGGCGACGGCTTCGCGGCGCGTTTCTTGTTTATCGCCGACATCCACCATATTGGCTTCGCCCCGGGTGTTGAGGTGGGTTAGATGCATGTTGGTCACCTTTCCTTTTTTGAAGCCACGGTTTGCTTTTTTGCGTTTACCCAGGTCACTATCCAGCGCGCGATTGCGTCGCTGTCATCAAGATTTAACTGCGCTACGCAAGAAGTTAAATCAATAGGCGATGGCGCGCTTAATGCAACCGCCTCGACCCATGGGTCAGTTAAAATGGCCGAGTCACCCACGCCATCGCGATAAAGCACCAGCTTAGGGATCGGCCAGGCTTTAAAGCCTTCGACAATCACTAGGTCGGGATGGTGCGGCACCATCATGGTTATTAACTCGGCTAAATCGGGTTCTTCCTGGTCGGGCGTTTCCTGCATCAGTGCAAATCGTTGCCGTGAAGCGACTAGTACAGGCGCCGCGCCCGCACTGCGCAGTTTATAGCTATCCTTTCCAGGCTGGTCTACTTCAAACGAGTGGTGAGCATGTTTAATCACGGCTACTTTCAAACCGTGCGCAGCTAATAGAGGCAGCAGCTTCTCTAACAGTGTCGTTTTACCGGTACCGCTCCAGGCAGCAATCCCTAGAATGGGGAAGGATGCGGTTAGTTCGTTACTCATACAGCCTACCCTCCTACTTGCCACTCATACGATGCTCACAGCGTTAAAGAGGATGACTTTACTCGCCCTCTTGCGCCTTGGGTAATAGCCAGTTCAACGCAATACCTACCAGTGCAGCCAAGCTCACACCTTGCAGGGTAAATTGACCGCCCCCAAACTGCATACCACCTATTCCGAATACCAGGATGAGCGAGACCACCACTAAGTTGCGAGGTGCCGTCAGCGACTGCCCTGCTCGCACTAGCGTGTTCATACCAACGACCGCAATAGAACCAAACAGCAACGTCATAATCCCCCCCATGACCGGACCGGGTATGGTCTGCAGCAGCGCACCAAGCTTGGACACAAACGCCAGCACAATGGCAAAAATCGCAGCAACAATCATGTACTTGGGGTTAAACGCCCGCGTCAGCGTTACAGCCCCCGTGACTTCCGAGTAGGTTGTATTCGGGGGCCCGCCGAATAGCGCTGCCACACTGGTCGCCAACCCATCGCCTAACAGGGTGCGATGCAGGCCGGGTTTTTCCAAATAGTTTTTACGGGTCACCGAGCCAATAGCGACCATGTCACCAATGTGCTCAACCGCCGGGGCGATAGCGACCGGGATCATAAACAGAATAGCGGCCCAGTGAAAACTGGGGGCGGTAAAGCTGGGCACCGAGAGCCACGCCGCTTCGCGTACCGGGGTAAAATCTACCAACCCCATTAATAACGCCAAACAATAGCCCGTGACGATCCCCCCCATAATCGGCACTAGGCGGAGCAGACCGCGGCCAAAAACGGCCAGCAACAATGTCACCAATAAGCTGGTCATTGAGAGAAAAATGGCCGGACCATAGCCGATGTTGTCACTGGTTTCGCCGGTTGCCATGCTGACTGCCACAGGCGCCAGCGCCAAGCCAATGACCATGATTACCGGCCCGACCACCACGGCAGGGAGTAAACGGTGCAGCCAAACGGTACCTTTTAATCGTACCGCTTGGGAGATCGCGACATATACCAGCCCTGAGGCCATCAGACCGCCCATCGTGGCCGGCACACCGAAGCTTGCTACCGACCCTTGAATAGGCGCGATAAAAGCAAACGAAGAGGCCAAAAAAACGGGCACACTTTGTTTCGTCACTGCATGAAATATCAACGTGCCAGCCCCGGCAGTAAACAACGCGACACTCGGGTCAAGTCCGGTTAAAAGCGGTACTAATACCAAGGCACCAAAAGCCACAAATAGCATTTGTGCACCGGTTAAGACTACTTTTGGCCACGACTCTGCTTGGCTGGTAGCTTCACGCATTAGAGAATTCCTAGTGATTATTAGAGAGTAGATATGCAAAAAAATGCCCCTAACGCGAAGCGTGAGGGGCTAGTTTAAAAAAGGCGCTTAGCGCGTCCCGAAAATCTTATCGCCTGCGTCACCTAATCCAGGGACGATATAGCCATTTTCATCGAGCCGGTCATCGACCGAAGCAGTGTAAATTTCGATGTCGGGATACGCTTCCTGCACCCGTTTAATGCCTTCAGGGGCAGCGACGAGCACAATCACCTTCATATGCACACAGCCACGCTCACGCAGCATGTCCAACGTAGCCACCATTGAACCACCGGTGGCCAGCATGGGGTCAATCACTATCGCCATACGCTCTTCGATATCGTTAGCGAATTTGGCGAAATACGGAACCGGCTCAAGCGTCTCTTCATCGCGGTAAAGACCGACAACACTGACTCGCGCACTGGGGATTAAGTCCGTTACACCTTCTAACATACCCAAGCCTGCGCGCAGAATCGGTACCACGGTAACTTTTTTACCCTTAAGCCGGCGTGTTGCAATCGGCTCGCCGTTCCATCCTTGGATTTCGTGATCTTCCAGCTCAAGACCTTTGGTTGCTTCATAGGTCAATAGCTTAGCGACTTCACCTGCCAGCTCACGAAAGCTCTTAGTGCTCAGATCAACTTCGCGCATCAGTCCCAGCTTATGTTGAACAAGCGGATGGTTAATAGCGTAAACACTCATGGGACTTCCTCACAGCTGGGATTCAAAATGACAATCTGGGTATGTCACTAGACGCAAAATTGCGCACATTCTACCCGCAACCTAATAGGAGGTTAAGGGGTTTCCGGCAATTGCCATTCGATAGGCGTGCGCCCCTGCGCTTGCAGGAATTGATTTGCTTGCGAAAAGTGCCGGGTGCCAAAAAACCCTCGGTGCGCGGAAAGCGGCGACGGGTGCGGGGCTTCAAGTACCAAATGGCGACGCTGGTCAATTAACGCCTTCTTCTGGCGCGCATGACTTCCCCATAACAGAAACACACACGGCGGAGCATGTTCGCTGACAGTTTCAATCGCACGATCGGTAAACGGCTCCCACCCCTTGCCGCGATGAGAGGCCGCATTGCCCTGCTCTACGGTCAGCGATGTGTTGAGCAATAACACGCCCTGTTTAGCCCATGCTTCGAGATGGCCATGGCGAACAGGCGTAAACCCAACATCGCTAGCCAGCTCTTTATAGATATTAACCAGCGATGGTGGCACGGGAACCCCCGCCTGCACGGAAAAGCAGAGACCATGAGCTTGGTTGGGGCCGTGGTAAGGATCTTGCCCTAAGATAACGACTTTCACTTCATGCAGAGGGGTTAACTCAAAGGCGCGAAACCATTGCGTTGAGTGGGGGTAAATGGTTTTTTTAGCCGCCTTCTGGTGCGCCAAAAACTCCTTTAGCGCGAGCATATAGTCAGCCTTAAACTCATCGCCCAGCCACTGACTCCAATCGTCAGGAAGTGGATTGGCCATCATTACCTCTTCATTTGATCGACGAGTGGCTCAACATAAGCAACACCCATATCCCAAGGGAACTGGATCCAGCACTGCTGCGCTACTTCCGTTAGGTATTGGTCCACCAATGGACGACCGTCTGGCTTGGCATAAATGGTCACAAAGTGTGCCTTAGGCAACATTTTGCGTACTGCGCGTGCGGTTTTGCCAGTATCCACTAAATCATCGACTAGCAGCCAGCCGTCACCGTCATGGTCGACACCCTTCATAATATCCAGGCCACCCTGATCCATATGGTCGTAGCTCTTAATACACACCGTATCGATCAGACGGATATTAAGCTCACGGGCGATTAGTGCGGCCGGAATTAAGCCTCCGCGGGTAATCGCCACAATGCCCTTAAAATCACGCTCGATCATCTGATGACAAAGCGTACGCACATCACGATGAAGCTGATCCCAGGAGACAGTGAAGTGTTGGTGATAACGATCGCTGCTCATGGGGGTTACTCGTCTTCGTTGAATGAACAAACTGCGAATACGCTGTAACCCGCATCGCGAATTTTCTGTGACCCACCCAGCTCGGGAAGATCAATAATCGTAGCCGTTTCCACTACATGACCACCGCTGCGCTGGATAAGGTTAGCCGCTGCCAGCATAGTGCCCCCGGTGGCGATCAAATCATCCATCAACAGAATACGGTCATCTTGCTGGAAAGCATCGGAGTGCAGCTCAACTTCCGAATGGCCGTACTCCAGCGTATAAGTCTCGCTGATGGTCTTAAACGGTAGCTTGCCCTTCTTACGCACCGGCACAAAGCTACACCCCAACTCATAAGCGAGCGGCGCGCCAATAATGAAACCGCGCGCATCAATTGCCGCGATAGCATCCAGGTTCATTTCCTGATAGCGATGCACGAAGCTATCAATCAGCTTGCGAAAGGCCGCGCTATTTTGCAGCAAAGGAGTGATGTCGCGAAAATTCACCCCTTTCTCAGGCCAATCCGGAACCGTGCGAATAACGGACTTAATGTAGTCGCCGTAGATGCTCATCGCGTCTCTCATTGAGTGGTAAAATTAAGGAGTTAAAAAAGCGGAAAAGGGTGATCAAACCAAGAAGAGGTACCTTACCGCAAACAGCAGCGCCAAAATAATAACGGCTGGATTCAAATCACTAAATCGGCCTGATAGCGTTTTGATCGCTACATAGCTGATGAAACCGAGTGCAATCCCTTCGGCAATCGAGAACGTCAGCGGCATTGCCAGAGCAGCAATCAGTACCGGCGCGGCATCGGTTGGATCTTCCCAATTAGCATGCGCCAAGCTGCCCGCCATTAATACCGCCACATACAGCAGCGCGCCAGCGGTAGCGTAGGCCGGAATAGAGCCCGCCAACGGTGCGAAAAACAGGCTGATCAGGAATAGGCCACCCACGACCACCGCCGTCAAACCAGTCCGGCCACCGGATGCGATGCCTGCTGTTGATTCAATATAGCTAGTGGTAGTGGAAGTACCCAATGCGGCACCCGCCATAGACGCTGTACTGTCAGCCATCATGGCACGACCAAGGCGCGGCAGTTTGCCATCTTTATCCAGTAGTTTGCCCCGATGAGCAACGCCCACCAACGTGCCAGAGGTATCAAACAGATCAACAAACAAGAAGGCAAAAATGACGCTGAGCATCGCTACATCTAGCGCACCCATTAAATCCATCGCCATAAACGTAGGCGCAATCGAAGGTGGCATCGACATTAAACCGCCGTACTCATTATGGCCCAGCACCATGGCAATCACTGTCACGCCCAAAATACCGATCATTACTGCACCGGTGACGCGCAGGTAAGAAAGCGCGGTAATCACAAAAAAGCCTAACAGCGCATATAGGGCCGGCGGCTGAGATAGATCGCCTAACGAAACAAAGGTAGCGGGATTAGCAACCACAATACCGGCATTTTTCAGCGCAATCATCGCCAAGAAAAGACCGATACCAGCAGCGATTCCGAGTCGCAATGTCATAGGAATAGAGTTAATAATCCATTCACGAATTCTAAAAATGCTTAACAGGAAGAAAGTGAGACCAGAGAAAAAGACGGCGCCGAGTGCCGCTTCCCATGTATATCCCATACCCAATACAACGCCGTAGGTAAAAAACGCATTCAACCCCATGCCTGGTGCTTGGGCGATTGGATAATTGGCCCATAGGCCCATCACGAAACAGCCAATCGCTGCGGCTATGCACGTCGCCACAAATACCGCACCGTAGTCCATGCCCGCTTCAGACAGGATGCTCGGGTTAACAAAAATAATGTAGGCCATCGTCAGGAACGTAGTAATCCCGGCGATAACTTCTGTTTTCACATTGGTTTTGTGCTCGGTGAGCTTGAAATAATTATCCAGAAGTTTCATGAATTTTCTTATCCTTAGCGATAACGCAGCACGCGCACGCGTTCTAGTGCTGAGAAAAGCCGCACATACTACCGAAACGCTCACCGTGATGCGAGCGCTTCAGCATGGCGACCAATGTAAGCGGGAGCAGCCCCGCCGCTGTATACCAAGCAATCTTCAGGCCACAACCTAACCGATCGGTCAATTCAATGACGGATTAAGCTACAGAGTGTTGCTGCGCCCGCTTTTTTGAGAGAGCACGCGCTCTACCGTTTCAACGATCACCTGGGTTTGCGGATCAATTTCAATATTGACTTGGTCCCCTGACGCTCGATCCTGAAGCGTAGTGCGCGACAAGGTTTCAGGGATTAAATTGACGCTAAACTCTACGCTTCCGCTATCGCTTTGCCGTACATCACCGATAGTCAAACTGATACCGTCCACCCCGATATAGCCTTTCTCGAACACAAATCGGCCAAGCCTTTCCGGCAGGGAAAACCATAACCGACGGTTATTGGGCGCTTCTTCAATGGCCACTACCTCTGCCATGGAAATGATGTGCCCCGACATAGAATGCCCACCAATCTCATCACCAAAACGCGCCGCACGCTCTATATTGACGCATTGCCCTGGCACGATTGCACCAAGGTTAGTCAATCTCAGCGTTTCACGCATCAAATCAAAACTAACGCTATCGCCATCGATGGCCGTCACCGTTAAACAAACGCCGTTATGGGCAACAGATGCACCAATCTCAAGCCCCTCGCGCATGGCTGGCGGCATTTCCACAACATGTACGCGAAAATCATCCAGCTCACGCACCGCTACTACCTTGGCGACCCCTTGCACAATGCCCGTAAACATATGGCTCATTCTCCTAGTGGTTAAAAACTAAGTATTATAAAAACTAAGTATTAAAAGCGGGGAGGTAAAAATAACTAAAATCATGGGCGCAAGCTTACTACTGGCGCCCCCTATGTGTGCACTCTTATGGTGATTGCCATAAGGGCATGCAACTTGAGGCCCTCTATTCTACGTCACTCGTTTTTATATGGTCGCGCATCAGTGTGTATTTCACTCGTCGAACACGCCCCAATAAGCCTGTCGACAGATCCAAAAACCTAAACACTCCTTTCTAATAGAAAAAAAGACTATTTTAAGCCCCTAAGACATAAAATCAGACGGCTATAATTGACAAAACACCTACCTATCTCTAAGCTTTTGCCGCAAATGTAATGACGCCGATTTGTACCCAGATTGCGGGCGTCCACCAAGTTTCTAACTCGGTGAAGTGCAGCTAAAAGGGTGTGTCCAGCGTTGATGGCCGCCCATTAGGGTGGCCTTTTTTGTTTCTCATTCGCTGCTGGCCCGCCCTATACTGACCCGCCCAATGCTTGCATCCCGCACTCCGTCTTCGGCCTACCGTTAAGGCAGACGCTATGATTGAACTTAGCAACGTCAGTAAAACCTATTTCAGCAACAACAAAGGCAACGGCTCCCATGCCATCCATGCGCTTAAAGAAGCCAATCTCATCGTTCCCAAAGGCACCATTCACGGCGTCATTGGCCTGTCTGGCGCGGGGAAATCGACGCTAATTCGCTGCGTTAATCTGCTAGAGCGACCCACGAGTGGCACCGTGACAGTGGATGGCCAGGAAATGACAAGCCTGAGTAACGCCGCCCTTAACCGGGCGCGTCACCGCATTGGTATGATTTTTCAGCACTTCAATCTGCTAACCACGCGCTCGGTCTTCGATAACGTTGCCCTACCGCTTGAGCTGATGGGACAAAAACGCCATACCGTTCGCGAACGCGTTATTCCACTGCTGGAAATGGTTGGTCTGGCAGATAAAGCGGATCAGTACCCCGCCCAACTTTCGGGCGGCCAGAAACAGCGCGTTGCGATTGCTCGGGCACTGGCCAGCAAACCGCAGGTATTGTTGTGCGATGAAGCCACCTCCGCGCTGGACCCACAGACCACCAGCTCTATATTAGAACTGCTGCGTGACATTAATCATCAATTGGGGATCACCATTCTACTGATCACCCACGAGATGGAAGTGGTGAAATCGATCTGCCACCGCGTCAGCCTGATCTCAGATGGCGAATTGGTGGAGGATTCTGAAGTCGGCGACTTCTTTACTGCCCCCCGCACCCAGCTTGGCCGTGAGTTTCTCAACGACTTTCTTCAGCTGACGCCACCTAAAGAACTGATAGAAAGGCTCGTTGATACCCCTAGGGACAATACACACCCGGTGGTACGCCTAACGTTTTCTGGCGACGCAGTTTCCACACCGCTGATTTCGCGCCTGGCTCGCGAGTGCGGGGTCGATGTCAGCATTTTGCAAGCCAAGGTAGAGTCGATCCAGGAACGCACTTTGGGGCTGATGATCGCTGAGCTGCTGGGCACGCCGACGCAAACTCAGCAAGCCATGACCTATCTTGAATCTCATCAACTACAGGTAGAGGTACTCGGCCATGTCCAGCGCAATGATTGATCTTATCTTACAGGCCACGCTGGATACCCTTTATATGGTGGCCGTTTCAGGGCTTATTTCCACCTTAGTGGGCCTACCGCTTGGCGTGATGCTGTATGTCACCCGCCCACGCCAAATATTGGCGAAGCCGGTGCTCAATCAATTGCTGAGCATTATTACGAACATTGGCCGCTCTATTCCGTTCATTATTTTGATGGTGGCCATCATTCCTTTTACGCGCATGTTGGTGGGCACCTCAATTGGTATTAACGCCGCGTCAGTGCCGCTTACTATTGCTGCCATTCCGTTTGTTGCTCGGCTGGTAGAAGCAGCGCTGAACGAAATTTCGCCAGGATTAATTGAGGCCGCCCAAGCCATGGGGGCAACGCCGTGGCAGATCATTTGCAAAGTGCTGATCCCAGAAGCCCGTGGCGGAATCATGACTGGCTTAACGATTACCGCCGTCACGCTGGTCAGTTACTCCGCCATGGCGGGCGCCGTCGGCGGCGGCGGCCTAGGCGACTTAGGCATTCGCTACGGCTATAACCGCTTCAACCCCACCATCATGCTGATTACGGTAGTGATTCTGGTTGTTATGGTGCAGGGCTTCCAAAGCCTGGGTGACTACTTGGTACGCAAGAGTGATCGTAAATAAAAGCGCCACAACGAAACAATTCAATATAACCAAAACGCATTAGACAACCATTTCTTATTGCCGCATCATTGCATTATTACGTACAACGCTACTGGAGAGACCACATGCAAAAACTCATTATTGGTAGTCTTACCGCCTTAGCCCTTGCGGTTAACGTCGCTAACGCTGAAACGCGCAGCATCAAGATGGGTACCGTTGCCGGCCCTGAAACCGAAGTAATGGAAGTGGCAGCGCGCATTGCCAAAGAAGAGTATGACTTGGATGTCGAAATCATTGAGTTCACTGATTACGTTACGCCCAATGCAGCCCTAGCCGACGGCAGCCTGGATGCCAACGCCTACCAGCACGAGCCCTACTTGCAGTCGATGGTAGAAGATCGCGGCTATGACCTGGCAATTGCTGGTTACACCTTCGTTTACCCAATCGGCGCTTACTCAGAAAAATACGACAGCATCGACGATCTACCTGACGGTGCACAAATCGCGCTGCCCAACGATCCTTCCAATGAAGGCCGCGCGTTGATCCTGATGCACAACGAAGGCCTGATCACCCTTAACGACCCAGAGTTTCTGGAATCAACACCTATTGATATCGCTGAAAATCCCCGCGACTTCCGTTTCCGCGAAATTGAGGCTGCCCAGCTTCCTCGCGTACTGCCTGATGTCGACATGGCGTTCATCAATAATACCTTCGCGCAGCCTGCAGGCTTGAGCCTGGACGACGCTTTGATCAAAGAAGGTCCGGAGTCCCCGTACGTTAACTTGATCGCCGTACGTGGCGGTGACGAAGAACGCGAAGAGATTCGCCAACTGGTCGACGCCTATCAGCGTGATGAAGTGATTGAAAAAGCGGAAGAGCTATTTAAAGGTGCTGCGGTACCTGGCTGGACCGAGTAAAACCGCAAATTAGCCATCAATAGATGACATCAGGCCGACACGCATAGGCACCTCTATGCAAAAAGTGTCGGCCTGATGCGTTAGTAGCAAGAGAGGTCTCATGCAAAACAGCGTTGACTATCCACTCCTCAATCGCCAGCTCGAAGCGCTGCTTGACACGCGTGACTGGCTCACCAACAGCGCCCAAACGTGTGCTTTTATTCAGCAGCAGCTCAGCGACCTTAACTGGGTCGGCTTTTATCTCCAGCGCCAGCCTGACGTCTTGGGCCTGGGCCCGTTCCAAGGGCAGCCTGCCTGCCACCCGATCCCATTCAGCAAAGGCGTATGCGGTGCCGCTGCACGCCAGCAAATCACCCAGCGAGTCGACGATGTGCATGCGGTGGCTGACCATATTGCCTGCGACGCCAACTCACTCTCCGAGTTGGTAGTGCCCATCGTGGTCAACGGCACTCTTTGGGGGGTTCTTGATCTGGATAGCCCGCTCCATGCGCGCTTTACCTCACAAGACCAAGCAGGCATTGAAGACCTAGTCGCCACCTTTATACGTCAGACAGAGCTGCCCGACTTAATTGAACGCTAGCGGCTTAATAAAACGCTAACAACGCCCATACGAAAACACCCCGAGCAATAAATGCCGGGGTGTTTTGATAACAGCTGGTAGAACCAGGCGGATTTGAACCGCCGACCTCCACGATGTCAACGTGGCGCTCTAACCAACTGAGCTATGGTCCTAGAAATTGGGGCTGGCTAGCAAATGGTAGGACCAGGCGGATTTGAACCGCCGACCTCCACGATGTCAACGTGGCGCTCTAACCAACTGAGCTATGGTCCTATGGCGCGCTGAAACATATAGCGCTAGCTAAGCAACGGATGCGTATTTTACGCTTTCATCACTGAATTGCAAGCTATTTTACATCCCGAACGAATGCGCCCTGAGTTGCTCAACGGCATACAGATCGTCATTTATAGCGCATTTCTATCTTTATAATCCTTATAGCGCTAGGCTGGGTATTTTAATATTCTTGATATTCATTAAGGGTGATAGACCATGCTGGGTATTTTGCTAGGAAGCATAGCCATCGTGTTATTAATAGCGACACTGATTGCGCGCATAGAATTACACTGGTGGTGGATCCGCAGCTTTGAATTTCCACGCTTGCAGATTGCTTGTCTGGCGCTAATCACCTGGCTTTTAGCTGCTGTACTGCTGGAAGGGGGGTCATGGCAGTGGGTAACACTACTTGCGTCAGGCATCACTTTTCTGATTCAAGGCTATTACATTATGCCTTTTACTCGCCTATGGCCTATACAGGTTAAAACAGCAAAGAGTAACGACGGCGATAAAACCATTACCCTGCTGATTGCTAACGTGCTGACGCCTAATCGGCAAGCTCAACCGTTAATCGATATGATCAAACAGCACCAGCCTGACATCATATTAACGCTAGAGTCTGACCAGTGGTGGCAAGACCAATTGGATCCCGCGTTAGCTAAGCAATGGCCCAATAGCGTTAAAATCCCGCTAGACAACCTTTACGGCATGCACCTCTATTCTCATCTTGAGCTTACCGACACCTCCGTTGAATGGTTGATTCAAGATGACATCCCGTCTATTCATACCAGAGTAACACTGGCTAACGGCGACTCTATTCGCCTATTTGCCCTGCACCCTCGCCCGCCAGCACCCAGTGAGAGTGAAAAATCCCTTTGGCGCGATGCAGAGCTGTTGTTGATAGGCAAACGTATTCATGACGACCCCCAACCGACGCTAGTCGCTGGCGACCTCAACGATGTGGCATGGTCACGCACAACACGCCTGTTTTGCCGTGTTGGAGGCATGCTCGACCCACGCCGAGGGCGCGGGTTGTTCAGCACCTTCCACGCCAAATACCCGTTATTACGCTGGCCACTGGACCATATTTTTGTGACTGAACACTTCACGCTAGTGGGTATGCAGCGGCTGAAATACTTCGGTTCTGATCATTTTCCTATGTTGGCAACGTTTTGCTATCGCCCTTCGCGCAAAAATGAAGCAGAAACCCCAGAGGCCAGTACGGAAGAGCGAAGTGAGGCCAGCGAAACAATCCAAGAAGGTAAAACGGAAAAACAGGAGACCTGATCGCTGGCTACCTGCATTGCTTACTCAGGGACGCCACCCTGGGTAAGCACGGTCGAGTCTAGCAACCGCTCTAACGTTTCGCGATCCAGGTCGGTCCTCTCCTCAGCGACATCAATAATCGCCCGCCCGGCTTGATAAGCCTCTTTAGCAATCGCCGCGGCAGCGTTATAACCAATCACGCCATTTAATGCCGTTATCAAGATAGGATTTTTTGCTAACGGGCCTTTTACATTCTCTTCACGCACTTTAAAGGTCGCAATTGCTTTATCCGCTAGCAGCCGGGCAGTATTACTCATCAGGCTAATGGAGGTAAGTAGATTGGAAGCAACCAGCGGCAACATCACGTTTAATTGAAAATTGCCGCTTTGCCCGGCAACCGTAATGGCCGTATCCAGGCCAATCACTTGCGCGGCAGCCTGAGCGGCTGATTCTGGAATCACCGGGTTAACTTTGCCTGGCATAATGGAGCTACCGGGCTGCAGTGCCTCAAGTTCAATTTCCCCCAGCCCTGCCAGTGGGCCAGAGTTCATCCAGCGTAAATCATTGGCAATCTTCATGATTACGCAGGCGAGCCCTTTCAGTTGCCCTGACAGCTCTACCGCCGCATCTTGTGACGAGAGGCTGGCAAAAAAGCTGTCATTGGGTGTGAACATTAACCCAGTCTGTTCACTAAGCTCTTGAGCAACCTGCTCAGCAAAACCGGCTGGCGCGTTAACACCGGTACCTACAGCGGTCCCGCCTTGCGCTAATCTGCAGAGCCTCTTCATCGCGCTGTCAAAACGCTCTATGGCCTGATTAATCTGGCTCGACCAGGCGCCTAGCTCTTGATCCATGCGCAGCGGCATAGCGTCCATAAGATGCGTACGGCCGGTTTTTACCACATGGCTTAGTTCGCTCGCGCGCTGATCAATAGTATCGCGCAGATGAACAAGGGCTGGGCGCAGCGATTCGTGAACGGCAATGGCCGCCGAAAGATGGATCGCCGTTGGGATTACATCATTACTCGACTGCCCCATATTAACGTGATCGTTCGGGGTTACCTCAACACCCTCACGGCTCGCTAAGGTCGCCAACACCTCGTTGACGTTCATATTGGTGGAAGTGCCTGAACCGGTTTGAAAAACATCGATGGGGAAATGCTGGTCATGCTTGCCGGTTAATACGTCACGAGCCGCTTTTTGGATAGCTTCGCCACGTGCGCTATCTAACCCTCCCAGGGTTTGGTTTGCGCGTGCTGCGGCTAGTTTGATGCGGGTGACCGCATGAATAAAAGCGGTCGGCATAGGCGTATGGGAAACAGGAAAGTTATTGATTGCCCGCTGTGTCTGCGCGCCGTAGAGGGCATCGAAAGGCACTTCCAGTTCGCCCATGCTGTCGCGTTCCATCCGTGTTGCCATTGCTCTTACTCCCATCAGTGAGATTAATAGTGCTGCTTATCTGAGCGCATACTCTCTCTTTCGTTCGCTAGCATAAAACTGCATCGGTCTTCTTTAAGTTAGCTGGTTAGGCCATGGGGGTAAACATGACCTTACCCACATACGCTTACTTGCCCACCTATTCTAAAATGCCTAAAGCTAAATGTTGCACTGCACAAAAACAGTTGCTATGCTGCATCGCAAGATAGCTTAAAAGGCTACTCAATCAACAAGCAGCGCCAACCTCTGGATAGCTGCTTTTGGCAAGACTAGACCCTGGAGGGTATGACGATGCGTACTTTAAATACTAACGAAATGACTCAGCAATTTGACAACATGTTTATGGCGCCAGTACGCGCTTATATGGCGTTGAGCATCGATTACAGCGAAAAAATGGTCAATGCTCAAATGGATGCCAGCAAAGCCTATTTCGACACAGGCGTTGCGCAGATGCGCCAGATGATGGATGTCAAGGATGCAGAAGGTCTGCGTAGTTACATGGAAGGCCAGCAGAAAGTTGCTAAAGACTTAGCCGAGCGCGCTAAAGGCGACGCAGATAAAGTTGTATCGCTACAGCAGGACTTTATCCAGAAAAGCCAGAAAATCACTGAAGATAACGTCAAGCAGGCGCAAACTGCCGCTAGCAAAATGACGAAAACTGCCTAAACCAACAAGGTTTAAGTAATCCGTAACGCCACTGCTGGCCCTGCCAGCGGTGGCGTTTTAGTCTCTGCGCCATCAATTTTCATCTATGTTTGACCAACTATCTACGTTTCACTAACCATCTCATTTCACCAACCATATCACTTCACCAACTATCTCAGTTCACCAACTAAGTGCAGATTTCACAAACGGTATGGTTAGTTTACGCTTGGCCGATAAAGACGCTTTATCCAGTGTTTCCACCGCACGGCAAAGCTCGCCTAACTCGCGCGGTCCACGATGCAAAATATAGCGCCCGACGTCATCGGGTAGCTGCATTCCTCTTACGCTGGCACGCAGTTTTAAAGCTGCCAAACGCTCTTCATCGTTCTCTAAAGGGTGTACGTGGAAGGTTACTCCCCAAGTCAAACGTGAGGCCAAATCGGGCAGTACCACATTTAACTGGCGCGGGGAGGCGCTTGCCGTAATCACCAGCTTTTTACCGGCGTCACGCAGCCGATTAAAGGCGTGAAATAGCGCTTCTTCCCAACGTTTACGACCAATCACACACTCCAGGTCATCAATAGCGACAAGATCCAAGCGCTCAATATCTTCCAACATTAATGGCGGAAAGTGGCCTAAATCACTCAGCGGCAAATAAAGCGTGCGCTTGTCAGCGTCCGATGCAGCGTGGCAAGCGGCTTGAAGCAAATGACTACGGCCAACACCAGGTGCGCCCCAGAGATAAAGAAACTGTTCCCCCGTGGGGGTTAACTGCTGGGTAATATGCTCAACCAGCGGTGCGTTTGCCCGCGACGCATAATAGTTATCGAAAGTAGCGTCATCCCGCAGCCCGATCCCCAGTGGAAGCTGTGCCGGTATTCGGCTCATGGTGATTCCCCAAAATCTTTACGACCCTGATTATCACGACCCAACTCATCATGATATGAAGAACTGGATTCAATTATCGTTGACTGGTTGTCGATGTTTTTATCGTCGTACAACTCACTATGTTGGTAACGAACCTTAACTTCTTTAAGTAGCACTAGGATGACCGCCGCGACGGGCAGTGCTAACAGCACCCCTGTCAGTCCAAATAGATTGCCCCCCGCCAGCACGGCAAATATGACGGCGACCGGATGCAGACCGATTTTATCACCTAGTAACTTAGGCTGTAGGATCACACTCTCAGCCATTTGGCCGACACTGAACACCAAAATGACGCCGACCACGGCCCACCAAGTAGCGTACTGGAAAAGCGCGACAACAAGAGCGATGACTAACCCAACGATAAAGCCCAAAAACGGTACGATGCTGACTAGTCCTGATACAAAGCCGATTAGTAGGCCAAAATTCAGGCCCATCAGCGTCAAACCTACCGAATAAATAATTCCTAAACACAGCATAACGAGCAACTGCCCGCGCAAAAATGAGGAAAGCACTTCATCGCAGCGGCGCGCTAAGCGAAAGGTATCATCTGCCCACTGACGCGGAATCAAATTGGCAACATTATCGAGCAGACGGTTCCAATCCAAAAGCAAATAGAAAGTCACGACGGGTATCAAGGCCACATAGGTAATCCAAGAAACGAATGCCATCCCTGAACGGCCAATTTGGCCTAAGGCCTGGGCTAAATAGCCACCGGCATCCTGCCAGTTTTCAGCAAGGGTTTCGCGGACATTAGTTAATTCCGCCGTCACATCGTAGCCAGTCCACTCCTGCACCTGTGGGGCAAGGATATTTTCCACCCAGTTGAAGATGCTCGGGATGGCTTCTCCCAATTGTTTAAGCTGCTGGACAATCAGCGGAATCAATATGAGCAAACTCACCACAAGAATAAGGAGTAACACCAAAAACACACTACTTACCGCTAATGGGCGGTTCATCCCCCAACGCTGGAACTGGTTTGCTAACGGATCGGCTAGATAAGCGAGAATCATCCCAGCAATAAAAGGCATCAGTACTGCATCTAACAAATAAATCAAACCGCCGATCACCACTAAAAACAGGACACCCCACCAAGAATTCCGCATAGTTCCCTCTCAAACGTGGCTTTAAACCAACATTTTCATTAAGCGCTACTATTTTTACTTACCACTACTATGCCGCATATGAACAAAAGCTGCTCGTATGCTTTTCATCATGTGTCACAGCGGTGCGACCTGAGCCGCTGAGTGTTACAATCCGCTCAAGTTAAGCCCAGCACTGGCTTTGTCGCCAGCACTACCAGCACCGCTAATTGCTTCACAGGATCTGTCATGACCGAGACCTCCTCTTCTTCGGCTACTCCTTCCCTCAGCTATAAGGACGCAGGCGTCGATATTGATGCCGGTAATGCCCTGGTTGACCGCATCAAACACGTTGCCAAACGCACCACACGCCCAGAAGTCATGGGCGGGCTGGGTGGTTTTGGCGCGCTATGTGAAATTCCGGCGGGCTATCGGCAACCCGTGCTTGTCTCGGGTACCGATGGCGTCGGCACCAAACTGCGCCTCGCGATGGACCTTGGCAAACACGACACGATTGGGATTGATTTAGTCGCGATGTGTGTCAACGATTTGATCGTGGCTGGCGCCGAGCCGCTACTATTTCTTGACTACTATGCCACGGGTAAGCTCGATGTGGATATTGCTGCTGACGTTGTCACCGGCATTGGTGCTGGCTGCGAGCTGGCCGGCTGTGCACTGGTCGGTGGTGAAACTGCCGAAATGCCGGGCATGTACGAAGGCAGCGATTACGATTTAGCTGGTTTTTGTGTCGGCGTAGTTGAGAAAGCAGACATTCTGGATGGCAGCAAAGTGGCCGAAGGTGATGTCATCCTGGGGCTTGCCTCCTCAGGACCACACTCCAACGGTTACTCGCTGATTCGCAAAATACTCGACGTCAGTAACGCTTCGTTGACCACCGACATCGACGGCAAGTCTTTGGGTGATGCATTGATGGCGCCCACCCGCATTTATGTGAAATCACTGCTCTCGTTAATGCGCGGTAGTGACATTCCTGTGCACGCACTGTCACACATTACCGGTGGCGGTCTGCTTGAAAATATTCCCCGCGTTCTACCGGATGATCTCGCTGCTCATATTGATATTAATAGCTGGCAGCGCCCTGCCGTATTTGACTGGCTGCAGGCACAGGGCAACGTCAACGAAACCGAAATGCACCGTGTGCTTAATTGCGGTATCGGCATGGTCGTTGTGGTGCCACAACAGCAAGCAGAGCGTGCAACGGCACATCTAGAAGCTGAAGGCGAAACTGTTTACCGCCTAGGTCAGATCACCAAACGTCAAAGGGAAGCCGTTATTCTGGAGAACCTCTCGGCATGACCAATACGGACTATCAAAGCGACACTATCAAAGACGTGACGCCAGACCCCCTCGGGGCCCGCCGTATCGTGGTGTTGGTTTCAGGTAACGGCAGCAATCTGCAGGCCTTGATTGATGCCCAGTCCCATGACCGTTTAGGCGGCGGAGAGATTGTCGCGGTTATTTCCAACGTCGCTGATGCCTACGGATTGAAGCGTGCCCACGAAGCGGGCATTGAAGCAGTCGCCCTGCCCCATCGCGAATACGATAGCCGTGAAGCTTATGACGGCGCGTTGATCAAAGTCATTGAACGCCATGAACCGGATCTTATCGTCCTGGCAGGCTTCATGCGTATTTTGACGCCTCGCTTTGTTCAGCGTTTCTTAGGTCGCATGCTGAATATTCATCCTTCACTGCTCCCCGAGTACCAAGGTCTTAATACTCACGCCCGTGCCCTGGCAGCCGGTGTTACCAGCCATGGGTGCAGCGTGCACTTTGTCACCGAAGAGCTGGATGGTGGGCCCGTCGTGCTGCAAGCTGAGCTCCAGATCAGCCCTGACGACACGGTGGAAACACTGCAGGAAAAAGTGCGTTCCCGTGAGCATCTACTCTATCCGATTGCGGTGCAGTGGTTTTTGGAAGGTCGACTGCAGTTCAGCGCCGAAGGCGCCAAAATGGACGGTCACCTGTTACCTGAGCATGGAATGCGGCTTTCTCACGCCGACGCGGCTGAAGAGCTGGATGAGGAGTTAGACGCAGAGCTGGATGACGAACATCAGGACTAATTAATGCTTTCTCGCCGGAAATGACTGTTCACTCAGCTTGAATCAGAAACGCCTGACGGCTTTATCACCGTCAGGCGTTTTTGTCAGCAAAGCAGTAAGGCTAGGTGCGCGGCAAAGTAACACCGCGCTGGCCCATGTACTTTCCTCCGCGATCTTTATACGAGGTTTCGCACACCTCATCGGACTCTAAGAACAACATCTGCGCAACACCCTCATGGGCATAGATTTTCGCTGGCAGATTGGTGGTGTTAGAAAACTCTAGTGTCACGTGGCCTTCCCACTCGGGCTCCAGCGGGGTCACATTGACAATAATGCCACAGCGCGCGTAGGTGGATTTTCCCAAGCAAATAGTCAGCACATTACGTGGAATCCGGAAGTACTCGACCGTACGGGCCAGTGCAAAAGAGTTGGGCGGAATAACGCAAACATCGCCTTTAATATCGACGAAGCTTTTCGCATCAAACGCTTTAGGATCAACTATCGCTGAGTGAATATTAGTAAAGACTTTAAATTCATCTGAGCAGCGTACGTCATAGCCATAGCTTGACGTGCCGTAAGAAATCACGCGTTGGTCGTTCACATAACGCACTTGCTCGGCTTCAAACGGCTCAATCATCGCGTCGCTTTTGGCCATGCGGCGAATCCAATTATCAGATTTGATACTCATGTGTTACTTCTTCACTCGCTAAAGGAAATAGTGGGTCCATCGCCTTGATTGGCATTAACCGCTTCGGCTACTTTTTGGGCGATAGCAGCAAAGGTCTGGCTCACCGTCCCCTCAGGTTCAGATATGACACTCGGGCGTCCTGAATCCGTCAGTTCCCGGATGGAGAGCGTGAGTGGTAGCCGTCCAAGCACTTGAGTATCGTACTCTTGAGCGATGCTATCTCCGCCACCAGTACCAAAAATAGCCGCTTCATGGCCACAGTTTTCACAGTGGTAAAGGCTCATATTTTCCACTACGCCCAGTACCGGCACGTTAACCTTGCGGAACATCTCGATCCCTTTGCGGGCATCTAAAAGCGCAATATCCTGCGGGGTAGTGACAATCACCGCGCCTGCCACAGGTACTTTCTGGGCCAGGGTAAGCTGGATATCACCAGTGCCTGGGGGCATATCAATCAATAGGAAATCAAGATTATCCCATTGGGTTTGTGTCAGCATTTGCTGGAACGCGCCGACAACCATTGGCCCACGCCATACCATCGGCTCGCGGGTATTGACCATAAATGCCATCGACATCGCTTGAAGTCCATGCGCCTCAAGCGGCAGAAATTTATTATTGGTACCTGCCTGAGGGCGTACGCCCTCTTTTACACCCAACATCTGAGCCTGACTCGGGCCGTAAATATCTGCATCAAGTACACCCACGCGGTGACCTTGCGCCGCCAAGGCTAACGCCAAGTTGACGGTGACGGTGGATTTACCCACGCCCCCTTTGCCTGATGCCACTGCAATAATATGCTTTACCCCATCCATCAATGGCACTCCTCGTTTAGGCTAGTAATTAACGTTGCTAGAATGATACTCCTCGGGGCTTCATTCATAAACCAACAAACAAAAAGCGGATGCCAGTCACCCGACATCCGCTCTCGTGCTGCTAGTCTACAGCGTTACCGATTTTCTCTATTAGCCAGCAGCGTTTTGCTGTTCTTCTTCACTGCTACCATCGCTATCGTTGGCGCTCTCATCGCCATTGCTAGACGCTTCTTCTGACGAACTCTCTTGTGCAGAACTGTCATTTGAAGAGCTGTTATTTGAAGAACCACCATTTGAAGAGCCGCCTTCTGACGAGTCACTTTCTGAACCACTGCCCTGGGAAGAGGAAGTGGCTTCACCAGCTGACTCCTCCGCATCGGCCAAACGGCCGTCTAGTGTGGAAAGCTCATCGCGCCATTCACCAAGCTGGCTCTCTAAACGCTCTAGTTGGCTTTCACGCTCTTCAATATCACTCTCAACGCTCGACACTTCCTCACGGCCCATCTCCAAAGCGACCATGACGTCATCGAGCTCGGTGCGCACGTCGCTCAAGCTCTGCTCTTCCTCTTCGCGAAGCGCCGTTAGCGAATCAACTTCGTTTTGCAGCTCATCGCGTTCGCTAGTGATGGAGTCACGCTCGCTTTTTAGGTCATCAAGCTCGCTTTGGGCGGTTGAGATTTCCTCTTCTAAACCACTTAGCTGTTCATTTGACTGGCTAATCTGCTCTTCCAGCCCGGACAGTTCCTCTTCCGTGTTGCCCAGCTCTTCAACCGCTTGTTGGCGCTGTTCCTCGGCTTCTTGACGGGCGGCTTCTGCTTTCTGACGAGCTTCTTCAGTACTAGAGCGCGCTTCTTCAACTTGCTGGAGAGTACTTTCCGCTTCATCGCGAGTGCTGATGATCTCGTCGCGTTCTTCACGCAGCCCGCTCATCTCACTTTCAGCGCTCTCTATCTGCTCATTAAGAGAGGCGATTTCTTCTTCCAGCGCATTTCGCTCGGATTCAAGTTCTTCTAACCGCGACTGCACATCGCTGACGTTGGTTTGAGCACTCTCAAGCGACGAGTTGGCCTCTTCCTGCTGAGCCTCAAGAGAAGCCATCTCCTCTTGCAGTGCAGCTAAATTGGTTTCAGCTTCCTCTATTTCGCTAATGCGCTGGCTCATTTGGCTATTTTCTTGCTCAACGCTAGCGAGCTGCTCTTCTAAGCTATCAACACGATCCTGGCGAGAACCTGCGTTAGACTGCGCCATGATCGCCCAGATAACCGCAATAGCAGCGATCCCTGCAATCGCTTTTACTCGGTTATCTTGAAAGAGAGTTTTCATATCCGTCTTTTTGGCCGGCTCTGTCTTTTTTGCTGGCTCCGGCTTGTTGGCCGGTGACGGGTGATCCGTATTATTTGTTTCCGACATTATGCGTTCCTCTTTGGTCTAAGCTAACGTTGGCTCAGCTAACGGTAATCAATTGCACTTGTAATGCACTAGCCGTGGATGATTCTCCCTTTCAGCATACACAGCTCACTGTATCTAGCCAGTTTGTTAGTAACAATCGTATATAAATGTTGCTCTAACGTTACCACTACCCTCTATGATGAACCACGTTAATTTGAAGGGGGGTGTTTCCCCTCATGGAAGCCTGATGCTTGGCCATTGTGCACATCAAACCAACTGAGCGTCGTATGCAGCGACACCACACTTCCCACTATTAGCAGCGTAGGCGGTTTAATGAGACCCGCCAAGAAAGTAGCTGGCAACGCTGACAAACATCCAATATGGGTTAGCTGTTGGCGCGTTGTCCCTTGCTCAATCAAGGCAAGCGGTGTTTCTGGCGCTAAGCCATGCTTTATCAACGCCTGACTAATGACGTTCACGCTACCCAATCCCATATAAAACACCAGCGTCTGCCCTGGCCGCGCAAGCGCATCCCAATCAAGATCACACTCACCTTGCTGTAAATGACCTGTCACGAAACGCACCGACTGAGCATGATCGCGATGGGTCAGCGGTATTCCCGCATACGCCGCACAGCCCGAAGCCGCGGTTACTCCCGGTATAACTTCCACACTAATGTGCGCCGCTACCAGAGCCTCAAGCTCTTCACCACCGCGCCCAAAAATAAACGGATCGCCACCTTTGAGGCGAACAACGCGCTTACCTTGCTGTGCCCATTTTACTAGCGCCTGATTAATGCCATTTTGAGGAACGCTATGCTGCGAGCGCGCTTTACCGACATAAAAGCGCTGCGCTTGCGGGGGTATAAACGCAACAACCTCATCGCTGACTAGGCGGTCATACAGCACGACTTCAGCGGTCTGCAGTCGCTTGTAAGCTTTCAGCGTTAATAACTCTGGATCGCCGGGCCCTGCCCCCACTAAACTGACAAAGCCATACGAGCGAGACATTTGCTCTCGTGCTACTTCCAAGAAACCACCTCAGGAATAAAAAAGTTTTTTAATATGCAAAAAAGTAATTAATTTTATCACTAAATGCCAATAACACATCGACTATTGCTTATAATTCAACCTTTCATATGTTATATGATAATATATATATTCTTAAAAAATATAAATTTTAACCATACTGTCTGCAATTACTTACATATTGATTACGTAAATAGCGCTAATCTTCACTTCCAAAATTAAATTGGCATATGCTTGGAGATTCACGCATGCCCGTGAATGATATAGACGCACCCCAGCGAATCAGTGCAGACCATTTGATACCCCTCATTCCTGGCGTCATCTTTCAATTACACCTCGCTCGTAACGGTCATATGCGCTTTCCCTATATAGAGGGTGGCGGTGAGGCTCTCAAACATATTGACCGAGATCTGCTCTCACAAAATGCTGGAGAGTTGGTTGAGCAATTAACCGGCAATGATCACCCCAAAATTATGTCAGCGATCGAACGTTCAGCACGCTGGATGCTGCCGCTGACGACCCGCTTTTTACTACCGTTCCCGAAAGAAAAACCTCACTGGATTGCGGTGAGCGCACGACCAAAGACGGTCGCGGACGGAGTGCAGTGGAACGGCATAATGATGGACATTAGCGACCAGGTCTCCGAGGAGCAGCGTCTTCGTAAACTATCCGATACAGACCCGCTCACAGAGTTACCCAATCGGCGCAAATTGATGGTGCACTTAACTAATATAGCCTCACTCAGCACCCGCCATGGCACACCGCTCTCCATCATGATGATCGATATCGATCATTTTAAACGCCTTAACGACCGCTGGGGCCATTTGCACGGTGATGACGTGCTCAAACAGTTGGCGACACAAGCGCAGTCACTACTGCGCTGTGAAGACATGATCGCCCGCCTGGGTGGAGAAGAGTTTATGGTCGTGCTGCCGCTCACATCGCTGCAGCATTGCCATACACTTGCCGACCGAATACGCCATGCCATCAGTGTGTACGACTTCGGCATGGGCGCTGGCCAGGTAACGCTAAGCATCGGGATTGCCGAATTTCGTTGTGGCGAGCCTCTTACGAGTTTGATCGAACGGGCCGACCAGGCGCTGTATACCGCCAAGGATATTGGTCGCGACTGCGTTTGCCTTCTACGCTAGTAAGAAATACCCCGCTAGAGGAGCAAAAAGATGGCAACGCTCGCTGAATCTACCTGCGAACCCTGCGGTAAAAATGCTCAGCCGCTAAGCTTAGGAGAAGCCCAAGAGCGGCTAAAAAGCCTCAGCCAGTGGCAGATTGTCGAGCACGATGGCATCATGAAGCTGTCACGGAGTTTTACATTTCGCGACTTCGCCAGCGCATTGGCATTCACCCAACGCGTTGGTGATATTGCAGAGCAGGCTGGCCACCACCCCGTTATTACCACAGAGTGGGGCAAAGCCACCGTCACGTGGTGGTCTCATGCTATTCAAGGCCTGCATCTAAATGACTTCATTCTTGCCGCCAGAACCGACGAGGTAGCCGAATAAATGTTTGAGCATATTGAGCGAGTCCCAGGAGACGCCATTCTCGGGCTGATCGAAGCTTTCAAAAAAGATACCAACCCACAAAAAGTGGATTTAGGTGTCGGTGTTTACCGTGATACCCAAGGCAATACGCCGGTAATGCGCGCTGTTAAGGAAGCAGAAGCTCGCCTGCTCAAAAACGAAACGACAAAAACCTATATCGGTTCTCACGGCGCGCCTAGCTATGGCGAAGTCGTGCTGCCCATGGTTTTTGGCGCTGAGTCATCCGTCTTAAAAGCCAATCGTGCCAGCGCCACTCAATCACCAGGCGGTACCGGCGCGCTGCGCTTGGCTGCGGATTTTATTGCCACTCAGCTGCCGGGTAAGGGTATCTGGGTAAGTGACCCGACATGGCCGAACCACCACGGCATTTTTACCGCGGCTGGTATTGAGCTGCACAAGTACCCTTACGTTGACCCCGACAACCGTCTCGACTTTGACGGCATGCGGTCAGCGCTGAAAAGCATTCCCGAAGGTGATGTGGTGGTGCTACACGCCTGCTGCCATAATCCTACCGGTTTCGATCTTTCCCATGACCAGTGGCAGGAAGTGCTGGAAATCGTGCGTGAACGCAAGCTGCTTCCGCTGATCGATTTCGCCTATCAAGGCTTTGGTGAAGGTCTGGATGAAGATGCTTATGGCGTGCGCCTGCTGGCCGAGAACCTTGATGAAGCGATCATCACCAGCTCATGCTCTAAAAACTTTGGTATTTACTGCGAGCGTACTGGTTGCTTGATCATGGTGGCCAAAAATAACGAGCAGATGGACAACATCCGCTCTCAAGTCGCCATCGTTGCCCGTGAGAACTACTCGAATCCCCCCGCTCACGGCGGCTCTATCGTCAGCGAGATCCTCCACGACGACGAACTGACCAAGATGTGGCGTGAAGAACTCACCGAAATGCGTGATCGCATCAATACCCTGCGCCGCGACTTTGTGGAAGCGCTGAAGCCCTATGGTCTGGACGAGAAGTACGCCTGCGTTGCCGAACAGCGTGGCATGTTCTCCTACACCGGTCTAACGCCGAAGCAGGTCGATCGCCTGCGTGACGAGTTTGGCATCTACATGGTGCGCTCGGGTCGCGCCAACGTAGCGGGCTTCTCCCATGAGAACCTCCCCTACCTTGCCAAAGCGATTGCCGCTGTTAACGACTAATCGCCAAGCAGCAACGCAGTAACAAACGCCCAGGCAACGCCTGGGCGTTTTCATGTATTAGGCACTTGACCGATTAGTCAACACTTCGGCACACTCAGTATAGCCTTGTATACAACACACCATAATCAAGAGGTCTAACATGGCGGCTGCCAGCACTCACTATCCGTGGTACAAAAAAGAAGACACTGACGCATTCTTCGCGCTATTCCAAAACAACATCGCCAACTTTGTCATTATCGCCATCACTATGTTGGGCATGGGGTTTCCTGCCTCCATTGTCTACGGGCAAGTGCTGCCCGGTGCAGCGGTAGCGGTGATGGTTGGCAACTTCTACTATGCATGGAGCGCGGCAAGGCTGGCACGCAAAGAGAACCGGGCGGATGTGACAGCGCTCTCTTACGGTATCTCGACGCCGGTGATGTTCGTATTCCTGTTCGGCGTATTGCTACCCGCCAAACAGCTCACTGGCGATGCAGAAATGGCCTGGAAAGTAGCTGTTGCCGCCTGCTTTATAAGCGGTGCCATTGAAGCCGCGATTAGCGTCATTGGCCGCTGGGTGCAATACCACCTACCAAGAGCCGCCATGCTTGGCGCGGTGGCTGGCGTTGCACTGACGTTTATCGCCGGAGAAATGCTGTTTAAAACACTCGAAATGCCGATTATTGGCCTGCTGGTGTTAGCGATTATCATTGTTGGCTTAGTGGCCCGCGTCAGCATGCCCTTTAAGCTTCCAACCTCGCTATTTGCTATTATCGTCGGTACCGCTATGGCCTACTTGATTGGCGACGCTGGCACCGAACGGTTTAGCGATGCCTTTACCCACCTAGGCTTTTATCCGCTGCTTCCCAATCTGGCTTGGTTTGAAGGGCTGGGGCTACTGCTGACCAGCATGCTCGCAGTGCTGACCGTGGTGCTGCCCATTACGCTGTATAACGCTATTGAAACCATGAACAATGTGGAAGCAATGGAAGCGGCAGGCGATAAGTACGATGTGCGCGAATGCCAGGCAGTAGATGGCGCAGGCACTATGATTGGTGCGCTATTTGGCGGCGTCTTTCCCACTACGGTTTATATCGCCACGGTAGGCGCTAAATGGATGGGCGCGGGCCGGGGATACAGCCTGCTGAATGGCGCCGTATATGCCTTAGCCACCATGTTCGGTCTCATTGCTGCGCTGGCAGCAATTATTCCCGTTTCTGTAGTGGCGCCTATTCTAGTCTTTGTTGGCATGTCGATGATTGCGACCGCCTTTCAAGCCAACGACACGCGCTACTACCCGGCCGTGGCGCTGGCCATGCTGCCCTACTTTGCTAACTACGTGATGACGCGCTTTAATCGCGGGGCTGGCGAGGTGGTGACCGATATCTCAAGTGCCATCGTAGTAATGGGCCAAGGGGCCATGTTTATGGCGATCCTGCTGGGCGCTATGACGGTATCGGTGATTGATCATCAGTTTAGGCGTGCAGCCGCCTTCGCAGCGATTGCGGCGGGTTTTTCGTTTTTCGGACTAATGCACGCCCCTAAACTCGCTTTCAATGCAGCGCCTGAGTTTGTCATGGGCTACTTGGGTATGGCACTACTGTTTATGTATTTTTCCTATCAGGAAGCAGCACGCAAGCGTTAATTGATGAATCCCGCCTGACGATGCGGGCGGGATAAAATACGCCGCATAACGAGCCATGCCATAAAGCCTGCCAGCAGATTCCCCACGGCCGCACCCGCCGCCAGTCCCCACCAACCGAAGAACTGCGAGCCTAACCATAGGCAAGGCAAATAACAAATAAACAGCCGCGCACTGGATAACAGCATGGCTCGTAATGGCCAACCTAACGCATTACCTGCCGAGACGACTAGCATGCAAATACCCAGTGCCGCATAGCTAGGCAGCAGAAAACGAATCAGCAGTGTCAGCTCGCTTTGCACATCCGGGTTGCCTGCCAATGCCATCGCTAGCCAGGGCGCTCCCAGTGCCAATACTATACCGAGACACAGTTGCCAAAATAGCGCGACTTTTATAGCCAACGTCATAAGCTGCTGAATCTGGCCCCAATCTCCGGCACCGTAGCAGCGTCCTAACCACGGCGGCAGCGACATGGTCATGGCCAGAATCACCATCAGCGAGAGCGTTTCCAAACGGCTCGCCAAGCCCCAGGCCGCCACTTCGCTTTCACCCAGGCCCGCCACAACAGAGATTGCCAGCATCGCAGCCAAGGGCGGCATCAGCTGGCTGACCATGGCCGGTGCGGCAATACCCGTAAATGGCCGCCACGACTGTTTGGCCTCTTGCCACAGTCCCTGCTGAGCGGCCCACTGGCGTTTAAGTAATTTACGCGTGGTCACCAATAGACCTACTGAAAAAGCAATCGCGGTTGCCCAGGCTGCGCCAGGTAGCCCCCCGCCTTCCCAATCACCTATGCCAAAAATCAGCAGTGGATCGAGAACAAGGTTCACAAGGCTACTCAGCACCATCATTTTGCCTGGTAGGCGGGTGTCACCATGGGCACGAAAAACGCTGTAGCTGAAATAAAGCAGTGCCCCCAACCATGCGGATAGCAGCTGAGGTGCCCAATAAATGCGGATATAGGAAAGCGTCGTTTCATCCGCGCCCAGCAGTTGAAAGATAGGTACATAAAATATCCATAATGCGATCGCCAAGAGGCCGATGACGCCGCCACCCGCCATAAGCACCAAACTGCTTAAGCGTCTCGCCCGGGCTTCTTCACCCGCCCCCAATGCCCGCGAAATAAGCGCGGCAATCGCAATCCCCATCCCTACCTGAATGCCGATAATCAGAAACGACAAAGGAAAGGTAAATGATTGCGCGGCCAACGGCGCAGTACCCAAACGAGCAATAAATGCGCTATCAACAAGTTGAAAACCCAATAGCGCCAACACCCCAATGGCCATAGGCCACGTTTGACGCCATAGGGTTATCGCCAACTCTTTTTGTTGCATGACAGCAGCCAAGCACTCTCTCCTTAGGTGATGGTTAATTATTTATCGGTTGTAACGTAAAACGCCACCGCCCTTAAAGGACAGTGGCGTACTTAGCGCAGTAAGTTATTACTGACGAATACCTTCAAACGTCACATATAGCTCAAGTTCATGCATAGATTCAGGGAAGTCACTCATATTAATACCGTAATCGCCCAAGGTCAGCGTAGTGCTGCCTTCAAAACCAGCGCGGTAGTTGCCCCACGGGTCATCGCCTTCACCCATCAGGGTAACCGGCATTTCAATCTCTTGAGTTTCGCCGTGCAGGGTCAAATCACCGGTCAACACGCCTTCATTATCACCCGTTGACTCAAAGCCTGTGGAGGTAAAGGTAGCTGTCGGGAATTCACTGGCATTCAGGAAGTCGCCGCTCAGGATATGACGGTCACGCTCAGCATGGTTGCTGGTCAGGCTGTCAACTTGGACTTCGATTTCTGCCGAAGATGCATCAAGATTTTCAGGATCGTAAGCGAACTGGCCCTCAAACTTTTCAAAGCTACCTAGAATGTAAGAGAAGCCCAAGTGAGAAATTTTGAATTGAACAAAGGCGTGCTGGCCTTCGGTATCGATTTGGTAATCAGCTGCCTGTGCTTGGCTCAAAGGTACCAGTGCTACAGCGGCGATCGCGGATGCAAATGCTGTTTTCTTGAACATATTGAATTACTCCTTACTTTACTTAATAGGCACCGCGGGAAGTCAATTATCTTACGCGCGATGTTTAGAAAAAGTGTAAACGGCTAACGTGATGACTTTGTTGCACTATGATCGCCTGCTCGGCTATGCGCGGGGTTTAGCATACGTACCAATGTTGAATGCCGGTCTAGCCAGTGATGCTTAAACGCGGCAAGCGCGTGACCTGCCGACAAAATCATCAATGCCAGAGCGCTATACCAATGTACGTTACCCGCCAAACTTGCCTGGTTGGGGAAGTCATATACCAGTGCAGGCACCTCAAACCAACCAAATACACTGATCCCGCTCCCGTCAGCGGTAGAAATTAAGTAGCCGCTCGCCATGACCAGTAACACAAGCACATAAAGAGCGATATGCCCCACGTGGGCAGCAATAATCTCTAGGCGGCCGCCTTCTGCCTTAGGCGTTGGCTGAGCAAAACGCCATACTAATCGCGCCAGGGTGGCAAATAGTAGCAACATACCAATCGAGCGATGTACCCATGGGCCCTGATTGTACCAGGGGTCATAATAGCCAAGGTCCGTCATCCACCAGCCCAGCGCAAACAGACCGATAATAGCCAGCGCGCTTAGCCAGTGAAACAGAATACTGATCAACCCCCACCCGCTGCGACTATTTCGCCACATTAATCTCATCCTTATTAATCGCTAACCACTAGCGAACACGTCAATAGCAAAAGCATATCGTGTAACTACGCGAGGAACCGCTGAAAAAAGCAGAACACACCATTCGTAAAAACCACTGCTTACAGTCATCTATAAAAAAACCGGCCAACTGCGGGGCCGGTTTTAGTCAGCAGATGCTGGTTTAACGCGCCGCTAATGCATCCAGTCCGCGGGCTAAATCTCGCTGAATATCTTCCTGACTCTCTAACCCCACCGCGACTCGAATCAACCCAGGCGCGATGCCAGCAGCACTCTTTTGGGCATCAGAAAGTCGCCCATGAGTAGTGGTAGCGGGATGAGTGATAGTGGTTTTAACATCACCAAGATTGCCCGTGATAGAGAGCATACGGGTCGCATCAATTACCTGCCAGGCCCCCTCTTGACCACCTTTCACTTCAAAACCTAACACCGCACCAAACCCTTTTTGCTGCCGTTTGGCCAATTCATGCTGGGGATGATCTTCCAGGCCGCTATAGAACACGCGGTTCACCGCCGGATGTGCATCTAACCAGCGGGCAAGGATCAAGGCATTTTCACAATGCGCTTTCATACGCAGTGATAGTGTTTCCAACCCCTTAGTGAATATCCAGGCATTGAAAGGGCTCAAGCACGGGCCGCAGGTACGCACCACACCGAACACTTCTTCAAGCAGCGCATGGCTCCCCACTACTGCCCCCCCAATGGCACGGCCCTGTCCATCCAAATACTTAGTCGCCGAATGGATGACTAGGTCAGCACCTAACGCCAACGGCTGCTGAAGTGCCGGTGTGAGGAAGCAGTTATCAATTGCCAACAGCGCGTCGTGGCGTTTGGCCAGCGCGGCCAAGGCCGGAATATCGGCAATTTCAGACAGCGGGTTCGAGGGCGTTTCGGCAAACAATAGACGCGTTTTGGGCGTGATCGCCGCTTCCCATGCAGCGGCATTGGAAAGCTCGACATAACGCGTGGTAATACCAAACTTGCCTAAATACTTATCGAACAGACTAACCGTTGAGCCAAATAGCGACCGGGAGGCCACAATTTCATCCCCTGCGGAAAGCAATGCCAACGCGGTCGACAGAATGGCCGACATGCCCGAGCTGGTGGCAACACAGCGCTCGCCACCTTCAAGCGCCGCTAGGCGACGCTCAAAGGTATGCACTGTCGGGTTGGTAAAGCGCGAATAAACGTTACCCGGCTCTTGCCCACCGAACTTACGTGCCGCTTCTGCAGCGCTTTCATAGACAAAGCTCGAGGTCGGAAAAATAGGCTCCGAGTGCTCCTGCTCAAAGGTGCGCTGATGGCCTGCCCGGATCGCCAGTGTCTCTAATGACCATTCATCCTGGTGACCGTCTTCCTGATGATTGTCATCCTGCATAAGGCTTCACTCCTAATCGTCCAGGTCATCGTCTTGATTGTGCATATCGACAAGCGCGTGATCGCCAGCGCTCTGATCCTTGGCAGAATCATTACGGCTAGCCTCAAGCGCAGCCAAATAAGCGTCATCGATATCACCGGTGACGTAGTTGCCGTCAAACACCGAACAATCGAACTCTTCCATTTCAGGATTCACTTCACGACACGCCGCTTTTAGATCTTCCAGGTTTTGATAGAAGATGCGGTCAGCCCCAATTAAATCACCGACCTCCTCTTCACTACGGCCATGGGCAATCAGCTCAGACGCAGCGGGCATATCGATGCCATATACATTGGGGAAGCGAACCGGCGGCGCCGCCGAGGCAAAATAGACCTTGCGGGCACCGGCATCACGAGCCATCTGGATGATCTGCTTACAGGTCGTGCCACGCACGATGGAGTCATCCACCAGCAGCACGTTCTTGCCTTTAAACTCAACGTCGATGGCATTGAGCTTTTGACGTACCGATTTCTTCCGCTGGGTCTGCCCCGGCATAATAAAGGTACGGCCAATGTAGCGGTTCTTCATAAACCCTTCGCGATAGGTCACCCCAAGGTGCTGTGCCATTTCGAGGGCAGACGTGCGCGACGTGTCAGGAATAGGAATGACCACATCAATATCATGATCCGGCCATTCATTGAGGATTCGGTCACCCAGCTTACGGCCCATCTGCATCCGGGTACCGTAAACATAGGCACCGTCCAGCAACGAGTCTGGGCGCGCTAAATAAACATGTTCAAAAATGCACGAGCGAAGCAGCGGACGATCAGCACAGACTTGGGTATGAATATTGCCTTCGATATCGACAAAAATAGCTTCGCCAGGCGACAGATCGCGTTCAAGTTCAAAGCCGCCGACGTCCAACGCAACGGATTCAGAGGCGATCATGACCGCTTGACCGTTTTCCTCTTCGCGGGTACCGAAAACCACCGGGCGAATACCGAAGGGGTCGCGGAAGGCCACCATGCCAAAGCCATTAATAATCGCCACGGCGGCATAGCCACCTTTACAGCGACGGTGAACGCGACGCACGGCGTCAAAGATGTCTTCCGCTTCCAGATGTAAGCCTTGCTTGCCCAGCTCGTGAGCAAATACATTGAGCAGCACTTCAGAATCGGAGCTGGTATTGATGTGGCGTAAATCGGTCGAGAACAGCTCCTGCTTCAACTGCTCAGAGTTGGTCAGGTTGCCGTTATGCGCCAGCGCAATACCGTAAGGAGAGTTAACATAGAACGGCTGTGACTCGGCTTCACTTGAAGAGCCTGCCGTCGGGTAACGCACGTGACCAATGCCTAAGTTGCCTTTTAGGCGGGCCATATGGCGGGTATGAAAGACATCACGTACCAAGCCGTTACTCTTGCGCAGTAGGAAGCGTCCCTCGCTCCATGTCATCATGCCGGCAGCGTCCTGGCCACGATGCTGAAGTACGGTCAGGGCATCGTAGATTCCCTGATTTACCGCCTGCTTGCCCAGAAGGCCCACTATACCGCACATTCACGTTACCTCGCTTAATGCCATGGCTTGCCTAAGTCACTTACCTAAGTCACCTAACTACGCAAGCCCGAACGTTCATAGAATCGACTTCAGTAACAGGTCAATCACCTGTCGGGATAACCTCACGCTCCGTCGCACTAGGCAGACGCAGTTCAGGTAGAGAGATGTCACGCAGCGACGATGGCGCCTCAGGCAGCTCGCGATCCCACTGATCTAACTGGCTCACCGCCCAATCGCGTAGCTGAATAAAGGTCGGGCGCAGCTCGGCTTGTTGCCACGCCTGCAGTTCCGCCAGTGGTGTGAGGGTAATCAGCACAGTCGCAATAAGCAAAATAACCGCCCCGCGGGCAACGCCGAAAGCGGCCCCCGCCACGCGGTTCAAAAGACCCATGCCCACCCACTCAATCGCTGCATGCACCAAGCGAATCACTATGCCGCAAAGCAAAATAACGGCAAAGATCACCAGTATAAAAGCGAGCACTAGGCGGGCATCAAAGCTATCGATAAACCCGCTCATCAGTTCGGCCACCGGCTCGGCGAGTACTCGGGCTACCATTAAGGCAACGACCCAGGCGGCCAAACCCAATGCTTCACGAACAAATCCCCTGACGAATCCGGCTAGCATTGATAACGCCAGCACGGCCAAGAACACCGCATCAATCCATGTTAACGCCATGGTTTAGTCTCTTACTCGAACAAGAAGGCCCTGAACATTGGCGCGTTCTTTAATCGAGGACATGGCAGATTCACCGTCTTCGGAGGTGGCATATGGGCCAACAAATACAGTGGTCATATTGTTATCACGCTCACGTTGATAAACGCTAAACCCTTCTTCTGACAGTTGTGCACTGAGTCGCTGGGCATTCGCTGGCTCACCGAAACTGCCCACTTGCACCGCCCACTCACCTTGAGCGGTGGAAGAAGGACTAGAAGCGCTTTGTGACGAACGTTGTGACTCGCTTCCAGCGCTGCTTTGACCGCTGCCACTATTGGTGGCAATTAAATCAGCGATGGGGTCGCTATCAGGAGTAGACGGCGCCTCGTCGGGCTCACTGGAGCCTGCCGCTTCTGCCCTAGAAGGTGACTGGTTTGAAGCAGCGATTTGATCGGTTTGCGGCGCTCGCGGATTGGCATCAATAGGGATAAAGCCGTCGTCACTGGGTGCTGAAGATAATGCGGGTTCATCAATGGTTGAGGGCCTTTCTGGCGCGGGTACATTACGACGCTCCACCTCAACCGGCTGCTCAATGACAAAGCTCGGCTGGGGGCGCTCTTCTCTGGGTGCCGGGTCACTCATTAGCCACGGCACAAAGATTGCCAGCAGCGCGAGCAAAATTACAATACCGCTAATGCGTTCAGTTTTACCGTATTTCATTTCCGTCTCCATCAAGCGACGCGGCGCCTGTTGGCAGTGGCCGAGCTAGCAGTGCCGCTACAGTAAAGAACGACCCGGTGGCCAAGACACGATCATTGGGCGTTAACACCTTAGCGAGCCAATCGGCGCCAGCGTGCGGCGACTCTGCGCAAAAGTGTACCCGCCCTCCCTGAGCTATAATACGTTGCGACAACTCACTTGCCAGACAACCTCGTTCGCCTGTCAGCGACACGCACACCCAGTCGCTGATGCGGGCAGATAATGCCTGTATGACACCGTCAATATCCTTATCATTCAACATGCCGATAAGGCCCCACTGCTGGCCCCCTTCGGGCGGTGACGGTAAGTGGCGAGCGACGTACTCGGCGGCATGAGGATTATGCCCAACATCCAGGCACCATGGCCCAATCCATTGTAGCCGCCCAGCCAGTTGCACCGTCGCGAGCCCAACTTTTACATCAGCGGGAACCAACGCCATTCCGGCAAGTACGAGCGCTTGTAATGCAGTAGCCGCATTATCGATAGGTAGCCCAGGGTCAGGAAGCGCGTCGACGACGATGCTTATGCCATCCGCTTGCTGCCCCTGCCAGCGCCAGTTGGAATACTCTTTACTCATGGTTTGATGGGTAAACTGCTGCCCTAATGCAAACTTAGGCGCTGCTAACGACTGCGCGCATTCGGAAACGCTTACAGGTAGCGCTTGGCTGCCTAAGACGGCTGGCTTGCCAGCACGGAAGATACCGGCTTTTTCGCGCCCAATCTGAGCCAGATCGGTGCCTAAAAAGTTAGCATGATCCTGAGCAATCGTGGTGACGATGGCCACATCTGCATCAATGATATTGACCGCATCCAGCCGACCGCCAAGACCTACTTCAAGTACCGCAAGATCAAGCTCTGCGTTGGCCAAGCACCATAGCCCGCACAGTGTGCCCGCCTCAAAATAGGTCAGGCTGATGTGATCATCCTGCAAGCGCGCTCTCTCAACGTGCTCAAAACCTTCTACGAGCAGTTTATCCTCAGCTTCCTGACCGTCGATTTTGACGCGTTCGTTGTAGCGCAATAAGTGGGGTGACGTATAGGTACCCACCTGCCAACCGTGGGCACGGGCAATGCTCTCGATCATGGCAAGGGTTGAGCCCTTGCCATTCGTTCCCGCCACGGTAATAACGCGGGGAGCAATCGGGCTTGAAAGCAGCCCCATACGCCTTGCCACTTTGGAAACCCGCTCCAGGCCCATATCAATTCCGACCGGATGCAACGTTTCCAAATGTTGAAGCCATTGGTTTAAAGACAAGGGCGACAAGGAGTCTGGCTGCAAAGAATCAGGCATTGCGTGTATGGTCGTCACTCTTAGCGGTAGAGGAAGTGTCCTTCTTAGCCGGCTCAATGCTTTCAAAAGTGACGTCAGCAGTGTCCGCTAACGTTGCCTCTTCGACGATAGGTTCTGAAACGTCCGCATCATCAGTCGACAACGAACTAACTGGCGTAACATCGTGATGAGTCAATTTACGCAGCACACTGCCCACGCGGGCACGCATTTCATGACGATGAACGATCATATCGACAGTGCCATGCTCAAGCAGAAACTCACTGCGCTGGAACCCTTCGGGTAGAGTTTCACGCACCGTTTGTTCGATGACCCGTGGGCCAGCAAAGCCAATCAACGCATTGGGTTCGGCAATGTTTAAATCACCGAGCATAGCCAACGAGGCTGAAACGCCACCAAAGACAGGATCAGTAAGCACTGAAATATACGGCACTCCCGCCTGTTTGAGCTTCTCAAGCGCCGCGGATGTTTTGGCCATCTGCATCAGCGAGAAGAGCGCTTCCTGCATGCGAGCACCACCCGAGGCCGCAAAGCATACCAGCGGGATATTCTCGTCCAGGGCCAGGGTAGCAGCGCGCACAAATTTCTCACCGACCACCGCCCCCATAGAGCCACCCATAAAGGTGAACTCAAAGGCAACGGCAATGACCGGCAAACCATCCAACTCACCGCGCATAGCGACCAGTGCATCTTTCTCACCGGTGTCTTTTTGCGCTGCAGTCAGGCGGTCTTTATATTTTTTAGAGTCGCGAAACTTCAATCGATCATTGGGTTCGATTTCCGCCGCGATCTCTTCGCGTTTTGCTTTATCCAAGAACCAGTCCAAGCGTTTACGCGCCGTCAAGCGCAGGTGGTGATCGCACTTGGGGCAGACGCTATTGTGTTTCTCTAACTCAGGAAGATAGAGAACCGCTTCGCACTTGGGACATTTACGCCAGAGGCCGTCGGGAACGCTAGCGCGACGGTCTTTACGCTGGATACGACCCATGGAGGGTACGATCTTGTCTAACCAGCTCATATCAAAAAGGCTTCCGTTATACGTCAACGCCTGGCCAAACCAGGCTTGATGAGTGTCGTCAAACTGTTAAGCATAGGCGATAAAGCATTTAGCTTTAGGCATCCATCGCCGTACGCATTTCTGCTAATACACTTTTCAACTGGCCCGCAATGGTTTCCGGCGCATCTAAGCTTTCGGCGATACGGTTAACCAAGGCGCTACCTACAATGACACCATCGGCGACTTTAGCCACTTCCGCGGCCGTTACACCATCACGAATGCCAAAACCAACGCAAAGCGGCAAATCGGTCATCCCCCGCAGTGGAGCCAAGTGCTCGGCTACGTCTTCGGCATTCAGGGTGGCGGCACCTGTCACGCCTTTCAGCGAAACATAGTATAAGTAGCCCTCGCCATGGGCGCATATTGTAGCGGCACGCTCGTTAGAAGTGGTAGGCGCAACGAGAAAAATCGCCGCTAAATCACGAGATTTCAGCAATGGGCCAATTTCATCGGCTTCTTCCGGCGGCATATCGACAATCAATACGCCATCGACGCCGACACTGGCAGCTTGGTCGGCAAAGTTCTCATAACCAATACGCTCAATAGGATTTAAATATCCCATTAACACGACCGGCGTCGTGGTATCGGTTTGGCGAAACTCTTTGACCATTTGCATCAGGTCAACCAGCCGGGTGCCCTGCTTTAACGCACGTTCACAGGCTTTTTGAATCACTGGGCCATCGGCCATTGGGTCGGAAAAAGGTACGCCAAGTTCAATGACATCGGCACCGGCGTCTACCAGTGCGTGCATAAAGCCCACCGTATACTGCGGTGCTGGGTCCCCTGCGGTGATGTAAGGGATCAGAGCCTTGCGGCCCTGCTGTTTAAGTTCACTGAAACGCTGATCAATACGGTTCATGCTCGCCCTTAAAAAAGCTGACCTTAAAATTCGATGCCATCAATCTTAGCAACAGTCATGATGTCTTTGTCGCCACGCCCAGAAAGGTTGACCACGATATGTTGATCAGGTCGCATGGTCGGCGCCAATACCTTGGCATGGGCCAGCGCATGAGCCGACTCAAGAGCGGGCATAATGCCTTCCATATGCGTCAACTCACGAAACGCTTCCAGCACTTCGTTGTCGTTAGCCACCACGTATTTAACACGGCCAACATCCTTCCACAGGGCGTGCTCCGGGCCTACGCCCGGGTAATCCAGGCCGGCTGAAATGGAGTGCGTATCCGACACCTGGCCAGCTTCATCGGACATTAAATAGGTGCGGTTACCGTGCAGCACACCGTGCGGGGCGTTGGACGCCAGCGGTGCCGCGTGGCGGCCCGTTTCAACCCCATCGCCACCGGCTTCTACGCCGTACATAGCAACGTCATCATCTTCAACGAACGGATAGAACAGCCCCAGGGCATTCGAGCCGCCCCCAACACAGGCAATCAGCGCATCTGGCAAACGGCCGATCTGCTCCAACGACTGGCGACGCGCTTCACGGCCAACGACCGCGTTAAAATCACGAACGAGCAGCGGATAAGGATGTGGGCCAGCCACGGTACCGATGATATAGAAAGTGTTATCAACGTTGGTGACCCAGTCACGCAGCGCTTCGTTCATGGCATCTTTAAGCGTACGCGTACCGGACTCTACCGGAATAACCCGTGCACCCAGTAAGCGCATACGATAGACGTTTAGTTTCTGTCGCTGGACGTCTTCCGCCCCCATATAAATATCGCACTCAAGCCCAAGGCGAGCAGCAACAGTGGCCGAGGCAACGCCATGCTGACCCGCCCCTGTTTCAGCAATAATGCGTGGCTTACCGGTTTTTTTTGCCAGAAGCGCCTGGCCGATGGTGTTATTGACCTTATGAGCGCCGGTGTGATTCAGGTCTTCCCGCTTCAACCATATCTGTGCGCCACCAAGGCTTTCCGACCAACGTTTGGCATGATAAAGCGGCGACGGGCGCCCCACATAGTGGGCAAGATCATAGTCAAACTCAGCTTGGAAGTCGGGGTCATCACGTAAGCTGAAATATGTTTTTTCCAGCTCTTCCAAAGCAAAGCTGAGGGTTTCTGACACAAACCGACCGCCGTAGGGGCCAAAATGACCACGGGCATCCGGCATTCGGGTCAGGTCACTGAACTTTGTTTTCAGTACAGTGTTAGGAGCGGTTTCAGAAGCGGTCACAGAGACACCTCACAAGATCGCCAGAACAGGCAACCAATAAATGAATCAACTTAACAACGTAGCTCGATAAAATACCCATAGGCAACATACATGAACTGCGTCTATCTAAACGTGTGCAAAGAGCGCTAACGGGCGTCGGCTAACGCCACATGACGAACAAAAGAGGCCATCTTCTCGGCATCTTTACAGCCGTGGGAGGCTTCAATACCGCCGGATACATCCACCGCATAAGGCGCTACCTGGCGCACAGCGTCAGCGATATTATCAGCACTCAACCCACCGGCGAGGATAACAGGTTTTGCTAGATTTGCGGGGATTCTCGACCAATCAAAGGTCTCCCCTGTGCCCCCCGGCACTCCCGGCCGGTAAGCATCTAACAGCAGCGCCTGAGCCCCATGATAGCGTTCAGCTTCATGGGCTAGATCTATTTCTTCGCGCATGCGCAGCGCTTTCATCCAGGGCAGCGAATAGCGCTGGCAGGCATCAGGTGTTTCGCTGCCATGAAACTGGAGCATATCTAAATAGGGCAGACAGCGCTCAATCAGCTCATCATCCTGATCTACAAATAGCCCTACGCGGGTCACAAATGCTGGCACGCGCGCTGAAAGCGCCGCCAGTTGTTCGACACCCACACTACGGGCACTGTTCGGCCACATCACAAAGCCTAAGGCATCCACCCCTAGCGCCACGGCACGATCAATATCCTCGCCGCGGGTGAAACCACAGAACTTAATGCGCGTACGGAGTAACGGCAACGTACTCATAAAGACGCCTCCTGTTCAGGGTTAATTGCCGTATTGCTTAGCGAACGGTTGCGACGATAGGCGACCCGGGGCGTATCAGGGAGCTCGCGCTCGCCTGTCCACTCGCCGGTAAACGCGAGTAATTGCGGCCCTAACGGCTCTTTAGGCAAATCAAAGCGCTCATCGTAAACCGAATCGACAAAATGCAGCCCGCAGGCGGGCGCCGTTACATCCCCTTTACGACGGTTTTTCAGCGCTAAAAGTTCACCAATATAAGTTTCATCCTGCGCACCACGTCCGACGCTTACTAGCGCCCCGGCAATGTTGCGAATCATATGGTGTAAGAACGCGTTACCCTGAATATCGATCATAACCAGTTGGCCGTAGCGCTTTACGTCGACAAAGTGCATATGCCGCCAGGGGGTTTTTGATTGACAGCCAGCGGCACGGAAGCTCGAAAAATCGTGCTCCCCTACCAGCGCCTGAGCGGCCCGATGCATGGCATCGGCGTCTAACGGATCACGACACCAGGTGACATTAGCGCGCTCCAATACGGGGCGACTAATCTGGTTCAGCAGCACGTAGCGGTAGCGGCGCCCCAGGGCGCACAGGCGTGAATGAAAGTCGTCGCCCACTGGTTTCACCCAGCGCACGGCCACGTCGCGGGGCAAATGGGTATTGGCACCAAATATCCAGGCTTTTTCGGAGCGCCCTACTGGCGGATCAAAATGGACAATTTGCCGAGTGGCGTGCACCCCGGAATCGGTGCGCCCGCTGGCGTGCACCCTAATGGGTTCATTGGCCACCTTGGCCAGCGCAGCCTCTAGCGAAGCCTGAACAGATGCGGCGTGCTTAAGGCGCTGAAAGCCACAGTAATGGGTACCGTCGTACTCGATACCCATCGCCAAACGACCTGTAAGCGGAATTTTCTCATCGAAGTGATAGAACAGCGTCATCAAGCCACATCATTTTGAAGATTTTGAAGGTTCGCTATTATCCAGGCCTCGCGGCTTGAATGCTACCTCTTCAATTTCCCACTCCTCTTCAATCGGCCGACGCGGTTGTTTCGCAGGAGAAACAGGTTCGGCGTCAAGCTGACTGGCGAACTCTACCGTAGGCTGCATTGGGGTTTCTCTGCGCAGGCCTTCTTGGCTACTTAGCGTGTTCATTAAAGTGGGCGGGTGGTAATCGATAAAGCGATGCTCGGCATCCTCAGACCGTTTTGCTGGCTCAGCCGATTTTAAGTCAGCATTGAGAGAAGCCAGCAACAAACGCATGGGCACTGGGCTTAGTGGCGGTGCTAATGACAAGTGATCAGCACCATTATCGGGGGCAACATGCAGACCTAAGCGACGCTGACGCCCCTGCTCAGCCAACCCGGATGCCTGGCTTTTTTCATAACTATTCTCATAACTATTCTCATAGCTATTTTCATAGCGAAGCGTGTCATCTTGCTCGGGCGTTTGCGCTTGCTCATCAATTAACCACTGATCGGCGTTCGCCGTTGACGCTGAGCTGGCGTAAGAAATCTCGGGTTCGTCTTCGGTTGCTACCTGTGGCTCGCTTTGCTGATGTGGCTCTTCCACGTCATTATTATTCGCCTGGATTGGGTACGCAACAGGAACAGCGTCAGGTATCGACGCTGTCATCGGCGCTATCTTAGAGGTCGCTTCAGGCGTTGCCTTAGAGGCTGCTTTAGGTGCAGTACCAGGCGTAACTATTGGCTTTGTTACTGGCTCAGGCTCAGTAAGCGGGACATTTTCCCAGGCCTCTTCACGTCGCTTACGCAGCCACACCAACACTCCCAGAAGCAGAGCGATGGCAGCTAACGCGAGCGGCCACTGATAACGCTCAACTAAGGCAGCCACTCCCGGGCTGCCCATCTCATCCATGCTGGCAATGTATGGTTCTGGTGACTGCTCTTGAGCAGCCAACGCATCGCTCAACGCCTGAGTTAGCGAGGCCACTTCGCTACGCAGCGCATTAAGCTCGGCGCGCATTAACACGCGCTCTTCCATTACCTGCTGAAGCGTCGCTTGGCTTAGGCGCAGCTGCTCGGTTAATTCTGCCCGGGTTAGCGCCTCGGGCTCGTTGGCAGCCTCTTCCAACGCAGCTGGGCCGTTTACTGAGGACTCGTTTGCTTCTTGCTCATTTGGTTTAGCGCCACCCGCAGCAAGCGCGCTGTCTGGCTCAGCTGCACCAGTAGCTTCAAGGATTTGGGCAGCGGCTATAGCGTTGTTTGAAACGGTATCGGCTTCAACGTCAGGTAACGACACTGCCTCCAATGAGCCGTTGCGGCGAGCGCGCCAGGCTTCATTCATCGCTTTCATGGCGGCATCAGCATCAAGATGGGAGCGCGCCAAAATGCGCTCAATATCAGGGACACTCAGCGTTTGGCCTGCACGCATATCATTTATATTGCCGCTAGGAAAGACGTCTGGATTGGCCTCCAGCAGCGCCACCATCATCTGCTGAACGCTGGCTTGCGAAGGCTTAAGCCGCTCTGCGACGCCCCATAACGTATCGCCACTGCCCACATACGCGCTGCTGCCATTGCCACGCTCGCTTACCACGGTCGGCGCCGCTGATCTGGCTTCAACCACCGGAGGAGTGGCTGCGTTACTCGTTGTTGGCACAGCGTTGGGAGCAGCGCTTTGGCCCTGCTGGGAATAACCCTGGGGATCAAACAGCAAGGTGATGTCACGAAATTGTTGACCGCCCGGAAACTCAACCGCCAGCAGCAGGTCAAGCCAAGGCTCTTGCATCGTTTGAACAGAGCTTAAGCGTACTTGTCGTAGCCCTTGCTGCTCTACAATCTGGGCACGAACACTTGCGGCTAGAGGCGTCCACTCAAGGCCCGCCGCGGCAAAATCTGCCGGTTCGGCAACGCTGACTTGGATATCGTCAAGGGCGTAGTCACTACTTTCCAGCAATGGTATTGAGGCATTTAAAGGCGCATTCAGATACGAGCCGACACTCGCCTGCCCCAGCCCGACGGCTAGCGCAAAGGGACTCACTGCACTCAACGAGAGCCATGTAATCCATGTCAGTGTTTTTTTCATGAATGTTGGCGGTCTCAATGAGCAAGTGCAACACGTGACCCATCAGGTACGGTGTTGCTATGACTTACTGCTATCGCCATCTCACTGCTGAAGACCGAGCCGCCATCATGATGATGCGAGCGACTC